>JAZKHJ010000053.1:0-122798 GCA_040385485.1 Pseudomonadota bacterium | reverse complement strand
CTACCAGCCCGAGGCCTACGTGCCGCAGCGCGACCTGTTCATCGAGAAGGACAGCGCGATCAACGAGCACATCGAGCAGATGCGCCTGAGTTGCACCAAGAGCATCCTGGAGCGGCGCGACGTGGTGATCGTGGCCACGGTGTCGGCCATCTACGGCATCGGCAAGCCCGAGAGCTACCACCAGATGGTGATGCTGCTGCGCGTGGGCGACAAGGTGGGCCAGCGCGACCTCATCGCGCAACTGGTGCGCATGCAATACGCGCGCAACGAGCAAGATTTTTCGCGCGGCAAGTTCCGCGTGCGCGGCGACACCATTGACGTGTTCCCGGCAGAACACTCCGAGATGGCGATCCGCATCGAGTTGTTCGACGACGAGGTCGAGACCCTGCAGCTGTTCGACCCGCTCACCGGCAAGGTGCGGCAGAAGATCCCGCGCTTCACCGTCTATCCCAGCAGCCACTACGTGACGCCGCGCGAGCAGGTGCTCAGCGCGGTCGAGGCGATCAAGCTGGAATTGGCCGAACGGCTCAAGCAGCTTGTGGGCATGGGCAAACTGGTCGAAGCGCAGCGACTGGAACAGCGCACCCGCTTCGATCTGGAAATGCTCAGCGAGGTCGGCCACTGCAAGGGCATCGAGAACTACTCGCGCCACCTTTCGGGCAGCCTGCCGGGCGAGCCGCCATCCACGCTCACCGACTACCTGCCCAAGGACGCGATGATGTTCCTGGACGAGAGCCACGTCCTCATGGGCCAGTTCGGCGGCATGTACAACGGCGACCGGGCGCGCAAGACCACGTTGGTGGAATACGGCTTCCGCCTGCCGAGCGCGCTGGACAACCGGCCTCTCAAGCTGGACGAGTTCGAACAGCGCATGCGCCAGGTGGTGTTCGTCTCGGCCACCCCGGCCGACTATGAAAAAACCCATTCCGGCCAGGTGGTCGAACAGCTGGTGCGCCCCACGGGACTGGTGGACCCCGAGCTGGAGGTGCGTCCTGCAACGCACCAGGTGGACGACGTGCTGCAGGAAATCCGCATCCGCGTCGAGAAGAACGAGCGCGTGCTGATCACCACGCTCACCAAGCGCATGGCCGAGCAGCTCACCGATTACCTGACCGAAAACGGCGTGAAGGTGCGCTACCTGCACAGCGACGTGGACACGGTGGAGCGGGTGGAGATCCTGCGCGACCTGCGCCTGGGCGCCTTCGACGTGCTGGTCGGCATCAACCTGCTGCGCGAGGGCCTGGACATTCCCGAGGTCTCGCTGGTGGCCATCCTGGACGCCGACAAGGAAGGCTTCCTGCGCTCCGAGCGCAGCCTGATCCAGACCATCGGCCGCGCCGCGCGCAACCTCAATGGCCGAGCCATTTTGTATGCCGACCGCGTCACCGAGTCGATGAGGAAGGCGATCGACGAGACGAATCGCCGCCGCACCAAACAGGTGGCCCACAACCTCGCCATGGGCATCGAGCCGCGCAGCATCAACAAGCGCATCAAGGACCTGATCGATGGCGTCTACAGCGAGAAGGCGGGCAAGGAGGCCGACCGCCTGGCCGCCGAGAGTGCACACCGTGCCAGCATCGACGAGATGAGCGAGAAGGATGTGGCGCGCGAGATCAAGCGGCTTGAAAAGCAGATGCTGGAACACGCGCGGAACCTGGAATTCGAGAAGGCGGCCAGCGTGCGGGACCAGCTGAGCCGGCTCAAGGCCTCGGTGTTCGGAGCGCCTGGCATGGACAACATCGCCTGAGTGATTCCAAACGGCCGCCTCTCCACGCTGCTTGCGCCATGGCAATCAGCTTCTTTTCTCGTTTTGTCTGAACGATTTGGTCTGGACACGACTCTGAACTCGCACTCCCCAGCTTGAAAGTGACTGAAAAGTCCACTTGGTCTTTTCGGTTGAAGTCTTATTTGTCCTGGACAAACTGGCGTTCTGGTTTAAGATGCCGAGTGAATCACTAGGCTTTTACGCTATACTCGACGAAAACAGTCGGGAAAGCCTTCGATGAAGCGACCAGCAGTGGTCAGGGTGGGCGGAGAAGGGGTTCAGGGGTAACACCTGTTGAGCCAGTCAACGACGGTCAAGCCAACATTTAAAGGAGCTTGAAAATGCGCCTCACGACCAAAGGCCGCTTTGCGGTCACAGCCATGATTGATCTGGCCCTGCGTCAGAACAACGGACCTGTCACGCTTGCGGCCATCAGCCAGCGGCAGCAGATTTCGCTGTCTTACCTTGAGCAGTTGTTCGGCAAGCTGCGGCGCCACGAACTGGTCGAATCGACCCGTGGGCCGGGCGGTGGCTATACCCTGGGCCGCAAGGCATCCGAGATCACCGTGGCCGACATCATCGTGTCGGTGGACGAGCCGATCGACGCCACACAATGCGGCGGCAAGGAAAACTGTATGGGCGAAGGACACCGCTGCATGACCCACGAATTGTGGGCTGCGCTGAACACCAAGATGGTGGACTTCCTCGACTCCGTGTCCCTGCAGTCGCTGGTGGACGAACAGCTCGCCAAAGGCGTGGTGGTGGAGAACGCGCCCATGATCAAACGAGCCATTTCCAGCGCACCGGTGGTCAAGCCCATTCGTGTGAACGCGCCCAACTCGGTGTTCGCACTGGGTGGAGCGGCGTTCTCCAAATGAGCCTGACCTGCCCGGAGCACCGCTCCGGGCAGGTGCAGGGCAGCATCAGCCAGTCCCGGCAAAATTTTTCATTGACCCCCACAGATCCGCACAAAGACAGCCCGCCATGAGCACTCCTCACTTCCCCATCTACATGGACTACAGCGCCACCAACCCCTGCGACCCGCGGGTGGTGGACGCCATGATTCCCTGGTTGCGCGAGCACTTCGGCAATCCGGCATCGCGCAGCCACGCCTGGGGTTGGGAAGCGGAAAAAGCGGTGGAGACCGCACGTGAGCAGGTGGCCGCACTGATCAACGCCGACCCGCGTGAAATCGTCTGGACCAGTGGCGCGACGGAGTCGAACAACCTCGCGCTCAAGGGCGCGGCGCATTTCTACAAGACCAAGGGCAAACACCTCATCACGGTCAAGACCGAGCACAAGGCCGTGCTCGACACCTGCCGTGAGCTGGAGCGCCAGGGTTTTGAAGTGACCTACCTCGACGTGCAGGCCGATGGCCTGATCGACCTGGAGGCCTTCAAGGCCGCGATCCGCCCGGACACCATCCTGGCCTCGGTCATGTTCGTGAACAACGAGATCGGTGTGGTCCAGGACATCGCCGCCATCGGCGCTATCTGCCGCGAAAAGGGCGTGATCTTCCACGTCGACGCCGCGCAGGCCACTGGCCGCGTCGACGTCGACCTGCAGACGCTGCCGGTCGACCTCATGAGTCTGACCTCGCACAAGACCTATGGCCCCAAGGGCATCGGCGCCCTGTATGTGCGCCGCAAGCCGCGCATCCGCATCGAGGCGCAGATGCACGGTGGTGGTCACGAGCGCGGTATGCGCTCGGGCACGCTGCCCACCCACCAGTGCGTGGGCATGGGCGAGGCCTACCGCATCGCCAAGGCCGAGATGCACGAAGAAAACGTGCGCATCAAGGCTCTGCATGACCGCATGGTCGCCGGCCTCAAGGATGTGGAAGAGGTGTTCATCAACGGCCACGAAACGCAGCGCGTACCGCACAACCTCAACATGAGTTTCAACTACGTTGAGGGCGAGTCGCTCATCATGGGCATCAAGGGTCTGGCGGTGTCGTCGGGCTCGGCCTGCACCTCGGCCAGCCTGGAACCCAGTTATGTGCTGCGTGCCCTGGGCCGCAGCGACGAACTGGCGCACAGCAGCTTGCGCATGACCATCGGCCGCTGGACGACCGAAGAAGAAATCGACTACGCGATCGCCACCATCAAGGAAAACGTGGCCAAGTTGCGCGAGTTGTCCCCGCTGTGGGAAATGTTCAAAGACGGTATTGACCTGTCCACCATCCAGTGGGCAGCACACTGAAGGAGAAAGATCATGGCTTATTCAGAAAAAGTGGTTGACCACTACGAAAACCCCCGCAATGTGGGCTCGTTCGAAAAGGGTGACGACAGCGTCGGCACCGGCATGGTGGGCGCCCCCGCCTGCGGCGACGTGATGAAGCTGCAGATCAAGGTCAACCCGACCACGGGCGTGATCGAAGACGCGCGCTTCAAGACCTACGGCTGCGGCTCGGCGATCGCTTCGTCGTCGTTGGTGACCGAATGGGTCAAGGGCAAGACGCTCGACCAGGCCGCCGCGCTCAAGAACAGCCAGATCGCCGAAGAACTGGCGCTGCCGCCGGTGAAGATCCATTGCTCCATCCTGGCCGAAGACGCGATCAAGGCCGCGGTGGACGACTACCGCAAGAAACACCTCAACTGAGCCCCGGGTTCCCATGGCCATCTCCATTTCAGAAGCCGCTGCACGGCACGTCACCCGCTACATCACCAAGCGTGGCAAGGGCGTGGGGGTGCGCCTGGGCGTGAAGACCACGGGCTGCTCCGGCATGGCCTACAAGCTGGAGTACGCCGACGAGATCGCGCCGGAAGACGTGGTGTTCGAGGACAACGGCGTGAAGGTGCTGGTCGACCCCAAGGCCCTGGCCTACATCGACGGCACGCAGCTCGACTTCGTGCGCGAAGGCCTCAACGAGGGCTTCCGTTTCAACAACCCGAACGAGCGCGACCGTTGCGGCTGCGGCGAGAGTTTCCGCATCTGATGCCACGTTCCCCGATCGAGCCGCCCGTGCTGTCCAGCGCCGGCGGCTTTGTTTTGCCATGAGCCAGCCCCTGAACCTGCAATCCAGCGACTTCGAGATCTTCGGCCTGAGCCCGCAGTTCGCCGTGGACCGCGCCGCCCTCGACGCGCGCTGGAAAGACCTGCAGCGCGAGGCCCATCCCGACCGATTCGCCACTGCCGATGCGCAGGCGCAGCGCCAGGCCATGCAGTGGTCGGTGCGCATCAACGAGGCCTACCAGCGCCTGAAGGACCCGCTCAAGCGCGCGGCGTACCTCTGCGAACTGCATGGGGCACCGATCCAGGCCGAGAACAACACCGCCATGCCGGCGGCCTTCCTGATGCAGCAGATGCAGTGGCGCGAAGACCTGGACGAGGCCAGCGACCTCGAAGACCTGGAGCGCATGGCCGAAGACGTGGCCGCCGCGCGCCGCGCCATGTTGCAGGACCTTCAGACCACCGCCGACGACCTGCACGACTGGCCCGCGCTGGCCAAGCAGGTCAGAGCCCTTATGTTCGTTGAGCGCTTTGCAGCCGATGTGGAGAACCGGATCGATCTGCTGGGACAATAGGCCGTTACCCCGTTTTGATTTGATCGTTGACCCATGGCGCTTCTGCAGATTTCCGAACCCGGCCAGTCCCTCGACCCCCACCAGCGCCGCGTGGCGGTGGGCATCGACCTGGGCACCACGCATTCGCTGGTGGCCGCGGTGCGCCACGGCATTTCCGAATGCCTGCCAGCCGCCGATGGCCGGGTGATCCTGCCCAGCGTCGTGCGTTACCTGGACCCCGCGCAAGGCGGCTCGGGCCGGCAGATCGGCTTTGAGGCGCTCGCCGCGCAGGTGCAAGACCCGGCCAACACGGTGAGCTCGGTCAAGCGCCTCATGGGCCGCAGCCGCGCCCAGGTGGCCGATGTGGACAAGCTCTCATACAACGTGGTCGAACAGGACGGCATGGCCGTGGTCGAGACCGTGGCCGGGCGCAAGACGCCGATGGAAGTGAGCGCCGAAATTCTGGCCACACTGCGTTTTCGCGCCGAGGACAGCTTCGACGACGAACTCTATGGCGCGGTGATCACCGTGCCCGCGTACTTTGACGACGCGCAGCGCCAGGCCACCAAGGACGCGGCACAACTCGCCGGTATCAACGTGCTGCGCCTGATCAACGAGCCCACGGCCGCGGCGATTGCCTATGGCCTGGACAACGGCTCGGAAGGCGTCTACGCCATCTACGACCTCGGTGGAGGCACCTTCGACATCTCCATCTTGCGCCTCACGAAAGGCGTGTTCGAGGTGATGGCCACCGGTGGCGACTCGGCCTTGGGCGGTGACGACTACGACCAGGCGCTGGCCGCCTGGGTGCTGGCTCAGCAAGGAGTGAACGCTTCGCTGAATGCCTCGGAGCGCGCCGCCGTGCATTCCGAGGCGCGCCGAGTGAAAGAGGCCCTGTCTTCTTCCGGCAGCGAAATCTTCCGCGCCAGCGTGGCCAGCCAGACCATCGAGCAGCCCGTCACCCCGGCCGACTTCGAGGCCTGCACCACAACACTCACCGCTCGCACCATGACCGCCGTGCGAAAGGTGTTGCGCGATGCCGGTATCTCCAAGGACGAAGTGAAGGGCGTGGTGATGGTTGGTGGTTCGACCCGCATGCCGGTGGTGCGCCGCACGGTGGGCACGTTCTTCGGCCAGGAGCCGCTGACCAATCTCAACCCCGACGAAGTGGTGGCGCTGGGCGCCGCCATCCAGGCCAACGCGCTCGCCGGCAACAGCCGCGACGGTGACCTGCTGCTGCTCGACGTGATCCCGCTCTCGCTCGGCATCGAGACCATGGGTGGCCTGGTCGAGCGCATCGTGCCCCGCAACAGCTCCATCCCCACAGCGCTCGCACAAGACTTCACCACCTACCAGGACGGGCAGACCGCACTGGCGCTGCACGTGGTGCAAGGAGAGCGTGACCTGGTGGCCGACTGTCGAAGCCTCGCGCGCTTCGAGCTGCGCGGTATTCCGCCCATGGTGGCCGGTGCGGCACGCATCCGCGTGACCTTCACGGTGGACGCAGATGGACTGCTGTCGGTGAGCGCGAAAGAGCAGGGCAGTGGGGTGGAGGCTCGGGTGGACGTGAAACCCGCCTATGGCCTGAGCGACGAACAGATCGCCGCGATGCTGCAGGACAGCTTCGCCACCGCCGAGCAGGACATCCAGGCGCGCGCGCTGGTCGAGGCCCGGGTGAACGCGGACCGCATGATCGTCGCCACCCGCACCGCGCTGGCCGCCGATGCAGACCTGCTGCAAGCCGACGAACGCCAGAGCATCGATGCCCTCATCGAATCTCTGAGCCAGTCCTTGGGCAGCACTGAAGCCGCCACCATCGAGGCCGCAACCACTGCCTTGGCCAAAGGCACGGAAGCATTCGCGGCCCTGCGCATGAACCGCGGCATCCGGCAGGCCCTGTCCGGCAAGAAACTCGAAGAAGTCTGAACCCCATGCCCATCATCAAAATCCTGCCCCACCCCGAATACTGCCCCCAGGGCGCCAGCATCTCGGCGCCCGCCGGCACCTCGATCTGTGAGGCCTTGCTCGACAACAAGATCAACATCGAGCACGCCTGCGACATGAGCGCTGCCTGCACGACCTGCCACGTGATCGTGCGCGAGGGCTTCAACAGCTTGAACGAACTCGACGAGACCGAAGAAGACCTGCTCGACCGTGCCTGGGGCCTGGAGCCCAACTCGCGCCTCTCGTGCCAAGCCATCCTGGCGCAGAACGATGTGACCGTGGAAATTCCCAAGTACTCGATCAACCACGCGAAGGAACTCCACTGATGCGCCAGATCGTTCTCGACACCGAAACCACCGGGCTGTCCGCCGATAGCGGCGACCGCATCATCGAGATCGGCTGCGTCGAGCTTCTCAACCGCAAGCTCACCGGCAACAACCTGCACTTCTACGTCAATCCCGAGCGCGACAGCCACGAGGACGCGCTCAAGGTGCACGGCATCAGCAACGAGTTCCTTCGCGACAAACCCAAGTTCGCTGCCATCGCCGACGAGTTGCTGGAGTACCTGCGCGACGCCGAACTGATCATCCACAACGCGCCGTTCGACATCAGCTTCCTCAACAAGGAGCTCGACCGGCTGGGCCGCCCCTCCATCAAGACCGTGATTGGCCAGGTGACCGACAGCCTGGTGATGGCCAAGGAAATGTTCCCGGGCAAGCGCAATGGCCTGGACGCCCTGTGCGACCGCCTGGGCGTGGACAACTCGGGCCGCACGCTGCACGGCGCGCTGCTCGACGCCGAGTTGCTCGCCGACGTCTACATCAACATGACGCGGGGCCAGGATGCCTTGCTCATGGACCTGGGTGACGCACCCGACGAGAACGGTCTGACCGAGACGTTGGACTTGAGCCGATTCGAGCTGCCGGTGCTGCGCGCGAACGAGCACGAGACGCACGCCCACGACGGCGTGCTGGCCGACCTGGACAAGGCCAGCAAAGGAAAAACCGTGTGGCGTTCGCTCGCAGTCGCCTGAAAGCACTGAAAACCTGGCTATAATCTGAGGCTTCCGATCGATCGATGCCTTGTTGCATCATTGATTCGATCGGGCGGTTAGCTCAGTGGTAGAGCACTGCCTTCACACGGCAGGGGTCGCAGGTTCGAACCCTGCACCGCCCACCAAAACATCAACCCCCGCTGGCTTCGGCCACCGGGGGTTTTCGTTTTGGGCCTCGTTCAGTGGTGATCGCTGCTGGAGCTCGACGAGCTGGAGGCTTTGGAACTGCCGCCGATCTTGATTTCAGGCAGCTCTGGAAGATTGATCCCGTCTCCTGAGCCCTCGTCATCGCTGGTGTACGCGGGCACGTTGGCTGGCTGAATGTGACCCTGCGGGTTTTCCTCGTCACCCGATGCAGGCAGTGTGGTGTCTGGCGCCATGCCCAAACATGTGCGCACGCCCTTGATGGCCCGTGTGGCGACGCCTGCCACACCGTGGATGCCGTACTCCCACAGCGGCAAACCATACAGGGTCTTGGCGGTCCAGCCGACGATGGCGTTGGCGGCCACGGTGCTGGCGGTGAAGGTGGCAATGGCCATCTGGTCCGGGGTCAGGCCGATGATGTTGAGCGGTTCGCTGACCAGCGTGGTGTTGTGCATCGCCGCCTGTGCCATGGCGTCGGCGCGGTTCTGGTCGTACTCCATCAGCGACATGCCCAGCAAAATCGCCTGGCTGGTGGTCGTGGCCAGCACCGTCATGTAACCGAACACCCGTGCAACGCTGCGTATCTGCAAGGGTGCACCGTCCAGCCAGGGTTCGGCAGCTGCGCTTTCGCCCACCATCGACGACATGATCCGCTTGGCCGCTTTGTTGGCCCTGGCGTTGCGTGTCGTCAGTTCGTTGAGCTCATTCCGGCTCCGCTTGGCCGCGGCCAATATGGTTTTGAGCGATTGGCGCAGCTGCCCATGGGTGGCGAGCAAGGTGGCCTCGTAGCTCAGGATGTCGTTCCAGTGCACATCGGTTTCGTGGTGCGTGGCCCGGTACTCTTGGGCAAGTTTGAGCACGTCTTCGATTTTGCGGATCAGGGCGATCGCATCGGTACACCGCTTGCGCCACAGTTCCACGGTCATGCGGGCTGTTTCCTTCTTGGCTTGCAGCACCGCCGGGTGCCCACCATCGGAAAGATCCACACCCTGGTACTTGGCGCGCCACACGTTCTGCCATTCGAACATCGAGATCATGGCGATGGAGCCGAGCACGGTGTGGGCCACCATGTCGGGGACACGAGCCAGAGCGCTGCCCATGCCGAGTTTCCAGAAGACATTGGCCGCACCCGACATGCCGTTGAGCACCGTGAAGGTGTGCACCGGGATTTCGTCGGTGATGAAGGAGCGCGTGCGCGCCGCGCCCACCACCGCGCGCGAGGGGTCGATCTGTCCGGCCTTCACCGTGCCATCGTCGTGGCGCTCGGGTACCTTGGCGTTCGAGCGCAGCCGCGGGGGGATGCGCGAACTGTCGTCGGCATGCTTGCCGCCCTCCCGCTCGATCAGCTTGTCCACGATGCCATTCATGATCTTGCGGTACTTCTCCTCGTCGGCGGGATTGCCCTCCAGCCAGGCGCGGATGTAGAGCGCGTGCGCGGTCTGGTAGTTGATGTAGGCCGCCTGATCGGGTGAGCCGTAGCTCACACCCGCGTTGCGCCAGGCTCCGCCATACGGCTCACCAAACACCACCTGCATGAACGGAACGCCCAACATGGTGAACAGCGGGGCGTACACAGCGGCCGCAGGCAGACCACAGGCCACCATGGCGGCACCGTAGGTATTGCCCACCACCTTGCCCAGGCCAAAGGTCAGCCAGTACATCACCATGGCGGCGTAGGTGCTGGTGCGGAAGCGCCGATTGCGCAGGTCTTTCTCACGGGCCAGGGTATCCTGCTTCGCCTGTTCGTTGACGATGGCGAGGTCGGGCACTTTCGTCATCAAATCGGCCTGAGCCTCTGTCGACAACGCGGACATGGCTTCCATCTGTTTCAGCAGTTTGGTGACCCAGGCCGCACCGTCATTGACCATGCCGTGTGAGTCGCGCGGTGTGGGCACCATCATGATGTCGATGCGGGGCGACATGGGTTTGGATGAGCCGGGTCCGGAATGGCCGAGTGAGCTCGACAAACCGTAACGCTCGCGTTTGCTCAGCGGCGGGCTGGTCTGAGCCAAGGTGGCGGTGGGCAGGGGTGGCAAAGCGGGCAGGAGTGGCATCCGGATGGGCTCGCTCTCCGGGAGGCCGCCAAAAATCTTGCTGTATGCCAGCACGTACTCGTCTTGCTCTGGGATCTTTTCGTGCCCCGAGTTGTGCCCGTCGTCTTTATCTGGAACGTCCATGGGGTTCTCCTCAGGCGTGGGCGGTTTTGTCGAGCATGGCGTCCTGGAGGAACCAGTCCGGGTCCAGCAGGCCTTTGAGCAGGCCACTGCGCCAGCTCAGCACCAGATCGGCGAAGCCCTGGATGGACTTCGCCAGTTGTTCGCCTTTGGTGTTGGCGTCGGTGGGCATGCCCACGCTGAACAGGACGCGGTCGTGGCTGGCGTCGTAGCAGAAGAGGCCATTGAGGTCGCCCATCCAAAGCATTTGCTGGGCCAACAAGGCTTCGTACACGGCCTGGCGCGCTTTGGGCTCGGGTGCGCCCACTTCCAGGATGAGCTGAACACCGGCGGGGAACGAGGTCTTCATCATCAGTTCGATGTCCACGCCGTGGATGGTGATGGGCTGACCCAGGCCAAGGGCGGTGCTGTCGTTGAGAGCGAGTGTTTTGCTGGCTTCGGTGCAGAGTTGAGCGAAAAATTTTGGGTCCATGATGATCAATCGTTGTAATGAAGATGGGAAAGAAGCCGCGAGCGCCGGGGTGAGTGCTGATAGACAGTCCATCCGGCGCCCCGGTTCTTTTGTTCACAATTTGGATTTATCCAAATAATTTTTCCTGAACGCCACATTGGTTTCCCACAGCATCGGCTTGTTCATGTCCAAGGGGGTGGTGGCAATCTCTTTCAATTCTTGGGGATTCATCACGTGCTTCTGGAGACTGGCGATTTCGGGTGAAATCGGCGTTTTTTCGAGTTCGTTCATTCGCAGCGACAGTCCCACATGGATTCCATCTTGAACTGCTTGCTGGATGGCATTTTTCACATTGGGAGGCACCGCATTGTCTTGCCGCATGTCTTCCAAAAGCATGGCGTAGGGGAGGCAATATTTTTCATAAGCTCGAACCCAAGGGCGAGCATTCACCAGCAGTTTCTCGTAGTTTTCATACCGAATTGCCTTGCTCACGGCTTTGTCGATTTTCAAGAAAACTTGTGAGTAAAGATCGGCGGTGGCACCCCAGATGGCTGTTGTGTTGGGCGACAAGGAATCGGAGCCGAACAGGAAACGGGTTGGATAGTCAGACAACAGTTGGCAAAAAGCCTTCACGCGGGATTCCTCGTCCACCACATCCAGTTGTGATTTGCGCATCAGTTGCTTGGCCACGGTATCCCAAGACAGGTCGAAATACACATGTTTGTGATCTTTCGAATCTAGGATTTCCCGCAGCCTTTCCAGATGACCATCGCTGATGGTTGAATACTTTCCCAAGCCGCCTGCATGGGCCCAGATGATGTTGGTGTTCACGCACTGCGGGTCTTTCAGAAATTCCTTGATGGCCTGAAAATAAGCAGGAGGCGCACCCGCCGCCCTTTTAAGCGGCATGACATCCACATCGCAATGCAAAACCACCGGCATGCGGATCACGCCGCATGTCTGCATGAGGCCTTTGAGGCCAGCGGATCGGTCAGTCAGGTTGGCTTGGTGTTCCAGCGGCACCTTCTTGTCAACCCATTCCTTGTGAACCGTGATCTCTCCCACGCCGGTGAACACACCGGGGGTGTTCCAGAGTTTGCGCAGAAGGTCATTGCTGCAGCGCACATCTCCCAATACCAGGCCCGTGACCATGGGGTCAAAGCGCTCCTTGTCTTCCGCTTTCAATTTCAGGAAGCGCGCGGCCGTGTCGCCATCGACGGCCGTGTTGTAGTAAAGAGGAGCATCTTTCTTTAGATTGGATTCATACGTCTTAGCGTCGATCTCGATAATGTTGTGTCTGACGTTGCCATCGGAAAGGTAATAATTGGATTCGGCAGTGTGTATACCCAACGCTGGGATGTGCTCATCGTGCGCGTGATCGAATTCGTGATCATATGGATGGTTGTGGTTTCCGCATCCCCGTGCCATGACATTGGTGGGAATGGGAGCCAAAGTGGTCCATTTGATTTTCAATGCCTCCATGGCGCTCAGCAGGAACTGAGGGTCCGTGCCTTCTTGAGCATAATTGGTCGGATGGAAATGCACATCGGCAACCTTGTACCGTTTCTGCGTTCTGGCAACCCCCAGGCTGGGTGAAGGTTCTTTGGAGGCATGAAATAGGGCTTTGAGTTCCATGTTGCGGCTCCTTTAAATCTTGGCACCGATCTGAAATCCGCTGAAGGAGCTTTTTTGCCATTCCTGGCTTAAAGACACAGCACCCTTGATTTCGTTCACAAGTTGATCGAGAGTTGTGGTATTAGCATTCAGGGAAATGGTGAAGATTGCGTGGCCATTGGTTGGTGAGATGCTGAAGCGGGAATTGGCGACAGCGAAGGCGTCGTAGTTCTGCTTCAGAAGATTCAGGTATGCCAATTCCTTTTTGTCGCCGGGAGGAGCACCCAGATCGGCATAGACGAAGAATCGATCCGGATCGAGTTGCGAGTCGTGCAAGAGGGAGCACAAGGTGCCGGAGGCGTCAAACGCGCCGCCTTCGATGATGTGCTTGGGATCCAGGCCAGCTTTGGTCGCAAACGCAGTGGCCAGTTTTTCAAAGTTCGGGTTCATGGTGTGGGGGTGGAAGAGGGGGTAACAGGGGCCAAGCCATGGCTTGGACATGCATGACCGGACTGTCTGCACACAGCGTGAGTGCAGGGTCGGCGTCCAGCGTGCCGCTCTCTGCGGTTCCAAGCCCAGTGGCCCGGCAGTGGTGCAGGGTGCCCTGGTGCAAAGACACGATGTACGCGGTCCGGCAGGTGCCTCAGGCTGAGGCCATGTCAGACCTTTTTCTCCTCCCCGGCCCCCCGCTTTCAGACTCCGTCGGTACCTTGGAAAGCGAGGACTTGTCTTCGGCCTTGCGGGCTCCGGTGGACTGGGGGAGCGAGTTTCAAACGCAGGCCCGCTCCATACGGCGTTGGCTCACCCACCGGGTTGGTTCGGCCGTGGATGCCGAAGACATGGTTCAGGACACCTTTCTGCAAGCGCACCGGGGCGGCCACCGCTTTCGCGGTGACTCGCGCCCGTCCACCTGGCTTTACGGCATCGCGTTGAATCTGTCGCGGCGTTGGCTGGCCGGGCAGGGTGCCTCAAGGCGTTTGCACGAGCCGGAGATTGACGAGGAAATCGGTCTGTCGTCGGAGCCGGGCCAATTGTTGGCCAGCCGGCAGGCGCTGGCCGCCCTGGACCGCGCCATGGCCGTGCTGCCAGCAACGCAGGCGGACGTGTTGTGGTTGGTCGCGGTGGAGGGTCTGGGCCGCGACGAAATCGCCCTGCGATTGGCCATCACTCCAGGCGCAGTGCGGTCCCGCTTGTCGCGTGCCCGGGCTCAATTGCGCACGGTGATGGGCTCGGCTTGACCACCGTTTGCCGATGTGGCGCCGTGTTTTCAGCATCGAAGGGGGCGGCCATCTGGAGCCGCTGTGCGTTGAGCACGCAGGTCTGATGGCGCGTCTGCTGGACGATTCTGAAGGGGAGCACTGGACGGCCATTGCGCGCCCTGATCCGGACGATCCTGTGCCATGGGTGCTCACGCGCCTGAGCAAAACGCCAGCCTGCTATGTGGTTTTCCAGGGCGAACAGCCCGTGGGATACGCGCAGTTGCGCCTGGAAGAGGACGTGGGGAGCCCGGCGCTGTGGCTGACGCCATCCCTGCGCCAGCGCGGGCATGGGTCGCGCGTCATCCGCGGTTTGGCGGGCCTGGCCGAACGCGCTCGGCTCAATGCCCTGGTCACAGGCATACGCCACGGGAACGTGGCCTCGTGCGCCGCTTTTCAGCGCTGTGGCTGGGCCAGGACCGACTGGCGGGTGGGCGCGCCTTTCAGCGACTGCGGGATCTGGGCGCTGGCCGTGAATGGAGCGGCTTCGAGGTCTGCGCTGAATCTGGCTGCTCTTCGGTTCTACAACGCATCGGCTCCCTTGCTCGGGCTGCACCTGCACGCTGGCGTGCCATGAAGGCGCTCAGCCCGGCTTGGCCGCGGTGGCCGCGCGCAGCTTGTCCTTCTTGCTGGGGCGTTTGCCTTTGACGCCGCCGCCCGCCTCGCTCACCGGGGCCACCTCGGTGGGCTCCAGGCCGGGCACCACCTCCAGCGGCAAGCTCAGCCCCTGGCGTTTTTCGATCAGGCGCCAATGCGCCTCGGTGGCCGGGGTGACGAAGCTCACCGCGAGGCCGCTGGCGCCCGCGCGACCGGTGCGGCCTATGCGATGCACATAGTCCACGGCAGAGCGGGGCAGGTCGTAGTTCACCACCACCGGCAGCTGGCTGATGTCGATGCCGCGTGCGGCCAGGTCGGTGGTCACCACCACGTCCCAGCGCTTCTCCTTGAACTCGTCCAATGCTTGCTTGCGCGCGCCCTGGCTCAGGCCGCCATGGAACGAGGTGGCGTACAGATCGCCCTGATGCAACTTGGAAGCCACACGCTCGGCCAGGTACTGCGTGGCCACGAACACCAGCACACGCTGCCAGCCCTGCGTCTTGATGAGTTGGCGCAGCAACTGCGTGCGGCGCGTGCTGTCCACCAGAAAGGCCTGCTGAAGGATCACCGCTTCTTCGACTTCAACGCCGGGCACGTCGATGCGCTGCGGCTCGCGCAGCAGGGTGCTGGCCAGTTCCTGCACGGCGGGCGGGAAGGTGGCGGAGAAAAAGAGGTTCTGTCGCACGGCGGGCAGCAGCGCCAGCACACGGGCGAGTTCTTCCGCAAAGCCGAGGTCAAGCAGGCGGTCGGCTTCGTCGAGCACCAGCAACTCCACGCTGGCGAGTTTCAGGGCGTTGTGCTCGACCAGATCGAGCAGGCGCCCGGGCGTGGCCACCACCACATCGGCTCCGCCGCGCAGGGCCAGCATCTGCGGATTGATGGAGACACCGCCAAACACCACGGCTGTCTTGGTCTTGGTGGGCAGGTGTTGCGCCAGGCTGCGCACCACTTCACCGACCTGCGCCGCCAGCTCGCGCGTGGGCACCAGCACCAGCGCGCGTACGCGCCGGGGTGTGTGGCCGGGGCTGACCATGAGGCGCTGCAGCAGCGGCAGCACATAAGCGGCGGTCTTGCCCGAGCCGGTCTGGGCGGTGGCGAGCACGTCACGCCCGCTGAGCACGGCAGGAACCGCCGCTTGCTGAATGGGTGTGGGGGTGGTGAAGCCGAGTTCGGCCGCGGCTTGGGCGAGGGCGGGCGCGAGGCCCAGAGCGTGGAATGGCATGGTGTCGGAATGGTTCGGCCCAGTGTACCGGTGGTGCGCGGGCAAGCGGGTGGAGCGCGCTACGATCCAGTCCCATGAAAAGCAAGCTCTCCACCGGCGGTCTGGTTTATTCCACGGAAGCAGGCCGCATGTGCCCGGCGTGCCGCCAGCCGGTGGCGCAATGTGTGTGCAAGCAGGCCACGGCCGTGCCGGCGGGCGACGGTGTGGTGCGCGTGTCGCGCGAGACCAAGGGGCGCGGCGGCAAGGCTGTCACCCTGGTGAAAGGGGTGGCCATGGAAGCGCAGGGTCTGGCCGCACTGGGCAAGCAGTTGAAAGCTGCGTGTGGATCGGGCGGGACCGTGAAGGACGGCGTGATCGAGATCCAGGGCGATCACGTCGAGAAGGTAATGGTGGCGCTCCAGGCGCAGGGCCACACCGTCAAACGCGTGGGGGGCTGAGGCGCGCTCAGCCCCCGTGGCGTCAGAAGGGCTTGCGTCCGCTGATCAGGCGCAGCAGCACCATGACAACGGCGATCACCAGCAGCACGTGGACGAAGCCGCCCAGGGTGGTGGAGGTGACCAGGCCGAGCAGCCAGAGGACGAGCAGCACGACGGCGATGGTGTAGAGCATGTTGATTCCTTGGTTCTTATTTCAATCGAGCAGGAGGACGCTTGCGAAACTGGGTCCACCAGGCCACTGCGCCGATCACCGCCACGGTCGCCACGGTCAGCAGCGGTCGACGGCGCAGCAGCCCCAGGCCGGTGCCCAATGCGAGCACACGGGTTGTGGATGAGCGCTTCTCACGCGGCTTCATCCACCATCTCGTGAGTGCCCCAAAGGCAAGGCTGGCGAGCGGATGGTTGCCGATGCTCCGGACCCACGGCAGGGCCGAGAACTGGCCCAGACCGCTGTGCGAGAAGGCTTCACGACGCGAGTGATCGGTGTCCAGCCACAGCATCATCTGGGCTCGACTGCGTGCCAGGCGCTGCTGGGAAGACTCAGCTTGGGTCATGGCGATGTGGTCCTGCGCAACATGGCTGCATCCTGGTCAAGCTGCTCGCGCAGCGTGGCAAAAGCGGGTTGCACGTTGTCGCTACTGGATGCCCACAGCGCCAGCGCGCCGAGCAGAGCCGGCACCAGCGGGACGAGCCACAACAACCAAGGTTGTTGTATCGACGCCGCCGGCAAGGACGCCCAGAGCAACACAGCCACGCCGCCGAGAATGGCTGCAACCATCAAGCCGAGGAGCCCGACGATCTGCAAGGTGATGCGCCGTTTGAAGTGCGCACCACTTTCGGCCAATTCTTCGGCGAGCAGGCCGACATAGCCTGCCGCGTGTTCCGCCAGCAGGTGCGGTTGTGACGCTGCGAGGCGGAACACTGGGTGAAGCATGGGCGCTGTGTCCGCGCTCAGCGGCCGGAGTGGTGATTGCGGCTGAACAGTGCCACGAGCGCCATCAGGCCAGCACCGACGGCGGCGGCCATGAGCACCGCCTTCATGGGTTCGTGCTGGATGTATGTGGTGGCTGTGTCTTTGGCATGCAGCGACTTTTCACGCAGCTGGCCTGCACTGTCGCGCACCTTGTCGAGGCCACGGTGCAGCAGCGCATCCGAATCGGAGGCCAGCTGGCGCAGGGCTTGTCCGGTTTCCGAGCGTGCATGTTCCAGTCCGCTGGACATTTCATGCAGGCCTTGGCCGATCCCGTTGCGGGCTGAATAGGCGGCACGTTCCGCAGTTTGCGCCGCGTCGTGAGCCAGAGTGGAGAGTTCTTCAGACTTGATCATGAGCGTCTTTCGTGAGGGTTGAACAATGGACCCGAAGCCGGCGTTGACCGGCTTGCGGATCACTTCTTGGTATCGACCTGATTGCCGATCAAGCCGCCGATGGCGGCACCTCCCAGGGTGCCCATCGTGCTGCCGCCCGTGAGGACGGCGCCGCCCACCGCACCAGCGCCCGCACCAATGGCGGTGTTCTGGTCTTGGCGCGACATGCCGCTGCAGGCGGTGAGGCCGGCGAGCAGGGCAACGGAAGCTGCGATCGTCATCGAACGCGATGCAATGGATTTCATGGTGATCTCCTTGGCGTTGACTGAAAAAAGAAAGGCTGCGGCTTACTTCAGACGCATGTCGTTCTTGACCGACTTCACGCCCGAGACGCCTTGAGTCACGGCCACGGCGCGCTGGATGTCGGCTTGCGAATTCACGAAACCGCTGAGCTGCACGGCGCCCTTGAAGGTTTCGACGTTGATTTCCGCGGACTTCAGGGAAGCGTCATTGAAGATCGCGGCCTTCACCTTGCCGGTGATGGCGGTGTCGTCCAGGTACTGGCCGGTGCTGGCCTGCTTGGAGGTGGAGGAACATCCAGCCAGGGTCATGACGGAAGCGGCCACGGCGAGCATGACGATGGGGAAGAATTGACGTGTTTTCATGGAGTTCCTTGGAGTGGTTGAGTCGCGTGGCCCAACATGTTTGCAAGGTCATCGCATGGTGCAGGGCATCAAGCCCCACCGCCAATGAGCAGACTCTAAAAGGAGATTTACACACCGTCTGTGCGCTGTCGCACCCTCATGCCAAGGGCTGCGACGCCTCAGCGCAGGACGCTGAGCAGACGGTCGAGTCCGCCTTCGTTGATGGCCACCATCGCCTGCGCGCGCACCGCGGGCTTGGCGTGGTACGCCACCGAAAGACCTGCAACGCTCATCATGGGCAGGTCGTTGGCGCCATCACCCATGGCGATGCACTGAGCGGGCGCTATGCCCAGCAGCGAGGCCACTTCGAGCAGGGTGCGACGCTTCTCGGCGCCGTCGCAGATATCGCCCCAGGGTTGGTCGACCATGCGGCCGGTGAGCTGGCCGCAGTTCGGGCCACTCTCCACCTCGAGCACGTTGGCACGCGTGAAGTCGATGCCGAGCTGCTGCCGCACGCGCTCGCTGAAAAAGGTGAAACCGCCCGAGACCAGCAGCACCTTGAGACCCGCCGCCTTGCAGGCTGTGATGAGCTCGGCCGCGCCGGGGTTGATGCGCAGGCGCTCGGTGTAGACCTGCTCCATGTCGGCGATGGTGACGCCGCGCAGCAGCGCCACGCGCTGGCGCAGGCTGTCCTTGTAGTCGGCGATCTCGCCGCGCATCGCGGCTTCGGTGATGGCAGCCACCTCGGCCTTCTTGCCCACGGCATCGGCGATTTCGTCCACGCACTCGATGCTGATGAGGGTGGAGTCCATGTCGAAGGCGATCAGCTTGAAGTCGTGGAGCTTGAGCGGCGGCGTGAAGCCTTGAACGGTGAGGCCGGGGGCGAATTCGGTGGCGGTGGTCATGGCGGGACGCTTCAGACAGTGACGGGTTGTTGGATGGGTTGGCCAAGCGATCGAAGCACGTCGCGCACCAGCTGCACGCGGTCTTTCACCTCGGGCAGGGCGCGCTCGATGCGCAGCTTTTCATTGCCCGCGAGCTTGATGTGTCGGTTCTTCTGGATCAGCTCGATGATGCGCATCGAATCGAACGGCGGGTTGGGGCGGAAAGTGATCTGCACCACGCCCGGTGCCGCATCCACCTTCACGACGCCATAGGGTGCGCTGAGCACACGCAGACGGTGCACGTCCACCAGCGTCTGCGCTTGTGGTGGCAGCTTGCCGAAGCGGTCCACGATCTCTTCCAGCAGACCGTCGACCTGGTCGGTGGTCTGCGCGGTGGCGAGCTTCTTGTAGAACGACAGGCGCAGGTGCACATCGCCGCAGTAGTCGCTGGGCAGCAAGGCCGGTGCGTGCAGGTTGATGTCGGTTGTGATCGAGAGTGGTGAGAGCAGGTCGGGTTCGCGGCCGGCCTTGAGCGAGCGCACGGCCTCGCTCAGCATCTCGTTGTAGAGCTGGAAGCCCACCTCCAGCATGTTGCCGCTCTGGTTCTCGCCCAGCACCTCGCCGGCGCCGCGGATCTCCAGGTCGTGCATGGCCAGGTAAAAGCCGCTGCCCAGTTCTTCCATCTGCTGGATGGCGTCCAGCCGCTGCGCGGCCTGTTTGGTGAGGCCTTCGATGTCCGGGACCATGAGGTAGGCGTAGGCCTGGTGGTGGCTGCGGCCCACGCGCCCGCGCAGCTGGTGCAGCTGCGCCAGGCCGAACTTGTCGGCGCGCGCCATCACGATGGTGTTGGCGGTGGGCACGTCGATGCCGGTCTCGATGATGGTGGAGCACAGCAGCACGTTGAAGCGCTGCGCCACGAAGTCGCGCATCACGCGTTCGAGTTCGCGCTCGGGCATCTGGCCATGGGCGATGGCAATGCGCGCCTCGGGCAACAGCTCTTCGAGTTTTTGCCGGCGGTTCTCGATCGTGTCGACCTCGTTGTGCAGGAAGTACACCTGCCCGCCGCGCTTGAGTTCGCGCAGCACGGCTTCGCGGATCACGCCGTTGCCCTCGTTGCGCACGAAAGTCTTGATGGCCAGACGGCGTTGCGGCGCGGTGGCGATCACGCTCAGATCACGCAAACCTTCGAGCGCCATGCCCAGTGTGCGCGGGATCGGTGTGGCGGTGAGCGTGAGCACGTCGACCTCGGCCCGCAGCGCCTTCATCTGTTCTTTATGGCGCACGCCGAAGCGGTGTTCCTCGTCGATGATCAGCAGGCCCAGATCCTTGAACTTCACACTTTCGCTCAGCAGCTTGTGCGTGCCGACCACGATGTCCACCGAGCCATCCGCCAGGCCCTTGGCGGCCAGGGTGATTTCCTTGGCGGAGCGGAAGCGGCTCATCTCGGCGATCTTCACTGGCCACTTGGCGAAGCGGTCCACCAGCGTCTGGTAGTGCTGCTCGGCGAGCAGCGTGGTGGGCGCCAGCAGGGCCACCTGGCGTCCGCCGGTCACAGCCACGAAGGCCGCGCGCAAGGCCACCTCGGTCTTGCCGAAGCCCACGTCGCCACACACCAGCCGGTCCATAGGGCGCGGGCTGATCATGTCTTGAATGACGGCGTGGATTGCCGCGCGCTGGTCGGCGGTTTCCTCGAAACCGAAGTCGTTGGCGAACACCTCGTAGTCCTGCGCGGAATAGCGGAAGGCGTGGCCCTGGCGCGCGGCGCGGCGGGCGTAGATGTTGAGCAGTTCGGCCGCGGCGTCGCGCACCTGTTCGGCCGCCTTGCGCTTGGCCTTCTCCCACTGGCCGCTGCCCAGCCGGTGCAACGGCGCCTCGTCGGCGCCCACGCCGGTGTAGCGGCCGATCAGCTGCAACTGGCTCACGGGCACGTAGAGCACGGCCTTGTCGGCGTATTCCAGGTGCAGGAATTCCATCAACGCTGGCGTGCCGTCGGCGTTCTTCTCGCCCATGTCCAGGTTGACCAGGCCGCGGTAGCGACCGATGCCGTGGGCAATGTGCACCACCGGGTCACCCAGGTTGAGCTCCGAGAGGTCCTTGATCAGTGCGTCGACGTCGCTGACCTGTTCCTGCTTCTTGCGCCGGCGCGTGGTGGGGCTCGCGGCAAACAGCTCGGTCTCTGTGACGAAGTCGATGCCGTCTTCGAGCCACGAAAAACCCGTGGCCAGTGCGGCGGTGGCGATGCCGAGCTTCTCGCTGCTGGTCTGGAACTCCAGCAAGGAGTCGAAGGCCGGCGGGTTGACGCCGCTGGCACGCAAGAAGTCGAGCAGGCTCTCGCGCCGGCCATCGCTCTCGGCCAGCAGCAGCACGCGCTGCGCCGTGTTGCGGATGTGGCCTTGCAGCCGCGAGAGCGGGTCTTCGGCGCCGCGCACCACGGACAGGTCTGGCAATCCGTTGAACTGCGCATAGGCCGTTCGGGCTGAGCCTGTCGAAGCCTCGCCAAGCCCTTCGACAAGCTCAGGGCGAACGGCTTTGATGGCGAGCTGCGCGTGCTCGTTGGCACGCGCATAGAACTGCTCCACGCCCAGGAACAGCGACTCGGGTGGCAACACCGGGCGTTCCGGGTCGCCGTGCACGAGGCGGTAGCGGTCTTTGGTGTCTTGCCAGAAACGCTGGAAGGCCGGCTCCAGGTCGCCGTGCAGCACCACCGTGGCGTCCGCACCGAGGTAGTCGAACACGGTGGCTGTGTCGTCGAAGAACAGCGGCAGGTAGTACTCGATACCGGCGGTGGCCACGCCGTTGCCCATGTCCTTGTAGATGCGGCTCTTGGTCGGGTCGCCGTCAAGCAGCTCGCGCCAGCGGCTGCGGAATTTGGCGCGTGCGCCATCGTCCATGGGGAACTCGCGCCCGGGCAGCAGCCGCACCTCGGGCACCGGATACAGGCTGCGCTGGCTGTCGGGGTCGAAGGTGCGGATGCTGTCGATTTCGTCGTCGAACAGGTCCACGCGGTAGGGCACGGGGCTGCCCATGGGGAAGAGGTCGATCAGGCCGCCGCGCACCGCGTATTCGCCCGGGCTCACCACCTGCGTCACATGCTGGTAACCCGCCAGCGTGAGCTGGCTCTTCAGGCGCGCCTCATCCAGTTTCTGCTTGACCTTGAACTGGAAGGTGTAGCCGGCGAGAAACGCTGGCGGCGCCACGCGGTACAGCGCGGTGGTGGCAGGCACCAGCACCACGTCGGCGCCGGTCTCCTTGTCGCGCTGCGAGATGCGCCACAGGGTGGCCAGCCGTTCGCTGATCAGGTCCTGGTGTGGCGAGAACGTGTCGTAGGGCAGGGTCTCCCAGTCGGGGAACAGGGCGCAGCGCAGCTCGGGGGCGAAGAACGCCATCTCGTCGATGAGGCGCTGCGCGTCGTTGGCGTCCGACGTGATGATGGCCGTGAGCCGACCCGCGGCCTTGTCGCGCGCGGCCAGCTTCGCCAGCAACAGCGCGTCGGCCGAGCCACCCGGGTGGGGCAGGGTGAAGCGTTTGCCGGGGGTGAGTTTGGGCAGGTCCATGAAGGGCAGTGGTCGGCGCGCGGTGCGTTGCGGTTGGCAGGCAGGCGATCCGGGCGTGCAGCCCGGAGCGTCCATGACGAACACCCCCGGCTCGGCAGAGCAGGGGGTGTGTGAGCCGTGATTTTAGAATGCAGCCACCCATGCCCGATGCCGCCCACGAATTGACCCCCCACACTTCTACCGAGGCCAGCATCCGTTGCCATGCCCTGCTGCCATGCGCCGGCACCGGCTCGCGGGCAGGTACCGAGGTCCCCAAGCAGTACCAGCCCATCCTTGAGTTGCCGATGGTCTTGCACACGTTGGCGGCGTTGCGGGCGGTGGCCCGGCTGGAACGGCTGGTGGTGGTGGCGGCTCCTGGTGACGCGTTCTGGACCACGGGCTATCCCGGCGTCTCCGCGCTGCGCTGTGGTGGCAGCTCCCGCGCTGAAAGCGTGTTCAACGGCTTGCAGGCCATGCTGGACCAGGGCACAAACCCGCAAGACTGGGTGCTGGTGCATGACGCCGCGCGGTGCCTTGTCACGGCGCCCATGGTCGATGCGCTGATCGATGCCTGTCTGCACGATCCGGTGGGTGGACTGCTCGCGGTTCCCCTGCCCGACACGCTCAAGGCCGAATCCGATGGGCGTGTGACGGCCACGGTGGATCGCGCGGGCAAGTGGCTCGCGCAAACGCCGCAGATGTTTCGCCTGGGGACGTTGCATGCGGCGCTGGCCGCCACCGCCCCGCAGGGCTTTGCGGGCGTGACCGACGAAGCCAGCGCCATGGAGATGGCTGGCCACCTTCCGCTGCTGGTTCAGGGCAGTTCCCGCAATTTCAAGATCACCTACCCCGATGACTTCGCACTGGCCGAAGCCATCTTCAGGAGCCGCGCATGAACACCCCGATCCCGGTCCCGACGTGGCGCATCGGCGAGGGCTGGGACGTGCATGCGCTCGTGCCCGGTCGCAAACTCATCATTGGTGGCGTGCACATTCCACACAACCAGGGCCTGCTGGGCCATTCCGACGCGGACGTGCTGCTGCACGCCATCACCGACGCCTTGCTGGGTGCCGCGGCGCTCGGCGACATTGGTCGCCACTTTCCCGACACCGACGAGCGTTTCAAGGGTGCGGATTCGAGCGTGCTGCTCAACGAGGCCGCGCGCCGCGTGCGTGAGGCGGGCTTCGAGATCGGAAATGTTGACAGCACCGTGATCGCGCAAGCGCCCAAGCTGGCACCGCACATCCCGGGCATGGTGGAGGGTATCGCCCGCACGCTGGGCGTGTCGCTCGGTCAGGTCAACGTGAAGGCAAAGACCGCCGAGAAGATCGGCCCGGTGGGGCAGGGCCTCTGCATCGAAGCGCGGGCCGTGGCCATGCTCTTCGTGCTCGCCTGAGCCCTGAGCGGAATCACGCGGGAGCGCGCTGCAGTTTCAAGTGGGCCGAGAGGCCGCCCGTGCTGCTGTTGGCCAGCGCAAAGCGCCCACCCATGCGGGCAATGGCGCGGTCGACAATGGCCAGACCCAGGCCGGTGCCGGTTGCCGAGGTCCGTGAGACGTCGCCCCGGAAGAACGGCTGAGTCAACTGTTCCAGTATCTCGGGGTCAACGCCTTGCCCATGGTCGCGCAGCTTGATCAACACCCAATCGTCCTTGGGCTTGGCGGCAATGTCCACGCGCGCCACGCCAGTGTGGGGGTCGCGGCCGTAGCGGCAGGCGTTCTCCAGCAGATTGGCAAACACGCGCTGCAGCTCCACCGCATCCCCCATCACGATGGTGTCGGGCGGGATGCTGGTGGTGAACACGTTGCGTTCGTCATCGCCCAGCGCAAACACCGCCGCATCGACCACCTGGTTCAGGCTCACCCGGTCGGGCTTGATGTGATCGGGGCGAGCGTAGTCGAGGAACTTGTCGATGATCGAGTTGACCTGTTCGATGTCGGCCGCCATGTGCTCCCGGGCGATGGGGTCGGCCACGCTCATTTCGGTTTCAAGCCTCAGCCGTGACAGGGGGGTGCGCAGGTCGTGCGAGATGCCGGCGAGCATGAGCGCGCGGTCCTGTTCAATCTTCGACAGGCGCTGCGCCATGCGGTTGAAGCCGATGTTGACCTCGCGAATCTCGCTGGTGGCCACGGTTTCGTTGAGCTGGCTGGCGTTGAAGTCGCCCTCTCGCACGCGGCTGGCCGCAAACGACAGCTTCTTCAGCGGCCGGTTGATCAAACGGGCGATGAGCGCCGCACCGGTGAGCGAGAGCAAAGCAGCCGTGCCCAGCCAGATCAACCAGGTGGTGCCTGCCACAGGCCCGATGCGCGACGGGTCGGTGAGCAGCCAGTAGGGGTCGCCGTCGATGTTGAAGCCAATCCAGAGACCCGGTGTGCCGTTGACTTCACGCGCCACCAGAGTGCCGGGCCCAAGGCGCCCGCTCAGGCGTTCCGCCACGTTGCGGCTGAGCACATCGGTGTTGTAGAGGCGGAAGGTGTCGTTGGGCTCGCGCGGTGCGATGCGCAGACCTTCTTCGTCGGCCAAGGTCTTGATCAGCGAGACCCGCGCGATCGAATCCGAGTGCACCAGGGCCGCGCGGCTCAGGTTGACCAGCGAGGCCAGCTGGTTGGCGCTCTGCAGGGCGCGGGGCTCGTACTCGAGCGCTCTGAAAGTTTGCAGCCAGGCCACGATGCAGCCCACCAGCAGCAAGGCCAGAAAGAAGAAGGTGCGCCAGAACAGGCTGAAGCCTCGGCTGGGCCTCAGTTCCAGCGGAGCAGGTGCGGTCTCCAGTGAAGTGGGATGGGTTTCAAAAGGAACCCGCGACTCTTCCGACATCAGGCGTTGCCGTCCGGCACGAAGACATAGCCCACCCCCCAAACCGTCTGCAGGTAACGCGGCGAAGCGGCGTCCTCCTCGATCAGCTTGCGCAGGCGAGAGACCTGCACGTCCAGGCTGCGGTCAAACGGCTCGAACTCGCGCCCGCGGGCCAGTTGCGCCAGTTTCTCGCGCGACAGTGGCTGGCGCGGGTGGCGCACCAGCGCCTTGAGCATGGCGAACTCGCCGGTGGTGAGTGGCAGGTCGGAACCTTCCTTGCGCAGTGTGCGCAGACTCAGGTCGAACTCAAAAGGACCAAAGTTCACGACTTCCTGGTCTTGAGACGGTGCGCCGGGCACTTCGGTAGGGGGGCGGCGGCGCAGCACGGCGTGGATACGGGCCAGCAGTTCCCGCGGATTGAATGGCTTGCCGAGGTAGTCGTCGGCACCGACTTCCAGGCCGACGATGCGGTCGACATCTTCGCTCTTGGCGGTGAGCATGATGATTGGCGTGCGGTCGCCGTTGGCGCGCAGGCGGCGGCAGATGGACAGGCCGTCTTCGCCCGGCATCATGAGATCCAGCACGATCAGATCCACAGAATCGCGCTGTAGAACGCGGTTGAGCGACTTGCCGTCTTCGGCCAGCATGACCTCAAATCCCTCCTGCATGAGGTAGCGGCGCAACAGGTCGCGGATGCGGACGTCGTCGTCCACCACGAGGATCTTGTTGGGGCGTGCGTTGTTTTGTGGCATGTAGGCAACTTCCTGAATATGTAACAAACGCGATTGTGGCAGCGCCAAGTGCTTGTCATCACTGGATTTTTATTTTCCTGACATGATGTTACAGATGTTGCCCGCGAGCTCGAACCGTTCACGGCGCGCACATCACACAATGACCGGATTGACGATACTTGAGCGGACCATGAAAACGTATTTGCCCTTGGGCTTGATCATGTTGACACTGGGTTCGGTGCATGCCGCACCCGGGGATCAGCGCGCACATCCGATGCCTTCAAACGCATCGGTGATGGTCATGCCCATTTCGGTGGATGAGGGGGAGCCTCGCAACGTCCTGCGTCTGCGCGATGTGCTGCGGCAACCCTACGACGACTTGGAGGACAACGCCAAGCCTTACCGCTTGTCCGTTGAAGAGCGTCACCGACTGCGCGAACAGCTGCGTGGCCAGTCGCCGCATGAAAACAAATTCAAACCATGACCTTGTCAGCCCAACGCTCCGTTCAACTTCCCCGTTTCCGCGCCCTGCTTCTTTCCTCCCTCATCGCCATTGGCTCCCTGGCGCACGCCCAGGTTGTTCAACCGCCACCCCTCAACGTTGTCAACCTTTCGGCCAGCGGCTTCCTCGAAGCTCCGCAAGACTGGCTGAGCATGAGCCTGAGCACCACGCGCGAAGGACCTGATGCGGTGACCGTGCAGAACCAGTTGAAGGCGGCTCTCGAAGCCGCTCTGGCGGTGGCCCGCGCCAGCGCCCAGCCCCAACAGCTCGAGGTGCGCACCGGCCAGTTCAGCCTGTACCCGCGATACACCGACAAGGGCAAGATCAGCGGCTGGCAGGGCAGCACCGAACTGGTGCTCGAAGGACGCGACTTCGCCCGCATCAGTACCACCGCCGGCAAGATCCAGACGCTCACCATGAGCAACATGGGCTTCTCGCTCTCACGTGAAGCGCGGCTGAAGCTGGAGTCGGACGTGCAGGCCATGGCGATCGAGCGTTTCAAGTCGAAGGCGGGCGAAGTGGCCAAGGGTTTCGGCTTTGCCGGCTACAGCCTGCGTGAAGTGGCGGTGAGCTCGGCCGACCAGGAAGGCCGTCCTTTCCAGCCACGCGCCCTGGCCATGGAAGCGAAAGCCGCCATGTCGGACGCGGCGGTGCCCGTCGAGCCAGGCAAGTCCACGGTCAATGTGACAGTATCGGGCTCTGTGCAACTGCGCTGATCCGTCACCGCAAGCCCAATGAAAAAGGCCCGCTTCATGCGGGCCTTTTTCATGCAGGCGGACCAAGTTATTGAGCTGTCCAGCCGCCGTCCATGTTCCAGGCCACGCCGCGCACGTTGTTGCCGGCGGGTGAGCAGAAGAACACCGCCAGCTCGCCCAGTTCTTCGGGCGTGGTGAATTGCATCGAAGGCTCTTTTTCGCCCAACAGCTGTTTCTTGGCGTCTTCGTTGGAAATGCCCAGCGCGGCGGCTTTGGCGTCCACCTGTTTCTGCACCAGGGGCGTGAGCACCCAGCCAGGGCAGATGGCGTTGCAGGTCACGCCGGACGTGGCGTTCTCCAGCGCGGTGACTTTGGTCAGGCCGACGATGCCGTGTTTGGCAGCGACGTACGCCGACTTCTCTGCCGAGCCGACCAGGCCATGCACCGAAGCCACGTTGATGATGCGGCCCCAGTTGGCCTTCTGCATCGCCGGCAGGGCGAGGCGGCTGGCGTGGAAGGCGCTGGTGAGGTTGATGGCGATGATCGCGTCCCAGCGCTCGACCGGGAAGTCTTCAATGCGTGCCACGTGCTGGATACCTGCGTTGTTCACCAGGATGTCGACCTGCCCGAAGGTCTCGGCGGCAAAGGCTATCATGGCTTCGATTTCGGCGGCCTTGCTCATGTCCGCGCCGTGGTAGGCCACCTTCGCGCCCAGCGCTGCGATCTCGGCCTTGGGGCCTTCGGCATCACCAAACCCGTTGAGCACGATGTTGGCGCCCTGGCGCGCGAGGGCCTTGGCGATGCCCAGGCCGATGCCGCTGGTGGAGCCGGTGACGAGGGCGGTTTTGTTGGCAAGCATGTGAAATCCCCACTTCCATTACGATTGATTGAACGGTGTCCGGTTCATTATCACGGACACATCTTGCGTCCCCCTCTCCTCGCACCATGCAAGCACCCCAACTCCAATATCTTCCCGTGGGCGGCGCTGCCGCTGCGACGGGTGCACCCCGCCGCTTGGCTTACTGGGATTGGTCTTGCCAGGCCGCTGATCACCGCGGTGTCGTGGTTTGCGTGCACGGCCTGTCGCGCCAGGGCCTGGACTTCGACACGCTGGCTCAGACGCTGCGCCAGCGCACACGGGTCATTGCGCTGGACGTGGCCGGTCGTGGCCACAGCGACCGGCTGGCCGATCCCATGGGGTACCAGATTCCCACCTACGCAGCCGACGCGGCAGCGCTGATCACGCACCTGCGCGCCGATGCGCCCGACCTCCAGATCGACTGGGTGGGCACCAGCATGGGCGGCCTCATTGGCATGGCGATGGCAGCCCAGCCGCAGATGGCGCTGCGCCGCCTGGTGCTCAACGATGTGGGGCCGGTGATCCAATGGGAGGCGCTGCTGCGCATCGGGACCTACCTTGGGCTCAACCCGTCGTTCGACAGCGAACAGGCCGCAGTGGCTTACCTGGCCTCCATCTCGGCCGGCTTCGGTCCCCACACGCCCGAGCAGTGGCTGGCGCTTTCGCGTCCGCTGCTGCGCGAGCGAGAGGGACGCTGGTGGTTGCACTATGACCCTGCGATTGCAGTGCCGTTCAAGGCCATCACGGCCACGGCCGACGAGGCGCGCGCGCAGCAGATCGTGCAGGCGGGTGAGGCCGCCCTCTGGGGTTTGTACGACGCGATCCGGGCGCCCACCTTGTTGCTTCGGGGCGCGCAGTCCGACCTGCTCACGCCCGAGACGGCGCTGCAGATGACGCAGCGTGGCCCCAGGGCCACGTTGGTCAACTTCAATGGAGTGGGTCACGCGCCCACGCTGGTGGCTGACGACCAGGTGACGGTGGTGCGGGATTTCCTGTGGGCGAGCTGATGGGACAACCGGTATGAAGCGCTCTCCATTCCCGGGAAACGCCGACGCGGTCGAGGCACCGTTGGTCGTGCCCTCGGCGATCGTGGCGGCAACGGCCGATAGCCTCCCGCACCAGGCGCAGGCCTTGCCGCGAGCGCGGGCCTTTGCCGAACCTTTGCTGTCCCACGAGGAACTCGACACGGGTGAGAACATCCTTGCGCACGCCGATGCGGTGGCCAATGTGCTGTCCGACATCGGTGGCTCCGAGGCCATGCAGGCCGCAGCCTACCTGGTCTATGCCTGTCAGTACCTGAACCGGCCTCACGAGGTCATCACCAAGGCCTTCGGCGAAAACTTCGCCGCGCTGGCACTGGAGACCACCAAGCTCGTGCAACTGCAGCGTCAGGCGCGCATCAAGACCGCCGAGGTGCAGGCGAAAAAGGAAGAGGAACGTCTGGCAACGCTGGATCCCATGGTGGCAGCCCCTAACAAGGGGCCCATGTCGGAGTTGGCGGCCAACCAGACCGAGAATGTGCGAAAGATGCTGCTGGCGTTCTCGCGCGACCTGCGCGTGGTCATGCTGCGCCTGGCCTCCCGCCTGCAGACGTTGCGCTACTTCGCTGCCAGCAAGAACGATCCGGGGCAGGCTCTCGCCAGCGAGTCGCTGCATGTGTTTGCGCCCTTGGCCAACCGCTTGGGCATCTGGCAGATCAAGTGGGAAATGGAAGACCTGGCGTTCCGTTTCCTGGAGCCGCAGACCTACAAGGAAGTGGCCCGCCTGCTCGACGAGAAGCGCGCCGAGCGTGAAGCTCATGTGGAGCAGGTGCGCCAACAACTTGAAAATGATCTGCAGCAGCAAGGTGTGTCGGCCTCCGTGCAAGGTCGACCCAAACACATCTACAGCATCGTCAAGAAGATGCGTGGCAAGTCGCTCGACTTTGATCAGGTGTTCGACATCCGCGCGCTGCGGGTGATCGTGCCGCAGGTGGGCGACTGCTATGCCGTGCTGGCGCATGTGCACGCCCAGTTCGTGCCGGTGGCTGACGAGTTCGACGACTACATCGCCAAGCCCAAGCCCAATGGCTACCAGTCCTTGCACACCGTGGTGCGCGACGCTCAGGGCAGGGCGTTCGAGATACAGATCCGCACGCAGGCGATGCACGACCACGCCGAGCACGGTGTGGCCGCGCACTGGGCTTACAAGGAGGCCGGATCCAAGGGGTATGCGGGTGTGTCGGCCAGTTCCGACTACGACGCCAAGATCGCCGTGCTGCGCCAACTGCTGGCCTGGGAGCGGGACCTCAGTGGGACGGCCCAGGGCCTGTTCGATGACCGCATCTACGTGCTCACGCCGGACGCGGCCATCGTCGAATTGCCCCGGGGCGCCACCGCGGTCGACTTCGCCTACACGGTGCACACCAACCTCGGGCATCGCTGCCGCGGCGCGCGCGTGGACGGGGCCATGGTCACGCTCAACACGCCGCTGCAAAACGGCCAGACCGTGGAGATCACGGCTGCCAAGGAGGGCGGGCCTTCGCGTGACTGGCTCAATGGCGAGTTGGGCTATCTGGTCAGCCACCGTGCCAAGAGCAAGGTGCGCGCCTGGTTCAACGCGCAAGCCATGGAAGAGACCGTGGCGCGCGGGCGCGAAGCGGTGGAAAAACTGCTGCAGCGTGAAGGCAAGACTGCGCTGAAGCTGGACGATCTCGCGATTGCCATGGGCCTGGCGTCGGCGCAGGAACTGTTTGAGCAGGTGGGCAAGGACGAGTTGTCGCTGCGCGCCATCGAACAGCATTTGCGTCCGCCCGAAGTGGCCGCACCCGACGAAATGCCCGTGTGGCTCAAGAAGCCGCGCAAGAATTCCGGCGTATCGGCCGGTGGCGTGCTGGTCGTGGGCGTGGATTCACTCATGACGCAGTTGGCCAAGTGCTGCAAACCGGCACCACCCGACGAGATCGGCGGGTTCGTCACCCGAGGCAAGGGCGTGAGCATCCACCGCGTTGACTGCACCGATTTCGCGCACCTGCAACGCAAGAGCCCGGACCGCGTGATCGAGGTGCAGTGGAGCGGCCAGACCGGTGCCGGTCGGGACGGACAGGCCGCGGTGTACCCGGTGGATGTGGGGATCGAGGCGCAGGATCGGCAGGGCTTGCTGCGCGACATTTCGGACGTGTTTGCCCGGGAGAAGATGAACGTCATCGGCGTGCAGACCCAGTCGGTGCGAGGCGTGGCCTGGATGACTTTCACCATCGAAGTGACCGATGCACGGCAGGTCGCCAGGGCCATGGCGGTGGTGGGCGATGTGCCGGGCGTGCGCGTTGTTCGCCGGCGCTGAAAGCGCTCTTGAAGTGCTGCTATACTTCGCAGCTTCGAATCGTTTGTAGGCGCGTAGCTCAGCTGGTTAGAGCACCACCTTGACATGGTGGGGGTCGTTGGTTCGAGTCCAATCGCGCCTACCAAATTATTCCGGATGCAAAGCATCCAGCAACCAAGCCCGACCCCGAGTCGGGCTTTTTTGTGGCCGGCTCGGATTGTTCTCCTGAAAAGCGCGGAGATCGTTAGCATGCACAGGGAAAACCCATGCTGCGGTGGCGTTCAAGCGTTTCTAGAATGACCTGTGAACCCCCGGTCGTATCCGGTGGTTCGTCCCCTTCTTTCCAGAAAGATCCATCAGTGCAAAAAAACAAGGCCGAGAGTGGCAGCCAGCCCGCTGTGCGCGTCATCAAGAAGTACCCGAACCGGCGTCTGTACGACACCGATACTTCGTCGTACATCACGCTGGCCGAGGTCAAGACGCTCGTGATGGACAACGAGCCTTTCGTGGTTCGCGATGCCAAGACCAACGACGACCTCACGCGCAGCATCCTGCTGCAGATCATTCTGGAGGAGGAAACCGCCGGCGTGCCCATCTTCACCGAGCAGGTGCTGGCCAACATCATTCGCTTCTACGGACACGCCATGCAGGACTTCATGGGCGCCTACCTGGAGAAGAACGTGCAGATCTTCATGGACCTGCAGCACAAGATGACCGAGCAGTCCAGCGGTGTGAATCCCGAGGCCTGGAAGCAGTTCATGAACGTGCAGTCGCCCATGATGCAGGGCATGATGGGCACCTACCTGGAGCAGTCGCGCAGCGCGTTCACCCAGATGCAGGAGCAGATGCAGAAGAACAGCGAGCAGATGCTGGCCGCTCTGGGGCTCAAACGCTGAAGCATGGCCCCCACTCCGCTGCTGGGCTGATCCGGCTTGGAGCGGCCCGGAGCCGGATCATCCGCTCCTCTGCGGCGTTGCAGCAGGTCTGAGACAATCGGGGCATGTCTGAAACGCTTGTCCCGGTCGCCAACGCGGCCCCCAAAGTCGGTTTTGTCAGCCTGGGTTGCCCCAAGGCACTGACCGACTCCGAACTCATCCTCACGCAGCTCAGCGCCGAGGGCTACCAAACCTCCAAGACGTTTGCCGGCGCCGATCTGGTGATCGTCAACACCTGCGGCTTCATCGACGACGCCGTGCGCGAAAGCCTGGACACCATAGGTGAAGCCCTGGCCGAGAACGGCAAGGTCATCGTGACCGGTTGCCTGGGCGCGCGCGAAGGCGAGGGCGGGGGCAACCTTGTGCGCCAGATGCACCCCAGCGTGCTGGCCGTGACCGGCCCGCATGCCACGCACGAGGTGATGACCGCGGTGCATCTGCATCTGCCCAAGCCTCACGACCCGTTTGTGGATCTCGTGCCGCCGCAGGGCATCAAGCTCACGCCGCGCCACTACGCCTACCTGAAGATCAGTGAAGGCTGCAACCACCGCTGTACCTTCTGCATCATTCCCTCCATGCGCGGTGATCTGGTAAGTCGCCCGATCGGGGACGTGCTGACGGAGGCGCGCAAGTTGTTCGAGGCGGGCGTGAAGGAACTGCTGGTGGTCAGCCAGGACACCTCGGCGTATGGCGTGGATGTGAAGTACCGCACTGGCTTCTGGGATGGCAAGCCGGTCAAGACGCGCATGTTCGACCTGGTGCGCTCACTGGGTGAGTTGGCCAAAGGCTATGGAGCCTGGGTTCGCTTGCACTATGTGTACCCGTACCCACACGTGGACGAGATCATCCCGCTCATGGCAGAAGGTCTGTGCCTGCCGTATCTCGACGTGCCGCTGCAACACAGCCACCCCGATGTGTTGCGTCGCATGAAGCGGCCGGCCAGTGGTGAAAGGAACCTCGAGCGCATCGCGCGCTGGCGCGAGCTGTGCCCTGAGATCGTTGTGCGCAGCACTTTCATCGCTGGTTTTCCCGGCGAGACGGAGGCCGAGTTCGATCATTTGCTGGACTTCCTTCGCGAAGCGCGCATCGACCGAGCGGGTTGTTTTGCCTACTCTCCTGTTCCCGGCGCTACGGCCAATGCATTGCCTGATGCTGTGCCCGATGCCTTGCGTGAAGAGCGCCGGGCGCGCTTCATGGCGGTGGCTGAAGCCGTGTCGGCCGACAAGCTGCAGCAGCGCGTTGGCGCGACCATGCAGGTGCTGGTGGATTCGGCGCCCGGCATGGGCAAGAAGGGCGGCATTGGTCGCAGTTACGCGGACGCGCCAGAGATCGACGGATTGGTGCGTTTGCTGCCGCCCGAGAAGATCAGCAAGACTTTGAAGGTGGGTGAATTCACCAAGGCTCGGGTTGTCGCAGCGCAGGGACACGACCTCTTGGCGGTCCCGATTTGATGCTGAATGACGGTCAGTTGGTGACTCCAAGCAGCGCGGCAGCTGTCCAGCAACACATGCTCCGAATTTCGGAGCATGCCATCAACGTGTCAACAGGCGGTTGTGCGCTTTTTTGCGTTGAGACAAAAGAAAAGGGCTTGCAAACATCACGTTTGCAAGCCCTTATGATTGGTGCCCAGGAGAGGACTCGAACCTCCACGCCTCTCAGCGCTAGTACCTGAAACTAGTGCGTCTACCAATTCCGCCACCTGGGCATTTCAGGAAAAACGAAATTATAGCAGAGAAAAAGTGAACGAAAAAAACAGCCTGTTGGCCGAATATGAAGGTGTCGTCTCCGGTCATCGGGACGGCCATGGTTTTGTGATCCGCGACGATGGTCAGGCCGATATCTATCTGCCCTCCAACGAGATGCGAGCCGTACTTCACAAGGACCGGGTCAAAGCCCGTGTCGTGCGCCTCGACCGCAAAGGTCGCCCCGAAGGACGCGTGACGGAAATCGTCGAACGTTCCGATTCCCCCATCATCGGCCGCCTGCTCCAGGAGAGCGGTGTGTGGCTGGTGGCGCCCGAAGACAAGCGCTATGGGCAGGACGTGTTGATCCCCAAGGGGGCCACCGGTTCGGCCAAGCCGGGCCAGGTGGTGGTGGTGCAACTCACCGAGCCACCTGCGCTGTACGGGCAGCCGGTGGGTCGCGTGAAGGAAGTGCTGGGCGAGATCGACGACCCCGGCATGGAGATCGAGATTGCAGTGCGCAAATACGGTGTGCCTCACGAGTTCTCGGACGCCGCCATGGCGCAGGCACGTGCACTGCCCGATCATGTGCGCGCAGCCGATCACAAGGACCGTGTTGATCTGCGCGATGTGCCCCTGGTCACCATCGATGGTGAAGACGCACGCGATTTCGACGACGCGGTGTATTGCGAGCCGGCCAAGGTTGGCAAGGGCAAGGGCTGGCGTTTGCTGGTCGCCATCGCCGATGTGAGCCACTATGTTCAGACAGGCTCGGCCATCGACATCGATGCGTACGACCGCGCGACCTCGGTGTACTTCCCGCGCCGGGTGATCCCCATGCTGCCGGAGAAGCTCTCCAACGGCCTGTGCTCGCTCAACCCGGGTGTGGAGCGCCTTTGCATGGTGTGCGACATGCTGGTCAACGCCAAGGGTGAGGTCCATGCTTATCAGTTTTATCCAGCGGTGATGTTCAGTCACGCGCGCTTCACCTACACCGAAGTGGCGGCCATCCTGCAGAACACGCGTGGGCCCGAGGCGAGTCAGCGCAAGGCACTGGTGCCTTATCTGCTGAATCTTCACGACGTGTACCGCGCGCTCCTGGCAGCGCGTGGCGAGCGGGGTGCGGTGGACTTCGAGACCACCGAGACGCAGATCGTCTGCGATGAGTCGGGTCGCATCGAGAAGATCATTCCGCGCACCCGCAATGACGCCCACAAGGTGATTGAAGAAGCGATGCTCGCCGCCAACGTCTGTTCGGCCGACTTCATCAGCGAAGGCAAGCACACTGGCTTGTTCCGCGTGCACGAAGGTCCCACGCCCGAGAAGCAGGAAATCCTGCGCAATTACCTCAAAGCCATGGGCGTGTCGCAGACCATTGGCGACAACCCCAAGCCGGCCGATTTCCAGAAGATTGCGGCCGCAACCAAGGACCGGCCCGAATCGCAGCAAATCCACACCATGCTGCTGCGATCCATGCAGCAGGCCATTTACACGCCTGTCAACAGCGGTCACTTTGGCCTGGCCTTCGAGGCCTACACGCACTTCACCAGCCCGATCCGCCGCTATCCCGACTTGCTGGTGCACCGCGTGATCAAGGCGATCCTGGCGCGCAAGCGCTATGAGTTGCCTGCGCTGCCCACACCGGGCGAGGCGCATGCCAAGCTGAGCAAACGCCTGGCCAGTCGAGCCAAGCCTTTGGCGGTAGGCGAGGTGGCGAAGAAGCCTTCTGTCGATACGTTGGCCTGGCAGGCTGCCGGCCTGCACTGCAGTGCCAACGAGCGCCGCGCCGACGAGGCCAGCCGCGACGTGGAGGCCTGGCTCAAGTGCAAGTACATGCGCGAGCACCTGGGCGAGGAGTTCAGCGGTGTCGTGAGTTCGGTGACCAGCTTCGGACTGTTCGTCACGCTCGACGCCATGTACGTTGAAGGCTTGGTGCACATCACCGAGCTCGGGGGTGAGTACTTCCGCTTTGACGAAGCGCGGCAGGAATTGCGTGGCGAGCGAACGGGCATTCGTTATGCCCTGGGCACGCGCGTGCAGGTGCAGGTGAGCAGGGTGGACCTGGATGGTCGGCGCATCGATTTCCGCCTTGTCAGCGGCGACGACGACCTTGTACTGCGAGCCATGCGCGACAAGACGGGTCAAGCTGGCCCTGCAGACGGGGCCACCGGAGCCGGGCGTGGGGGCAAGCCCCATCGGGGTCGCGGCTCCGATGTCGCGCCCTCGGGCCGCCAGGAGCGCGCGCCGCGCGCGCCGGCGATGGAAGTCAAGGCAGCGGTAAAGAAGGCCGCAGGCAAGAAGTCTGACCGAGGTGGTGCACGCAGCACCGCCAATCAGCCACGCAAGAGTCGTCGTTGAAGGGCTGCACACCGTGAGCGCTGCGCCAAAGAAGACCGCTTCCAAGTCCGCTGCATTGGAAGCCCCATCGACCAGCCACGTCCGATCGCGGCCGGTGAAGGCCGCGCTGCCCAAGGTACCTCCGATGTCCACCGAGCGTCCGCTGCGCATTGGTGTGTCGGCCCGACTGCTCTACCACGTGCCCTCGGAGCTGGGTTTTCGCAACAAGAATCTGCAATACATCGAACAGTCGCTGGCTCACTGGATCATGGAGCACGGGGCCATTGCGTTCATGGTCCCAGCCGTCGCGCACGACAGCAAGCACGCTGCGCGCCACCTCAAAGTGGAGCATGTTGTGCAGGAGCTCGACGCACTGGTGTTGCAGGGCGGAGCCGATGTGGCTCCTCAGTCTTACGGGCAGACACCAATCGACCCGCGCTGGCAGGGCGACGTGGTGCGCGACAAGTACGAACTGGCGTTGCTGAGGACCTTCCTGGCGCAGAAGAAGCCGGTGCTGGGTGTGTGCCGCGGTGCGCAACTGCTCAATGTGGCGTTTGGCGGCACGCTGTACCAGGACATCCCCACCCAGTGTCCCGCGGCTCATTCCCATGTGGACACCGACCTGTACGACCAGCTCGAACACGACGTGACCTTTCTGCAAGGCACCGCGCTGACCAGGCTGTACCCCAATGCCTCACAGTTGCGTGTGACCAGCATCCATCACCAGGCGGTCGCCGAACTCGGCAAGGGCATGGTGGTCGAGGCCGTGTCGACGCTGGACGGCATGGTGGAGGCGATTCGCTGGACCGGCGACGCTTACGCCCGAGGTGTTCAGTGGCATCCGGAGTTCCATCACGGTCGCCACGCGCTCGCCGACAGCTCGCCGATCATGCTGGACTTCCTGGAGGCATCTCGCGCTGCCGCCATGGAGCGCCTGGCCGCGGGCCGCGAGCCCGATCCCCGCGTGCCTCGCCCGCCGTTGCGGTTGGCGGGCGCCTGAGCCTCGCATCGGCTCACCCGTTTCTCGCTCTCACTACACACCAGCAACGCATGCGCATCGTTTTCTTCCTGCTCGAAACCCTGTTCTTTTTCCTGATGGCGATGGCTTTGCTGCGTGCCTGGATGAACCACCTGCGCGTGCACATGTCGGCGCAACCCGGGCGCTTTGCGATTGCCGTGACCGATTGGCTGGTCCAACCCGTGCGGCGCATCCTGCCGCGTGCGTTGGCGCAGAGCCGCATCGACTGGGGCAGCCTTCTGTCTGCCGTGCTGCTGGCATTGGCGTATGGCGGCATCTGGCTGATGCTGGCAACCGGCGTGTCGGAGGTCTCGGCATCGCCGGCCACTTGGTTGGTCACCATCCTGACCATGGCCCTGCGCATTCTGGTGCGCACGCTGTTGCAGGGCCTCATGATCCTGTTGATCGGCTACGCCATCCTGTCATGGGTGCAGCCGCAGTCGCCGGTGATGGTCACGCTGGATCGATTGTGTGCGCCCCTGCTGCGCCCGATTCGCCGAGTGATCCCGCTTGTGGGCGGTGTCGACTTGTCGGTGCTGGTGCTCATCATCCTGCTGCAGGTCGGGCTGATGATCCTGGGCTGATCGCCCATCCTGCGTCAACCGACGGGTCTGGCGCGTAAGGCCAGTTCTCCCGCCACCAGCGACGGACGTTGCGGGGTCGACCCTTCGCCGTCATTCCAGTGATCCGCCAGCCAGCCATGCTGGAACACTGCGCTGGCCACACGAGCCAGTGCCTCTTCGGGCGACGAAACCGGACGCGCCAAGGCACTGCCGATCATGCCCGCCAATACATCGCCGGTGCCCGCCGTGGCGAGCGCAGCGTTGCCGGTGGGATTGATGCGGGTGGTCTCGTTCGGTGCGGCGATCACCGTGCCCGAACCCTTGAGCACACACATGGCGCCGAACTGCGCGGCGATGGTTTGAGCGGCCTGCAGACGGTCGAACAGGACCTGGGTGGTGTCGGTGCCGAGCAGCCGCGCTGCTTCCAGCGGATGCGGGGTGAGCACGGTGATCCAGCCGCGTCCCTGGCGGTGTGTCAGTTGTGCTTGCAGGTTGGCGTCTCGTGCGATGGCGTTGAGCGCATCGGCGTCCAGCACCAACCTGGTGGCACTGGACAACAACCGGGGCAGCATCGCAGCCACTGACGCTCCACCCCCGCAACCGCAGACAACGCTGGCTCGCCGCAGCAGGGCGGTGTCAAGCCAGGCGTCGGGTCTGCGAAACATGAGTTCTGGGCACACGGGATCCCAGGTCGTTTCGCTTTGCGAGCCGGCTTCCAGCAGCCCGACGAACACCCTTCCAGCGCCAGCGTGCAACGCCGCTCGGGCAGCCAGCACCGCCGCGCCCGTCATGCCCGCGCCGTTCGTGGCCAGGCCCTGGCCACCGACGATCACCACATCACCAAAGCTGCCTTTGTGGCTCGTGTGCGGCATGAACACTTTGGCGTCGGCATGCACCACCAAGCCTGACAACCTGGCTGCAAGGGGCACGTCCACAGGAGGTGTTGCACCCAGATCGTCGAACCAGACCTGGCCTGCCGCGTCTCGCCCACCCCCGGTGAACAACCCCGGTTTCAAGGTCAGCAACGACAGGGTGTGGCGCGGTCCGTGCCTCGTGGCGATGGCTGTGTCATTCCCGTCGTGCTCCATCGCCGTCAGCATACCGGTGTCGGCGTGCAGGCCACTGGGCAGGTCCACGCACAACACCGGCGCAGCGCTGGTGCGCAGCCTGGCCAGCCAGGTGGCGAGCGTTCCTCTCAGTGGACGTATGGCGCCGATGCCCAGCAGCGCGTCGATCGCAAGGTCGGCTTCATCCGGTGGGGCCGACTGGAACGCAACGCCTGCGGCTTGCGCGGCGACCAATGCCTGGCGCGCGTCTGGAGGCAAACGCGCGGGGTCCGCGGCATGGGTAACCACCACTTGCAGTGCGCTGCCGGACTGCCGCGCCCACGCGTGCAGATGCGTGGCGGCCACCAAGCCATCCCCCCCGTTGTTGCCTGGCCCACAAGCCACCCAGATGCAGCGGGCATGGGGCGCCAGCGCCTGCGCGAGCCGCGCGACTGCCAGACCGGCCCGCGCCATCAGGGCGTGGTGGGGCAGGGTGGCCTGGACTGCACGCTCGATGGCCCGTGTGGCCGTCGTGTCAAAGAGGGGCTCAAGTCGATCGTTGTTGATGATTCGCATGGGCTCCAGTCTGGCTCAAAGTCCGTAGCGTTGGGGTGAACAGGCACCCAGGTCGATGTCTGGTGCGCGGCCTTCGATGCGGTCGGAGAGTGCCCTCGCGGCACCACATGCCACGGACCACCCGACTTGTCCGTGACCCAGGTTCAGCCAGATGCCGGGTAGCCGGCTCGCGCCGATCAGTGGCATTCCATCGGGCACGGTAGCCTGCACGCCCCGCCATTCCTGCACGCTGCCGGCCGGCCCGCCCAGGCGGACAGCGCCCGGAAACCAATCGGAGAGCGCGCGGTACAAGCGTTGCAGTCCGGCTTTTGAAGGCGGGCCGGATTCGCGTCCCCACTCGGCTCCGCCGGCCACGCGCACGCGCTGGCCGAGGCGGGCGATGGAAATGCCGTGCCGCGCATCCAGCACCGCCGATTGCGGTGCATCCATGGGTTCGCGCACCGCGGCACTCAGCGAATGACCGACCACCGGTTGCAGCGGCAATTTCAAGCCCAACGGTGAAAGCATGCCTGCAGCGGCCACGCCTGTGCAGACCACCACGGCATCGAAGCGCTGAGCCGTGTCGTCCGAGGTCTTGCCGGACGGGTGGGAGGCGGTGTGGGTGAGTGTCAGGTTCACACCGGCAGTCAATTGCGGTTCGATGCGGCTGACGATGGTGTTGAACTCGAAGCGGCAGCCCATCCCCTGAGCCTGGGCGCGCAACAACACGGCGAATTCCCTGCAATTGGCCACAGCCTCCCCGCCGAGTTCAACAGCGCCGTGCAATGGCGTTTCGGTGTTGAGCGCGGGCTCCAAGGCGCGGGCCTCATCGGCCGAGAGCAACCTGGGCGTCAGCCCAAGGTCGCGCAGTTGTGCCAATGGGGCCTCGGCCGCTGCGGCTTCCGGCTCGCTGCGCAGCAGCACCAGCATGCCGTGGCTGCGATCGTGTTCAAACTGGTACTGATCGGTGATCGCCTGCTGGCATTCCTGGCTGTAGCGCAGCCATCGGTGAATCTGCGCGTGGTTCGACAGCATCTGCGAACTCTGGCCGGCACGCCGCCATTGCCATAGCCAGCTCCATTCTCTCCCACGAGGCAGGCGCGACAGCTGAAGGCCTGCGCCGCTGGCAGACCAGGGCCATGCGAGCCGCCGTTGGTCTTGCGCCCATGGCGCCGTCCAGCCTGGAGCGATGAGCGCTCCATTGGCAAAGCTGGCTTCCTCGGCCACCGTGCTGCGCCGCTCGAAGACAGTAACCTCGTGTCCGTCCTGTGACAACTCGTGCGCGCAGGCAATGCCCACGACGCCCGCTCCTACGATCGCGATTTTCAAACGTGACTCCCTGAAAACTGCATTCTGCCGGTGAGCGGCAGGCGGCGTTCGAGGCTCAATGCACTTGGCACGGTGTCGGGCATGGGCGGAGGCACGCAAAGTTGCCGGGCCGCCCACAAGTGGCACGCCCGGTGGTGATGGCTGAAGGGGGAGGCCAGACTGCTATAATCGACAGGCTTTGCAAGTGACAGGCGGGACAGCAGTCCCACCGAACTCGCAGGGCAAATCGCAAACCAGCCCAACCGGGTGTCGTCTGCGGCGACCTAATCAGAATCGATTGGGTGGCCAACAGGTGATCGGGGCTGGATTTTAGACTCAACCTCTGGAAAGTTAACTCATGTCAATCTCCATGCGCGAAATGCTGGAAGCCGGTGTCCATTTTGGTCACCAAACCCGCTTCTGGAACCCCAAGATGGCTCCGTACATCTTCGGCCACCGCAACAAAATCCACATCGTCAACCTCGAAAAGACGCTGCCTCTGTTTGAAGACGCAGCCAAGTTCGTGCGTCAGCTCTCCGCCAACCGCGGCACCATCCTGATGGTGGGTACCAAGCGCCAGTCGCGCGACATCGTTGCCCAGGAAGCCCGCCGCGCCGGCGTGCCCTTCGTCGACCAGCGCTGGCTCGGCGGCATGCTCACCAACTTCAAGACCGTCAAGACCTCGATCAAGCGTCTGAAGGACATGCAAGCCCAGAAAGAAGGTGGCCTGGACAGCATGACCAAGAAGGAGCAACTGACCTTCTCCCGCGAAATGGAAAAGCTGGAAAAGGACATCGGCGGTATTCAGGACATGACCGCCTTGCCCGACGCCATCTTCGTGATCGATGTGGGCTTCCACAAGATCGCCGTGCTTGAAGCGCAGAAGCTGGGCATCCCGCTGGTCGGTGTGGTGGACACCAACCACTCTCCCGTGGGCATCGACTACGTGATCCCTGGCAACGATGACTCGGCGCGCGCCGTGGCTCTGTATGCCCGTGGCATCGCCGACGCCATCCTCGAAGGCCGCAGCAACGCCGTCAACGATGTTGTGAAGGCTGTTGCCGCCGAAGGCGCCGACGAGTTCGTCGAAGTCAAGGAAAACACCGCCGCTTGAAGGCGTTGCTCCCATGAAAGAGGGGCTCGTGAGCCCCTTTTTCACACCGAAAACCGATCATTGAACATGGCCGATCTCACCCACCAGCGTGAGGCGGCGCCAAGGAGAATACAGATGGCAATTACCGCAAGCATGGTCGCTGAACTGCGCGCCAAGACCGACGCTCCCATGATGGAGTGCAAGAAAGCCCTGACCGAAGCCGAAGGCGACATGGCCAAGGCCGAAGAACTGCTGCGCGTCAAACTCGGTACCAAGGCCGGCAAGGCCGCCAGCCGCGTGACGGCTGAAGGCGTCGTGGCCAGCTTCATCGAAGGCACCACAGGTGGCCTGATCGAAGTCAACTGCGAAACCGACTTCGTCACCAAGAACGACAGTTTCCTGGCCCTGGCCAACGCTGCCGCTCAGCTCGTGGCCAAGCACCAGCCGGCCGATGTCGCCGCGCTGGGCGCGCTGCCTTACAGCCAGGACGGCTTCGGCCCCACTCTGGAAGACGTGCGCAAGGGCCTGATCGGCAAGATCGGCGAGAACATGTCGTTCCGCCGTTTCAAGGCCTACAGCGGCTCGACCAAACTGGCCGGCTACCTGCACGGCACCCGCATCGGTGTGGTGGTGGAGTTTGACGGCGAAGAAGCCGCTGCCAAGGACGTCGCCATGCACGTGGCCGCCATGAAGCCCGTCGCCCTGACCAGCAATGACGTGCCCGCCGAGTTCATCGAGCGCGAGCGCTCGGTGGCCACGGCCAAGGCGGATGAGGCCAACAAGGAACTGGTGGCAGCCGGCAAGTCGGCACAAAGCGCCGAGATTGTGGCCAAGCGCATCGACGGCGCTGTGCAGAAGTATCTCAAGGAAGTGTCGCTGTTCAATCAGCCCTTCGTGAAGAACGACAAGCAGACCGTCGAAGCCATGCTCAAAGCCGTCGGCACCACCGTCAAGGGTTTCACCCTGTATGTGGTCGGCGAGGGCATCGAGAAAAAGGTGGACGACTTTGCTGCCGAAGTGGCCGCCCAAGTTGCTGCAGCCAAGGGCGCCTGAGCGTTCTGTTGCGGCAGCCGTTGCTGTCCTGAACAACACGACGGGCCGCAAGGCCCGTTGTCTTGTGTGTAACTGGCACCGAGGGAGGGGTGGCTCCTCGGTACACTTGCCGGTTGAATTTAGTGTTTTCGCTTCCTGAAAGTTGTCACATGCCTGCCTACAAACGGATTCTGTTGAAGTTGTCGGGTGAAGCCCTCATGGGCGACGACGCCTTTGGCATCAATCGGGCCACCATCGTGCGCATGGTGGAAGAAATCGCAGAAGTCACCCGCCTGGGCGTACAGGTGGCCATCGTCATCGGCGGAGGCAACATCTTCCGTGGCGTGGCGGGTGGTTCGGTCGGCATGGACCGCGCCACAGCCGACTACATGGGCATGCTGGCCACCGTGATGAACTCGCTGGCGCTGGCCGACACCATGGACAAAGCCGGTTTGGTGGCCCGCGTGATGTCGGCGATCGCCATCGAGCAGGTGGTCGAGCCTTATGTGCGCCCGAAGGCGCTGCAGTACCTGGAAGAGGGCAAGGTCGTGGTTTTTGCTGCCGGCACGGGCAATCCGTTCTTCACCACCGATACGGCTGCCGCCTTGCGTGGCGCCGAGATCGGCGCCGAGATCGTGCTCAAGGCCACCAAGGTGGACGGCGTGTACAGCGCCGATCCCAACAAGGACCCAACAGCAACCCGCTATGCCTCGATCAGCTTCGACGAGGCCATGAGCAAGAACCTGCAGGTCATGGATGCCACGGCGTTTGCGCTGTGCCGCGATCAGAAGCTGCCGGTCAAGGTATTTTCGATCTTCAAGCCCGGTGCATTGCGCGATGTGGTGATGGGCAAGGACGAAGGCACGCTGGTTCACGTGTGACGCCCCAAGGCGCGCACCACTTGCTGAAATGAGGAGTTTTCATGAGCGTTGATGACATTCGCAAAACCGCCGAGCACAAGATGATGCAGTCGGTTGAAGCGTTCAAGAATGGACTGACCAAGATCCGCACGGGTCGCCCCAATCCCGCGCTGCTCGACACCGTGCACGTGGACTACTACGGCTCCATGCTGCCGCTGTCTCAGGTGGCCAACCTCACGTTGCTCGATTCGCGCACGATCGGTGTGGCGCCCTGGGAAAAAGGCATGGGGGCCAAGATCGAGAAAGCCATCCGGGAGTCTGACCTGGGCTTGAACCCCTCAAGCCAGGGCGACCTGATCCGGGTGCCAATGCCACCCATGACCGAAGAACGCCGCAAGGAACTCACCAAAGTCGTGCGAGGTGACGGTGAGGCCGCCAAGATCGCGATCCGCAACCTGCGTCGCGATGCCAACGAACAGGTGAAGAAACTGGTGAAGGAAAAGCTGGCGTCCGAGGACGACGATCGCCGCTCTCAAGAAGACATCCAGAAGCTCACCGATCGCGTCATCAACGAGGTGGACCGCCTCGTGGCCGGCAAGGAACAGGACATCATGGCGGTCTGACCGCAGGTCTGTCAGCAACTCCACGCACTGCAATACATGCCCCAGCCCAGTTCCAAACCAGACGTGCCCGCGCCCTCAGCGCCCCGGCACGTCGCCATCGTGATGGACGGCAATGGTCGATGGGCGCAGAAGCGCTGGTTGCCCCGCGTGGCCGGACACAAACAGGGGGTTGAAGCACTGCGCCGCGTCGTCCAGGCATGCCTGGAGCGCGATATCGCTGTGCTGACGGTGTTTGCGTTCTCTTCTGAAAACTGGAACCGCCCCGTGGAAGAGGTATCCAGCCTGATGGACCTGCTGGTGCTGGCTCTTTCGCGAGAGGTGCCCTCGCTCAGTGGCAATGGCGTGCGCCTGCACTTTCCCGGTGATAGACGTGGGCTGTCCAACCGCGTTGTGCAAGGCCTGGTGGCTGCCGAGCGCGACACGGCGCACAACCACAAGCTCGTGCTCAATGTCTGCTTCAACTACGGCGGACGCTGGGACGTGGCACAGGCCGCCCAGCGGCTGGCCGCGCAAGGGCGCGAGATCACCGAGTCAAGCCTCAACAGTGAGTTGGCCCTGGCCCATGTGCCCGACCCCGACCTCCTGATCCGCACCGGCGGCGAGCTGCGCATCAGCAACTTCCTGCTGTGGCAGGCGGCTTACACAGAACTGGTCTTCACCGAATGCCTGTGGCCGGACTTCGACGAAGCGGAGTTGGACCGAGCCTTGCTGGAGTACGCCAGCCGCGAGCGTCGGTTTGGCCAGACGCCAGAGCAGCTCGGCCATGCCGAGCCCCCGCTGGCGGTGAGTGGCCACCGACATGCTTAAGCAGCGCGTCATCACCGCCTTGCTGCTGCTGGTGGTCTTGTTGCCCGCGCTGTTTTATCCCTCCATCGAACCCTTTGCGGCCCTCACGCTGCTGCTCCTCGTGGCGGCCGGATGGGAATGGGCGCGTCTCAATGGGGTGGGCTCACGTCCGGCGCTCTTGTTCGGCCTGGGTCTGGGTGTGGTCTTGGCCGCCATCTGGCTCTCGGGCGGGCTCAACCAATCGTGGCGCGCCTTGTGGATGTGCGTGGGGGCGCTTTGGGTCGTGTTGTCCATGGCCATGCTCGCGCGCGGTGTGTCAGGCTGGAGCGCATGGCCTGCCGGTCTGCGCCTGTGGTTGGGATTGGTCTTGATCGGCTGCGCGTGGCTCGCCATGGTGCAGGCCCGCCTCATGGGATTGGGCTTTCTTCTGTCGGTGCTGCTGCTGGTTTGGATGGCCGACATTGCCGCCTACTTCGGAGGCAAGGCATTTGGGCAGCGCAAGCTCGCTCCCACCATCAGCCCGGGCAAGTCTTGGGAAGGCGCCATCAGCGGTTTCATCGGCGTGTTCGTGCTGGCGGCAGCCTGGCTTTGGGCCGACGCGCAAGGCCTGGACAACGCAACCAGCCTGTATGCCCGCCTCTGGGCTTTCGGACCGCTGCTGGCGGTGTTGTCGTTGGCCTTCATGGTGGCCATGAGCGTGGTCGGCGACTTGGTGGAATCCCTGGTCAAGCGCAGCGCCGGCGTGAAGGATTCCAGCAAGCTGCTCCCTGGCCACGGCGGCGTGCTGGACCGTGTCGATGCCTTGCTGCCCGTGCTGCCTTTGGCGATGATGCTCACCACACTCTGATTTTCATGAACGCCAAGCAGTCCATCACCATTCTGGGGTCCACCGGGTCGATTGGCACAAGCACGCTGGACGTGCTGGCCCGCCATCCCGACCGCTACAGCGTGTTTGCCCTCACGGCTTCCACGCAGGTCGATCTGATGCTGGCGCAGTGCCAGCAGTTTTCCCCTCGCTATGCCGTGATGGTGAGCCCGGTGCACGCCAGGCAGTTGGCCGATCGGGTGCAGGAACTCGGCTTGAAGGTACAGGTTCTCTCGGGTGCGCAGGCTCTGTGCGACGTGTGTACCGACGCCGAGGTGGACGTGGTCATGGCGGCCATCGTGGGTGCAGCCGGCCTGGCGCCCAGCCTGGCGGCGGCGCGTGCGGGCAAAAAGCTGCTGCTGGCCAACAAGGAAGCCCTGGTGGTGGGCGGCGCGTTGTTCATGCAGGCGGTGCGCGATGGCGGCGCCACGCTGCTGCCGATCGACAGTGAGCACTCCGCTGTGTTTCAGTCGTTGCCTGAAGATCCGGCGTCGTGGTCGCGCCGGGTGGAGAAGATCGTGTTGACCGCGTCCGGTGGACCGTTTCGCACGCGCGACCCCCAGACCCTGGCACAGGTGACCCCCAATGAAGCCTGCGCGCACCCCAACTGGGTGATGGGGCGCAAGATCTCGGTCGACTCGGCCACCATGATGAACAAGGCGCTTGAGGTGATCGAGGCCTGTTATCTCTTTGGCCTTGCACCGGCGCAGATCGAGGTGGTGATTCACCCGCAAAGCGTGATCCATTCCATGGTCCAGTACAACGACGGCTCGGTGGTTGCGCAACTCGGCACGCCAGATATGCGGGTCCCGATTGCCTACGGCCTGGCCTGGCCCGAGCGCATTGCGTCGGGTGCCGCTGCGCTGGATTTCAGCACCTTGGGAGCGTTGACCTTCGAGAAGCCAGATGACCTGCGTTTTCCCGGGCTTCAGCTGGCGTGGAACTCCCTCAAGGGCCCGATCGGGACGACCGCGGTGCTCAATGCAGCCAACGAGGTGGCGGTGGCGGCGTTTCTTGATCAGCGGTTGCGTTTTGACCAGATCCACGTCATCAACGATGCAACTTTGCAGGCGCTGGTGCCCTCCAAGCCCAACGACTTGCCCGACTTGCTGGCCATCGACCAGCAGGCGCGTCAACTGGCACAAGCCCAAGTCGAGCGCCTGTCTCGCTGACTCCGTAGGCGCGCAGGGCTGAAGCACACGTTTTCCATCTCACGATCCGCCCACCATGCTCACACTCGTTGCTTTTGTGGTTGCCCTCGGCCTGCTGATTGCTGTGCACGAATACGGGCACTACCGCGTGGCAGTGGCTTGTGGCGTGAAGGTGCTGCGGTTCTCCGTGGGCTTTGGCAAACCGCTGCTGACATGGCACAAAAAGGGCAGCCCGACCGAGTTCGTGCTGTGTGCCTTGCCGTTGGGCGGGTACGTGCGCATGCTGGACGAACGCGAGGCGCCGGTCGACGCGGCGGAGCGCCACCTCGCTTTCAACACCCAGCCCCTGCGTTCGCGCGCAGCCATCGTTGCCGCCGGCCCCGCTGCCAATCTGCTATTGGCCGTGTTGCTGTATGCGGTGGTGAACTGGAGCGGCGTCGAAGAACCGAAGCCGGTGCTGGCCAGCCCCACAGTCGGCTCGTTGGCTGCAGGCGCTGGGCTGCGGGGTGGCGAATGGGTGTCTCAGGCTGGAGCCGATGAGGACAACCTCACCGACGTGGGCTCTTTCGAAGACCTGCGCTGGCGCCTGACCCAGGCCGCGCTGTCCAGTGAGGACATGACATTGAGGGTCAGCAATCAGGAGGGCGGTGTGTCCCGCTCGGTGCTGCTGCCCCTGGCCCAGCTCGATGTGCGCGAGGCCGATGCCAGCCTGTTCCAGAAGATCGGTATCACGGGACCCTGGACGCAGCCTGTGATGGGAGAGGTGATGGCGGGCGGTGCCGCTGCAGCCGCAGGATTGCAGGCCGGGGACACCGTTCGCAGTGTGGATGGCGCTGCCGTGCCCGATGGCCAGCGTCTGCGAGCATTGATCCGCGCGTCCACCGGCGCTGCCGGTGAAGCCCGCGAACAGCAATGGGTCGTGCAGCGCAACGGACAGACCGTCCATCTGATGGTCAAGCCAACTCCCGAATTGCAAGGCGATGTGTGGGTGGGGCGCATTGGTGCCTACGTCGGCGCTGCACCCGAAATGATGACGGTGCGCCATGGGCCGGTGGACGGTTTGCTCAAGGGCGTGGTGCGCACCTGGGAGGTGTCATGGCTCACGCTGAAGATGATGGGGCGCATGCTGATCGGGGAAGCGTCGATCAAGAACCTCAGCGGGCCGCTGACGATCGCTGACTACGCAGGCAAATCGGCCAGCCTGGGCGTCACCTCTTACATCCTGTTTCTGGCTCTCATCAGCGTGAGTCTGGGGGTGCTGAATCTGCTGCCATTGCCGGTCTTGGACGGAGGACACCTGATGTATTATCTTTGGGAGGGTGTGACTGGTCGCAGCGTGTCTGACGTCTGGATGGAGCGCCTGCAACGCGGAGGTGTCGTGGTTCTCATGGCACTCATGTCCGTTGCCTTGTTCAATGATGTGGCCCGCTTGGCTGGCTGAACACTTTTCCTCATGACAAAAAACAAAAACGGTCTGCGTGGCCTGACCCTTTCAGCGCTCGCGGCCGCCTTGCTGAGTGCTCTGCCTGCCTGGGCCGTTGATCCATTCACCTTGCGCGATATTCGCGTGGAGGGTCTGCAGCGCGTTGAGCCCGGCACGGTGTTCGCATCGCTGCCGTTCCGCATTGGTGACCAGTACAGCGACGACAAGGGCTCGACCGCGATTCGTTCGCTGTTTGGCTTGGGGCTGTTCAGCGACATTCGCCTGCAGATCAATGGCGATGTGCTGGTGGTGATCGTGGAAGAGCGGCCCACGGTGGCCGATGTGAGCTTCTCCGGCATCAAGGAATTCGACAACGATGTGCTGACCAAGGCTCTGCGCGACGTCGGTCTGACCGAGGGCCGCCCGTTCGACAAGGCGCTGGCTGACCGTGCCGAGCAAGAGCTCAAGCGCCAATACATCAGCAAGAGCATGTATGCGGCCCAAGTGGTGACCACTGTCACACCGGGTGAGCGCAACCGGGTCAACCTCAATTTCAGCGTCGTCGAAGGCGATGTCGCCAAGATCAAGGAAATCCGGATCGTAGGCAACCAGGCCTTTTCTGAATCGACCTTGCGCAACTTGTTCGACCTCGATACAGGTGGCTGGTTGAGCTGGTACACCAAGTCCGACCGGTACTCACGGGCCAAGCTCAACGCGGACATCGAAACGCTGCGCTCGTACTACCTCACCCGCGGTTACCTTGAGTTCCGCATTGACTCCACGCAAGTTGCCATTTCGCCCGACAAGCAGGATATGTCGATCACGCTGAACATCACCGAAGGCAACCGCTATGTGGTGTCGTCGGTGGCCCTGGAAGGCGAGTATCTTGGCAAGGAAGAAGAGTTCAAGTCCCTGGTGACCTTGCGCGCCGGTGAGGCCTACAACTCCGAAGACGTCACCAGCACCGTGAAGGCATTCACCGATTACTTCGGCGCCTTCGGATACGCGTTCGCACAGGTCGAAGCCACTCCCGAGATCGATCGTGTGAACAAGCGCGTCTCGTTCGTGGTGCGCGGCCAGCCTGCCCGTCGCGTGTACGTACGCCGTATCAACGTGGAAGGCAATAACCGCACGCGAGACGAAGTGGTGCGCCGCGAATTCCGCCAGCTTGAATCCGCCTGGTATGACAGCGATCGCATCCGCTTGTCCCGCGACCGTGTTGACCGCCTGGGCTTCTTCACCGAGGTCGGCATCGACACACAGCCGGTGGCGGGCTCGCCAGACCAGGTTGACCTTACCGTTTCGGTGGTGGAAAAACCCACGGGTAACCTGTCACTGGGTGCGGGTTACTCGCAGGCCGAGGAGTTGTCGATCATTGCGGGCATTCGCCAAGAGAACGTGTTCGGTTCTGGCAACTACCTGGGCATCGACATCAACACCAGCAAGTTCAACCGCCAACTGGTGGTCAGCACGGTGGACCCCTACTTCACGCCCGACGGCATCTCGCGCAGCATCGACGCTTACTTCCGCACCACGCGGCCTTACGACACACAGTCGAGCACCAACACGGGTGACTACCGCCTTATCACCAAGGGCGCGTCGCTGCGCTTTGGCGTGCCTTTCACCGAGGCCGACACGGTGTTCTTTGGTGCAGGTATCGAGCAGACAACGATCGAGTCCGGTATTTTCCTGCCGGACGCCTACCGCGACTACGCCCGCGATTTTGGCGAGACCAGCAATACCGTGCCCCTGACGGTGGGTTGGTCGCGCGACACGCGCGACAGTGCGTTGGTGCCCACCCGGGGTCGCCTGCAGCGTTTCAACACCGAACTCGGCGTGGCGGGCGACGCTCGCTACGTCAAGGCGAACTATCAGTTTCAGCAGTATTTCCCGCTGAGCAAGCAGTACACCCTGGCCCTGAACAGCGAGCTGGGTTTCGGCAAAGGGCTGGGCGGTCGCCCATATCCTGTGTTCAAGAACTTCTTTGGCGGTGGCCTGGGTTCTGTGCGTGGTTTTGAGCAAGGCACCCTGGGCCCCAGTTCACCCGTCACGGGCTCCTCGGATACGGTCAACATCGGCGGGAACCGCAGCATTGCGCTCAATGCCGAGTTCATCACTCCATTCCCCGGCGCCGGCAATGACCGAAGCCTGCGCATGTTCGGGTTTGTGGACGTGGGCAATGTGTTCGGTGAGAACGACTCGCGCCCGAATGCCAAAGACCTGCGTGCCTCCGTGGGCGTGGGCCTGAGCTGGATCTCGCCTGTCGGCCCGCTCAGATTCGCCATCGCCAATCCCATCCGGAAATTCACCGGCGATAAAATCCAGAAATTCCAGTTTCAGATCGGAACCTCCTTTTGATGAAGACACTTACCAGCCTGTTCAACCGCAAGACGCTCGTTGCCGTGGCCCTGGGGCTCGCAACACTCGGCGTTGCCGCGCAAGACCTGCGCATCGGCTTCGTGAACCTGGAGCGCATCTTGCGCGACTCCAATTCGGCCAAGGCCGCTCAGACCAAACTCGAGCAGGAATTCTCCCGCCGCGAGAAAGAAGTGCAGGCCTTGGCTGCTCAACTCAAGACAGCGTCCGAGAAGTTCGAACGCGAAGCGCCCACGCTGCCTGAGGGCCAGCGCACGACCCGCCAACGGCAACTGGTGGAGCAAGATCGCGACTTCCAGCGCAAGCAGCGCGAGTTTCAGGAAGACCTGAACATGCGCAAGAACGAAGAGTTGCAAAGCGTTCTGGAACGCGCCAACCGCATCATCCGGCAGGTGGCCGAGGCGGAAAAGTTCGACTTGGTCATCCAGGAGGCCGTCTACATCAATCCCAAGCACGACATCACCGACAAGGTGCTCAGCGGCTTGAACGGCAGCAAGTAAGCCGCAGGAACCGGGTGTGTCGAGACCACTGGGCTCCATTGTCGAAGCCCTCGGTGGTGAACTCGTCGGCTCACCCGACGTGGCCATCCGCCGGCTGGCCCCGCTGGCCACGGCCGAGCCGGATTCCCTGGCTTTCATAGCCAACGCGCGGTACGCGTCCCAGATCGCCACCACCCGCGCAGCCTGCCTGATCGTTCCGCCCTCGCTTCGCGTTGCGGCCAGCGCGCGCGGCGCGTGCATCGTCAACGACGACCCCTATCTGTACTTCGCCCGCCTCACTCAGTGGTGGCGGCGCGAGCACGCTTCTGTTTCTCCAGCGGCCGTCCACCCGACCGCGTCGGTGCACCCCACCGCCGAACTGGCTCATAACGTCGACGTGGGTGCGTTTGCCGTCATCGGTGCCGGCGTGCGCATTGGCGCTGGTGCTCGCGTCGGTGCGCACTGCGTGCTTGGCGACCATGTGCAGGTGGGCGCGCAAACCCTGTTGCACCCCCGCGTGTCGGTGGGCGAGCGCTGCAGCCTGGGCGAACGGTGCGTGCTCCATTCGGGTGTGGTCATCGGCGCGGACGGTTTCGGCTTTGCGCCGCACCAGGGTGCGTGGATCAAGATCGAACAACTGGGTGCCGTGCGCATTGGCAACGACGTGGAGATCGGCGCCAATACCTGCATCGATCGCGGGGCGCTGGATGACACCGTGATCGAAGACGGGGTGAAGCTCGACAACCTGATCCAGATTGGCCACAACGTTCATGTGGGCGCCCATACGGCGATGGCCGGATGCGTGGGGGTGGCGGGCAGTGCCACTATTGGCGCGGGCTGCACCATCGGTGGCGGCGCTGTGGTGCTGGGCCACTTGAAGCTGGCTGACGGCGTGCATGTGTCGGCGGCTTCGGTCGTCACCCGCTCGCTGCTCAAACCAGGTCACTACACCGGCATGTTTCCCATCGACGACAATGCGACGTGGGAAAAAAATGCTGCATCCCTCAAGCAGCTCAACCGCATTCGCGAACGCCTCAAGGCAGCAGAACGCGCGATCGAACAAGCCCTCCAGAACAACACAAAGCCATGATGGACATTCACCAGATTCTCAAGCAATTGCCCCACCGCTATCCGTTCCTGCTGGTGGACCGCGTACTGGAGCTTGAAAAAGGCAAAAGCATCAAGGCGCTCAAAAACGTGACCATCAACGAGCCGTTTTTTGTGGGCCACTTCCCGCACCGCCCGGTGATGCCGGGGGTGCTGATGCTTGAGGCCATGGCGCAAGTTGCAGCTTTGCTGGCGTTCGACACCCTGGGCGTGACGCCGGACGACAAGACGGTGTACTACTTCGCCGGCATCGATGGTGCGCGTTTCAAGCGCCCGGTGGAGCCTGGCGATCAACTGGTGATGGACGTGACGCTGGACCGCATGAAGGCTGGCATTTTCAAGTTCAAGGGCATCACCCGCGTGGGTGAGCAAGTGGCTTGCGAAGCCGAACTGATGTGCACCATGCGCACCATCGCCTGACGGTGGGGGAGGGTGCCCTGTGTCTCTGATCCACCCCACCGCACTGGTGGACCCGGCCGCCGAACTCGACAGTTCTGTCGCAGTAGGCCCCTACACAGTGATCGGCCCGAACGTCAAGGTCGGTGCCGGCACCACGATCGGCGCTCATTGCGTGATCGAGGGCCACACCACCATCGGACGCGACAACCGCATCTTCCAGTTCAATTCCCTGGGTGCGGTGCCGCAAGACAAGAAATACGCTGGTGAACCGTGTGAGCTCGTGATTGGCGACCGCAACACCGTGCGTGAGTTCTGCACCTTCAATATTGGCTCGCCGGGCGACCGCGCCGTGACCCAGATCGGCAACGACAACTGGATCATGGCCTACGTGCATCTGGCGCACGACTGCCTGGTGGGCAACCACACCATCTTTGCCAACAATTCGCAGCTCGCAGGCCACGTGGTTGTGGACGACTGGGTGATCCTCGGCGGCTTCACCGTGGTGCACCAGTTCGTGCGCGTCGGTGCCCATGCCATGACAGCCATGTGCTCGCTGTTGTTCGCCGATCTCCCGCCGTTCGTGATGTGTCAAGGCCAGCCGGCGCAGGCGAGATCCATGAACTTTGAAGGTCTGCGCCGTCGTGGTTTTTCGGCGGAACGCATTTCAGCTGTGAAGGCCATGCACAAGGCGCTCTACCGGGAAGACCTGAAACTCGAGCAGTCGATGGAACGCATCCGCTCCTTGACCGAAAAATTGCCCGAAGCGGCGCCCGAAGTCACCATGATGTTGAATTTCCTCGGTCAGGTGTCGCCCCAGCGCGGCATCGTGCGTTGACCTCGACATGATGTCGTCCAAACGTTTTGCCCTGGTGGCGGGCGAGACGTCGGGTGATCTGCTTGCGGGCCTTTTGCTCGGTGGGGTGCGGCAGCGCTGGCCCGACTTGCAGTCGTTCGGCATCGGCGGCCAGCAGATGGAAGCCCAAGGTTTTAAGGCCTGGTGGCCCAGCGAAAAGCTGGCGGTGCGCGGGTACGTCGAGGTGCTGCGCCATTACCGGGAGATCGTCGGGATTCGCTCGCAGCTGCAGGAGCGTCTGTTGTCCACCGACCGGCCCGACGTGTTCATCGGCGTCGACGCACCCGACTTCAATCTGGATCTGGAAGCCAATTTGAAGTCCAGCGGCGTGCGCACTGTGCATTTCGTGTGCCCGTCTGTCTGGGCCTGGCGCGCAGAGCGAGTCGAGAAGATCCGGCGCAGCGCCGATCATGTGCTCTGCATTTTCCCGTTTGAACCCGATCTGCTGGCCCGTTATGACATTGCGGCCACCTACGTGGGCCATCCGCTGGCCAATGTGATACCGCTGGCGCCGGACCGATCTGCCGCCAGGGTCGCCCTGGGTCTGCGCGATGAAGACACCGTGGTGGCGATCCTGCCGGGCAGCCGAGCCTCCGAGGTGCAGTACCTTGCCCAAGTGTTCTTCGAAGCCGCCGTGCGCCTGCGCAGCCAACGGCCGGGCATCCGGTTCGTGGTGCCGGCCGTTCCGGCGCTGCGCGAGCGCATCGAAGCCGCTGCCCGCAGCGCAGGCCTGGGAGCCGAGCTTCAGGTGATTCCGGGACAGTCGCACATGGCGCTGGCTGCCTGCGACGTGACCTTGATCGCCAGCGGCACCGCCACGCTGGAAGCCGCGCTGTTCAAGCGACCCATGGTGATTGCGTACAACATGAACTGGCTGTCGTGGCAGATCATGCGGCGCAAGCAACTGCAGCCCTGGGTGGGCCTGCCCAACATTCTGTGTGGCGAATTTGTGGTGCCGGAGTTCCTGCAAGAGGCGGCGTCGCCCCAGGCGCTGGCTCAGGGCGTGCTGGACTGGCTCGACGCGCCTGAGAGAATCGAAGCTTTGCAACAGCGCTTCACGGCGTTGCACCACACCCTGCGGCGCGATACTGCCCAACTGGCTACCGATGCGATCGAAAAAGTTTTTGAAGGCTGAGCAGGCCCACCTGGCCTGGGATGTGCCCGGGCTGGTGGCCGGCGTGGACGAGGCTGGACGTGGTCCGCTGGCCGGGCCGGTGGTGGCCGCGGCCGTGATTCTGGACGACCGCTCACCCATCAAGGGATTGGCCGATTCGAAACTGCTCACCGCGTTGCGCCGCGAGCGGCTTTACGACGAAATCCGCGCCAAGGCGCTTTGCTGCAGCGTTGCGCAGGCCTCCGTGGAGGAGATCGATCAGCTCAACATCCTGCAGGCCACGATGCTGGCCATGCGCCGCGCGGTGCTGGGACTGCGCCTTAAACCCACCAAGGTGCTGGTGGACGGCAACCGCCTGCCTGCGCTGGACGTGCTGGCCGAGGCCATCGTGTCGGGCGACGCGCTGGTGCCCTGTATCTCCGCGGCGTCCATTCTGGCCAAGGTCACACGCGACCGGCTCCTGTGCGAAATGCACCTGCAGCACCCGGAATACGGTTTTGATCGGCACAAGGGCTACGGGACGGCCGAACACTTGCGAGCGTTGGAGGAGCACGGAGCGTTGAAGATGCATCGGCGAACGTTCGCGCCGGTGGCGCGGGTACTCGCCCAAGCAGTGTTGACCGGAGCACATCCCCTTGAATGAACCCTCCCCCATCACCTCGCGCGACAACCCGCTGCTCAAGCGCCTGCGCGTGCTCGCGCAGGACAACACGGCCTACCGCAAACAGGGACAGGTCTGGCTTGAGGGCGACCACCTCTGCCGCGCCCTGCTCGCGCGCGGTCATCGGCCCGCGATGGCCGTGTTCACCGAGGACGCCTGGGCCCAGGCCCCGCACGACTTGCGCGACGCGTCCGACCGCAACGTGACGGTGCCGCGTGCGCTCATGGCTTCCATCAGCGGTCTTGAGTCGCCGGCTGGCGTGGGCTTCGTGTGGGATCTGCCCAGATCCACCGCGCTGGACCCAGGTCAGGCCGCCGTGGTGCTGGACTGTCTGCAGGACGCCGGCAACGTGGGTTCAATTCTGCGCAGCGCGGCCGCGTTCGGCTTCAGCCAGGTGCTCGCGCTCAAGGGCACGGCCGCGCTCTGGTCGCCCAAGGTGTTGCGCGCAGGCATGGGCGCGCACTTTTCCCTGCGCCTCGTTGAAGGCCTGTCGATCGCTGATCTGGCCGCGTTGGGTGTGCCTTTGCTGGTGACCAGTTCGCACCAGGGCGATTTGTTGCATCAGGCTGAATTGCCCTGGCCGTGCGGTTGGGTGCTCGGGCATGAGGGGCAGGGTGTGAGCGCTGCGTTGCAGGCCTTGGCGGTGCAGGCCGTGCGCATCGCGCAGCCCGGTGGCGAAGAGTCGCTCAATGTGGCCGCAGCCGCTGCGATCTGTCTGCACGCCAGCGCAACGGCCCCGAGGTAAACAGCTGGGGAGCGTGGGGGTCAGCATATAATTCCGGGGTTTACCCGCAATCAGCGCGACGCGCGCTCACCCCGGTTCCTCACCCCAGGTTTTGTCCGTCCGGGCCCCAGTCAATGCGGGGCAGGGCGGGTGCGAAGCCTGCGCGGCACCAACCGCCGGTGGCCTGCGTTTCGCCCCACTTCTGGAGTCCCATCCGTGCTTCCCGTCCACCCGAAAGCCCTTCTCGCGCTCGCCGACGGCACGGTCTTTACAGGCGTCTCCATCGGCGCCACCGGTCAGACCACGGGTGAGGTCGTGTTCAACACCTCGCTCACCGGCTACCAGGAAATCCTCACCGATCCGAGTTACTGCCAGCAGATCGTGACCCTCACGTATCCGCACATCGGCAACACCGGCATCAACGCTGAAGACGTCGAAGCCAGCCGCATCCACGCCGCTGGCCTGATCATCAAAGACCTGCCCCTGCTGGCCTCCAACTTCCGCAGCACCGAAACCCTCTCGCACTACCTGCAGCGCGAAGGCACGGTGGCCATTGCCGACCTCGACACCCGAGCCCTCACGCGCCGCCTGCGCACCCACGGCGCCCAAAACGGCTGCATCGTGGCGCTGCCCGCCGGCACCTCCATCACCGAGGCCCACCGCGCCGCGGCCGTGGCCGCGGCGAAATCCGCTCCCAACATGGCGGGGCAGGATCTGGCCAAGGTGGTCTCTGCCACCGAGCCCTACGCCTGGACGCAGACCGAGTGGCAACTTGGCTTCGGCTACGGCGAGCAGATCGCACCGCGTTTCCATGTGGTGGCCTACGACTTCGGCGTGAAGAACAACATCCTGCGCATGTTGGCGCAGCGCGGCTGCAAGATCACCGTGGTGCCGGCTCAGACGCCCGCGTCCGACGTGTTCAAGCTCAAGCCCAACGGCGTTTTCCTCTCCAACGGCCCGGGCGATCCGGAGCCTTGCGACTACGCCATTGCCGCCACGCGAGAGATCATCGAAGCCGGCGTGCCCACCTTCGGTATCTGCCTGGGCCACCAGATCCTGGCGCTGGCCAGTGGCGCCAAAACCTTCAAGATGAAGTTCGGTCACCACGGCGCCAACCACCCGGTCAAAGACCTCGACAACGGCCGCGTCTCCATCACCAGCCAGAACCACGGCTTCGCGGTGGACGAGAGAAACCTGCCGGCCACGCTGCGCGCCACCCACGTGAGCCTGTTCGACGGCACGCTGCAGGGCCTGGCCCGCACCGACAAGCCGGCCTTCTGCTTCCAGGGCCACCCCGAGGCCAGCCCCGGCCCGCATGACATCGGCTATCTGTTTGACCGGTTCATCAATCTCATGCAGGCCCGCGTGCCCGCTACCGCCTGAGGCCGTCGCAATGAAGCTCTTCAGTTTCCCCGTGTTCGCCATCGAGAAAGCCATCGGCAAGCGCATGCTGACGCTGGAGGCTCCGCACAAGGACTGGTTTGCGCAGCGCTGGGCGCAGAAGCCCTACCGCAAGGCGTTCCTGGAAAACAAGGCCGGGCCGCTGGTGACGCTGCTGGCCAAGGGCAAAACCTGGGACGACGAGACCTTCAACACCGAACTGGCTGCCTGGGACGCGCGCTTTTACGACGCTGAAGTCGAGGTGCTGCGCCCCCTGATCGAAGGCGACGGCCTGCTGCAACTGATGCAGAAAAACGTGCCGGCCGAGCGACTGCAGGCCTTGCTGAACACACTGGATACCCAGCGCCAGGCCTGAGCCGGCGCGCACCCATCGCGAACCACATGCCCAAAAGAACCGACATCCAAACCGTCCTCATCATCGGCGCCGGCCCGATCATCATTGGCCAGGCCTGTGAGTTCGACTACTCCGGCGTGCAGGCCTGCAAGGCCTTGCGCGAAGAGGGCTACAAGGTCGTGCTGATCAACAGCAACCCCGCGACCATCATGACCGACCCGGCCACCGCCGACGTCACCTACATCGAGCCCATCACCTGGCAGACGGTCGAGAAGATCATCGCCAAGGAGCGCCCTCTTGCAAAGGGCGGTTTCGCCATCCTGCCGACCATGGGTGGCCAGACCGCGCTGAACTGCGCACTTGACCTCTGGCGCCACGGCGTGCTGGCGAAGTACGACGTGGAGCTGATCGGCGCGACGCCAGAGGCCATCGACAAGGCCGAGGACCGCCTGAAGTTCAAGGACGCCATGACCAAGATTGGTCTGGGTTCGGCGCGCTCGGGCATTGCCCACAGCTTGGATGAGGCCTGGGGCGTGCAGAAGACCGTGGGCTTCCCGGTGGTGATCCGCCCCAGCTTCACGCTGGGTGGCACCGGCGGCGGCATCGCTTACAACCCGGAAGAATTTGAAGTGATCTGCAAGCGCGGCCTGGAAGCCTCGCCGACCAGCGAGCTGCTGATCGAAGAATCGCTGCTCGGCTGGAAAGAGTACGAGATGGAGGTTGTGCGCGACAAGGCGGACAACTGCATCATCGTGTGCTCGATCGAGAACCTGGACCCCATGGGCGTGCACACCGGTGACTCGATCACGGTGGCGCCAGCCCAGACGCTGACCGACAAGGAATACCAGATCCTGCGCAACGCATCGCTGGCCGTGCTGCGCGAGATCGGTGTGGACACCGGTGGCTCCAACGTGCAGTTCTCCATCAACCCCGCCGATGGTCGCATGGTGGTGATCGAGATGAATCCGCGCGTCTCGCGCTCGTCCGCCCTTGCTTCCAAGGCCACGGGCTTTCCCATCGCCAAGGTGGCGGCCAAGCTGGCCATCGGCTACACACTGGACGAACTGCGCAACGAGATCACCGGGGGCGCCACGCCCGCCAGCTTCGAGCCCAGCATCGACTACGTGGTCACCAAGATTCCGCGTTTTGCGTTCGAGAAGTTCCCCACCGCCGACAGCCGCCTGACCACGCAGATGAAGAGCGTGGGCGAGGTCATGGCCATGGGTCGCACCTTCCAGGAGTCGTTCCAGAAAGCCCTGCGCGGCCTGGAAGTGGGCGTGGACGGCATGAACGAGAAGACGCAGGACCGCGAAACGCTGGAGCGTGAGCTCGGCGAGCCTGGACCCGACCGCATCTGGTACGTGGGTGACGCGTTTGCCGCCGGCTGGACCATGGACGAGGTCCACCAGTTCACCAAGATCGACCCGTGGTTCCTGGTGCAGATCGAGGAGATCGTGAAGATCGAGCTCGCGCTGGAGAAAACCAGCCTGGAAGCCATCGACGCCGAGACGCTGCGCGGCCTGAAGAAAAAGGGCTTCTCCGACCGCCGCCTGGCCAAGCTGCTCAAGACCAACGACCAGGCGGTGCGCGAGCGCCGCATTGCCGAGAACATCCGCCCGGTCTACAAGCGCGTGGACACCTGCGCCGCCGAGTTCGCCACCGACACCGCTTACCTGTACTCGACCTACGAGGGCCACGGCGACGGTGAGTGTGAGGCGGAGCCGACGAACAACAAGAAGATCATGGTGCTCGGCGGCGGGCCCAACCGCATCGGCCAGGGCATCGAGTTCGACTACTGCTGTGTGCACGCGGCGCTCGCGATGCGCGAAGATGGCTACGAGACCATCATGGTCAACTGCAACCCCGAGACCGTGTCGACCGATTACGACACCAGCGACCGCCTGTACTTCGAGCCGCTCACGCTCGAAGACGTGCTGGAAATCGTCGACAAGGAAAAACCGCTGGGCGTGATCGTGCAGTACGGCGGCCAGACACCGCTCAAGCTCGCGCTGGGCCTGGAGGCCGCAGGAGTGCCCATCATCGGCACCAGCCCGGACATGATTGATGCGGCCGAAGACCGCGAGCGTTTCCAGCAACTGCTGCACACCCTGGGCCTGCGCCAGCCGCCCAACGCCACTGCGCGCGCCGAGCCCGAAGCCCTTGAGAAGGCCGCCGCGCTGGGTTACCCGCTGGTGGTGCGCCCGAGCTATGTGCTGGGTGGCCGCGCGATGGAAATCGTGCACGAGCAGCGCGACCTCGAACGCTACATGCGCGAAGCCGTCAAGGTCAGCCACGACTCACCGGTGCTGCTCGACCGCTTCCTGAACGACGCGATCGAATGCGATGTGGATGCAATCCGCGACCACACCGGCCGTGTGTTCATCGGCGGCGTGATGGAGCACATCGAGCAGGCCGGCGTGCACAGCGGCGACTCCGCGTGCTCGCTGCCACCGTACTACCTGGCCAAGGCCACCGTGGACGAGCTCAAGCGCCAGACCGCGGCCATGGCCGAGGGCTTGAACGTGATCGGCCTCATGAACGTGCAGTTCGCCATTCAAGAGGTGGACGGCCAGGACGTGATCTACGTGCTTGAAGTGAACCCACGCGCCTCGCGCACCGTGCCCTTCGTGTCCAAGGCCACCGGCATCCAGCTGGCCAAGGTGGCGGCGCGTTGCATGGCCGGCCAGTCGCTCGACGACCAGGGCATCGGCGCCGAGGTGACCCCGCCTTACTTCAGCGTCAAGGAAGCCGTGTTCCCGTTCGTGAAGTTCCCCGGTGTGGACACCATCCTCGGCCCCGAGATGAAATCCACCGGCGAGGTCATGGGCGTGGGCAAGACTTTTGGCGAAGCATTCGTGAAGAGCCAGATCGGCGCCGGCACCAAGCTGCCGACTTCGGGCAAGGTGTTCCTGACGGTCAAGAACGGCGACAAGCCGCGCGCGGTGGAGATCGCACGCCAGCTCGTGGCCATGGGCTTCGAGCTGGTGGCCACGCGCGGTACGGCTGCGGCCATCAGCGCGGCTGGCGTGGCCGTGCAGACGGTCAACAAAGTGACCGAGGGCCGTCCGCACATCGTCGATGCGATCAAGAACGGCGACATCGTGCTGGTGATCAACACGGTGGAAGAGCGCCGCAACGCCATCACCGACTCGCGCGCCATCCGCACCTCGGCGCTGCTGGCCCGCGTGACCACCTTCACCACCATCGCTGGCGCCGAAGCTGCGGTGGAAGGCATGAAGTACCTGGACAACTTGAGCGTGATCTCGGTTCAGGAGATGCACGCCCAGCTGTGAGCACGATCCGGGTTCTTCCCGGTTGAACCCTCGGGCTTGCCCGGGGCATAATTGATCACAGTACACCGCCGACCGGCAACGCTCGGCGGTTTCCTTTTGTATTGACGCAGACACAGACGAAGACTGCTGCATTCCCGACTTCCGGAGCACCACATGGCCACCCTACCCATCACCAAGCGCGGCGCTGAAAAACTCAAGGAGGAGCTTCACCGCCTGAAGACGGTGGACCGCCCCTGGGTGATCAACGCGATTGCCGAAGCGCGCGCGCAGGGCGATCTGAGCGAAAACGCCGAGTACGACGCTGCCAAGGATCGCCAGGGCTTCATTGAAGGGCGCATTGCCGAGATCGAGGGCAAGCTCTCGGCCGCGCAAATCATCGACCCGACCGCGGTGGATGCGGGCGGCAAGGTGGTGTTTGGCGCCACGGTGGAACTGGAAGACGAAGCCAGCGGAGCGGCCGTCACTTATCAGATCGTGGGCGAAGACGAGGCCGACCTGAAGCTGGGGCTGGTGAACATTGGCAGCCCGATCGCACGCGCGCTGATCGGCAAGGAAGAGGGCGACGTGGCCGAGGTGCAGGCACCGGGCGGTACCAAGCGCTTCGAGATCGTGGCCGTGCGCTACGCCTGATGCCGCTGCAACGGCTCGCCGTCTTTGTCGCTGCCCTGTGGTGGGGCGGCATCACGGCACTCAGTTTTCTCGCGGTTCCGCTGCTTTTTGCCACATTGGGCAGCCCCGCAGTGGCCGGGCCTGTGGCTGCGAAGATCTTCTCGCTGCAATGTTGGGCCGGCCTCGTGCTGGGCTTGGTGCTGCTGCTGATCCTGCGCCGCTGGCGCGGTGAGGGCGCCAGCATTGAACCGGCAGCACTCACCACCATCGGTTTCGTGCTGTTCGCCATGCTGCTCGCGCTCGTGCAGGAATTCGGCGTGGCCCAGAACATCGTTACCGCCCGCGCCAGCGGCGGCAACCTGCGCCTTTGGCACGGCGTAGGCACAGTAGCGGTGTTCGGGCAGTGGCTGTGTGCCGGCGCTGTGTTGTGGCGTTTCAGTTCAGAGCGCAACCGGCAGGTTTAAGCCACCAGGCGTTCGGCGGATTCGAGCGTATTGACCATCAACATGGTGATGGTCATGGGACCCACGCCACCGGGCACGGGCGTGATCCAGCCCGCCACTTCCTTCACGCCCTCGAAATCCACGTCGCCACAGAGCTTGCCGGCCTCGTTGCGGTTCATGCCCACGTCGATCACCACCGCGCCGGGTTTGACCATGTCGGCGGTGAGCACGTTGCTCCTTCCCACGGCGGCTACCACCACGTCGGCCTGGCGAGTAAAGACGCCCAGATCGGGCGTTCCGCTGTGGCAGATGGTGACCGTGGCATTGGCTTGCAGGAGCAGCAAGGCCATGGGCTTGCCCACCGTGTTGCTGCGACCGATGACGACGGCGTGTTTGCCGCGCAAATCGATCCCTGTGGTCTCGATCAGCTTCATGCAGCCGTAGGGCGTGCAGGGACGAAAGCCGGGCAGTCCTGCCATCAGGTCGCCTGCGCTTTGAACCGAGTAACCATCCACGTCCTTGGCGGTCGAGATGGTCTCGATCACTCGCTGTGGATTGATGTGGCGGGGCAGCGGCATCTGCACCAGGATGCCGTGGATGCCGGGGTCGTTGTTGAGCGCAGTGATCCGTGCCAACAAATTGCTTTCGCTCATCGTGGCTTCGTACTTTTCGAATACCGAATGGATACCAGTTTCAGCGCAGGCCTTGACCTTGTTGCGCACATACACGGCCGACGCGGGGTCCTCGCCAACCAGGATGACGGCCAGACCTGGCTTGATTCCGCGCGCAGAGAGGTTCGCTGCGCGCGTGGCGATGTCTGCACGGAGTTGGCGGGAAAGGGCGTTGCCGTCGATGAGTTGTGCGGTCATGGTGTGATCGGGCTGCGGATTGAAATGGAAACGCCCGCCGGTAAGGGCGGGCGTTGATCGGATTTGTGTGGGTCGGGGGGTCAGGCCTTGGCCGGGGTCTGTCCCAGCGCGATCTTGAGCAGGTCGGCCACGGTGTTGGCGCCGAGTTTTTCCATGATGTTGGCGCGGTGCGCCTCCACGGTCTTGATGCTGATGCCCAGATCGTCGGCAATCTGCTTGTTCAGCCGGCCAGCGACGATGCGTTCGAGCACCTGGGCTTCGCGGCTGGTGAGCTTGGAGAGCAGGGCGTCGCGGCTCACCGCTTGCTGGTGCGTGGTGAAGGCTTCACGCGCGTGCTCAAGCATGCGCTCGACCAGCGTGACGAGCTGGTCTTCCTTGAACGGCTTCTGAATGAAGTCGAGCGCGCCCTTCTTCATCGATTCCACCGCCATCGGCACGTCGCCGTGGCCGGTGATGAAGACGATGGGCAGGGGGGACTGACGCTCGATCAACCGCTCTTGCAACTCCATGCCGGTCATGCCACCCATTCGGATGTCGGCTATGAGGCAAGCCACCTCGCGGGCGTCGTAGCGGCTGAGGAAGGCTTCTGCCGATTCGAAGCAGCGGACCCGGAAGTCCTTGCCTTCGAGGAGCCATTGAAGTGAGTCGCGCACCGCCTCGTCGTCATCGACCACATAGACAGTGCCTTTTTTCGGGATCAAACTCATCTCGCTCTTTCTGTGTCCGTCACCGGCTCTGTGGCTGGTCCGATTGATGCATCGCTGACCTTCAATCTTGAAATCACGGGGATCCAGAAACTGAAGCAGCAACCCACAACCTCTTCCCCATTGTAGATGTTGTGCACATGCATCCTTCCGTGGTGGGATTCGACGATACTGCGGCACAGTTTCAGGCCAATGCCCATGCCCTCGCTCTTGGTGCTGTAGAAGGCTTCGTAGATGCGCTCGATCATCTCGTCGGGCACGCCGTTGCCGGAGTCGCGCACCGAGAACTCGACCACGTCCAGATCGTCCTGGCGGCGCGGCCCCACGCGCAGTTCCACGTAGCGCTCTCCGGGCGCACGGCCCGCCTGCATGATGGCTTCACCTGCGTTCTTCAGCAGGTTGATGAGCACCTGCTCGATCAGGATGGGGTCGACCATCAGGCTGGGGAGGCGAGCCGCCACATAGGGCGAAAGGCGCACCTGATGGCGTCGCAATTCGATGTCGGCCAGCTCGATCGCGTTGCTCACCATCTGCGCCACGTCAGACGGCGCCGGATTGGGTTCGCTGCGTTTTACGAAGGCCTTGATGCGCTGGATGATCTGCCCGGCGCGCTGTGCCTGTCGAGCGGTCTTCTCCAGCGCTCCCAGCAGGTCTTCCGTGCTGATCCGGTTTTCGTTGACGCGCGAGATCATGCCGTTGCAATAGTTGCTGATGGCGGTAAGTGGCTGGTTGAGCTCGTGCGCCACGCTCGATGCCATCTCACCCATGGTGATCAGGCGGCTCGCGGTTTGCGCGCGTTCGGCCTGGCGGGAGGCCTGCTCTTCGGCATATCGGCGCGGGGTGATGTCGCTGGCAATCACCATCTGCGCCAGGCGCCCGTCGACCCAGGTGAGGTAGCGCGTGCGCACCTCCAGCCAGCGGTCGAGCTCTTCCACAAACACCTCGGCGTTCTCGGCACCGGCATCGGTCAGGGTTTCGGTCGGCATGCCGGCGAAGGCGTCCACCGCATCGCCGTCGTCCGGATTGGGCGAGGGTTGATTGCCCGCCAGATCCACCAGATGGCGGTGACCCTGGCCGCGCGTGCCGAACCACATGCGGTACATCTTGTTGGCGAAGAGCATCTCGTCGCTGCCCAGCGGTGCCACCGACACGGCCGAGTCCAGGCTTTCCAGCACGGTGGTGAAACGCTCATACGACGCAGAGAGTTCCTCGCGAATGCGCTTGGGCTCGGTGATATCGGTCATCGAGGTCATCCAGCCGGTCTGGTGGCCCTTGGGATCGATCAACGGTGACACATACATGCGCGCGTCGAAGATGCTGCCGTCGCGCCGCTGCACCCGCACCTCGAAGCCACCAGGCGTGGAGCGCCCGCGCAGCTCGTCTTCCAGTCGGGCTGACAGCTGGTCGTGGTCTTCGTCGGGCCAATAGGGGAAGGGGGCGGTGCGCCCCACCAGCTCGCCTTCGGTCCACCCCGTCATTGAGCAGAACGCCGGGTTCACGTAGGTGATGCGGCCCTGCATGTCGAGCGCGCGCATGCCGGTGAGCATGGAGTTCTCCATGGCACGGCGAAAGTTGGTCTCGGAGACCAGCGCTTGCTGCGCCTGCACGCGCCGGCGTGTGTGGCGCCAGGTTCCGAGCAGCATCCACACCGTGAGGGCGGAGAGCGCGCCGATCACCCAGAAGAAGCCGCTGCCCACGATGTCCTGCGATGTGCGGTAGCCCTGCGCCTTCACGATCAGGCCGTTGCCCACCGGAGAGACTGGGACTTCATGTTCCATGGGTGGGTTGGACCAGGGCAGCAGGCGCAGCACGCCGCTGGGCGCCTGCAGACTGCCCGCGAGCACCTGGCCGCGATCGTCCACCAGCGCCACCGCATAGCGCGCCATGATCTCCGGGGGCATGCCGAAGCGCATGAGGCCGTCAATGGCGTACTCGCCCATGACGGTGCCGGCAAAGCGGCCTTGCTCGCTGAGTGGCACATGCAGCATCAGCGTCGCGTTGCGTGGGTCCTGGGTTTCCAGCGGACGCGAATAGGTGGGTTGTCGCAAATCGCGCGCGAGATCGAAGGTGCCGTCGGTTTCGTTCGGCGACAGCGTGCTGCCGATCGGGCGCATCAGCCGCAACGGCGCGCTGGGTGAGGTGTAACTGGCAAGCACATTGCGTCGAGCGTCCACCCAGGTCACGGCCAGCAACTCGGGGAACTGGCTCACCAGCGTTTCGACCTGAAACACGAACTCTTCCGTGTCGATGTCCCGATTGTCGATTTCGCGCGCCAGTCGCATCAGCTGCTCCTGGCGTTCCAGCAGGCGCAGGCGCAAACGCTGCTGCGCATACTCGACGTCGCGCGTCACGGCTTCCTGCTCGCGCTCGAGCTCTTCGAATCGCAGATAAGTGATGGCAACCACGATGGCCGAGAGGAACAGCAGCACCGACAGCAATGGCGCCAGCGTGGCAAAACGGTCCTGCCGCGACGGCGGGAGACGCCGCCACCAGCGCTTCCACCAAGGCGCCTGTGCGGCGTTTGGCGGTGGTGCTGCAGGTGTCGAGGGCGCTGAACTCATAGGCTGCCAAGTCTACGTGAGCAAGCGCCCAATGCTTCCATTTGTGCAGCGCCAGCGTGGCGAATCTCCGCTTTTTGAATGCCCGATGCTATTTCATAATGTAGAAATTGAAAGCACATATTGAAATTTGAAAAGCATTGTGGGAAACTCCGTGACAGCGCGGAATGACCCCCGTAAGCTCGATTTCAATCAACAGGAGACAAGCATGGCAGCGAACAACGCTCAGGACGGCCGCAGCGCCGGTGACCTGGACACCCAGGAAACACGCGAATGGATGGAGGCGCTGGGCGCCGTGATCGAACGAGAGGGCCCCGAGCGTGCCCACTTCCTGCTGGAGCAACTGCTTGAAGAGGCTCGCCAGCACAGCATCGACCTGCCGTTCTCGGCCACCACGGGCTATGTGAACACCATCGAGCCGAATCAGGAAGAGCGCTGCCCCGGCAACATCGAGATTGAAGAACGCCTGCGCGCCTACATGCGCTGGAACGCCATGGCCATGGTGGTCAAGGCCAACCGCCACAACCCCGAAGACGGTGGCGACCTGGGCGGCCATATCGGCTCGTTCGCTTCGCTGGCCCACATGTTCGGTGCGGGCTTCAACCACTTCTGGCACGCCGAGAGCGAGAACCATGGGGGTGACTGCCTCTACATCCAGGGCCACGTGTCGCCTGGCGTGTATGCCCGTGCCTACCTTGAAGGGCGCCTGACCGAAGAGCAGCTGCTCAACTTCCGCCAGGAAGTCGACGGCAAGGGCCTCTCCAGCTACCCGCACCCCAAGCTCATGCCCGAGTTCTGGCAGTTCCCCACCGTGTCCATGGGCCTGGGCCCGTTGATGGCGATCTACCAGGCACGTTTCCTGAAATACCTGCACGCCCGCGGCATTGCCAACACCGAGAACCGAAAGGTCTGGGTTTTCTGCGGTGACGGCGAGATGGACGAAGTCGAATCGCTGGGCGCGATCAGCCTGGCCGCGCGCGAGAACCTCGACAACCTGATCTTCGTGGTGAACTGCAACCTGCAACGCCTGGACGGCCCGGTGCGCGGCAACGGCAAGATCATTCAGGAGCTTGAGGGCGAGTTCCGCGGTTCCGGCTGGAACGTGATCAAGCTGCTGTGGGGCAGCGAGTGGGACTCGCTGCTGGCGCGCGACAAGGACGGTGCGCTGCGCAAGATCATGATGGACACGGTCGATGGCGACTACCAGGCCTTCAAGGCCAACGACGGTGCCTACGTGCGCAAGCATTTCTTCGGCCGCGACCCCAAGACGCTGGAAATGGTGGCCCACCTCAGCGACAACGACATCTGGAACCTCAAGCGCGGTGGCCACGACCCGCAGAAGGTCTATGCGGCGTACCACAAGGCTGTCAACCACAAAGGCCAGCCGACCGTGCTGCTGATCAAGACCGTCAAGGGTTTTGGCATGGGCAAGTCGGGTGAGGGCAAAAACACGGTGCATCAGACCAAGAAGCTCACCGACGAAGACATCAAGATCTTCCGTGACCGCTTCAACCTGCCGATCCCCGACAGCGAACTCTCCAAGATTCCGTTCTACAAGCCGGCCGACGACACGCCGGAAATGCGTTACCTGCACGAGCGCCGTCAGGCCTTGGGCGGCTACCTGCCCAAGCGCCGCGTGAAGGCCGACGAGAGCTTCACCGTGCCCTCGATCGAAACCTTCAAGGCTGTGATGGAGCCCACCGTGGAAGGCCGCGAGATATCCACCACGCAGGCCTACGTGCGATTCCTCACCCAGCTGCTGCGCGATCAGGCCCTGGGCCCGCGCGTCGTGCCCATCCTGGTCGATGAGGCGCGCACCTTCGGCATGGAAGGCCTGTTCCGCCAGATCGGCATCTACAACCCCGCAGGCCAGCAGTACACCCCGGTCGACAAAGACCAGGTCATGTACTACAAGGAAGACAAGGCCGGCCAGATCCTGCAGGAAGGCATCAACGAGGCCGGCGGCATGAGCAGCTGGATCGCGGCGGCCACGAGTTACAGCACGAGCAACCGCATCATGGTGCCGTTCTACGTCTACTACTCGATGTTCGGTTTCCAGCGCATCGGTGACCTGGCCTGGGCGGCTGGCGACATGCAGGCGCGCGGCTTCCTGCTGGGTGGCACCTCCGGGCGCACCACGCTCAACGGCGAAGGCCTGCAACACGAAGACGGCCACAGCCACATCCTGGCTGGCACCATCCCCAACTGCATCAGTTACGACCCGACCTTCGCGCACGAAGTTGGCGTGATCCTGCACCACGGCTTGAAGCGCATGGTGGAGAAGCAGGACAACGTTTTCTACTACCTGACCCTGCTGAACGAGAACTACGCCATGCCCGGCCTCACGCCTGGCACCGAAGACCAGATCATCAAGGGCATGTACCTCTGCAAAGAGGGCGCCAAGCTGACCCCGCGCGTGCAACTGCTGGGCTCGGGCACCATCCTGCGCGAATCGATTGCCGCGCAGGAACTGCTGGAGAAAGACTGGGGCGTGGCCGCCAACGTGTGGAGCTGCCCGAGTTTCAACGAGCTGACACGCGACGGCCAGGATGCCGAGCGCTGGAACCTGCTGCACCCCACCGAGCCGCAGCGCGTCTCGTTTGTGGCGAAGCAGCTGGAAAAGCACACCGGCCCGGTGGTGGCTTCCACCGACTACATGAAGAACTACGCCGAGCAGATCCGCTCCTTCATTCCCAAAGGCCGCACCTACAAGGTGCTGGGCACCGACGGCTTTGGCCGCAGCGATTTCCGCAACAAGCTGCGCGAGCACTTCGAGATCAACCGCCACTACATCGTGGTGGCCGCACTCAAGGCGCTGAGCGAAGAGGGCACAGTGCCGGCGGCCAAGGTGGCCGAGGCCATTGCCAAGTACGGCATCAAGGCCGACAAGATCAACCCGCTGTACGCCTGATACGGCGAGGAGACAACAACATGGCACTCATAGATGTGAAAGTCCCGGACATCGGCGACTTCGACGAGGTGGCGGTGATCGAACTGCTGGTGAAGGTGGGCGACACGGTCAAGGCCGAGCAGTCGCTGATCACGGTGGAGTCCGACAAGGCTTCGATGGAAATTCCATCGAGCACGGCCGGCGTGGTGAAAGAACTCAAGGTCGCACTGGGCGACAAGGTGAAGCAGGGCTCGGTGGTGTTGGTGCTCGAGGCTGCGGGTGAAGCCGCAGCTCCAGCTCCGGTGGCCGCAGCAGCCCCAGCCCCAGCGGCGGCGGCCCCAGTGGCCGCTCCTGCTCCGGCCGCAGCGGCAACTGCAGCGGCCCCTGCGGCCAGCGGCCCGGTCGAGGTGCACGTGCCCGACATCGGCGACTTCAAGGACGTTGCCGTTATCGAGGTGCTGGTCAAGCCTGGCGACAAGATCGCGCTGGAGCAAAGCCTGATCACGGTGGAGTCCGACAAGGCTTCGATGGAGATCCCGTCGTCGCACGCCGGTGTGCTCAAGGAGCTCAAGGTCAAGGTGGGCGACACGGTAAACATCGGTGACCTGCTGGCGATTCTGGAAGGTGTTGCGGCGGCAAGCCCCTCACCCCAGCCTTCTCCCCAGGGGGGCGAAGGAGCCAAACCCGCCGCTCCGGCCGCACCCGCTGCGGCAGCACCGCAGGCTGCGAGCGTTTCCGCGCCTGCAGCCCCTGCCCATAACCCCACAACAGCCCCCGTGGGCCTGCCCCACGCCTCGCCTTCGGTGCGCAAGTTCGCACGCGAACTCGGTGTGCCGCTGGCTGAAATCAAAGGCTCGGGCCTCAAGGGCCGCATCACCGCCGAAGACATCCAAGCTTTCACGAAATCCGTGATGGCCGGTGCGGTGCAAACCAGCGCGCAAGCGGCCAAGGCGCCGGCTTCCACCGGCGGTGGTGGTTCCGAACTGGGCCTGATTCCTTGGCCCAAGGTGGACTTCGCCAAGTTCGGCCCCATCGAGCGCAAGGAGATGGGCCGCATCAAGAAGATCAGCGGCGCCAACCTGCTGCGCAACGCGGTCATGATCCCGGCCGTCACCAACTTCGACGATGCCGACATCACCGACCTCGAAGCCTTCCGCGTCTCCACCAACAAGGAGAACGAGAAGAGCGGCGTCAAGGTGACCATGCTTGCTTTCCTGATCAAGGCCTGCGTGGCCACGCTCAAGAAATTCCCCGAGTTCAACAGCTCGCTCGATGGCGACGCGCTGGTCTACAAGCAGTTCTGGCACATCGGGTTTGCGGCCGACACGCCCAATGGCCTGATGGTCCCTGTGATCAAGGATGCCGACAAAAAAGGCGTGCTGCAGATCAGCCAGGAAATGGGTGAGCTGGCCAAGAAGGCGCGCGAAGGCAAGCTGAGCCCGGCCGAGATGAGTGGTGCGACCTTCACCATATCCAGCCTGGGCGGCATTGGTGGGCGTTACTTCACGCCCATCATCAACGCACCCGAGGTCGCCATCCTGGGCGTGTGCAAGAGCCAGATGGAACCGGTGTGGGACGGCAAGGCATTCGTGCCGCGCCTGATGCTGCCGCTCTCGCTGACTTGGGACCATCGCGTGATCGACGGCGCTGCAGCGGCGCGCTTCAACGCGTACCTGGGTCAGATCCTTGGCGACTTCCGTCGCGTTCTTCTCTAAGGAATGACGATGGCACTGATCGATATTCAAGTACCTGACATTGGCGACTTCGACGAAGTTGCGGTGATCGAACTGCTGGTGAAGCCCGGTGACACCGTCAAGGCCGAGCAATCGCTCATCACGGTCGAATCCGACAAGGCTTCGATGGAGATTCCATCCAGCGCTGCCGGCGTGGTGAAGGAGCTCAAGGTCAAGCTGGGCGACAAGGTGAAGCAGGGCAGTGTGGTGTTGACGCTGGAGGCGGCCGGTGAGGCCGCTGCGGCGCCAGCTCCCGCTGCTTCACCGGCGCCAGCTGCCGCTTCACCGAATGCACCTGCTGCGGCTGCGCCAACTGCCTCTGCTTTTGGTGGCAGCGCCGACCTCGAGTGCGATGTGCTCGTGCTCGGCGGCGGCCCCGGTGGTTACAGCGCGGCCTTTCGCGCGGCCGACCTGGGCCTCAAGGTCGTGTTGGTCGAGCGCTACGCCACCCTGGGAGGTGTGTGCCTGAACGTGGGCTGCATCCCGTCCAAGGCGTTGCTGCACGTGGCCGCCGTGATGGACGAGGTCAGCCACATGGCCGACCTGGGCATCGAGTTCGGCCGTCCCGTGGTCAACATCGAGAAGCTGCGTGGCCACAAGGAAAAAGTGATCGGCAAGCTCACTGGCGGCCTGGCCGCCATGGCCAAGATGCGCAAGGTCACCACCGTGCGCGGTTACGGCGCGTTCGTGGGTGCCAACCACCTGGAAGTGGAAGAAACCAGCGGAACAGCGCAGGAAAAAACCGGCAAGAAGCATGTGATCGCCTTCAAGAAGGCCATCATCGCGGCGGGCAGCCAGGCCGTGCGCCTGCCCTTCATGCCCGAGGACCCTCGCGTGGTGGACAGCACGGGCGCGCTGGCTCTCAAAGACGTGCCCAAGCGCATGCTGATCCTGGGCGGCGGCATCATCGGCCTGGAGATGGGCACGGTCTACAGCACGCTGGGCGCGCGCCTGGACGTGGTGGAGATGCTCGACGGCCTGATGCAGGGCGCCGACCGCGACCTGGTCAAGATCTGGCAGAAGATGAACGCCAAGCGCTTCGACAACATCATGCTCAAGACCAAGACGGTGGGGGCCAAGGCCACGCCCGAAGGCATCGAGGTGACGTTCGCGGCGGCCGAAGAAGGCGGTACCGCGCCCGCGCCGCAGGTCTATGACCTGGTGTTGCAGGCCGTGGGCCGCACGCCCAATGGCAAGAAGATCGCGGCCGAGAAGGCCGGTGTGGCGGTGACCGACCGCGGCTTCATCAACGTCGACATCCAGATGCGCACCAACGTGCCGCACATCTTCGCCGGCGACATCGTGGGCCAGCCCATGCTGGCGCACAAGGCGGTGCACGAGGCGCACGTGGCGGCCGAGGTGATTGCCGGTGAACTGCAGGGCAACAAGGAACTGGCGGCCGCGGCGTTCAATGCGCGCGTGATCCCCAGCGTGGCCTACACCGACCCCGAGGTGGCCTGGGTGGGCCTGACCGAGGACCAGGCCAAGGCGCAGGGGATCAAGGTCAAGAAAGGCCTGTTCCCGTGGAATGCCTCGGGCCGCGCCATTGCCAACGGGCGTGACGAAGGCGTGACCAAGCTGCTGTTCGACGACAGCCCCGAGGCGCATGGCCACGGCAAGATCCTCGGTGGTGGCATGGTCGGCACGCACGCGGGCGACATGATCGGCGAGATCGCGCTGGCCATCGAGATGGGCGCGGACGCAGTGGACATCGGCAAGACCATCCACCCGCACCCCACGCTGGGCGAGAGCATCGGCATGGCCGCCGAGATCGCCCACGGTTCGTGCACCGACGTGCCACCGCAACGCAAGTAAACGAGACGCCAAAAGGCCGCCAGCTTTCAAGGGCTGGCGGCCTTTTTCATAGGCGCTGCTCAGCGCGGTGCGACGCGGCTGGCGAGTGGCGCGCTGCGGTAGTCGGGTAGCAGCTTGCAGCTGTCGCCGTACCCCGCCTCAAAGCCCTTGCAAAGCGACGCCACACTCTGCGGCGTGGGTTGGACCTTCTTGTCGATCCAGTTGAGCAGGGCTGTGAACAAGGCCGGGTATTGCGGGTCGCTCAGGTAGCTGTGCTCGGATTCGTCGCTGAAAGTCTGCACCAGTCGCTGGCCATTGCCGGCACGTTCCACCACCTCGCGGTAAGCCGATTCGAGCTCGACGAAGGCGGTGGGATCGTTGACCGCGTGCAGCGTGAGCACGGGCATGTTGATCTTCCCCATGGGGTCGCTGTCGTTCGCCAGTTCGGCCACCGCAGCCGGATCGGCGGCGTAGCGCAACACACCTGCGTTCAATGCCGCGTCATCGGTCGAACCCCGGTACTGCACGTTGGTGTTGCCAAACGGATTGCGGTTGCCCAGGCGCAGCTGGGTGAGGTCGCGGAACAACCAGGTGGCCCAGTTGAGATGGCCGATCAACGACTGCTCGGGAATCCGGATGACGTTGACGATGGTGGCGAGATTGGCTTTCTGCTGCTCGCTGCGCTGGGCGGCGGGCTTGCGCACACCGGTGCATTCATCGACACGCGCAGCAAGTTCGGGGCGCGACAGCCGGGCATTGAGGGGCAGGCCTTGCCACAGGGGGTACTGGGGCTCATCGGCCTTCGGGTGGTTCTTGCAGACATATTGGTAGACGACGCGCAGGTCAATCCGGAAGTCGTAAGCGCGCGTGCCGCCGCCGAGCATGCCGCTGGTGAGCAAAACCCCGTCGTACGGCCCCTTCACCGGGCCGTTGGGGCCGTCCACCATGGCGTACAGTTCGGCGCCTTTGGCTGCGACCGATGCCCCATAGCTCTGACCGTGGAGGATGGTGCGGCGCGGCGGGCCGAAATGCTTCACGAAGATGCGGCGCACGCGCTCGGTGTCTTCGGCCGCCATGCTCACGCCAAATCCGCCCCGGCGGTAGGTTGACCCGGCCCATGCGTGGCCGGCCTTCACCGTCACGGCCCAGCGTTTGAGGTCTTCCTCGCCCCGTTTGAGGGTCGCCGGGCCGGTGTCGGCGGGGCCGCCATGAGCGTGCATCACGAGCACACCGGTCTCGGGCTTCCAGTTGGCGGGCAAGGCCATCCAGTAAAAGCCGCCCAGCCCGTCCTCCCCCGCGTGGCAAACGGCGTCGGCCGGGACTTCAGCCGGGCAGGCGCGGGGTTGGGGAGGGGCGGGCGTCTGGGCGTTGGCAACGCCGCTGTGGCAGGCCACGATGGCCAGCGCCAGCAGCGCGAAGGGGCGAATGGGCACGACATGTCTCCTGATCGTTGTATAGGCCAAGGGACGATAGGTCAGCCATAACCACACGTCAAATATACTGAAACCTCAAACTCGATACTTTAAAAATATGGAAATACGACACCTGCGCTACTTCCTGGCGGTTGCCGAAGCGGGTCACATGACGCGAGCCGCCGAGCGTCTGGGCATCCAGCAACCACCGCTGAGCTTGCAGATCAAGGCGCTGGAAAAAGCCCTCGGGGTGGTCCTCTTTCACCGCCATCCGAAGGGCGTGGCTCTGTCTGACGCGGGGCGGTTGTTCCAAATGGAGGCCCGCCGGCTGGTCGACGACATGGCGGCGATGGAACAGCGCATGGTGCGTGTGGCGCGGGGCGAGCTGGGAGTGCTCAACGTCGGCTTCACCAGCTCCGCTGCGGCGCACGTGTTCACACCAGACGCCCTGCGGGCCTGCCGCAGGGCTTGGCCCGGCATCGCGCTGTCGATCCGGGAAGACCATGCGGCCGGCATCACCGAGGCGGTGGAAGCAGGGCGGTTGCATTGCGGCCTGATCCGCGTGCCGGTGTCACAGCCCGAAGGCCTGACCTTCGAGGTGTTGTTGCGCGAACCGGTGCTGTTGGCGCTGCCCGGCGACCACGCACTGGCCACGCGCAAGAGCGCCCGCGCCGTGAGCTTGGTCGAGCTGCGCGACGAGGGCTTCATCCTGGTGCGGCAGCCGGGTGCGCCCGGCCTGTACGCCAACTTGCTCGCGCTGTGCGAAGCCCAGGGCTTTCGCCCGCGCATCGCGGCCGAGGTGGAGCGCATGGTGACCAGCCTGAACCTGGTGGCAGCAGGCGCAGGCATTGCTGTGGTGCCGGCATCCATGCAGGGACTGCATCCCCATGCGGTGGTCTACCTGCCCCTGGCTGATGGCACGCCACTGGACGCGCCGCTGACCCTGGTTTACCGCACGGCCGACGCTGTCGGACCTGCTGCGCATTTTCTGAAGATCGCGCGCGACACCGCACGCAAAGCGCAGACCCGCGACCGCCGCGGGCGCCCCGCATGACGAAACTGCCCAGGCGACGCTTGCTCCATGCCATGCTGGCCTGGGCGGGCGGCGCTGCGCTGCGCCCGTTGGATGCGCAGACCCACTGGCCTTCAAAGCCGCTGCGCATCATCGTCGTGTATCCGCCTGGAGGGCTCAGCGATGGCGTGGCTCGCTCGCTCGCCGAGCGCCTCTCATTGCAGCTCGGTGTGCCGGTGCGGGTGGAGAACCGCGCGGGCGGCGGTGGCAGTGTGGGGCTGCAGGCACTCGCGCGCGCGGAACCCGACGGGCACACGCTCGCGTTTTCCGCGGTCAGCCCACTGACCTTGCGACCCCACCTGGGTGTTGTGGGCCAAGACCCCCTGCGGGGCATCGAGCCTGTGGCCAGTGTGATGTACACGCCGGTGTTGCTGGTGGGCACGCCGGCGTTCTCCGGACACAACTTTGCCGACGTGTTGTCGCAAGCGCGCGAGCGACCCGAGGCGCTTCGTTGGGCGACCTCGGGGTTGGCGACCGCCGGACATCTGGTGCTGGAGCAGGTGCAGTTGGGCAGCGGCATTGTGGTGACGCACATACCGTACAAAGGGGGCGGCCAGCAACTCACCGATGCACTGGGCGGTCAGTTCGAGCTGTTGTCCACCAACGTGGCGCCAACTCAATTGAGCCATATCGAAGCCGGTCGCTTCAAGCCGCTGGCAGTGGGGGCTCCTCAGCGGCTTGACGTGTTGCCACAGGTACCCACCTTCGCAGAACTGGGCCTACCGCACGCGAACGTGAGCTCGCTGTTCGGTCTGTTCGCTCCAGGTGGCACGCACCCGATGCTGCTTGATCGCTGGAACACCGAGATCAACCAGGCTGTTCAGGCACCCGACATTCGCGAACGCCTGCTGGCTTCGGACAACCTGCCTGCCACCGGGGACAGGCCTGCGTTCGTGCGCCGCATCGCCGAGGAATGGCGCAGCAATCGACGACTCAAGGGCCTCAATGTCCGGCTGGAGTGATGCATACCTGGCGCGCCGTGCGGGTGGCCGCTGCATCGCGGGGCGTGGTCAGTCTCAGGGGCCCTTGTCGGCCATGGGCACGCGACGCGCGCCATTGAAACGCTTGCTCCAGTACGCCATGCGCATGTCTTCCACGCGCACGTGTGACCCAGAGCGGGGCGAGTGGATGAACTTGCCGTCACCCACATAAATGCCCACGTGGCTGAATGCACGGCGCATGGTGTTGAAGAACACCAGATCGCCGGGTTTGAGTTCGCTGCGGTCGATTTCCTGCGTGGCCGCGGCCTGTTCGTCGGAGCGGCGTGGAAGGATCTTGCCCACAGACTGCTCGAACACAGCGCGCACAAAGCCGCTGCAGTCGAAGCCGGTGTCTACCGTGTTGCCGCCGTACTTGTAGGGAACGCCCAGAAAGGCCATGGCATTGATGACCAGTCCGGAAGCCTGCTCGCCCACGGTGTCGCGTGCGTGCTGGAACTGACTTCCCAGGCGGGACATCAGGCCCTTTTCAGTGAGCAAACTGTCCATGTCTTCATAGCCTGCTTCGGGTGGTGCGGCATGGGCTGCGGCAGCGAAGCTGAGCATGAGGACAGGGAGGATTCGATACATCGCCCGGAGGGTATCGGCGATGCTCGGTGAAGTCAAGCGAGAAATACCCTGCAAACCATTGATTTTGTTAGGTTTTGTACCACACATCCGGAAAAACGACCTCTCACTCCCATTGCGCAGGTCTTGGGCATCGCTTTGACTGCAAGTCCTAAAAATTGAGTCTGCACCAATTGTTTGAACGCCGTTTAAATTTGTAAGTACTGTTCAAGTATTCTTCTGATGACGCCTGCATTGGCTAGACTGCCGACATGGAAGTTCAGTTGCACGAGCTAACCCCGGTCCTGTCAGTCGCCGAGCAGGAGGCTGCGCAACGGCAACAGCAGCAACGCCAACAACGTCAGCTGGCCATGTCCGATACCCGCCGCTCGCTGGTGCTGGACGCCGCGCGCAGCGTGTTTGCCGAGAACGGTGTGGAGGGGGCGAGCATCCGTGAGATCGCCCGCCGCGCCGGCTACACCCCGGGTGCGATCTACAGTTACTTCGAGAGCAAGGAAGCCATCTACGCCGCGCTGCTCGCTGAGTCGCTGGAGCGGCTCAACGCCGAGGTGGCATCCGCCCGCCATTTCAAGCTACAGCCGCAATTGACCTTGGCGGCGAAGGCGCAGGCCTGGTTCGGTTTTTTCGCCAGCAGTCCGCGCGACCTCGATCTTTGCCTCTACCTGATACAGGGCTTGGCGCCGCGCGGCCTCGAGGGCGAGCTCAACCAGCATCTCAATGGCCGCCTGCAGGATGCGTTGCGTCCTTGCGAGGTGGCGTTGCAGGCCATGGGTTTGTCGCCCGAGTCCGCATTGCGGGAAAACACGGCCCTGTTCGCGCACGGCATGGGTTTGTTGCTGCTGTTGCACACTGGCCGCATCCGGTTGTTCGGGCAATCGGTAGAGCCGCTTTTCACGGGTTATGTGGAGCAACTCGTGGAGCGTCTGAACCCGGGTGCGTTGGCAGCCCCGCGGGGGCTCGATCAGCCTGATTTGTTCGGCTTTTGACGCTTGTCAGGCCAAGGCCCGGACTGCGCTGCGAAAATTCAGCATCCCGAGCGATTTGAACCACATACAAAACAAGGAAGGTTGAGCATGCTGCTGGACGTTGAAGACTCCCAATTGGTACTCGTGGACTACCAGGACCGCCTGATGTCCGCCATCTTTGAAGGCCCGCAAGTGCTGGCCAACGCCGTGCGTCTGGCCCGCATGGCGCAGCTGCTGGAGGTGCCGGCCTGGGGCACCGAACAGAATCCCGAGAAGCTCGGGCCCAACCCGCCAGAGTTGCGCGAGTTGTGCCGCAAGACGCTTGCCAAGATGCACTTTGGTGCGGTGTCTGATGGACTGGGTGACTGGTTGCGTCCTCCTGCGCGCCCGGCCCAGGGTGGCGGCAACGCGCGCAGCCTGCCCAAACATCTGCAGAAGCCTGCCGCAGCGCCTGCCGCCGAACGCCAGACCGTGGTGGTTGCAGGCTGTGAAGCCCACGTGTGTCTGCTGCAGACCGCGCTGGAACTGATCGAACAGGAGTTCGATGTGTGGGTGGTGACCGACGCGTGCGGCTCTCGCACCGAGCGCAACCGGGACGCGGCTTTTGATCGCCTTGCCGGCGCCGGCGCCGAACTGGTGACGACCGAGATGGTGGCCTTTGAGTGGTTGCGCACCGCAGACCATCCGCTGTTTCGCGACGTGCAGGCGCTCATCAAATAGGGCAGACGTGGCAAGCGCCAGGGTGGTGGCACCGGGCGCATGTCAGCCTGTCGAAAGCCGTTTGACCATAATTATGAATTCAGTTTGGGTGGGGCCACCCGACACAACCCCAGCAGGAGACATTCATGAGCCAAAACCAGGGCTACGCCGAGTTCTATCGCCGCTCCATTGAAGACCGCGACGCCTTCTGGACCGAACAGGCCGCCTTGGTGGACTGGAAAAGGCCGTTCGACCGTGTCTGCAACTACGACAACCCACCGTTTGCCCGCTGGTTCGAAGGGGGGCTCACCAACCTCTGCCACAACGCGGTGGACCGGCACCTGAAGGATCGCCCCGACCAGAACGCGCTGATCTTCGTTTCCACCGAAACCGACGTGGAGCGCAGTTACAGCTTTCGTGAACTGCATGCCGAGGTGCAGCGCATGGCCGCGGTGCTGCTCGGTCAGGGCGTCAAGAAGGGCGATTGCGTCCTGATCTACATGCCCATGATTCCGGAAGCCGCCTTCGCCATGCTGGCCTGCGCGCGCATTGGCGCCATCCACTCGGTGGTGTTTGGCGGCTTTGCCAGCCATTCGCTGGCCAGCCGTATCGAAGACGCCTCGCCCGTGGCCATCGTCAGTGCCGACGCCGGTTCGCGAGGCGGCAAAGTGGTTGAGTACAAGCCGCTGCTTGACGAGGCCATCCGCCTCTCGGCCCACAAGCCGGCCCGGGTGGTGATGGTCAACCGCGGCCTGGCGTCCATGAAGCTCGTGCCCGGGCGTGACGTGGACTACGCCAGCGCGCGCGAACAGTGTCTGGACACCGTGGTGCCTTGCGAATGGGTGGACTCCACCCACCCGAGCTACACGCTCTACACCAGCGGCACCACCGGCAAACCCAAAGGTGTACAGCGCGACACAGGCGGCTATGCCGTGGCACTGGCCGCGAGCATGAAGCACGTGTTCATGGGTGAACCAGGCGAGACCTACTTTTCTACCAGCGACATCGGCTGGGTGGTGGGCCACAGCTACATCGTCTACGGTCCTCTGATCGCCGGCATGGCCACCATCATGTATGAGGGCCTGCCGATCCGCCCCGACGCAGGCATCTGGTGGCACCTGGTCGAGAAGTACAAGGTGAGCGTCATGTTCAGCGCACCCACCGCCGTGCGCGTGCTCAAGAAGTACGACCCCTCGTTCATCAAGAACCACGACCTCTCCAGCCTCAAGGCCCTGTTCCTCGCGGGCGAGCCGCTGGACGAGCCGACCGCTCAATGGATCGCCGAAGCGCTGGGCAAGCCCATCATCGACAACTACTGGCAGACCGAAACCGGCTGGCCCATCCTGTCGTTGTGCAACGGCGTGGAGCCGGCCAGCAGCAAATTCGGATCCCCCGGGCGCGCCGTCTATGGCTACAACGTGAAACTGCTCGACGATCAGACCGGCGCCGAGCTCACCGAGCCCGGGCAAAAAGGCGTGGTGGCCATTGAGGGCCCGCTACCGCCCGGCTGCATGCAGACGGTGTGGCGCGACGACGAACGCTTCGTCAAGACCTACTGGTCGAGCGTGCCTGGCAAGATGGTCTACAGCACCTTCGACTGGGGCATCAAGGACGCGGACGGCTATTTTTTCATCCTGGGGCGCACCGACGACGTGATCAACGTGGCGGGCCACCGCCTGGGCACGCGCGAGATCGAAGAGAGCATCTCCAGCCACCCGCGCGTCGCCGAGGTGGCGGTGGTCGGTGTGGCCGATCAACTCAAAGGCCAGGTGGCGATGGCGTTTGCTGTGGTCAAAGACGCTTCAACGCTGACCGACGACGCCTCGCGCCTGAAGCTCGAAGGCGAGGTGATGAAGCTGGTGGACGAGCAACTGGGCGCGGTGGCACGCCCGGCCCGCGTGCGCTTCGTCTCGGTGTTGCCCAAGACCCGCAGCGGCAAATTGCTGCGCCGCGCCATTCAGGCGGTGTGCGAGGGGCGTGATCCCGGCGACCTCACCACCATGGACGATCCGGCCGCGTTGCAGCAGATCAAGGATTTGCTCGGCTGAAATGAGGGTGCATATCGCACCCCTCACGCTCGGCGCATGGTCGGCTGGGTGCTTTCTAAGTATGATTCATGCTTATATTCACACGGGCGACGGGCACCATGGACAAGATGATCGCATCTGACGGGCAGGTGGAACGGGTTCGCGTTTTCGAACTCGCGGCTGAACTCTTCGGTGTGCTGGCCACGCCCATGCGACTGCGCATCCTGAGTGCTTTGTGCGATCGGGAAAAATCGGTCTCGCAGCTGCTGCAGGAGATCGACACCACCCAACCCAACCTGTCTCAACATCTGAACCTGCTGTACCGCTCGGGGGTACTTGCCAAGCGCAAGGAAGGCACGCAGGTCATCTACCGGGTGCAAAGCGAGAAGGCCGTCATGCTGTGTCGAACCGTGTGCACGCAGATTGCGATCGAGATCGACGAGCCCAGCGCCGTTCCCGCCTCGGAACGGCTCTCGCCGCGTGTGACATCCTGATGACGGCGCCTCTGGCGCCGAACTTTTTCCTGCGCGCACCGGCAAGATGGCACAATCCCGGGTTGCAGCCAGGTCCTTCCACAGTCACTGTCGCATCCGCATAACGGTCAAGCCGTGCAGCGGAAGGTTTTTCTAACCAGCTAATGTTTCCTGCAGGGAAACGGAGGTCAGCGGATTTATGAGCGATTCCCAAGCCAATGGGGGCAACGTCTATGTTGCCTACAAGACCAACTCGTACCTTTTCGGCGGCAACGCGCCGTACGTGGAAGAGATGTACGAGAACTACCTCGCCAACCCCGGCAGCGTGCCGGACAACTGGCGCGGTTACTTCGATGCACTGCAGAACGTGCCTGCCGGCGACGGATCCGACGCCCGCGACGTACCCCACCAGCCCGTCATCAACGCCTTTGCCGACCGCGCCAAGCAGGGCGGCACCAAGGTGGTCATCGCCGCCGGTGCTGACTCCGACCTGGGCCGCAAGCGCGTCGCCGTCCAGCAGCTGATCGCCGCCTACCGCAACGTGGGCGCCCGTTGGGCCGACCTAGATCCGCTCAAGCGCGCCGAACGCGACAACATTCCCGAGCTCGATCTGGCGTTCTACGGTTTCGCTGACGCCGATCTGGAAATGATCTTCAACACGAGCAACACCTTCTTCGGCAAGGAGACGATGTCCTTGCGCGAGTTGCTCAATGCCCTGCGTGAAACCTACTGCGGCTCCATCGGCGCCGAGTACATGTACATCACCGACCAGAGCCAGAAGCGCTGGTGGCAGGAGCGCCTGGAGAGCACGCGCTCCAAACCAGCCTACAACGCCGAAAAGAAAAAACACATCCTTGACCGTCTGACCGCGGCCGAAGGCCTGGAGCGTTTCCTGCACACGAAATACGTGGGGCAGAAGCGTTTCTCGCTCGAAGGTGGCGAGAGCTTCATCGCGTCCATGGACGAACTGATCCGCCAGGCGGGCCAGATCGGCATCCAGGAAATCGTGATCGGCATGGCCCACCGCGGCCGCCTGAACGTGCTGGTGAACACCTTGGGCAAGATGCCCAAAGACCTGTTCGCCGAGTTCGACCACACCGCCCCCGAAGACCTGCCTTCCGGCGACGTGAAGTACCACCAGGGCTTCAGTTCCGACGTGACCACCCCCGGCGGCCCTGTGCATCTCTCACTGGCCTTCAACCCCTCGCACCTGGAGATCGTCAACCCCGTGGTTGAAGGCTCGGTGCGCGCCCGCATGGACCGCCGCGGCGATCCGCTGGGCAAGCAGGTTCTGCCAGTGCTGGTGCACGGCGACGCGGCCTTTGCCGGTCAGGGCGTGGTGATGGAAACGCTGGCGCTGGCCGAAACGCGTGGTTACTCCACCGGCGGCACGGTGCACCTGGTGATCAACAACCAGATCGGCTTCACCACCTCCGACCCCCGCGACAGCCGCTCCACGCTGTACTGCTCCGACGTCGTGAAGATGATCGAGTCGCCGGTGCTGCACGTGAACGGTGACGACCCCGAGGCCGTGGTGTACGCCACCCAGCTCGCGCTCGAATTCCGCATGGCTTTCCAGAAAGACGTGGTGGTCGACATCGTGTGTTTCCGCAAGCTCGGCCACAACGAGCAGGACACCCCGAGCCTGACCCAGCCGCTGATGTACAAGAAGATTGCGTCCCACCCCGGCACGCGCAAGCTGTACGCCGACAAGCTGGTCGCGCAAGGCCTGGGCGAGTCGATCGGCGACGACATGGTCAAGGCCTACCGTGCCGCGCTCGACGACGGTCGCCACACGGTCGACCCGGTGCTGACCAACTTCAAGAGCAAGTTCGCGGTCGACTGGAGCCCCTACCTCAACAAGAAGTGGACCGACAGCTCCGACTCCGCCATTCCCATGGCCGAGTGGAAGCGCCTCTCGGAACGCCTCACCACGATTCCCGACACCATCTCGCCGCACCAACTGGTCAAGAAGGTGTACGCCGACCGCGCAGCGATGGGCCGTGGCGAGATTCCGGTGGACTGGGGTATGGGCGAACACATGGCATTTGCCTCGCTGGTGGCCAGCGGCTTCCCGGTGCGCCTGTCGGGTGAAGACTGCGGCCGCGGCACGTTCACGCACCGCCACGCCGTGATTCACGACCAGAACCGCGAGAAGTTCGACGAGGGCACCTATGTGCCGCTGCAGAACGTGGCCGACAACCAGGCCCCGTTCGTGGTGATCGACTCGATCCTGTCCGAAGAAGCGGTGCTGGCCTTCGAGTACGGCTACGCCTCGAACGACCCGAACACGCTGGTGATCTGGGAAGCGCAGTTCGGCGACTTCGTCAATGGCGCGCAGGTCGTGATCGACCAGTTCATCGCCTCCGGTGAAGTGAAATGGGGCCGCGTCAACGGCATCACGCTGATGCTGCCGCACGGCTACGAAGGTCAGGGCCCGGAGCACAGCTCGGCCCGCCTGGAGCGCTTCATGCAGATGGCCGCCGACACCAACATGCAGATCGTGCAGCCGACCACGGCCAGCCAGATCTTCCATGTGTTGCGCCGCCAGATGATCCGCGGGCTGCGCAAGCCGCTGATCATCTTCACGCCCAAGTCGCTGCTGCGCAACAAGGACGCGACCTCGCCGCTGTCCGAGTTCACAAAGGGCGGTTTCCAGACGGTGATCCCCGACCAGAGCGCCGACGTGGCGAAGAAGGCGGACAAGGTCAAGCGCGTCATCTGCTGCTCGGGCAAGGTGTACTACGACCTGGTGAAGAAGCGCGAGGAGCGCGAGTCCGACGACGTGGCGATCCTGCGCGTGGAACAGCTCTATCCGTTCCCGCACAAGGTGTTTGGTGCCGAACTGCGCAAGTACCCCAACGCCACCGACATCGTGTGGTGCCAGGACGAGCCGCAAAACCAGGGTGCCTGGTTCTTCGTGCAGCACTACATCCACGAGAACATGCTCGACGGTCAGAAGCTCGGCTACGCCGGACGCGCCGCGTCGGCATCGCCGGCGGTGGGTTACTCGCACCTGCACCAGGAACAGCAGAAGAACCTGATCGACGCCGCCTTCGGCAAGCTCAAGGGCTACATCCTCACCAAGTAAGTCGCTCGTGCCGCCCGGCCCGTGATGTTGCATCGTGGGTCGACTGGCTCAGCGCAGTCCGAAACAAACAGGTAGAAGAAACATGGCAATCGTAGAAGTCAAAGTTCCGCAGCTCTCCGAATCGGTGGCCGAAGCCACCATGCTGCAGTGGAAGAAAAAGGTCGGCGACGCGGTGGCGGTCGACGAGATCCTGATCGAAATCGAGACCGACAAGGTCGTGCTCGAAGTGCCAGCGCCCTCGGCTGGCGTGATCGTTGAGATCCTGCAGGCCGACGGTGCCACCGTGGCGGCCGAGCAGCTGATCGCGCGCATCGACACGGCCGCCGTGGCCGGCGCCGCAGCACCCGCCGCCGCCGCAGCGCCCGCTGCCGTTGCCGCGCCGGCTGCAGCCGCCGCCGCAGTGGCCTCCAGCAGCAAAGCCGGTGTGGCCATGCCCGCCGCCGCCAAGCTGATGGCCGACAACAACCTGGCCTCTGGCTCGGTGGCCGGTACCGGCAAAGATGGTCGCGTGACCAAGGGCGACGTGTTGTCGGCTGTGGCCGCACCGAAGCCCGCCGTGGCCGCACCGGTGGCCATTCCCACGGGCGCACCCGCCAAGGTGCTGCCGCAGGTGCCCGTGGTGGCGCCCGATCTGGGTGACCGCCCGCAAGAGCGCGTGCCCATGACCCGCCTGCGTGCCCGCGTGGCCGAGCGCCTGCTGCAGTCGCAGTCGACCAACGCCATCCTGACCACCTTCAACGAAATCAACATGGCCCCGGTCATGGAGATGCGCAAGAAGTTCCAGGAGAAGTTCGAGAAGGAACACGGCGTCAAGCTTGGCTTCATGAGCTTCTTCGTCAAGGCCGCTGTGCACGCGCTGAAGAAATACCCCATCCTGAACGCCTCGGTGGACGGCAACGACATCGTCTACCACGGCTTCTTTGACATCGGCATCGCGGTGGGTTCGCCGCGCGGCCTGGTGGTGCCCATCCTGCGCAACGCCGACCAGATGAGCTTTGCCGACATCGAGAAAAAGATCGCCGAGTACGGCCAGAAAGCCAAGGACGGCAAGCTGGGCATCGACGAGATGACCGGCGGCACCTTCTCGATTTCCAATGGCGGAACCTTTGGCTCGATGATGTCCACCCCCATCATCAACCCGCCCCAGTCGGCCATCCTGGGCGTGCACGCCACCAAGGACCGCGCCATGGTGGAAAACGGCCAGGTGGTCGTGCGCCCGATGAACTACTTCGCCATGTCGTACGACCACCGAATCATCGACGGCCGCGAAGCCGTGCTGGGCCTGGTGGCCATGAAAGAGGCGCTGGAAGACCCGGCCCGCCTGCTCTTCGACATCTGATCGGCAACACCCTCTGCCAACGCCCCGACAGGGGCGTTGGCCTTTTGAATTCAGGAATCCAACATGTCCCAAACATTTGACGTCGTCGTCATTGGCGGCGGCCCCGGTGGCTACATCGCCGCCATCCGCGCAGCCCAACTCGGTTTCAAGGTCGCCTGCATCGACGAGTGGAAAAACGCCGCCGGCGGCCCGGCCCCGGGTGGCACCTGCACCAACGTCGGTTGCATCCCGTCCAAGGCGCTGCTGCAGTCCTCGGAACACTTCGATCACGCCAACCACCACTTCGCCGACCACGGCATCACCGCCACCAACGTCAAGATCGACATCGCCAAGATGATCGGCCGCAAAGACACGGTGGTGAAGCAGAACAACGACGGCATCCTGTACCTGTTCAAGAAGAACAAGGTCACGTTCTTCCACGGTCGTGGCTCGTTCGCCAAGGCGGTGGAAGCCGGCTACGAGATCCAGGTCACGGGTGCCAAGGAGGAGCTGTTGACCGCGCGCCAGATCATCGTGGCCACCGGCTCCAACGCACGCGCCTTGCCCGGCACGCCCTTCGACGAAGAGATGGTGCTCTCCAACGATGGCGCGCTGCGCCTGGGCGCCGTGCCCAAGAAGATGGTGCTGATCGGCTCCGGCGTGATCGGCCTGGAAATGGGTTCGGTCTGGCGCCGGCTCGGGTCGGATGTGACCATCCTCGAAGGTCTGCCCACCTTCCTGGGTGCGGTCGACGAGCAGATCGCCAAGGAAGCCAAGAAGGCGTTCGACAAGCAGGGTCTGAAGATCGAGCTGGGTGTGAAGGTCGGCGAGATCAAGACCTCCAAAAAAGGCGTGAGCGTGGCCTACACCAACGCCAAAGGCGAAGCCCAGTCGCTGGACGCCGACAAGCTGATCGTCTCCATCGGCCGTGTGCCCAACACCATCGGCCTCAACGCCGAAGCGGTGGGCCTGCAGCTGGATGAGCGCGGCGCCATCGTGGTCGACGCCGAGTGCCGCACCAACCTCAAGGGCGTGTGGGCGGTGGGCGATGTGGTGCGTGGCCCCATGCTGGCGCACAAGGCGGAAGAAGAGGGCGTGGCCGTGGCCGAACGCATCGCCGGCCAGCACGGCCATGTGAACTTCAACACCATCCCCTGGGTGATCTACACCAGCCCCGAGATCGCCTGGGTGGGCGAGACCGAGCAGCAGCTCAAGGCGCGTGGCGCCGCGTACAAGGCTGGTACCTTCCCGTTCCTGGCCAATGGCCGCGCACGCGCGCTGGGCGACACCACCGGCATGGTGAAGTTCCTGGCCGATGCCACCTCCGACGAGATCCTGGGTGTGCACATCGTCGGTCCCATGGCCAGCGAACTGATCGCCGAGGCTGTTGTCGCGATGGAGTTCAAGGCCAGCGCCGAAGACATCGCGCGCATCTGCCACGCGCACCCCTCGCTGTCGGAAGCGACGAAAGAAGCCGCGCTCGCGGTGGACAAGCGCACGCTGAACTTCTGAACCGGCACAGGTCTTGAGCGTTCGCAGCACCTACGAAGCCGCGCTGAAGGAGCGCGGCTATACCACCGATCCCGCCCAGCAGCGTGCCATCGACGCGCTGGAGCGGTGTGCCTCCGAGTGGGCGGTGTACAAGCAGCGTCGCTCCAATTCGCTCAAGAAGCTCTTCATCAAGCCCGACATTCCACGCGGCGTGTACATGTTTGGCGGCGTGGGCCGGGGCAAGAGTTTTCTGATGGAGTGCTTCTTCAACGCAGTGCCCCTGAAACGCAAGACCCGGCTGCACTTCCACGAGTTCATGCGCGAGGTGCACCGCGAACTGCGAGATCTGCAGGGCACGGTCAACCCGCTGGACGAGCTCGGCCTGCGCATCGCCAAGCGCTACAAGCTGATCTGCTTTGACGAGTTCCACGTGGCGGATGTCACCGACGCCATGATCCTGCACCGCCTGCTGGATGCCTTGTTCAAGGCCGGCGTAGGCTTCGTCACCACCTCCAACTTCCACCCCGACGACCTCTACCCCGACGGTCTGCACCGCGATCGCATCCTGCCCGCCATCGAGCTGTTGAAGGCGCGGCTGGAGGTGCTCAGCGTGGACAACGGCACCGACTACCGCCAGCGCACGCTCAACCACATCCAGCTCTACCATTGCCCGCTTGGACCACAGGCCGATGCGGCGCTGCGAGCTACTTTCAATGAGCTGGCTGAAGCGGGCGACCAGGAACCGGTGATGCATATCGAGTCGCGCCAGATTCGCGCGCTTCGCCGCGCCGGTGGCGTGATCTGGTTTGATTTTCACACACTGTGTGGCGGACCACGTTCACAGAACGATTACCTGGAAATCGCCACCCAGTTCCACACGGTGATGCTCTCCAACGTGCCGCAGATGCAGGTGCGCCAGGCGTCTGAAGCGCGTCGCTTCACCTGGCTCATCGACGTGCTCTACGACCGCCGTGTCAAGCTGGTGATGTCAGCGGCGGTGCCACCAGAAGAGCTGTACCTTGAAGGGCCGATGTCACACGAATTCCCGCGCACGGTCTCCCGCCTGAGCGAGATGCAGTCGCAAGAGTTTCTGGCGCTGGAGCATCGGGTGGTGGATACCGGGCTGACCTGAGAGGCAACGAGTGATCCGCCGCCGGGCCACCCCAAGGCGCGTCAGCCCCTCAGGTGAGCGGTTCGAGCTTCACGATCACGATCGACAGATTGTCACCCGCGCCCTTGGCCCGGGTGCGTGCCTTCTGGATCAGGAACTCGCAAGCCTCGCGTGGCGAGAGCATCGCGATCGTGCTGGCCAGTTCTTCGGGCGTGAAGTAGTGCCAGACGCCGTCGCTGCACGCCATCAGCGCTTCGCCCGGAATGAGTTGTGGCACAACGTGGAGGTCTACAGGCGGGTCGTTCTCCGTGCCCAGACAACCCATGAGGATGTTGGCGTGCGGGTGATCCAGGGCATCCTGTTCGCTGATCTCTCCCTGGTTGACCAGCGTTTGCACATAGGAATGGTCTATGGTTCGGAACACTTGGCGTCCGTTGCGGAAGTGGTAGACCCTCGAATCGCCGGCGTGCACCCAGTGGCTTTCACCGTCGGGATCGATCAGGAAAGCCGCGATGGTGCTGTGCGGTTCCTGTTCGGCTGATACGGCGGTGAGCTTGATCACCAGATGCGACTCTTCGACGATCTGGCGCAACAGAGCGGACGCGTCGTCGGTGTCGGGGTCGTAGCGTTCAAACAATTGTCGCGCGGTGAGCATCACCTGGTCAGACGCCTTGCGGCCCCCACTGCGCCCACCCATGCCGTCGGCCAGCACGGCCAGCATGCAACTGCTGTGGCGCGGATGGTTCAGCAGACATACCTGGTCCTGCTGGTAGTCGCGGTCGCCCCGGTGGATGCCGGTGGATGCCTGGATGCGGTAGCCTTTGGACATATGAATCAATCGTTGTTCGGATGCCATTCGTTGCGTGCAATGGTATCCAGTTATGTTCCAGCGGTGCCTTCACGTCCCGTGCGTCTTTGCACGCCGTCGGCGTGATTGATCTGGCCCATGGCGTGGCAGCCGCGTTTGCTGCCCAAGGTCCACTGGCTGCGGGCCATCCCGGTCTTCGCCCCAGACCAGGCCAATTGCAGATGGCGCTGGCCGTGGCGCAGGCGTTGCAGGCGTGCGAGCACCTCGCGGTGGAGGCGGGCACCGGGGTGGGCAAGACATTTGCCTATCTCGTGCCTGTCCTGCTGAGCGGGCAACGTGCACTGTTGTCGACGGCCACGCAGGCCTTGCAAGATCAATTGTTCACCCGCGACATTCCAGCTGTTTCCCGCGCGCTGGGCCTGCCGGTGCGCACGGCCCTGCTCAAAGGGCGCTCAAACTACCTGTGCCTGCACAGGCTGGAGCTGGCGAGAACCATCGGATCGTCGGCACTGCGCGACCCCGCCATGGCTGCAGGCCTGGAGCAGGTGCAGCGCTGGGCACGAACCACCCGCAGCGGCGATGTGGGCGAGCTGGACATGCTGGACGAGCGCTCGCCGCTGCGCCCCCTGATCACCTCCACCCGCCACAACTGCGTGGGGCCCAGTTGCCCGCAGGCCGCGCAGTGCCACGTCAACCTGGCGCGCCGCCAGGCGCGCGAAGCCGACTGGGTGGTGATCAACCACCACCTCTTTTTTGCCGACCAGGTCATCCGCGAAGCCGAAGCGGTGGACTGGTTGCCCGAGACCGGCGTGGTGGTGCTGGACGAAGCGCATCAGCTCAACGACACCGGCATCCAGCTGTTGTCGCAGTCCATCTCTTCAGACAACCTGCGCGATCTCGCACGCGAGCTGGCCAGGCAGGGCAACGCATGGGCTCGCGGGCTGCGGCCCTGGGGTCATCTGGCGCTCTGCATCGAACAGGCCTGTCGCACCTTGGGTTCTGTGCCCCGTGAGGCGGGCACCCACGGTCGCAGCCGGTGGACCGAGTCCACCCCCGAAGGTCTGGACCCTGGCACCTGGCTTCTGGCGGTATCCGGCCTTGACCACGCGTTGACGGCCGCGCTGGAGGCTGTGTCAGCCACCGCTCAGAGCGCCGCTGAGCTCGCACGCCTGCTCAAGCGCATCAGGGCCCTGCAGATGACGTGGAGCCAGTTGGGACCGGGCGGCCCGAGCTCACTGGATGCCGCCTGCGTGCGCTGGATGGAGTGGGGCGCCGATCATTCCTGGCGTATGGTGTGCGCGCCGCTGGACAGTGCAACCACCTTCAGCCGCCTCGTGTTGGACGCAGGGGCCAGCGCTCGAAGCTGGATCTTTGCGTCCGCCACGCTGGGTCACGACGATGCGCTGAGCTGGTTCACCCGCAGCCTGGGCTTGGCCGATCACGGCACCGTGCGAACGCTCCGGGTAGCCAGCCCGTTCGACCATGGCGACCAGGCCGCGCTTTATGTGCCGCACGATCTGCCCGAGCCGTCCGAGGCCACGCACACGCCCCAACTGGCGGTGCGGGTGGCGCAGTGGGCCGGGCGGTTGGGCGGGCGCACCTTGGTGCTGACCACCACGCTGCGCGCCGTGGCGCGCATGGCCGATGCTTTGAACGAACTGGTGCTTCAGGGTCGTTGTGCACCTATGGTGGTGCTGGCCCAGGGGCAGTTGTCGCGCGCAGCGCTGTTGGCGCGCTTTCGGGCAGCCGAGTCATCGCGCCACGGCGCCATCCTGGTGGCATCGGCCTCGTTCTGGGAAGGGGTGGACCTGCCTGGAGATGGACTTCAGTTGCTCGTGATCGACAAACTGCCGTTTCCCTCGCCCGACGATCCCTTGACCGCTGCGCGCTCAGAGCGCCTGGAGGCGCATGGCCTCAAGGCATTCAACGATGGGCATTTGCCCGAAGCCGCCATGGCCCTGAAGCAGGGAGCCGGACGTTTGATCCGAACCGAGACCGACCGGGGGGTGCTGGTAATTGGTGACCGGCGGCTGCTTACGCGCAGCTACGGACATCAGTTGCTGGCCGGCTTGCCGCCCATGCGCCGTTTGATGGACGACGCCGAGATGAGCGCGGCGCTGGACGCGCTGGTGTTCACCAGATCTTCCACCAAGGATCGTCCTTGCTCTTGAAGCCCTGGCTCAGGTACTCGCTTTGCGGGTAGTTGGCCTGCATGACGCGACGCGCGTCGTCGCGCAGTTGCGTCATGCCCAGCGCGTCATACGAACGCACCATGATGAACAAGGCCTCTTCCAGCGCGGGCGCGTCGGTGTACTCGTTCAACGCGGTTTGTGCGCGGTTGATGGCCGCCACATAAGCCCCTCGGCTGAGGTAATAGCGCGCCACGTGCACTTCGTACTGAGCCAACGAATTGACGATGTAGGTCATGCGCAGGCGAGCGTCCGGCGTGTAGCGGGAGTCCGGGAAGCGGGTGCTCAGCTCGCGGAACGCTTCGAACGATTCCTTGGCGGCCTTCTGGTCGCGTTCGGACAGGTCCTGCCGCGCAATCGCACCAAAAAGACCGAGGTTGTCGTTGAAGTTCACCAAGCCCTTGAGGTAAAGCGCATAGTCCATGGCCGGACTGGCCGGGTGAAGCTTCTGGAAGCGCTCAATGGCAGCCAGTGCCTGGGGCGGCTCGCTCGCTTTGTAGTGGGTGTAGGCCTTGTCGAGCTGGGCCTGCTGGGCCAGCGGGGTTCCGGCCGCGCGGCCTTCGAGCTTTTCGAGCAAGGTTACCGAGCGTTCGAAATTGCCGGCCGAGCGTTCGTCGGTGGCCTCGCTGTAAATGCGGTTGGGGCTCCAGTTCACGGTTTCGTCCACCGGCTTGGTGCTGCCGCAAGCACTGAGTGTGAGCGCGGCCCCCAGTGCACAAGCACTCAGAGCCGATAATCTGGACGTCAACATAACGAACTCACCTTCACAACGGAACTACGGATTGAAAGCGCAAAGTATATCGACGGGGGGTGTGTCGGACGGTCTGGCAGCAGACGCGGGCCTTGATGCGGCGGCGACCGCCGACGAATGGGTGTTCGAGATTGAAAAACGTCTCTGTGCCGTGCCTGTGGGCATGCATGGCTGGCGAATCGACCGCGCACTGGCTCAGCTGATCCCGGAGTTCTCACGCTCCTACTTGCAGCAACTCATGGCCGACGGTGCGGTGGAGTTGCGCGGATTGGCCCAGACCAAACCGTCTGCGCGCATCGCCGCTGGAGACCAACTCCATGTGGAATTGCGGCCCACCCAGCAAGCCCAGGCGTTTGTGCCCGAATCAATGGCGCTGGACGTGGTGTTCGAAGACGCCGACCTGCTGGTCATCCACAAGCCCGCTGGCCTGGTGGTGCACCCCGCCGCCGGCAACTGGAGCGGCACCCTGCTCAATGGCCTGCTGGCCCACCACAAGGGTGCCGCCAGCCTGCCACGCGCAGGCATCGTGCACCGGCTCGACAAGGACACGTCGGGCCTGATGCTGGTGGGCAAGTCGCGTCAGGCCATGGATGCGCTGGTGCGCGCCATCGCCGCGCGAGAAGTGAGTCGCCAGTACCTTGCCCTTGCCCACGGCCGCTGGAAGGGATTGAGCGATCAGCATGTGGACCAGCCCATCGGCCGTGACGTGCGCAACCGTCTGCGCATGGCGGTGGTGAGAGTGGAGGGTGGCAGCAGCAAGACCGCCCAGACCACCTTCCGCCTGCTCGACACCTGCGACCAAGCCAGTCTGGTGGCCTGCAAGCTGCACACCGGGCGCACCCACCAGATCCGGGTGCACATGGCCTGGCTCGGTCATCCGCTGGTGGGCGACACGCTGTACGGCGGACGCGCGCTGTGGGGCATGGGCCGGCAGTCGCTGCACGCCGCGCGCCTCGAACTCAAGCACCCCATCAGCGGCCAGCCCCTGTTGTTTCGCTCCGCGCCGCCGGCCGACATGCTGCAGGCGGTGGAATCCAGCGGGCTCCATTACAATGCCCAGAGCTGGGACAGCGAATCGGCGGCCTGAAGTCGCACCATCCGACGCGGATGGCTTGTGCAGGACCCTTCACCCCGATCTTCGCCCAGCCGCCCGATTTCTACGCCCGACCCAGAGCCTGTGCCCGGGTTTTGCAGGATCCAGCTGATTCGCCCCGACCCGACGGTCGCGCCCGCATGCCGCATGGCCCGCGGCTCAATCGCAACGTTCGCCTTTCGCACCGTCCCGGCCACAAACCGGTTTTAGACTGACAGACACCATGAACACACCGGATGCCAAGCGTGTCCTCGAGACGGCATTGATCTGCGCGCCCCAGCCGCTGTCAGTGCGCGAGCTCGGCACGCTGTTCGACCTGGAAGTGTCGGCTGACACGCTCAAGACCTTGCTGGCCGATCTGCAGCTCGAGTGGACCGGGCGCGGCGTGGAGCTGGTGCAGGTCGCCACGGGCTGGCGCTTTCAGAGTCGGCCCGAGCTGCGCCCCTACCTGGACCGCCTTCATCCCGAGAAGCCGCCGCGCTACAGCCGTGCCGCCATGGAAACGCTGGCCATCATTGCCTACCGCCAGCCGGTCACGCGCGGTGACATGGAAGACATCCGTGGTGTCACGATCAACTCACTGATCATCAAACAACTGGAAGACCGGGGCTGGATCGAAGTCATCGGCCACCGCGAAACCGTTGGTCGCCCGGCCTTGTTCGCCACCACGCGCCAGTTCCTCGATGATCTGGGACTGGCTTCACTGGACCAGTTGCCGCCGCTGGACGGCAGCGAGGTGCAGGAGTCTGCGCTGGACCGCCTTGATTTCGAATCGCTGGCGAACAGCCTGCAGCCCGACGCACCAGAATCAGATCTGCTGATGGTGAACGACCCCCTGGCCGCCGACCCGAATTCCTCTCTCCCCATTTCCCCGCCCTCCGACCCGCAGTTGTTGGAACCGTCCACCCAGGAAGACCATGACCCCGGATCAAACCCCCCCCACCTCGCCTGAACCCGATCACGCGCCCGAGGCGAATGTGCCCGAGCAAGCCGGTGCGGCACGCCCGGTGCAAGCGCCGGCTGTGCCCGAGGTGCTGCGCTTTGACGACGTGGTCAGCGGCGTTTTTGACGCCGAGCAGGAACAGGACCTGCCACTGCTGCCCACCAAGCGCGTGCTCGCCCCCCAGGCCGAATCGCCCAAGCTGCACAAGGTGCTGGCGCAGGCCGGCATGGGTTCGCGGCTGGAAATGGAGCAACTGATCCTGGAAGGACGCATTTCGGTCAACGGTGAACCCGCCCACGTGGGTCAGCGCATCCAGTTTGGTGACGTGATCAAGGTCAACGGCAAGCCGGTGCGCGTGCGCATGACGCCGCCGCCGCCCCGCGTACTGGCCTACCACAAGCCTGCGGGCGAAGTGGTGTCGCACGACGATCCGCAAAACCGGCCCACCGTGTTCCGCCGTCTGCCCAAGCTGATGCAGGGGAAGTGGCAGTCGGTTGGCCGGCTCGACCTGAACACCGAAGGTCTGCTGCTGCTCACCAGCTCGGGTGAACTGGCCAACCGCCTCATGCACCCGCGTTTCGGCTTGCAGCGCGAATACGCGGTGCGCGTGCTCGGTGCGCTTTCCAACGAAGAAAAAGCACGTCTGCTCGACGGCGTGCGGCTGGACGACGGCATGGCCCAGTTCGCCTCGATCGAAGACGGCGGCGGCGAAGGCGCCAACTGCTGGTACCGCGTGACCATCGGCGAAGGACGCAACCGAGAGGTGCGCCGCATGTTCGAAGCGGTGGGCCACGCGGTCAGCCGCCTGATCCGCATCCGCTACGGCGCCATGATGCTGCCGCGCGGCCTCAAGCGGGGCGCCTGGCTGGAGCTGGACGAACGCGACATCGCTCGCCTGACCGCCGCCGCCGGCATGCCGAGCGCAGACGAGGAGGGCGCACGCCCACCCCGTCCCGGCGGCCGCCATCCAGCGCAGCGTGGAAAGCAAGGACCCCGGCCTGGTCGCTCCCAAGGCAATCCGCCTGGCAGCCGCAGTGAAGGTCCCGGTTTCGGGGACCGCCGCAGTGGCGGATACGGCATGGGTGGTGCACCCACGGGGCCCGGCGGCAAAGGCCGTGGCAGCAAGCCTGGCAGCGGAGCCGGTGGGCGAGGTCCGGGTGGTGGGGCCTCGCAGCCCGATCCGATGAAGACCTCGTTCGGCTATATCGGGCAGGACGCACTCCAACGCCGCCGAGAGCAGGAGGCCGGTCGTGGCAGTGCGCCCGGCGGGACTCGGCGCCGGGGCGGGGGTGGCGGGGGTGGTGGTCGATCGGGTAGCCGTTGAGAGCGCTCGGCTCACAACCCGCCGTCACGTCACCGTGACACGACCAATGTAGAATCATGGGCTTTGCGGGGTGCCCCATACCCCTGCAGATCTACCCACAAAACCTCAGGATTTCCATGGCCATCGAACGCACCCTCTCCATCATCAAGCCCGACGCCGTTGCCAAAAACGTGATTGGTCAGATTTACGCTCGCTTTGAAGCCGCTGGCCTGAAGGTCGTGGCCGCTCGCATGGCGCACCTGTCGCGTGGCGAAGCCGAGGCGTTCTACGCTGTGCACAAGGCCCGTCCTTTCTTCAAGGATCTGGTCGATTTCATGATCTCCGGCCCGGTGATGATCCAGGCGCTCGAAGGCGAAGGCGCCATTGCCAAGAACCGCGACCTGATGGGCGCCACCGACCCCAAGAAGGCCGACGCCGGCACGATTCGCGCTGACTTTGCCGACAGCATCGACGCCAACGCCGTGCACGGCTCCGACGCACCCGAGACCGCCGCTGCTGAAATCGCGTTCTTCTTCGCCGGCCTCAACGTTTACTCGCGCTGAGCCAGCGCACCGACCATGCCATGACGGCCAACCTGCTCGACTTCGATCTTGAGGGTTTGGCCGCCTGGTGCGAGCAGCTGGGCGAGAAGCGTTTTCGCGCCGTCCAGCTGTTTCGCTGGATCCATCAAAAGGGAGCGTCGGACTTCACCGAGATGACCGACCTCGCGCGCAGCCTGCGCGAGAAACTCCCTGGTGCCTGCACCATCACCGGTCTGCCCGTGCTCTCGCGCCAGGAGTCGGCCGATGGCACCATCAAATGGCTCTTCGATGTGGGTGGTGGCAACGCGGTGGAGACCGTGTTCATTCCCGAGGAAGACCGCGGCACCTTGTGTATCTCGTCCCAGGCGGGTTGCGCGGTGGGCTGCCGTTTCTGCTCCACCGGGCACCAGGGCTTCTCGCGCAACCTCACCACCGGCGAAATCCTGGCCCAGCTCTGGCAGGCCGAGTTTTTCTTGCGCAAGCACTTGAAGCGCGGAGAACGCGTGATCACCAACGTGGTCATGATGGGCATGGGCGAACCCTTGCAGAACTACAGTGCGCTGGTGCCTGCGCTGCGCGTCATGCTCGACGACCACGGCTATGGTCTCTCGCGCCGTCGTGTCACCGTGTCCACCTCGGGTGTTGTTCCGATGATGGATCGCCTGGCGCAGGATTGCCCCGTGGCGCTTGCAGTTTCACTGCATGCACCCGTCGATGCGCTGCGAAGCGACCTGGTCCCGCTCAACCGCAAGTATCCGATTGCTGAGTTGCTCGATGCTTGCCTGCGCTACTTGCCGGCTGCACCGCGCGACTTCATCACTTTCGAGTACTGCATGCTCGACGGCGTGAACGATCAACCGCACCACGCCCGTGAGTTGCTCACCTTGCTCAAGGGGCATGCGGGTCGAGGTGTTCCGTGCAAGATCAACCTTATTCCGTTCAATCCCTTTCCCAGCTCGGGCTTGCTCTGTTCGCCACGGCCGGTGGTCCAGCAGTTTGCCAAGATACTCAGCGAAGGCGGGCTGGTGACGACGGTGCGCAAGACCCGAGGCGATGACATCGACGCAGCCTGTGGTCAACTCGCCGGCGACGTGCTTGATCGCACCAATGCCGCGAGCCGTCTCGCCAAACGCCGCAACGCGCTCGAGCATCCCATCCGCATCGTTCACAAGGAAAGGCAGGCATGACTTCAGCCACTCGATTCCCAGCCCGGTTCTCAGGCGCCACGGTGGGGTTGCTGGCGTTCATGTTGTGCTGCCTGGCGCTGTTGGCGGGTTGCGCCCAGACGAGCGCGGCGCCCAGTGCGACCTCCCTGCAGGAGCCCATCACAGATTCGGACGAACCCGAAGTGCGCAAGCGCGCACGCATCCGCATCGAGCTCGCCGCAGGCTATTTCGCGGAAGGCCAGACCACCGTGGCGCTCGATGAAATCAAGCTTGCCCTGCAAGCCGACCCCACCTACGCCCCTGCCTACGCGCTGCGCGGACTGGTGTACATGCAGCTGAACAACAACGCGCTGGCCGAGGACAGTTTCAAGCGTGCCATACAGCTCAACCCGCGCGACCCCGACGCACTGCACAACTATGGCTGGTTCGAGTGCCAGGCCGGCCGATACGCGCAGTCGACCGATTTGTTTCAGCGCGCGCTGGCCAGCCCGGTGTATGGCGGTCAGGCCAGGTCGCTGTTGGCCATGGGTATTTGTCAGATCCGGGCCGGCCAGCTTGCAGAAGCCGAGGCCAGTCTGGCTCGGTCGTATGAGCTTGATGCGGGCAACCCCATCGTCGCGTACAACCTCGCTTCCCTGCAGTTCCGTCGGGGTGAAGCCAGCAAAGCCCAGTTCACCATTCGCCGACTGAACAACACGGATCTGGCGAATGCCGAGACGCTGTGGTTGGGCATCAAGGTGGAGCGGCATCTGCAAAACACCCAGGCCATGACGCAACTTGCCCAGCAACTGGGCCGTCGCTATCCGGAGTCCGCCCAGTGGGCGCACTACCAGCGGGGAGCTTTCAATGAGTGAGGCGATGGTGCATCCAGGGAGCGAGGCCTCCGCAGAGACCGTTTCTCGGCCCATCCGCCTCAAGGAAGCCCGAGAAGCCGCCGGCTTGCACATTGCCGCACTGGCCGCCGCCTTGAAGGTGCCGGTCAAGAAACTGGAAGCGCTCGAAGCAGGGCGGTACAGCGAGCTGCCCGACCTCACCTTTGCTCGTGCACTGGCGTCCAGTGCCTGTCGGCAACTCAAGGTCGACCCCGCGCCGATCCTGCAACAGATTCCGCAAGGCGCATTGACAAAGCTAGGCGAGCGAGGCAACGCGCTCAACGCACCATTCAACCCCGGCCACGATGAAGCGCCCTTCAATCCACTGAGTTGGCTGTCGCGTCCTGCGCTGCTGGCGGCCATCGCCTTGCTGCTGGGCGCGCTGGTGATCGTTTTCCTGCCGAAGGCGGAGAGCCCGCCAACTCCGTCCAGTGCCACCGAGACGATTTCGGAGTCGGTGTCTGCAACTGAGCCGATGGCCGTCCAGGAGCCTGGTTTGCAAGATGTCGCAGCGCCTGCCACCGCCGTTGCGCCTGCGCCTGCGGTTGATCCTGCAGCCATGCCCGGCGGCACGACCACGGCACCGCCAGACGATTCAGCATCCACCCCAACGCCAGGCGCGGTTGTCAACACAGGGGTGACGGTCGAGGCCATTGCCGCCCCCACTTCGACCAGCCTGCTGAGCATTGCCGCCACCGGTGAATCCTGGGTCGAGGTGGTCAATGGTTCCGGCACGGTAGTGGCCAAACGGCTGCTGCAGTCGGGTGACGTGATCGATTTTTCAGCTGCGCCTCCCTACACGGTGGTGCTCGGCAAGGTCGACGCCGCGCAGGTGAGCGTGCGCGGAAAGTCTTTTGACACGTCGCCATTTGCTCGCAACAACGTGGCCCGATTCGAGGTGAAATGAGCATGGACATTGTGTCCCCACCATCTCTGTTGCCTTCAGCGTCGGCCGACCAGCCGATCGCCTTGGCTGCAGCCCGTTCGCGCCGAACCCGGCAAGGCGTGGTCGCCTGGGGCAACCACCCCGTGACGGTGGGTGGTGACGCGCCCGTGCGCGTGCAGTCCATGACCAACACGGACACCGCGGACGCCGTGGGCACCGCCATCCAGGTGAAAGAGCTCGCGTTGGCCGGCTCCGAGTTGGTGCGCATCACCGTCAACAACGACGAAGCCGCCAAGGCTGTGCCCTACATCCGCGAGCAACTGGATCGCATGGGCATTGACGTGCCATTGATCGGTGACTTCCATTACAACGGCCACCGCCTGCTGACCGACCATCCGGCCTGCGCCGAAGCGCTCTCCAAGTACCGCATCAACCCCGGCAACGTGGGCCGTGGCGACAAGGGTGACCGGCAGTTCGCCCAGATGGTGGAGATCGCCGCACGCCACGACAAAGCCATCCGCATCGGCGTGAACTGGGGCAGCCTGGATCAGGACCTGCTCGCCCGCCTGATGGACCAGAATGCCAGCCGCGCTCAGCCCTGGGAGGCTCGTCAGGTGATGTACGAAGCGCTGATCACGTCCGCGCTCGACTCGGCCAAACGCGCCGAAGAGATCGGGCTCAACGGCAACAACATCGTTCTGTCATGCAAGGTCAGCGCCGTACAAGACCTGATCGCGGTCTATCAGGCGCTCGCGCAGCGCTGTGACTACGCCTTGCACCTGGGTCTGACCGAAGCCGGCATGGGTACCAAGGGCGCGGTAGCGTCAGCGGCGGCGCTCTCGGTGCTGCTGCAGCAAGGCATTGGTGACACCATCCGCATCTCGCTCACGCCGCAACCGGGTGAGTCCCGCACCCAAGAGGTGGTGATTGCGCTGGAGATATTGCAGGCGTTGGGCATGCGCGCCTTTGTGCCCTCGGTCACCGCCTGCCCCGGTTGCGGCCGCACCACCAGCACCACCTTCCAGGAGCTGGCCAAGCAGATTGATGACTACCTGCGCAACTCCATGCCGGTCTGGCGCACGCGCTACCCCGGTGTGGAAAACCTCAAGGTGGCGGTGATGGGGTGCATCGTCAACGGCCCCGGCGAGAGCAAGCACGCCGACATCGGCATCAGTCTGCCGGGCACCGGCGAAGCACCGGCAGCGCCGGTCTTCATCGACGGACAAAAAGCACTGACCTTGCGGGGCGACGACATCGTCCGCGAGTTCCAGGTGATCGTGGACAACTACATCGAGAAAAAGTTTGGCGTCACCGCTTGAAGCCGGGTCCAGACCCGGTTTCCGTTGAACGCACAGGCTTCAAGCACATGGCAGAAAAACTGAGCGCCGTCAAAGGCATGAACGACATCGCCCCCCCAGCCTCCGCGCACTGGGAGTGGCTGGAAGACACCTTGCGTCACCTGATGCGCCGCTATGGGTACCGCAACCTGCGCACGCCCATCGTGGAGCCCACGGCGCTCTTCGTGCGCGGCCTGGGTGAGGTGACCGACATCGTCGAGAAGGAGATGTACTCCTTCGAGGACCGGCTCAATGGCGAGCAGCTCACGCTGCGCCCGGAGAACACCGCCGGGGTGGTGCGCGCCGCGCTCGAGCACTCATTGCTCTACGACGGTGGCAAGCGCCTTTATTACATGGGGCCGATGTTCCGTCACGAGCGGCCGCAGCGGGGCCGCTACCGGCAGTTCCACCAGTTCGGCGCCGAGGCCCTGGGCTTCGCCGGTCCCGATGTGGACGCCGAACTCATCTTGCTGGCCTGCGACCTCTGGGCAGAGCTGGGTCTCACCGGCATCGAGCTCGAGATCAACAGCCTGGGCCAGCCACCCGAGCGGCTGGCCCACCGCCAGGCGCTCATTGCCTACCTCGAAGCCCACGCTGACCAGCTCGACGAAGAGGCCAGGCGCCGCTTGCACAGCAACCCGCTGCGCATCCTGGACACCAAGAACCCGGCGATGCAGGCATTGGTGAACGCAGCGCCGCGCCTGATGGATCACCTGGGCACCGAGTCGCTGGATCACTTCAAGCGCCTGCGCGGGCTGCTGGATGCGCACGGCATCGCCTACCGCATCAATCCGCGCCTGGTGCGTGGCATGGACTACTACAACCTCTCGGTATTCGAGTTCGTGACCACACAGTTGGGCTCGCAAGGCACGGTGTGCGCCGGTGGCCGCTACGACGGTCTGTTCGAGCAGATCGGTGGCAAGGCCGCGCCGGCCGTGGGTTGGGCGCTGGGCATGGAGCGCATTCTGGAGCTGCTGAAAGAGCAGGGCAGGTTGCCCGAGCAGCCAGTGCCCGATGCCTACGCAGTGGTGCCCGACGCAGCTCATGTGCCGCAGGTCATGCCGGTGTTGCGTGCGCTGCGCCAGCATGGCGTCAACGTGCAGATGCACGCGGCAGGTGCCGACGGCATGGGCAGCATGAAGTCGCAATTCAAGAAGGCCGACGCCAGTGGTGCGCGCTTCGCCCTGATCTTTGGCGAGCAGGAACTGCAGCAAGCCAGCGTGGCACTGAAACCGCTGCGCGGACCTCGGCCCAACGGTGAATCACCGCCCCCGGAAGCCGCCCAAAGGCTGTTGCCACTCACCACCGTGGCCGATTGGGCGGCCAGTTTGCGCGACGCCTGAATCCCGTCCGATTTCCTCCGTGAGGCCGGGGCAGTGATGCCAGAGCCGCCCGCCTACAATCGAGCGTTGCGCCTTCAGCGCGCGAACCCGAACTGAACTGCAACATGGCCAAACACCTCGACCTTGAAGAGCAAGAACAGCTCGACCAGATCAAACACTTCTGGACCCAATACGGCAACCTCATCAGTTGGGTGTTGATCGTCGTTTTTGGTTCTTTCGCCGCCTGGAACGGCTGGAATTACTGGCAGCGCACCCAGGCCGCCAAGGCCGCCGCCCTGTATGACGAGGTGGACCGCGCGGCTGTCGCCAAGGATGCTGATCGCATGCAGCGTGCGCTGGCTGACATGCAATCCCAATTTGGCAGTACCACGTTTGCCAGCCAGGCGGCGTTGCAAGCGGGCAAGACGCTGTTCGACGCCGGCAAGTTGCCCGAAGCACGTGCGGCGTTGGCCTGGGCCGCTGAAAAATCGTCCGATGACTCCTACAAGGCGGTTGCTCGCCTGCGCCTGGCCGCCCTGGACATCGAGGCTAAAGCTTATGACCAGGCCCTCAAAACGCTGGAAGCACCAGTGCCAAAATCGTTCGAACCTCTCGTGGCCGATCGCCGTGGTGACGTGCTCATGGCCCAGGGCAAGGCCGACGAAGCCAAGGCGCAATACCAGACAGCCTGGCGTGGGCTGAGCAGCCGCACCGAATACCGCCGTCTCGTCGAGGTGAAGCTGGCTTCGCTGGGCGTTGATGTGGCCAGCCTGACTCCAACAACCGAGGTGGTCCGTTGAACCCATTTCTCATTTCATGGCGGCACAGCCTGCGAGCCACCTGTCTTGGCGTACTCCTTCTGGCGGGTCTGACGGCTTGCTCATCCGGTTCCAAGAAACCGCAACCCACGGAGCTGCCACCCGTGGCCGCACTCATGGGTACCCGCGCGGCCTGGACGGCCCAGGTAGGCCCCGGCACTGAGTCCATCACGCCAATGGTGGCATCGGGACGTGTGTTTGTGGCCAGCACCTCGGGCACCGTGGCCGCGCTGGATGGCAACACCGGCCAGGATGTCTGGCGCCTTAACGTGGGAACCCCCATTGCCGCCGGCGTGGGTTCGGATGGGCAGACGGCCGCGGTGGTCACGCAGTCCAACCACCTGGTGGCGCTGGCCAACGGCCGTGAGGTGTGGCGTGTGCGCCTGCCGGCGCGCGCGTTCACCGCGCCGCTGGTGGCTGGCGCGCGCGTGTTCGTGCTCACGGCCGACCGCACCGTCACCGCTTTTGACGCCCAGAACGGCGTTCGCCTGTGGGTTCAGTCGCGTACGAGCGAGCCTTTGGTGCTGCGCCAGAGTGGCGCCTTGCTGGCCGTGGGCGACACGCTTGTGGCCGGATTGTCGGGTCGCCTGGTGGGCCTCAACCCAACCAACGGCTCCGTGCGCTGGGAAGCACCTGTGGCCACGTCGCGCGGCACCAACGAGGTAGAGCGGCTGGTGGATATCGTTGGCCCGGTCAGCAGGATCGGCGACAGCGTGTGCGTGCGCGCCTATTCGGCAGCCGTGGGTTGCGTGGACGCCAGCCGGGGCACGGTGGTGTGGACGCGCGCAGCGCAGGGCACCACCGGCGTCCACGGAGACGATCGCCTCGTTTTTGGTGCTGACAGCGAAGGCAGCTTCCAGGCGTGGCAACGCGTCTCCGGTGAGTCAGCATGGAGCACCCAGCGACTGAAATACCGCGGCTTGAGCGCGCCGCTGGCCTTGGGCCGCGTGGTCGCTGTGGGTGACAGCACCGGTCTGGTGCACCTGATCTCGCGCGAAGACGGCAGCGAAATGACCCGTCTGAGCACTGACGGCTCGCCGATCCTTGTGGCTCCTGTGCTTTCGGGCGACGCGCTCGTGGTGCAGACGCGCAATGGCGGCGTGTACGCCTGGCGCCCCCAATAACGGCCGAGCCGAACCGCCTCCTGAACGAAAGCAGCTTTCCTTGAAACCCGTCATCGCCCTGGTGGGCCGCCCCAATGTGGGCAAGTCCACTCTGTTCAACCGCTTGACGAGTTCTCGCGATGCCATCGTGGCCGACTTTGCCGGCCTCACCCGCGACCGCCATTACGGCAACGGCCGACTCGGTGCGCGCGAGTACATCGTCATCGACACCGGTGGCTTCGAGCCCGATGCCACCGAAGGCATCTACAAGGAGATGGCCAAACAGACCCGCCAAGCCGTGGCGGAGTCCGACGTGGTGCTGTTCGTGGTCGACGCCCGCGCGGGCATCAGCGCACAGGACCACGAGATCGCGAGTTACCTGCGCCGCCTCGGCAAGCCATGCGTGCTCGTGGCCAACAAGGCCGAGGGCATGACTCAGGGTCTGCAGCTCGTCGAATTTTTCGAGCTGGGTCTGGGCGAGGTGCTGCCGGTCTCTGGTGCACATGGGCAAGGTGTTCGCTCCATGGTCGAGCTCGCACTTGAGCGCATTCCCGGACTGCCGCCCGAAGACGAAGAGGAAGAGCCTGCTCCAGTCGGCGTGATCCGCCTGGCGGTTGCGGGCCGGCCCAACGTGGGCAAGTCCACCCTGATCAACGTTTGGTTGGGTGAAGAGCGCCTGGTCGCGTTCGACCTGCCCGGCACCACGCGCGACACCATTTCCGTGCCGTTCGAACGCAACGGCCAGAAGTTCGAGCTGATCGACACGGCAGGCATTCGCCGCAAGGGGCGCGTGTTCGAGGCCATCGAGAAGTTCTCGGTGGTGAAGACCCTGCAGGCGATCGAGAATGCCCACGTCGTGCTGCTGCTGCTCGATGCCACGCAAGGCGTGACCGACCAGGACGCCCACATTGCCGGCTATATCCTGGAGAGTGGCCGCGCCGTGGTGCTGGCCATCAACAAATGGGATGCGGTGGATGCGTACCAGCGTGAGCAAATCGAGCGCCAGATTGAAACCCGGCTGGCATTCCTGAAATTTGCCTCGATGCACAGGATCTCGGCACAGAAGCGCCAGGGCTTGGCGCCGGTCTGGAAATCGATCATTCAGGCTCAGGCGTCAGCCATGCGCAAGATGTCCACGCCGGTTTTGACCCGACTTCTGGCCGAAGCCGTGCAGTTTCAGGCGCCCACGCGTGGCGGCATGTTCCGCCCCAAAATGCGGTACGCCCACCAAGGCGGCATGAATCCCCCGGTGATCGTGATCCACGGCAATTCGCTGGAGCACGTGCCCGATTCGTACAAGCGCTTTCTGGAAGGTCGCTTTCGCAAGGCGTTCGACCTCGTGGGCACGCCCTTGCGGATTGAATTCAAGACCTCGACCAATCCTTTCAAGGAATAGGATTTCCCTGCAGGCTTGAGCAGTACAAACCCTGTGGTATGGTTCTCTTCCTATCAACTTTTTTCTGAACACGGAGCATATCGTGAGCAATAACAAAGGCCAACTCTTGCAAGACCCTTTCCTGAACCAGCTGCGCCGGGAGCACGTTCCCGTGTCGATCTACCTGGTCAATGGCATCAAGCTGCAGGGGCAAATCGAGTCTTTTGACCAGTACGTGGTTCTTCTTCGGAACACGGTTACCCAGATGGTCTACAAGCACGCCATTTCCACCATCGTTCCGGGTCGTCCCGTGCAGTTCACCGCAGCGACTGCGGATGAACCTGCCGCGTCCTGAACACGTGCCACTTGAACGCCGGGTCGGCCATGTCGTGCCACCTGGCCCACAGCGCCCATGGCGCTGTCGCTGAACCGATTTGAAATCTTCCGAAACCTCTTCCACACCCACTCCATCCGTCATCCTGGTGGGGGTGGATTTCGGCACGCCACACTTTGACGCTCCCCTTGAGGAGTTGGGCTTGTTGGCTCAGACGGCGGGGTACACCGTTGCCGATCGGGTCACGTGCAAGCGGCGAGCGCCCGATCCGGCGCTTTTTGTTGGCTCGGGCAAGGCCGATGAGATCAAGCTGCTGGCCCAATCGACCGGCGCTTCGGAGGTCCTGTTCGATCAGTCGCTCAGTCCGGCGCAGCAGCGCAATCTGGAGCGCCACCTCGGCATGCCGGTCAATGACCGCACGCTGTTGATTTTGGAGATATTTGCCCAGCGAGCGCGCAGCCACGAAGGCAAATTGCAGGTTGAGTTGGCGAGGCTGCAATACCTCTCCACCCGGCTCGTGCGGCGCTGGTCGCATCTGGAGCGACAAAGTGGTGGCATCGGCATGCGGGGCGGCCCTGGCGAAACGCAGATCGAACTTGATCGCCGCATGATCGGCGATTCAATCAAACGTACCAAAGAGCGTCTTGAGAAGGTGAAGAAGCAGCGAGCCACCCAACGACGCCAGCGTGAGCGCCGCGATACCTTCTCCATCTCGCTGGTTGGCTATACCAATGCGGGCAAGTCTTCCTTGTTCAACGGCTTGGTCAAGGCGCGAGCGTATGCAGCCGATCAGCTGTTTGCAACGCTGGACACCACCACCCGCCAGCTGTACCTGGGGGAGGCGGGCCGATCGGTGTCGCTGTCGGACACGGTGGGGTTCATCCGCGATCTCCCGCACGGGCTGGTCGACGCCTTCGCGGCCACTTTGCAGGAGGCGGCCGATGCCGATCTGCTGCTGCATGTCGTGGATGCTTCCAACGCCTCGCATCTTGAGCAGATTGCTTCCGTGATGGGGGTGCTCAAAGACATCGGTGCCGATCAGGTCCCGCAGATTCTTGTGTTCAACAAGCTCGATGCGATGGACGAAGCCGTCCTTCCGCATGCCCTGAGTGATCAAATGGAACTGGATGGCCAAACGGTGCCTCGAATCTACGTGAGTGCGAAAACAGGCGAAGGATTGCCTGCCTTGCGAGCGCTTCTGGCTGCACAGGTCACGAAACTCAATGGCGGGCAAGGCCCCATGGCCCCCGGGGCGTTCCCTGAAATGGAAAGTCCGGTGTCCTGATTGGGCACAATGTGATGGTTTTTGAATCGACAAAGAGTTGGCAACACATGGATGTGAATCTGCAAACCCCCGCCCGCGCTGATCAGCCAGGCTCAAGCGCCAAGCCACGGCAGGTCTTGAGCAAGTTGTTGGGCATGTTCAACCTGAACGATCCACGCTGGGGCCGGGGCGATGACGCATCCCGCAATGAGGGATCGAAGGACGGTCAGGAGCCCGAGCGCAACGACGACAACCGTCCGCCGCAGCGCCCGCGAGGTCAGGGGCCCAATCAGGGTCCCCCAGATCTCGACGAGTTGTGGCGCGACTTCAACCGCAAGCTCGGTGGCCTGTTGGGCAAAAAGGGCGGTGGTCAGGGTGGTGGCAACGGTTCCGGTGGCGGCGGCATGCCCAATTTCAACCCCAGCCCCAAGACCACCGGCATTGGTGCGGGCCTCATTGTCGGCGTCGCCGCACTGATCTGGCTGGGCACCGGCTTCTTCATTGTGCAAGAGGGCCAGCAGGCCGTCATCACGCAGTTTGGCAAGTACAGCAGCACCGTGGGTGCCGGTTTCAACTGGCGCTTGCCGTACCCCGTCCAACGCCATGAGACGGTGTTTGTGACCCAGATCCGTTCGGTCGACGTGGGCCGTGACAACCTCGTGCCCGCCACTGGTCTGCGCGAATCCGCCATGTTGACGGAAGACGAGAACATCGTCGAGATCAAGTTCGCCGTGCAGTACCGCCTCAACGACGCCCGGGCCTTCCTGTTCGAGAGCCGCGACCCGGACGCCTCGGTGGTCCAGGCCGCTGAAACGGCAGTGCGTGAGGTGGTCGGCAAGATGAAGATGGACGCCGCGCTGGCCGAAGAGCGCGACCAGATCGCACCGCGCGTGCGCGCGCTCATGCAGACCATCCTGGATCGCTACAAGGTCGGTATCGAGGTCGTGGGCATCAACATGCAGCAGGGCGGTGTCCGCCCGCCCGAGCAGGTGCAGGCTTCATTTGACGATGTGCTCAAGGCAGGCCAGGAGCGCGAGCGTGCGAAGAACGAAGCCGAGGCATACGCCAACGACGTGGTGCCCCGGGCTCGCGGTGCTGCGTCGCGCCTGACCGAGGAAGCTGAAGGTTATCGCGCCCGCATCGTCGCTCAGGCAGAGGGTGATTCACAGCGCTTCCGCTCGGTGTTGACCGAGTACCAGAAGGCGCCGCAGGTCACCCGCGAACGCATGTACACCGACGCCATGCAGGAGATCTACAGCAACGTGACCAAGGTGCTCGTGGACTCCAAGGCGGGCAACAACCTGCTGTACCTGCCGCTGGACAAAATCATGCAGATGACGGCCCAGTCACCAGCGGCTGCACCCCCGACCGCCTTGCCACCGCCCACCGCAGGCGCTGCGTCCACCCCGGCCAGCCGCAGCCTCGACAACGCGGCACGCTCGCGCGAGCGCGAAAGCCGTTGAACGCAGCACACGAGACCACAGAGCAACGCACATGAACAAATTGGGTTTCATCCTCACCAGCATCGTTGTGGCATTGGCCATCGCCAGCTCCATGCTTTTCGTGGTTGACCAGCGCCAGTTCGGCGTGGTCTTCCAGTTGGGCCAGATCAAGCAGGTCGTGACCGAGCCAGGTCTGAATTTCAAACTGCCGCCACCGTTCCAGAATGTGTCCTACATCGACAAGCGCCTGCTGACCCTGGAGAGCACCGACACCGAACCGACGCTCACGGCCGAGAAACAGCGTGTGGTGATCGACTGGTACGTGCGCTGGCGCATCGCCGAGCCGCAGGAGTACATCCGCAACGTCGGCATCACCGAGCGCGCCGGCGCATTGCAGCTCAACCGCGTGGTCCGCAACTCGTTTCAGCAGGAAGTGAACAAGCGCACCGTCAACGAGCTGCTGTCGACCCGGCGTGAAGAGCTCATGGCCGATGTGAAGCGCGAAGTGCTGGCCGCGGTGCGCAGCGCCGACAAGCCATGGGGCATGGACGTGGTGGACGTGCGCATTACCCGCGTCGACTACGCCGAGAGCATCACTGCGTCGGTTTACCAGCGTATGGAAGCCGAGCGCAAGCGCGTGGCCAATGAGCTGCGATCCACCGGCTTTGCCGAAGGAGAAAAAATCCGCGCCGATGCCGATCGTCAGCGTGAGGTGATCGTCTCCGAGGCCTATCGCGATGCTCAGCTCATCAAGGGTGAGGGTGACGCCAAAGCCGCTGCATCGTTCTCCGACGCCTTCGGCCGCGACCCGGCCTTCGCCCAGTTCTACCGCAGCCTGGAGGCGTACAAGTCGAGCTTCGCCAGCAAATCCGACGTGCTGGTGGTCGATCCTTCTTCCGACTTCTTCAAGTCCTTGCGCAGCAGCAATCTCACGCCCAATCGGTGAGTGCCATGATGTCCGCCGGGTTGATCGTTCGCACGCGTTGACAACGCGGCTCCGGCGACGTGGACCTGATCTGGACCGCCCTGGCGCTTGTGCTTGTGTTCGAGGGTGTCCTGCCCTTGGTGGCTCCGCGGTTGTGGCGCCAGGTCTTCTCTGAAATGCTGGGCCTGCGCGATGGACAGCTCCGCTTCTTCGGCCTGATCTGCGTGGCCAGCGGTGCCCTGATGTACTGGCTGCTCGCCTGAATTTCCCCGGGTGGCGGGGTGTTCCAAGCGCCCGTGCCCACCTGCTCGTGCGACATGCCTGCGGATGCCCTGCCGCACCCCGGTAAAATCGCGGTTTTAACAGCTCCTGAAAATGCCCATGTCTGCCTGGGTCCTCCCGGATCACATTGCCGATGTCTTGCCTTCCGAGGCCCGCCACATCGAAGAATTGCGCAGGAGCTTGCTCGATACCGCCCGTGGCCATGGCTACGAGTTGGTCATGCCTCCCCTGCTGGAGCACCTCGAGTCCCTGCTCACCGGTACAGGTGAAGCGCTCGATCTGCAAACCTTCAAACTCGTTGATCAGCTCTCTGGCCGCACGCTCGGCCTGCGCGCTGACAGCACGCCGCAGGTGGCGCGTATCGATGCGCATTTGCTCAACCGCCAGGGTGTGGCCCGCCTGAGTTACTGCGGGCCGGTGGTGCACACGCGCATCGACCGTCCGCTGGCCAGCCGTGAACCTTTGCAGTTCGGTGCCGAGATCTACGGGCACGCCGGCCTGGAGGCCGACCTGGAGGTGATCGAACTTGCGCAAGCCTGCCTGCGCGTGGCCGGCGTGAAGGGCCTGCAGCTCGATATGGCCGACGTGCGCGTGATTGATGCCGTGCTGGCCCCGGTCGCGCTCACCACGGCGCAGGAAGCCCGCATCCACGCGGCACTCAACGCCAAGGACGTGGCCGAGCTCAGCGTACTCGCGCGCGACCTGCCGCCTGCCGTGAGACGCGATCTCTGCGCACTCCCGCGCCTTTTCGGCGATGTGGCAGTGCTCGATGAAGCCCGGCAGACGCTGCAAGCCTCGCCCGAGCTGCACGCGGCGCTCGACAACCTGCGCTGGCTTGCCTCTCATGCGCACGACATGACGGTATCGATCGATCTGGCCGATCTGCGTGGCTATGCCTACTACACCGGCATGCGCTTTGCGTTGTTTGCCCAAGGCAGGGAGGGCAGTGCTGGCCAGTCGCTTGAACTGGCTCGCGGTGGCCGCTACGACGAGGTGGGCGCCGTGTTTGGCCGCAACCGCCCGGCCGTGGGTTTCAGCCTGGACCTGAAAGAGCTGGTGGCCGCCGTGGCGCCTCGCCCTCTGGTGGCGGCGATCCGCGCGCCCTGGGGCATGGACACCAGTCTGCGCGGGGCCATTGTGGACCTGCGCGCACAAGGCCACACCGTGGTATGTGTGCTGCCCGGCCACGAACAGGAAGTTGACGAATTTCATTGCGACCGCGAACTGGTGCCTGATGTGGCACACGCGGGCGCATGGACGGTAAAGAACATTCAAACGGAAATCAGCCAATGACGAACAGCAGCAACGCCGTGACACCCGGTCGCAATGTGGTGGTGGTGGGGACCCAATGGGGCGACGAGGGCAAGGGCAAGCTGGTCGACTGGCTGACCGAGACCGCGACCGGCGTGGTGCGTTTCCAGGGGGGTCACAACGCGGGTCACACGCTGGTCATCAACGGTGTGAAGACGGCTTTGCACCTGATCCCCAGCGGCATCATGCGCGCCGGTGTGAAGTGCTACATCGGCAACGGCGTGGTGCTCTCGGTGGGCAAGCTGTTCGAAGAAATCGCTGGACTGGAGAAGGCCGGTGTGGAGGTCCGTTCACGCCTGCGCGTGAGTGAAGGCTGCCCGTTGATCCTGCCGTTCCACGCCGCGATCGACATCGCACGCGAGGCCGCCAAGGTGAAGGCCGGAACCGAGAAGATCGGCACCACCGGCCGCGGCATCGGCCCGGCCTACGAGGACAAGATCGCACGCCGTGCGCTGCGCGTGCAGGATCTGAAGTACCCCGAGCGTTTCGCTGCCAAGCTGCGCGAGCTGCTCGACCTGCACAACCATGTGCTCACCAGCTACCTGCATTCGGCCGACATGGCTTGGGACGACAAGATCGCCTCGTACATGAAAGATGGCGCGATCCAGTTCGAGCCGGTCTACGCCGAGGCCATGCAGCAGGCCGAACTGCTCAAGCCCATGATTGCGGATACCTCGCGAGAGCTCAACGAAGCCCACCAGGCCGGCGCCAACCTGCTGTTCGAAGGCGCACAGGGCACGCTGCTCGACATCGACCACGGCACCTATCCCTTCGTTACCTCCAGCAACTGCGTGGCCGGCAATGCCGCCGCCGGATCGGGCGTGGGCCCTGGCCTGCTGCACTATGTGTTGGGCATCACCAAGGCCTACTGCACCCGCGTGGGCGGTGGCCCTTTCCCGACCGAGCTGGAATGGGAAAAGGAAGGCACGCCAGGCTGGCACATGGCCACCGTTGGCGCAGAGAAGGGGGTGACCACCGGGCGTAGCCGCCGCTGCGGCTGGTTCGACGCCGCGCTGCTCAAGCGCTCGGCCCAGGTCAACGGCCTCACGGGCCTGTGCATCACCAAGCTCGACGTGCTCGACGGCCTGACGGAACTCAAGCTGTGCACCGGCTACCAGCTCGATGGAGAAGTCATCGACATCCTGCCCATGAGCGCCGAAGACATTGCACGCTGCGAGCCGATCTACGAAACCCTGCCGGGCTGGAGCGATTCGTCGGTGGGTGTCACGCAGTACGACAAGCTGCCCGAGAACGCGCGCCTTTACCTGCAGCGCATCGCGGACACCACCGGTGTGCCCATTCATGTGGTGTCGACCAGCCCCGATCGCGACCACACCATCCTGATCCATCACCCGTACCACGGCTGAGCGGCGTGTGCATGGCCCCCGCGGGGCCGTGCATCGTGCAGAATCCCGACCGATACCCCCAGGAGTCCGAATGCTCACCGAAGACGGCAAACACCTCTACGTTTCGTACGACGAGTACCACAATCTGATCGAGAAGCTCGCGCTCAAGGTCTACCAGTCGGGGTGGGAGTTCGACACCATCCTGTGCCTGGCCCGCGGCGGCATGCGCCCTGGCGACATCCTCTCGCGCATCTTCGACAAGCCATTGGCCATCATGTCCACCAGCTCCTACCGGGCCGCCGCCGGCACAGAGCAGGGCAACCTGGACATTGCGCGTTACATCACCACGCCGAAGGGCGAGATCGCCGGCAAGGTGCTGCTGGTGGACGACCTGGCCGACTCCGGTCACACCCTCAAGGCGGTGATCGACCTGCTCAAGAACAACTACGCGCCCATCACCGAGATGCGCAGCGCAGTGATCTGGACCAAACAGCTGTCGGCTTTCACGCCCGACTATTCGGTGGAATTCCTGCCCACCAATCCCTGGATCCATCAACCCTTCGAGGGCTACGACAGCCTGCGCCCGGCACAACTGCTGGAGAAGTGGAAGCTGTGACCGACTTGTCCACCCGACTGATCCACCACCCGTACAAGCCGCCCGAAGGCTTCGAGGCTGTGGCGCCGGGTGTGCACAAGGCCTCCACCGTCTTCTTTCCCAACGTCAAGGCGCTGCGCACCAAGGACTGGAAAGACAAGAGCGGGTACACCTACGGCCTGCACGGCACGCCGACCACTTTCACGCTCGAAGAGCGCCTGGCCACGATCGAGGGTGGCCAGCACTGCATGCTCGCCCCGAGCGGCTTGGCCGCCATGACGCTGGTGGACATGGCCTTGCTGCGCAGCGGCGACGAGCTGCTGATCCCCGATAACGCCTACGGTCCGGGCAAGGTGTTCGCCGAGGTCGAGTTGGCCGCCTGGGGTATCACGCATCGCTATTACGACGCCATGGACCCTGACGATCTCGCACGCCAGATCGGTCCGGCCACGCGCCTGGTCTGGCTGGAGGCTGCGGGTTCGATCACGCTGGAGTACCCCGACATCCCTGCATTGGTCGAGCGAGTGCGTCAGGCCAATGCACTGCGTACTCAGGAGCAGACCATCGTCACGGCTCTGGACAACACCTGGGGCGCGGGCCTTGCCTTCCAGCCTTTCGAGCAGGGTGTGGACGTGTCGGTGCAGGCCCTCACCAAATACCCCAGCGGCGGTGCCGACGTGCTCATGGGCTCGGTGATCACGCGCAACCTGGCCCTGCACCGCAAGATACTGCTGACCCGCATGCGCCTGGGTCTGGGCGTGGGGGCCAACGACGCCGAACTCGTGCTGCGTGGCCTGCCCAGCATGGCGTTGCGCTACCACGCGCAAGACGCCAGCACGCGCGAGCTTGCTACCTGGATGCAGGCGCAACCTGGCGTGGTGCAGGTGTTGCATCCCGCGTTGCCCGGCTCGCCCGGCCACGCCACCTGGCTGCGCGACGCGACTGGCGCGGCGTGCCTGTTCAGCGCCGTGTTCGATCCCTCCATCCCGCAAGCACGCATCGACGCTTTTTGCGACAGCCTGAAACTCTTCCGTCTGGGCTGGAGCTGGGCCGGCCCCATCAGCCTGTGTGCGCCTTACGACACGGCGTCCATTCGACCCAAAGGCTGGCCATACGCCGGTGGTCTGGTACGCTTTGCGGTCGGTCTGGAATCCGTGCACGATCTGCGTGCCGACCTCGCACAGGCCTTGGCGGCCCTGCAAGCCTGACCCCTTTGTTTCAACAGACCTGAAAGACTGATTTGGCTACTCCCAACTACGGATACGAAAAGCGCCAGCGCGAGCTTGCCAAGAAGAAAAAGAAAGAGGAAAAGCTCAAGGCCAAGGCCGAAGGCCGCCGCCACGACGACACCGATGCGCCGGAAGAGCCGGGCACCGATGCACCGGACGGCGCATCGGGCGGCGACAGCGCTGGCGCTGCGGACTGACCCGTCGGACAAGGTCAGCGGCCTGGGCCCCGCGCTCAGGCCGTGTTTTCGCTGGCGATCAACGATCGCGCAGCCTCGTTCAGCGACTCGGCTGAGCGGTCCCGCAGCTCACAGGGCAGGGCCTGCGGGAATTGTTTGAAGTTGCGCCCGATCGACTGGGCGTACATCGGGTCGTAGTGGCGGGTCAACAGCTCCAGCACCACCTCGGGTGTCTTGCCATCCCTGACCCTTTCTATCCAGCTCGACACCACCTCCTTGCCCCGCAATTCCGTCAATGCTTCCAGGCGCGAGCAGAACGAAGCGGGGTCCTTGACGAAGAAGTCGTAGTCCTCCAGAAGCAAGGCCACACGCTCTTCATCTGACAGGCGCAGGTCGATGCAGGGGCTCGCCCGCATGGCGTCAATCAACGCATCGGGAACGCGCACATTGCCCACCTTCTTGCTTTCGCTCTCCACGTAGACCACATGCGCCGGATCGAAGCCGCGCAGGGCCTGCCACACCATCGAATCAAAACGTTTTTGGCTCGGCTGAGGCTGGCCCGGAATGTGGCCCAGTACCGAGCTGCGGTGGCTGGCCAGGGCCTCCAGATCGAGCACCTGCGCGCCTTGCGCGGCCAGCGCCTGCAGCAGGCGTGTCTTGCCGCTGCCCGTGGGGCCACAGACGATGCGGTAGTGCAGGCGCTCGGCCATTGAAGGCAGAGAGTCGACCAGTGCTGCGCGCCAGGCCTTGTAGCCGCCTTCGATCAGGGTGACGTGGAAACCGATGGCGCCCAGGATGGTGGCCAGCGCGCCACTGCGGTTGCCGCCACGCCAGCAGTACACCAATGGCTTCCAGGTGCGCGGCTTGTCGATCACTTCGCGCTCGATGTGTGCCGCGATGTTGCGCGCCGACAGCGCCGCGCCGCGCTTCTTCGCTTCGAACGGATTGACCTGCTTGTACATCGTGCCGATGGTGATGCGCTCTTCGTTGTTGAGCGTGGGCCAGTTCACCGCGCCCGGCACATGGTCGAGCGCGTGCTCGTCTTCGGTGCGGGCGTCGATGATGAGATCGAACTCGGCCAGGCGGCTCAGCGCTTCCGCGGCATTCAGGGTGTGTACGGGCATGCCCGATTATCGACGGGCGATCAGCTTGCGCAGTTCGGGCCACACGTTGTCGCGCATGGTGGCCTGGGCGCGCTCGTTGGGATGGATGCGATCGGCCTGGAAAAGCGCGGTGGGGTCTTTCGTGTCGGCCACGCCCTTGAGGAAAAACGGCACGAGCTCGGTCTTCTGGGCCTTGGCCACGTCGGTGAACACGTCGCGGAACTCCTGTGCGTATTTCGCTCCGTAGTTTGGCGGCATCTCCATGCCCAGCAACAGCACATGCGCACCCGCTTCACGAGACAGCCGCGCCATGGTGGCGAGGTTGTCGCGCGTCATGTTCAGCGGCAGACCACGCAGCGCATCGTTGCCGCCGAGCTCGATCACCACCCACTTCGGTTTGTGCTGCTTGAGCAGCGCCGCGATGCGCGAACGCCCGCCAGACGTGGTGTCGCCGCTGATGCTGGCGTTGACCACGCGCGCCTTGATTTTTTCCTTCGAGATGCTCTCGCCCATCAAGGCCACCCAGCCGGTGCCGCGCTTGAGACCGTACTCCGCGCTCAGCGAGTCGCCCACCACCAGAACCACCGGCAGGTTGTTGCTGGCGGCTTGTGCGGGCGTTTGCGCCAGCGCATGGCCCAAAGACCCTGCAGCGGCGAGCGCGCACACGCTGCAGACCAGCGCGTTAAAGTGACGGCGTTTCAACTTGAGAAGTCCTTCCATGTCCGATGTGATGATTGCGGTCCAGCATGTGTTCAAGTCGGTCACCGACTCCACCGGTTCGCTGACCATTCTGCGCGATATCGATTTCACCTTGAACAAGGGGGAAACCGCCGCCATCGTGGGTGCGTCCGGGTCGGGCAAGAGCACGCTGCTGTCCATCGTGGCCGGGTTGGACACGCCCACCAGCGGCACAGTTCACATCGACGGTGTCGATTTGTTCGCGATGGACGAAGACCAGCGTGCTGCGCTGCGCTCGCAAAAGGTCGGCTTCGTGTTCCAGAGCTTCCAGCTGCTGGGCAACCTCACCGCGCTGGAAAACGTGATGCTGCCGCTGGAGCTGGCCGGGCGGCGCGATGCCCGCGCCACCGCCACCCACATGCTGCAACGCGTGGGCTTGGGCGAGCGGCTCTCCAGCTACCCCAAGGTGCTCTCGGGTGGCGAGCAGCAGCGGGTGGCGCTGGCGCGCGCCTTCGTGGTCCAGCCGGCCGTGCTGCTGGCCGACGAGCCCACCGGCAGTCTTGATTTCGCCACCGGCGGCAAGATCATGGAGCTCATGTTCGACCTCAACCGCGAGCAGGGCACCACGCTCGTGCTGGTCACGCACGACCGCGCCATCGCCCAACGCTGCGAACGGCGCATCACCATCGAGGCCGGGCAGGTGGTGCCCGAAGCCCTAGACGCCGCGGCCATCGCCTGAGGCCGCCCGCGCACGGAGGGGATAATCGGGGCATGTCTTCCCCCAAAGTGCTTTTCGGCTTTCACGCCGTGGGCGTGCGCCTGAAAACCGCGCCGCAATCCATCATCGAGATCTACTACGAGCCCACGCGCCGCGACGCGCGCATGCGCCAGTTCCTCGACAAGGCCCGCGAGGCCAACGCCCGCCTGATCGAAGCCGACGGCCTGCGCATCGCCAAGCTCGCCGGCAGCCACGGGCACCAGGGTGTGGCCGCCCGCGTGGAAGAGATCAAGCAGGTGCATTCGCTCGATGAATTGCTGGAGCAACTGGAGGCCACCGGCGTACCGCCGTTGCTGCTGGTGCTCGACGGCATCACCGACCCGCACAACCTCGGCGCCTGCCTGCGCGTGGCCGATGGCGCTGGCGCACACGCCGTGATCGCGCCCAAGGACCACGCTGCCGGTATCAACGCCACTGTGGCCAAGGTGGCCAGCGGTGCGGCCGAGACCATGCCGTACTTCATGGTGACCAACCTGGCGCGCACGCTGGGTGAGCTCAAGGAACGCAACATCTGGATCATCGGCACCGCGGACGACGCACCCAAAACGCTCTACCAAACGGACCTAAAGGGCCCGGTGGCGCTGGTGCTCGGCGCCGAAGGCGCGGGCATGCGCCAGCTCACGCGCAAGACTTGCGACGAGCTGGTGAGCATCCCCATGCACGGCGCGGTCGAGAGCCTCAACGTGTCGGTGGCCAGCGGCGTGTGTTTGTACGAGGCGCTGCGCCAGCGCAGTTGAAGCCCATGCGCGAGACGGTGCGCGGCTGGATCGGCGAGGCGAGCCACATCGCCGTGCTCACCGGCGCGGGCATGAGCGCCGAGTCCGGCGTGCCCACCTTCCGCGATGCGCAGACCGGGCTGTGGGCGCAGTTCAATCCACAGGACCTCGCCACCGAAGCCGCCTTCCGCGCCCACCCTCAGCGCGTGTGGGACTGGTACGCGCACCGTCGTGAAATGATCGCAGGCGTGGCGCCCAACGCGGGGCACGTGGCACTTGCCGCCTTCGCCGCGCGACATCCTGGCCGCCTGACCCTCATCACCCAGAACGTGGACGGTTTGCACCAGCGCGCGGGCCACACCGATGCCCTGGCCCTGCACGGCAACATCGCCGACGACCGTTGGCTGGACGCGCCACGCGCCTGCTGCCGGGTCGACACCATCGAGGCGGGACGGCCGCCGCGCTGCCCGGTCTGCGGCAACCTGCGTCGACCGGCGGTGGTCTGGTTCGGCGAGCACTTGCCCGTGGCCGCACTCGAAGCCGCCGAACACGGCGCGCGCGACTGCGAGCTGATGCTGGTGGTGGGTACCTCGGGTGAGGTCTATCCCGCCGCAGGTCTGGCGCTGACCGCCCACCAGTGCGGCGCGCGCGTGGTGATCGTGAACCCCGAGGTCACGCCGCTGGATGCGGTGGCCGAGTTGTGCCTCAGGGAGCCAGCGGCGCTGTGTCTGCCGCAGCTGCTGGCGTAAGCTGTCACCACCTGCCGCGCCCGCTGGCACCACTGGAGACGACACATGGCGATCGCCACCCTCGACACATGGCACGAAGTGGTCCAGACCCGCAGCATCAAGGGCCTGCGCGACCTGCTGGCAGATGACGTGGTCTTTCATTCGCCGGTGGTGCACACGCCCCAGGCCGGCAAGGCGGTCACCACGCAGTACCTGGCCGCGGCGTTCCACGTGTTCTTCAACGCCTCGTTCCGCTACGTGCGTGAGGTGGTCGGGCCACGCGACGCGGTGCTGGAATTCCAGGTCGAGATCGACGGCATCACCGTCAACGGCGTCGACATGATTCGCTGGAACGACGAGGGCCGCATCGTCGATTTCAAGGTGATGATCCGCCCGCTCAAGGCGATCAATCTGATCCACCAGAAGATGGCGGCGATGCTGCAGGCCAACCAGTAGCCTGCAGCGGGCTTCACACCCAGCCCAGCGCCCCCAGCACCGCGCCTGCACCGATCATCCACAGCAGGTGCATCTTTGTGCGCCAGACCAGCAGGGTGGTGACGGCGGTGAGCAGCCACAGCGGCCAGTCGCGCGCGGGGTGATCGTGGGAACCGGTGAGCAGCCAGCCGGTGGCGATCAGCAACGCGATCACGATCGGCGCCATGCCGGTCTTGAAGGCCCTCACCGTGCGCAGTTCGCGGTTCTTGTGCGCCCAGCGGGTGGCGGTGTAGGTCAGCACGGAGGAGGGCAGCATGATGGCCACCATGGTGATCACCACGCCCAGAAACGCGAGCGCCCAGGCAATTCCACCAGCAGCAGGGCCGCCGCCGGCGTTCAGGCCCACGTTCCATCCGAGCAAGGCGACGAACAGCACGTTGGGCCCTGGTGCGGATTGTGAAAGCGCGATCGATGAGGTGAACTGTGCCTCGCTGAGCCAGCCGTTCTGGTAGACCAGATAGCGGTGCATGTCGGGCGCGGTGGTGATGGCACCGCCAACGCCGAGCAGCGAGAGCGAAGCGAAGTGGGTGAAGAGGTCGAGCCAGTTGGCCACAGTGGGTGCCATGCTCATGGCAATGCCTTCCGGTCGGCAGGCCCGTCGGGCAACACGCGATAGGCCCACAGGCAGGCCGCGCCGCCAATGCCCAGCAGCACCCACAGCAGGGGCCAGCGCATCAGGCCGATGGCGATGAAGGTAAGCACCGCGAGACCGACGCACACCGTCATGCCCATCGCGTTCTTGCCGAGCGCGGCGATGAGCTTGATGCCGGTGGCGGTGATCAGGCCTGCGGCCACGGCGCCCATGCCTCGCAGCGCGTTTTGCGCCACGGGGTTGTCGGCCACGTTGCCATAGAGCACCGCCAGCAGCAGCACTACCACGAGGGGCGCAGCCAGCATGCCGGCCAGCGCTGCCATGGCGCCCGGCAGGCCGAAGTAGCGCCCGCCGATCATCATGGAGAGGTTGACCACGTTGGGCCCCGGCATGATCTGCGCGACCGCCCAGTCCTCGACGAACTGCTCGCGCGTCATCCAGCGCTTTTTCTCCACCAGTTCGCGCTGCACCACCGCCAGCACGCCGCCAAAGCCTTGCAAGGCCAGCCAGGTGAAGGAGACGAACAGGTCGGTTTTCGACTGGGGTTGGTTGAGGGCGTCGTCGGGCAGGTGGGCTGGGGCTGTGGGCATGGCCGCGATTATCGTGCTGCGCTCATGGGTTGGCTCAAAGGGCGAGTTCCCAGGTCTCCCCCACGAGGTCATGCCCGTAGCTGTGGTGGGCCTCGCTGTGCACCAGCACAAAGCCGCGCTGCGCGTAGATGGCGCGCGCGGCGGTGAGGATGCCGTTGGTCCACAGCACCATCTTGCGGTAACCCTTGGTGCGCGCGAAGGCCAGGCATTCGTCGGTGAGGCGCGCGCCCAGGCCCAGGCCACGCGCGGCCGGGCTCAGGATCAGCAGGCGCAGCTGCGCCTCGGTCTCGCTCTTGCGCACCACGAAGGCCGCGCCCACGCGCTCGCCATCGATTTCGGCGATCCAGCCGCGTTCCCACACCGGGTCGTGCTGGCGGATCATGCCGGCCACGATCTCCGCCACCAGGGCCTCGAACTCGCTGTTCCAGCCGTACTCGCGCGCGTAGATCTCGCCGTGTTGCTGCACCACCCAGCCCATGTCGCCGGCGCGCACGTCGCGCAGCACGGCGGTGCGCGAGGGCTGGCTGGCGTCCGGGTCCAGCAGGGCCTGCACGCGCGCCAGCGAAGTCACCAAGGTGTCCCGCCGTTCAGGCGCCAGCGGAGCCAGCAGGCGTGCAGCCTCCTCGCGCGAGCGCTGCTGCATGGGTTCGAACGCGGCACGTCCTTCGAGGGTGAGGCTCAGCGCATGCTGGCGGGCGTCGGTGGGCGAGGCGGTGCGCGTGATCCAGCCCGCGTCGGTGAAGCGGCGCACGATGCGGCTGAGGTAACCCGCATCGAGCAGCAGGCGGCGCCCAAGCTCGCTGGCGGTGCAGGGCGCGTGGTGCGCCAACTCGTAGAGCACGCGCACCTCGGTAAGCGAAAACGCACTGCCCAGGTACGGGTCGAGCAGGCCGGTGCGCTGGGTGTAGAAGCGGTTGAAGGCGCGCAGCGCGCGCACCTGGCTCGGGTCGACCGGTGCCGAGGAATCTGCGGTGGAGGCGACGGCTTGCATGCCCGCAGTGTCGGGCATATTGTTGACTTTGGCAATAAAATACTTGCCGTGGTCAATTAAAAGTGGGGCCCGATTGCAGAATTTCGCGTACCCGCTCGCGCGTGAGCGGCTTCGTCACGAAGCCCTGAATGAGCGGCGTTTGGGCGGCCCTTGCGCGATCCTGTGGTGCGTCCGACGAGGTCAGCATCATCACCACCACCGCGGGCTTGCCCATGAGCAGGGGCGTGGCTTGGAGCGCGAACTCGAAGCCGTCCATCAGAGGCATGTTGATGTCGAGATAGATGCAGGTCGGAATGATGAGGGGATCGGTATTGAGATAGTGCAGTGCCTCGATGCCGCTTTCGAACACCAGGATGTCACCGGTGAACCCGGCGCGCCGGATCATGATCTCGTGGAAGACGTTGTCGGCTTCGTTGTCATCGATCAGGATGAAACGCTCGGGTGCGGCCATGGTCATTCGAAGTGGGGTGTCGTGGGGGCAGAGGGCAGATGAAGCGTGAAGCGACTACCTTCGCCAAGTGTGGACTGCACGCTGATGCTACCGCCGTGCAGCTGCGCGACGCGGCGGCAGACGGACAGACCCAGGCCGGAGCCTTCAAAGTGCTTGCGCGTGTGCAAACGCTTGAACATGTCAAAGATGTCGTGCTGGTGTTCGTCCGCAACGCCGATGCCGTTGTCGTGCACGTGAATCCGGTGGCCGCCATCGTCCCCTTCGACGGTGACACGCACCACCGGTGGCACGCCTCGGCGGGAAAACGTCAAACCGTTGGAGGCCAGGTTCTTCAGCACGATGCGCAGCAGCGGTTCGTCGGCCATCACGCGCGCTTGTGGTGTGCATTCGACGCGCCCTCCGGTGCGTTGAAGCAACGGGGCCAGGTCGTCCTGCAGCTGGTGCATCAAACGGGAGACGTCCACCGGGCGAAGCTGCACAGCATGGCCGCCCAGCCGCACGAAATGCAGCAGGTCGTCGAGCAAAAATCTCATGCGCTGGCCGCCCGATTGCACGAACGAGAGGAAACGTTGTGCCGTGGGTGTGAGTTCCTCCGCATGGTCGGTGATCAGCAGCGAGGTGAAGTTGTTGACCGTGTTGATCGGTTCGCGCAGATCGTGAGAAACGATGTGGATGAAGCGGTCCTGCTCCAGGGTCTTTTGTTCGAGCAGTGCCACCGTTTGCTGCAACTGCGCTTCGCGCGCCCTGGTTTCGTGCACATCTTGCGCCCGCATCACGGCGCCGATGATCTCGCCCCGGGGGTTGCGCACTGGCAGCAAGGCCACTTCGACATGGCGGGAACCGCGCGCGGGAAAATCCGTCCTGCGGGTGTAGAAACCGGGCTCCCCCGCCAGTGCGCGGGCCAGCTGGGGTTGGATGATCGTACGAAACGCGTCTTCACCCACATGCTCCGAGACCCTGTGTCCGATGATCTGCTCGCGGGTACAACCCCAGTACGCAAGGAACGTGTCGTTGACGTGTTGAAAGACGTGCTGTGTGTCGATGTAGACCTGCAGGTCCAGACCGGAAATCGCCATGGCGGTGAGCTGCTCGTGCTGCAGGCGGGCTTCTTCGAGGCGCACCGACTCGTGTTCCAGCAGGCTGGTGACGAGGCTGCCGAGGCGGCGCAAGGCGTCCAGTTGGTCAGGTTGAAGCGAGCGGGCTTTCAGGTCAACAACGCACACCGTGCCCAGTGCAAAACCGTCCTGGGTGACGATGGGGGCGCCGGCGTAAAAGCGCGCATTGGCGGGGCCGACCACAAACGGGTTGCTGCTGAAACGAGGGTCCCGTTGCAGATCTTCGACCACCATGACCTGATCGGGATCCATGATGGCGTGGGAGCAAAAGGCCACTTCCCGCGGCGTTTCCTGCTCTTCAATCCCGATGCGCGACTTGAACCACTGGCGGTCCTGGTCGATGAGCGTGATGAGTGCCACCGGCGTACCGCAGATCAGTTTGGCCAGCGCGGAGATGTCGTCGAATGCCTTTTGCGGCAGGGTGTCGAGGATGCCCAGGCCGTGAAGGCGGGCCAGTCGTTGTGCCTCATTGGCGGGGATCGGAGGTGTCGGCATGGTGCGCGTTTCGGGGGTCGCCAAGTTGTAACACAGCCCCCTGTGCAGCACCCGTTTTCAGCAGCGATACAGCGCCGCCCGTCCACTTCGACACACACCTCCCCAAGACGCACACGGTGAAGCCGCGCGCGGCGGCTAAACCGACATGCCGCCCGAAACCTCGATCACGGCGCCGTTGATGTAGCTTGCCTCGTCGCTGGCGAGAAAGGCGTACACGTTGGCGATCTCTTCTGGCTGACCGAGGCGGCGCAAGGGCACTCGATGCTCCATCTCGGCAATGACTTTCTCAGGGATCGTGCTGAGGATGGGGGTAACGATGAAGCCGGGCGCCACCGCGTTGACGCGAATGCCCTTGGGGCCGAGTTCGCGGCTCCAGGTCTTGGTGAAGCCGATCACGCCGAAC
>JAZKHJ010000052.1:0-2921 GCA_040385485.1 Pseudomonadota bacterium | reverse complement strand
GGGGATGATGTCGGCCAGCTCGGCAAACATCTGGCAGCCGTTGCACACGCCCAGGGCGAAGGTGTCGGTGCGCGCGAAGAAAGCCTTGAACTGGACGGACAGTGCCGGGTTGAAGGTGATGCTGCGCGCCCAGCCGATGCCCGCGCCCAGCGTGTCGCCGTAGCTGAAGCCGCCGCAAGCCACCACGCCCTTGAAGTCGGCCAGCTTCGCGCGGCCGGTCTGCAGGTCGGTCATGTGCACGTCGTAGGCCTCGAAGCCGGCCTGGGTGAAGGCATAAGCCATCTCCACGTGCGAGTTCACGCCCTGCTCGCGCAGGATCGCGACACGGGGCCGCGCGAGGTTCAGGAACGGCGCGGCCACGTTGTCGCTGGCGTCGAAGCTCAGCTTCGTGTGCAGGCCCGGGTCTTCCGGTCTACCGGCCGCCGCGTGTTCTGCGTCGGCGCAGACCGGGTTGTCGCGCTGCTGATTGATCTTCCAGCTCACGCTGTCCCAGACCTGGTGCAAATCAAACAGGCTGGCCGAGAACACGGCCTTGGTGTCGCGCCAGACCTGCAGCTGGCCCTTGCCCGCGTCCATGGTGGAAGACGCCGGGCGGGTCTTGCCGATGAAGTGGCTGTGTTTGCTCAACCCATGTTCGCGCAGGGTCTGCATCACCGCGTTGCGGTCTTCGGTTTTGACCTGCAGCAGCACGCCCAGCTCTTCGCTGAACAGGGCCTTGAGCGTGAGCTCTTCGCGCCGCGCGCTCACCTGGCCGGCCCAGTTCTTGGCGTCACCCATCTCGGCGCGGCTGTCGCTGATGCCGTCGCCTTCGGTGACCAGCAGGTCCACGTTGAGTGCCACGCCCACGTGGCCGGCGAAGGCCATCTCGGCCGCGGCGGCCAGCAGGCCACCGTCGCTGCGGTCGTGGTAGGCCAGGATCTGGCCTTGCGCGCGCAGCGTGTTCACCGCGTTGACGAGGTTCACCAGGTCCTTGGCGTCGTCAAGATCCGGCGCTTCGCCACCGCCCTGCCCCAGCACCTGGGCCAGCACGCCGCCGCCCATGCGGTGGCGGCCCTTGCCGAGGTCGATCAGCACCAGCGTGGTGTCTTCCAGGGTGTTGTTCAGTTGCGGCGTGAGCGTGCCGCGCACATCGGCCAGCGTGGCGAAGGCGCTCACGATCAGGCTGACCGGCGAAGTCACTTTCTTTGTCTCGCCGCCCTCTTTCCACTGCGTGCGCATGGACAGGCTGTCCTTGCCGACGGGAATCGAAATGCCCAGCGCGGGGCAGAGCTCCATGCCCACGGCTTTCACCGTTTCGTACAGCGCGGCGTCTTCGCCCGGTTCACCGCAGGCGGCCATCCAGTTGGCGGAGAGCTTCACGCGCGGCAGTTCGATCGGCGCGGCAAGCAGGTTGGTGATGGCCTCGGCCACCGCCATGCGGCCCGAGGCGGCGGCGTCGAGCGCGGCCAGCGGCGTGCGCTCGCCCATGCTCATGGCTTCGCCCGCGAAGCCCTTGTAGTCGGCCAGGGTCACGGCACAGTCGGCCACCGGCACCTGCCAGGGGCCGACCATCTGGTCGCGGTGGCTCAAACCGCCAACGGTGCGGTCGCCGATGGTGATGAGGAATCGCTTGGACGCCACGGTGGGGTGACTCAGCACGTCGATCACGGCCTTCTGCAGGTCCACACCGGTGAGGTCCAGCGGTGTCGGTGTGCGCGCCACGGTCTTCACGTCGCGGTGCATCTTGGGCGGTTTGCCCAGCAGCACGTTCATCGGCATGTCGACCGCTTTGTCCGATCGCCCTGAGCCTGTCGAAGGGTCGTCGGCCAGCACCAGCTGGCGCTCTTCGGTGGCGACACCGATCACGGAAAACGGGCAGCGCTCGCGTTCGCAGAAGGCCTTGAAGGTGTCCAGCGATTCAGGCGCGATCGCCAGCACGTAGCGCTCCTGGCTTTCGTTGCACCAGATTTCCTTGGGCGCCAGGCCGCTTTCCTCCAGCGGCACGGCGCGCAGGTCAAAGCGCGCGCCGCGCCCCGCATCGTTGGTCAGTTCGGGGAAGGCGTTCGACAGGCCACCCGCGCCCACGTCGTGGATCGCCAGGATGGGGTTGTTCGCGCCCTGCTGCCAGCAGTGGTTGATGACCTCCTGCGCGCGGCGTTCGATCTCGGGGTTGCCGCGCTGCACGGAATCGAAGTCGAGTGAGGCGGCGTTGGTGCCGCTGGCCATGGAACTGGCCGCGCTGCCGCCCATGCCGATCTTCATGCCCGGACCACCGAGCTGGATCAGCAGCGAACCGGCCGGAAACAGAATTTTCTGCGTCTGCGTCGCGTCGATCACGCCGACACCGCCCGCGATCATGATGGGCTTGTGATACCCGCGCTGCACACCGTCCACCGCCAGTTCGTATTCGCGGAAGTAGCCCAGAAGGTTGGGCCGGCCGAACTCGTTGTTGAAGGCCGCGCCGCCCAATGGGCCCTCGGTCATGATCTGCAGCGGGCTGGCGATGTGCTCGGGCTTGCCGCCCGGCTGGTCGCTCATGCCACCCCAGAGCTTGCCGACGGTGAAACCGATCAGGCCGGCCTTGGGTTTGGAGCCGCGGCCGGTGGCGCCTTCGTCGCGGATCTCGCCGCCAGCGCCGGTGGAGGCACCGGGGAAGGGGGAAATCGCCGTCGGGTGGTTGTGGGTTTCCACCTTCATCAGCACGTGGTGCGTGGCGGTCTCGGCCGTGTACATCGGAGACATGGCCGGCGAGGCCTCACCCCCCGCGCGGGCGACGAAGCGCTCGACCACGCTGCCTTCCATGATGGAGGCGTTGTCCGAATACGCCACCACGGTGTGCTGGGGTGCCAGCTGGTGGGTGTGGCGGATCATGCCGAACAGGCTTTTCTCCTGCGCCACGCCGTCGATGGTGAACTGCGCGTTGAAGATCTTGTGGCGGCAGT
>JAZKHJ010000051.1:0-48276 GCA_040385485.1 Pseudomonadota bacterium | reverse complement strand
GCCCTTGGGGCCGAGTTCGCGGCTCCAGGTCTTGGTGAAGCCGATCACGCCGAACTTGGCTGCAGCGTAGTTGGTCTGGCCGAAGTTGCCGTAGATGCCGACCACCGACGAGGCGTTGAGGATCACACCGCTGCCCTGCGCGGTCATTTGCTCAGTCACGGCCTGGGCGCAATGGAACACGCCGCGCAGGTTCACGTCGATCACCCGGTCGAACTGCTCCAGCGTCATCTTCTGCAGCCGCGCGTCCTGCGTGATGCCGGCGTTGTTCACCAGCACGTCGATGCGCCCGAAGCGCTCCACCACGCGCGCCATCACCGCGTCCACCATATCGCGCTGGGTGACATCCATCACGAAGCCCACTGCCGTAGCGCCGAGCGCCTCGCACTGCTGCACGGCTTCATCCACCGCTGCCTGCTTCAAGTCGCACACGACGACCACCGCGCCTTCTTGCGCGAACTTGATGGCGGTGGCCAGGCCGATGCCCTGCGCAGCACCGGTGATGAGGCTGATTTTTCCTTCGAGACGTTTCATGTGGGATGGGTGAGGGGTGGGTCAAAAAAAAGCCGGCATGACCTGCCGGCGGGAGGAATGAGGGCGTTCAGTACACGGGTTGGTGGTGGCGGATGACGCGCAGGGTGGCCTCGTCGAGGTCGAAGCCCTGGCCATGCCGGGCAGCCAGCCCGGCGCAGCGCCGCTCGAAGGTGTCGATGCCCATGCCGTAGATGAACTGCAGCGCACCACCGGTCCAGGCAGGAAAACCAATGCCGAAGAGGGAGCCGATGTTGCCGTCGTGCACGGAGGTGAGCACACCTTCGGCCAGGCAGCGCGCGGTCTCCACGGCCTGGCGGTAGAGCAATCGGTCTTTCACATCCTGCAGGTCCCAGGCGTGCCCAGGCTTCTCGAACAGGGGTTTGAGTTCCGGCCAGAGCGTCTTCTTTTGTCCTGCCGGATAGTCGTAGAAGCCACCACCGGCCGCGCGGCCTGCGCGGTTGAGTTCCTTGACCATGCGCTCGACAAGCAACTCGCCCGGTGTGGCGGCGTAGGCCTTGCCCTCTGCGGCGAAGTCGGCACGGGTTTGATCGAGCACGTGGACCGAGAGCGACAGCGCGGTTTCGTCCAGCACGGCCAGGGGTCCCACAGGCATGCCGGCCTGCATGGACGCGTTTTCGATCACCGGCGCGGGAATGCCTTCGCCCAGCATGGCGGCGCCCTCCATGACGAAGGTGCCGAAGGTGCGGCTGGTGTAGAAACCGCGCGAGTCGTTCACCACGATGGGCAGCTTGCCCAGCGCCTGCACGTAGTCGTAAGCGCGCGCCACCGTCTCGTCGTCCGTTTCCCTGCCGCGGATGATCTCCACCAGCCTCATCTTGTCCACGGGGCTGAAGAAATGGATGCCGATGAACTTGGCCGGGTTGATGCTGGCCTGGGCCAGTCCCGAGATGGGAAGGGTGGAGGTGTTGCTGGCGAAGAAGCCACCCTCGGCCAGCAGGGGCTCGGCTTCGTGCGTGACGGTGGCCTTGAGTTCGCGGTTTTCGAACACCGCTTCGATGATGAGGTCGCAGCCCTGCAGGTCGGACGGATAGGCGGTGGGCCTGATGCGTTCGAGCAGCGCTTGCTGGTCTTGCGGGTCCATGCGCCCCTGGTCCACGCGTGTCTGTGTGAGCCGCGCGCTGTAGAGCTTGCCACGCTGGGCATTTTCCAGGCTCACGTCTTCCAGCACGGTGTCGATGCCGCGGCTGGCCTGGGTGTAGGCGATGCCCGCGCCCATCATGCCGGCGCCGAGAATGCCGACCTTTTTCGGCCTGTAGCGCGGCACATCTTTCGGACGCGACTGCCCGCTCTTGATCGCGTTCATGTTGAAGAAGAAGGTGTTGATCATGTTGCGCGCCACCGGACTCACGATGAGCTTGGCCAGGTAGCGGCTCTCGATGCGCGTGGCGGTGTCGTAGTCCACCATCGCGCCTTCGGCCATGGCCGCCAGCGCGGCTTCGGGCGCGGGGTACAGACCGCGCGTCTTCTGCTTGAGCATGGCCGGTGCCACGGTCAGCATGCCGGCGATCTTGGGGTTGGCTGGTGTGCCGCCGGGGATCTTGTAGTCCTTGGCGTCCCAGGGGTGTTGGGCCTTGGGATTGGCCGTGATCCACAGAAGCGCCGCGGTGCGCAGGGACGCTGCCACGTCGTCGCCGTTGGCGGGTACCAGCTGATGCACCAGGCCCAATTCCAGGGCCTCTCGCGGATTGAACAGCTTGCTCTCCAGAATGAAGGGTTGCGCGCCCATCAGGCCGAGCAGGCGCGTCATCTTGGTGATGCCGGTGGCGCCGGGGATCAGGCCGAGGGTGATCTCGGGCAGGCCGAGCTGGATCTTGGGGTTGTCCACCACCACGCGGTGGTGGCCCACCAACGCCACTTCCCAGCCGCCGCCGAGCGCAGCGCCATTGATGCAGCTCACCACTGGAACTCCCAGTGTTTCCAGCGTGCGGAAATTCTTCTTGGTCTGCTCGATCTCGGCGAAGACGCGCGGTGCATCGGCCGGTGTCAGGCGCATGGTGCTCTTGAGGTCGGCACCGGCGAAGAAAGTGCTTTTGGCCGAGGCCAGCAGGATGCCCTTGATCAGCGCCTTGTCGCTCACCACCAGGCCGGTGGCGGTGGTCAGGTCGCGTTGCCAGTCGGCACACATGGTGTTCACCGGCGAGCCTGGCTCGTCGAAAGTGAGGGTGGCGATGCCGTCGTGCAGTTCGTAGCGGATGGTTTTCATGTTGTATTCGGCTTCCTGTTCAGACTCGCTCGACGATCGTCGCGATGCCCATTCCACCGCCCACGCACAAGGTAGCGAGTCCATAACGCAGCTGGCGGCGGTGCAGCTCATCCACCAACGTGCCCAGGATCATGGCGCCGGTGGCACCGAGTGGGTGGCCCATGGCAATCGCGCCGCCGTTCACGTTCACCTTCTCGTGCGGCACGCCCATCTCCTTCATGAACCTCATGGGCACGGCGGCGAAGGCCTCGTTCACCTCGAACAGGTCGATCTGGTCGATCGTGAGACCGGCCTTGGCCAGGGCCTTGCGCGCGGCCGGCATCGGGCCGGTGAGCATGATGGTGGGATCCGCACCCGAGAGCGCCACCGAGACGATGCGCGCGCGCGGCGTGAGTTTGTGCGTCTTGCCAGCGGCCTCACTGCCGATCAGAACGGCCGTGGCGCCGTCGACAATGCCCGAGGAGTTGCCTGCGTGGTGCACGTGGTGGATGCGCTCGACCTGTGGGTAGCGCTGCAGCGCCACCGAATCAAACCCCATGCTGCCGAGTTGCTCGAATGCGGGTTTGAGCGCGGCCAGGCCCTCCATCGTGGTGTGGGGCTTGATGAACTCGTCTTCGTCCAGGATGGTCTGGCCGAGGAAGTCGGTGACCGGTACGACCGAGCCCTTGAAGTAGCCCGCCGCCCGTGCGGCCGCGGCGCGCTTCTGCGATTCGAGCGCAAAGGCGTCCACGTCGTCTCGGCTGAAGCCTTCGAGCGTGGCGATCAGATCGGCGCCGATGCCCTGCGGCACGAACAGCGTGTCGCTGTTGGTTTGCGGGTCCTGCGCCCAGGCGCCGCCGTCGGAGCCGATCGGCACGCGGCTCATGCTCTCCACACCGCCGGCCACCACCAGGTCTTCCCAGCCGCTGCGAACCTTCATGGCCGCCATGTTCACCGCCTCCAGGCCCGAAGCGCAGAAGCGGTTGAGCTGCACGCCCGAGCAGCGCCAGTCCCAACCGGCCTTGAGCGCGGCCACCTTGGCGATCACCGAGCCCTGCTCGCCAATGGGCGAGACCACACCCATCACCACGTCGTCCACCGCGGCGGTGTCGAAGCCGTTGCGCTGCTGCAGATGGGTCAACACGCCAGCCAGCAAGTCGATCGGCTTGATCTCGTGCAGGCTGCCGTCTTTCTTGCCCTTGCCGCGCGGGGTGCGCACGGCATCAAAAAGGAATGCTTCGCTCATGGTGTCTCCTGGGGGAAGGCGGATGCCGCGAATCAGTATAGACTTTTGCCAAGCACTTGCTTTGTCAAATTCCTTCCCCCAGTCTGATAGGTGACACCATGATCGAACGCACCCTGTTCAACGCCGACCATGAGGCCTTCCGCGACAGCTTCCGCAAGTTCGTCGAGAAAGAAATCGCGCCGCACCACGAAGCCTGGGAAGAGCAGGGCTACGTGGACCGCGCGGTGTGGAGCAAGGCCGGTGAGAACGGCTTCCTCTGCATGACGCTGCCCGAAGCCTATGGCGGCTCGGAGGCCGACAAGCTGTACTCGGTGGTGCAGATGGAGGAGATCGCGCGCACCGGCTTCAGCGGCATCGGCTTCGGCCTGCACAGCGAGATCGTGGCGCCGTACATCCTGCACTACGGCACTGAAGAGCAGAAGAAAAAGTACCTGCCCCGGCTCGCCACGGGTGAGATGGTGGGTGCGATCGCGATGAGCGAGCCAGCCGCCGGCAGCGATCTGCAGGGCGTCAAGAGCACGGCGATCAAGCAGGCCGATGGCAGCTACCTGCTCAACGGCAACAAGACCTTCATCACCAACGGCTGGCACGCCGATCTGGTGATCGTGGTCGCCAAGACCGACCCGGGCGCCGGTGCCAAGGGCACCAGCCTGCTGCTGGTGGAGCGCGGCATGCCGGGCTTCGAGAAAGGAAAGCGCCTGAAGAAGCTGGGCATGAAAGCGCAGGACACCTCGGAGCTGTTTTTCGACAACGTGAGGGTGCCGGCCGAGAACCTTCTGGGCGGTGCGGCACACGAAAACCGCGGCTTCATCTGCCTCATGGAGCAGTTGCCCTGGGAGCGGCTGCAGATTGCCATTGGCGCGGTGGCGGCCGCCCAGGCTGCGATCGACTGGACGGTGGACTACACGAAAGACCGCAAGGTGTTCGGCCAGCCGGTGGCCGCATTCCAGAACACGCGCTACAAGCTCGCCGAGCTGCAGACCGAGGTGCAGGTGGCGCGTGTGTTCGTGGACAAATGCTGCGAACTGGTGAGCGTGGACAAGCTCGACACCGCCACCGCCAGCATGGCCAAGTACTGGTGCTCCGACCTGCAGTGCAAGGTGATGGACGAGTGCCTGCAGCTGTTCGGTGGCTACGGCTACATGTGGGAATACCCCATCACCCGCGCCTACGCCGATGCGCGCGTGCAGCGCATCTACGGCGGCACCAACGAGATCATGAAGGAGGTGATTTCGCGCAGCATGGGTCTGGGCGGGCGCTGATCTTCAGAAATATTTCGCATTCCTTCTGCCCAGGCCGATCCGTGATTTGTACTTAATAAGTATGATTCATTCGGTTTTTGTACTGGGGAGGGTGGAAGGTGAAAAACGTCGACATCAAACAACTGGCGCTGTTCTGCGAACTCATCGAGAGTCAGAGCCTGACCGAGGCAGCGTCGCGCATGAACATCACGCCGTCGGCCGCCAGCCAGGCGCTCACCCGACTGCGCAATGTGCTCAACGACGACCTGTGCGTTCGCGAGAAGAACCGATACCAGCTCACGCCCTATGCCGATGGCGCGTTTGCCGTGTTCCAGCAAATGGTCGGTCTGTGGAAGGACGTGAGCAACGGCGCCTGGGCGTTTGACCCACTGCAATGCGATGCGCACGTCATCATGTCGTGCTACGACGCGTTCGGCGAAACCGAGCTCGCCGAGCTGTACCGCAGCATCCTGCGCAAGGCCCCCAGCCTGAGCCTGGACATTCATGCGCCGGCCAACGGCCCCCAGGACGTGGAAGCCTTGCGCGCCGGTGATGTGGACGTGGTCTGCAGCCACTACGAGCCGCCGGGCGATGCGCGCGATCTGTATGTGGAAACCGTCAAGCACTTCGAGATCACGCACTGCTGCGTGAACGTGGACCATCCACGCATCGGTGACGCGCTCACGCTGGATCAATACCAGGCCGAGGAGCACCTGTTGATCACCTTCCTCAAGCGCCACGGCGGGCGCCGCAGCCCCATCGACCTGGAGCTTGAAGCGCGGGGTTTTGCGCCACGAAGGACGACCATCGTGAATTCCTGGCACCTGTGTTCGGAATTGCTGGGTCGCACCGACCGGCTGGTGACAACCAGCCCGCAACAGGCCCGGCAGCTGGTGCGCGGAAATCCGCGGATCCGGTGCATTCCCCTGCCCACCGACTTCGACTGGCCCACCATGCCCGTCAACATGATCTGGCACCAGCGCACCCACAACAGCAAACCCCATCGGTGGTTACGTCTGCAGTTGCGTGAGTTCCTCGCCAGTGGTTCAGAGGAGGGCGCACCCCTCGCCAGCCGAGGGATCATTTCGCGCGCCTCGTGAGACGCTTCGGGTGCGCGGCTTGCAAGGTCCTGCATCACCGCAGAAGCGCATCCATCTCCCGCAGTTTTTGCACCGCGACAGGCTCGCTGATCTTTCTGCACATCATGTCAAAGCACTCGAAGCGCATGTCGCGAATGGTGGCGAGTTGCGAGGCTGAGATGACCTTCAGGTAGAGCCGAAGGTCGCGGCGGGACATTCCCGCAATGTGAGCGCCGAACATCGATCCCAACAGCCTCTTGAGTTTTTCGAGCCGGATGTGCTCGCCCGCGACCTGCATGGAGCCGTGCTCGCTGGAGGTGATTCTTTTGAGCCATTCGCGAAAACCGGTGTGGAGGGCGCTGTTGAGCTGTCTTGCCGAGCCGGGGGATGGATCGAAATGCGAGAAAGAGGGTTGTGCGAGCAGGCGATGAGCGCCGCGCGGTTGGTCTTGGTATTGGTGCGTCATGAACTTCCTCCGTTGACTGCGTTGTCGATGGGAGGAATTTAGGAGCGTGTCGCTCAGGCGTCCATTTCGAAGATAACCTTGGCGCTTTCGGAGAAATGAATAGCGAAAATCAATCGCGCAACCCGAAAAGCAGGTCTAAGGCTCGCCGAGCACCAGTTGGGTCTTCAGCGCAAGGCCCTCGGGGGGTGAGTGGTCGGCCAGCACCCAGGCGCGCTCGGTGTGCTCCGAAGCCTCCTGCAGCAACGCGTTGAGAAAGCGGATGGAGCCCATGTCCAGTGCCGCGAAGGGCTCGTCGATCAGTGTGAGGGCAGTGCCTGCCGAGAACGCCGCGCTCAGCCAGACCTTGCGTTTGCTGCCGGCCGACAGCATGTACATCGGCTTGTCGATGTGGGCCTCCAGCGCGAAGCCTCGTGCGAGTTCTTTCGCGGTGTCCAGGTTGAAGCGGGGGTAGCGCGAAACCAGTGTGGCGAACCACGCCTGTGCGCTGATTGCATCGAGCGCATCGCTGCGCGGCTCGGTGCGAAACACCTGCGCCCGGTAGGCATCATCGTGCGTTTTCAGGTGGGTGTTGCGCAGCACGAAGGCCCCGCTGTCGGCGCGGAGGTCGCCTGCCAGCAGTTTCAGGAGCGTTGTCTTGCCACTGCTTTCTTCACCATGCACCACCGAGACGCCGACGGGCACCTGAAAGCTCATGCCTTGAAACAGGGGAATGCCGGGCCAGCCGAAATGCATGTCGGTGACTTCCAGCACGGGGGAGTTGGTGGTGGGAGTCATTGTTCAGTAGCCGATGCTGTAGCGCAGGCCTTGGTGGTTGAGCACGGCGTTGCGCGGGCCGATGGCCTCCAGGCGCAAACCGGGTGCGATGTCCTGGCCTTCCTGCACGACCCTGCCGTTAGCGATCAGGGTGCGCAATGCCGGGTTTTTTGACCAGGTGGAACCGCTCACATTGACGCTGGGAAGTTGCGCACGGGCCTCAGGCGAGAGTTCACCGAAGGTGGGTACCTCCGCGCGCACGGTGGGTTCGACGGCAGGCGGTGTGGTGGAGGGTCGAGCGGGTGCGAGGATCGGCGGTACGGGTGCAGCTGCTTGTTCGGGCACACGCGCTGGCACCGAAGGCTCGGCCGGCAGCGGGTTGCTTGCCTGGGGCGCCACGAGCGGCGTTGGCGCGTTGATCGGTAGGCTGATCGGCCGGGTCTGAGGCTCGCGAGGGCCGGCTGCCCACCACCAGACCGCAATGGCGGAGAGGGTGACGATCAGTCCCGCTGCGGTGCGCCACAGGCGCGGGGCTGCGGCGCGCTCGGGCTCCATCCGGTTGCGCGGAACGCGTTGACCCGTGAGCCCGGGGACGCGGCCCAGCTTGCGCTCGGCGTCGGCCCGTTGGAGTGCGTCGAGGATGTATGACATGCGGCTTTGAGGTGTGCGCTGGTGCTGCCGGCGTCAGGGTTGCGATGCCACGAGCCGGGGCTCGTTCACACCGCTGGCGAGGTTCACCTGCATGAAGGTGAGCGGCCCGGCCACGCCGACAGCGTCCACACCTCGTGATCGTTGAAACGCCTGGATACGCGCATGGAGGTTGTCGGCTGACGTTGGAACGTGTCCATGGGCCTGCAATTCGGCGATACGCGTGTCCAGCCAGTCGGCTACGGCCCCCGCGCGCCCATCCACCAGCCTGCCCGCCTGTCCCGGTGGTGTTCGCCACAGGGTGGCGAATTCGCCCTGCCAGATGTCGTTCAGGGTTGCCAGTGGCAGTCGCCAGCGCTGCTCACCAGACTGCAGCGTGGCGCTGTCGTCTGTCATGGCGGTGAGCAGGGCCCGGGCGGTGCCTTGCCCACGCAGCCGAAGCGTGAGGATGCCCGGGCGGTTGAGCTGGCGCAGGCCGTGGATGGTCATGCGATCGGTGCGGTAACACTGGAGTTGGTGTTGCAAGGCGTTCGCGCAGGCTTCTCCGTCGGCGAGGGTTTGGCCCCAAAGGGGTCCGAGTTCGCGCCAGGCCAAGGCCTCGTTGCTGATGAGTGTCTCCAGGTCGGGCACGGCGTCGGACATCGTCAAGGCCGTCGCCGGCGTCGAGGCAGGCTGCTCGATTGCGGCGGGAGTGGGTGCTTCTACGGGCGCCGTCACCGCTTCGACCGAGGGCTGCACAGTGGACTGCGCAATGGACTGCGCAGTGGACCGCATGGTTGGCTGGGTGGCGCTCCACCACCAGAACAACGCGCCGGCCACCAAGGCGCCGCCCATCGCGCCCATGCCCAGCGTGCCCAGCCACGCCGGCCCCGGCTGCGCATGCCTCCGCGCGGCAGGTGCCGCGGTGTCGCCGTCGAACACCTCGCGCGCGGCCTTGTTGACCACGGCCGCCGTCAGATGAGACACACCACTCGCGTATGCGCCCAACAGTGCGCGGTCGCAGAGCAGATTGATGCGCCGGGGCACGCCTCGGGCCAGCGCATGGATGCGCGCCACGGCCTGTTTCGAGAAAGGAAGTGGCCCGCTCAGTCCCGCCACCTGCATGCGGTGCTGGATGTACTCCCGGGTCTCCGCCTTGTCGAGGGTGCCGAGGTGAAACCGCGCGATCACCCGCTGGGCCACCTGTTCCAGCTCGGGTGTGGCCAGGAGGGTGCGCAACTCGGGTTGGCCGATGAGAATGATCTGCAGCAGCTTGCGTTCGTTGGTTTCCAGGTTGGTGAGCAGGCGCAACTGCTCCAGCACATGCGGTGTGAGGTTCTGGGCTTCGTCAATGATGAGCACATTGCGCTCGCCCCGGGCGTGGCTGGCCAGCAGGTGGGTATTGAGCGGGTCGAGGTGGTCCTTGATGGTGGGCGGACCGATGCCCTCGTGCGTCACCTCGACGTGGAACTCGCTGCAGATGGTCTTGAGCAGGTCGTTGACGGTGAGCTTGGGGTTGAAGATGTAGGCAACCCGGCAGTTCTCGGGCAGTTGCTCCAGAAAGCAGCGGCAGACCGTGGTCTTGCCGGCGCCGATCTCGCCACTGAGCAGCACGAAACCACCATCGCCCTGTACGCCGTAGAGCAGATGCGCCAAGGCTTCCCGGTGGTGCTCGCTCATGAAGAGGTAGCGCGGGTCCGGAGCAATTGAAAACGGGCTCTGCTGGAGCCCGAAAAACTCGGCGTACATGCCTTGAGCATACCGCCGCCCGGCGCAGGCGAAGACGGCGGGACACCCGATCCCGTCGCCTTGCCGGCTGGCGAAATCAGGCCGCCAGGGCCATCGCGTGTTTGCTGCTGACCTTGTTGCCCGCGCCCACGGAACATTCGATGTCGCCGGAGAGTTGGCCACCTTCCTCGATCACCACCTTGCCGTAGCGAATGCGTCCGGTCACTTTGCCGGTGGAGTAGATCACCAGCTTGTTGCGCACGGTCAGGTTGCCGTCGAACACGCCGCGGATCTCCGCGATGTCGATCTCCGCGGAGCCCTTGAACTCGCCCTGCTCGGCGATCTGGATGACGCGCGAGTCCATGGTGGCCTCCACCATGCCTTCGACCACCAGCGTGTCGCAATCGGTGATCTCGACGCCTTTGAGCTTGATGTTCGGGCCCACGGTGAGCTTGCTGCCGCCTTCGGCAGGCGCGCTGGTCGTGGTGGTGCGGGGCGTGAGATCCACGTCGGGCGTGACCTGTGATGCTGGGGTGGGCTGGGCTTGGGGCTGAGCGGCAGAAGCGCCGGTGGCTTGTCCGTAGCGCGGTGTTGCCATGCCGGTGTTCAGGGGTTTGGGTTGATCGATGTCGCGTTTGCCAAAGTGCAGTGCCATGCCAGCTCCTTCAAAAAGTGAAGCAGTCATGCTAAGTGCGGTGCGGCTTACATTCGGGTCGGTTCGGTAAGAGGGGTAACGAGATGAACGGTACACGCTGTTTCACTTTTCCGATCGGGAGGGCTTGCGCAATTCCATTTCGCGGATCAGGGCGCGTGCCTCGTCGCCTTCAGGAATCGGTTTTCCGCTGTCGCGCCACTGCACCGCGTCCTTGAAGCCGGCCTCCTGCGCATGGCGACGAAACCAGACGCCCTCGGGGTTGTGGCGCGTGATGCCGTCGAACACCGTGGCCATCATCTGCGTCTGCTCCAGGCCCATGGTGAGCATGACCTGATTGACCACCATCTTGTGCATGGCCAGATGCGAGCGCGGCACACCCGCGATGCGTTCGGCCAGTGCCATCGTGACGGCTTCCAGTCGGTCTTCGGGCACCGCCTCGTTGGCCAGACCCCAGGCGGCAGCGGTTCGACCGTCGATCACATTGCCGGTGAACATCATTTCCTTGGCGCGCACGGCGCCCAGCCGGTAGGTCCACATGGCGGTGGTGGGGCAGCCCCACACGCGGGTGGGCATGTAGCCAATGCGTGCGTCGTCGGCCATCACCAGCAAGTCGCAGCACAGCGCGATGTCGCTGCCACCGGCCACCGCCGCACCGTGCACCTTGGCGATGGTGGGCTTGGGACTGCGCCACAGGCTCATGAAGTCTTCGGTGTTGCGCTTCATGTAGGCGTAGTCGACCATCGGATCCCAGGGCGCGCGCTCCTGCTGGCAGGGGTGGTCGATCTCGCCTTCGCCGAACAACGAGAGGTCGTAGCCGCCGCAGAAGCCCTTGCCGGCACCTTCCACCACGATCACGTGCACTTCGTCGTCGGCATTGGCCCAGTCGACGGCGGCGCGGATCTCGCGCGGCATCTCCTCGTTGATGGCGTTGAGCCGCTCGGGGCGGTTCAGCAGCAGGCGGGCGATGCGCGGCTGCGCGCTGTCCTTTTCGATGCGCAGCGTGGTGAAAGTGGGCATGGGTGTCTCCTGGTGGTTTTTCATGATAGGCAGCGGGTGCGCGCGCGGCAGTTGCGTTGGAGACAGTGGGTCTGGATCCTTGATGGTGGTTGCGCGCGCAACGGAAACTGGATAAAGTTGCGCACGCAACCATATTGACAACATGAATCAACCACTGCCTCCCTCCATTCCCGTGCTGATTGCTGGCGGTGGCCCCGTCGGTCTCACCCTCTCTGCCTTGTTGTCGGCCCAAGGCATTGCCAACCTCGTGATCGAGGATGACGAGGGCTACTGCAGCGGTAGTCGCGCCATCTGCATGTCGCGCCGCTCGCAGGAGATCCTGGGTTGGGTGGGGGCCGACAAGGCGTTGGTCGCCAAGGGCTTGAGCTGGGTGGGCGGGCGCAGCTACTGGCGCCACAACGAGGTGCTGCATTTCCAGATGCCGAGCGAGACCACGCAGCGCTTCGCGCCCATGGTCAACATCCAGCAGTTCTACGTGGAAGAGTTCGCGCACCGTGCGGCGCAGGCCACCGCTGAACCGGCGCAGGTGCAATGGGCCAGCCGCGTAACCGGCGTGAGGCCCCTTGCCGACGGCGTTGAAGTGGTGGTGAGCACGTCCGACGGGTTGCACACCGTGCGCGCCGACTGGCTGGTGGCCTGCGACGGTGGCCGCAGCACGGTGCGCGAGCAGCTCGGCTTGCAGCTCGAAGGCACGCAGTACGACGGCAAGTACGTGATCGTCGACGTGGTGCAGAAAACGCGGCGCGCGGTGGAGCGCTTGGCCTGGTTCGACCCACCGTCCAACCCCGGCTCCACCATCCTCATGCACCGCCAGCCCGACGACGTCTGGCGCATCGACTACCAGATCCGCGACGACGAAGACCCGCTGGAGGCGGTGAAGCCCGAGAACGTGTTGCCGCGCGTGCAGAGCCACCTCAACATGATCGGCGAGACCGAGCCCTGGGAGCCGCTGTGGATCTCGATCTACAACGCCAAGTGCCTCACCTTGCCCAGCTACCGGCATGGACGTGTGATGTTCGCGGGCGACGCGGCGCACCTGGTGCCCATCTTCGGCGTGCGCGGCCTCAATTCGGGGTTGGACGACGCGGGCAACCTGGCCTGGAAGCTGGCCCGGGTGGTGCGCGGCCAGTCGCCCGACGGCTTGCTGGATTCATACTCCACCGAGCGCGTGCACGCCACACGAGAGAACATTGCCTATGGTGCCAAGAGCACCGAGTTCATGGCACCCCCCAACTTTGCCTACCAGCTAATGAGAGAAGCCACGTTGCGGCTGGCCGAGGGCGATGCGCAGGTGCGCTCGCTCATCAACCCGCGCCAGTCCACCCCAATCACCTACGTGGGCTCGCCCTTGAACGCCGACACCACCGAGGGCTGGAGCCACGACATGGCCGCCCCGGGTGCCCCGGCACCTGAAGCATTGCTGCTGGACGGGCAGGGTGCCTTTCACCTCAGCAGCCGTTTCGGGCGGGACTTCCTCGTGCTCGCGTTGGGCCCGGTGCTTCAGCAGGCGCCGACCTTGCCTGGCTTGGACCTGCTGAGCATCGATCCCGCCATGGATGTCCACGGGCAGGCGTGGCAGCGCTACGGTCTGCTGGCGGCCAGCGATCAGGCCCTGGTGCTGGTGCGGCCGGACGGCTATGTGATGGGTCGATGGCACGGACACGACCCGGCACCCGTATTCCAAGCCCTCGCCACCACCGGAGTGCTTTCATGACCGACGCCGATCTCGACCGCAGCTACAGCGCCCTGTGCGAAGCCCTCACCCGCGTGGGCGAAGACAAGGCACCGCTGTTCCTCTCCATGCTGTGCCTCTCGCTGATCAGCCGCCTGCAGCAGGCCGACGAGGTGCTGCCCCTGATGGCCCATGCCGAGCGCCAGTGCGCAGAGGGAGCCGGCGATGGCCGCTGAAACCACCCCGCCCGCACTGCAGGATTTCCTTACCTACCGCCTGCACCGGCTCGCCAAACTCACCGACCGCCAGAGCAGCGACGCCTACGCCAACACCTTCGGTTTGGGCGTGGGCGAGGCGCGGTGTCTGGCCGCCATCGGTCAGTTCGCACCGCTGTCGGTGAAGGACCTCGCTGCCCGGGCCAACCTGGACAAAGGGCAGGCCAGCCGTGCCGCGCAGATGCTGGTGGACCGAGCCCTGGTGTTGAAGTCGACCAGCGAAACGGATGCGCGCGGCGTGGTGCTCACGCTCACGCGCGCGGGCCGGCCGTTGTGGAAGCGGGTGATGCGGCTGATCGAGCAGCGCAACGCCGACATCTTTGGCTGTCTCTCCAAGGCCGAACAGCGCCAGCTCGAAGCCGTGTTCGATCGCCTGATCGCCCATGCGGATGGCCGTCTGGAAGGCAGTAGCCCTGCAACCCCCTGAAAACGGGGGCAGCCCGTAAAATCGAGGGTTTTCCACCCACCCGCGCTCCGGGTCCGTGTCACCCCATGAACGCTCCCGTCGACGTCTCCTTTTTCGCTCGCGCCGCCAAGCCGATCACCAGCTACCGCCCGTATTGGGCCAAGCGGTTCGGCGTGGCGCCCATGCTGCCCATGAGCCGCGCCGAGATGGAGAAGCTCGGCTGGGACAGCTGCGACATCATTCTGGTGACCGGTGACGCCTACGTGGACCACCCAAGCTTCGGCATGGCGGTGATCGGGCGGGTGCTGGAAGCGCAGGGCTTTCGCGTGGGCATCATCGCCCAGCCCGACTGGCAGAGCGCCGAGCCCTTCAAGGCCCTGGGCAAGCCCAACCTGTTCTGGGGTGTGACCGCCGGGAACATGGATTCGATGATCAACCGCTACACGGCGGACCGCAAGATTCGCAGCGACGACGCCTACACGCCGGGCGACGTGGGCGGCAAACGGCCCGACCGTGCGGCCATCGTGTACAGCCAGCGCTGCCGCGAAGCCTTCAAGGACGTACCCATCGTGCTCGGCGGCATCGAAGGCAGCCTGCGCCGCATCGCCCACTACGACTACTGGAGCGACAAGGTGCGCCGCAGCATCGTGGTGGACAGCAAGTGCGACCTCCTGCTCTACGGCAATGCCGAGCGCGCGCTGGTCGAGGTGGCACACCGCATTGCGGCGCGTGAGCCGATCGAACACATCACCGACGTGCGCGGCACCGCCTTCGTGCGCCGCCCGCACGATCCCACGGCCGAGGGCTGGATCGAGATCGACTCCACCGAGGTCGACATGCCGGGGCGGGTAGAGGATCACATCAACCCGTATCTGACGACCAGCGAGCAGGCGCAGGCGCAGGGGGCGACGTGTTCGAAGGAAGAGGTCAATACCGCGCCCGCGACGACCAACCCCGCCATCCAGCCGCTGACGTTCCTGCCCAACCCGGCCCTGCAAAGCAAGCGCAAGCCACCGGCGCGCGACCGCTCGGTGATCCGCCTGCCGAGCTACGAGCAAGTGAAAAGCGACGCCGTGCTGTACGCCCACGCCAACCGCGTGCTGCACCTGGAAACCAACCCCGGCAATGCCCGCGCGCTGGTGCAGGCGCATGGCGAAGGCGCGACCTCGCGCGATGTGTGGATCAACCCGCCGCCGATTCCGCTGACCACGGCCGAGATGGACTTCGTGTTCGACTTGCCGTACGCCCGCAGCCCCCACCCGGCCTATGCCGACGAACACGGCAAGCACGATGGCGCGACCAAGATCCCGGCCTGGGAAATGATCCGCTTCAGCGTGAACATCATGCGCGGCTGTTTCGGCGGCTGCACCTTCTGCTCCATTACCGAGCATGAGGGTCGCATCATCCAGAGCCGCTCCGAAGAGTCGATCATCAAGGAAGTGGAAGACATCCGCGACAAGGTGGAAGGCTTCACCGGCGTGGTGTCCGACCTCGGTGGCCCCACGGCCAACATGTACCGCCTGGGCTGCAAGACGCCCGAGATCGAGGCCGCGTGCCGCAAACCCAGTTGCGTGTATCCCGGTATCTGCTCCAACCTCACCACCGACCACGGCCCGCTGATCAAGATCTACAAGCGTGCCCGCGAACTGCGTGGCATCAAAAAGGTGCTGATCGGCTCCGGCTTGCGCTACGACCTGGCCGTGAAGAGCCCGGAGTACGTGAAGGAACTGGTGCAGCACCATGTGGGCGGCTACCTCAAGATCGCGCCCGAGCACACCGAGGGCGGTCCGCTGTCCAAGATGATGAAGCCCGGCATCGGCAGCTACGACAAGTTCAAGCAGCTGTTCGAGAAGTTCAGCGAAGAGGCTGGCAAGAAGCAGTACCTCATCCCGTACTTTATCGCCGCGCACCCGGGCACCAGCGACGAAGACATGATGAACCTCGCGGTGTGGCTGAAGAAGAATGGTTTCCGCGCCGACCAGGTGCAGACCTTCTACCCCAGCCCCATGGCCACGGCCACGGCGATGTACCACACCAACCTGAACCCGCTCAAGGGCATCAGCCGTGATGCGCAGCGCGCCGAGCGGGTGGACATCGTGCGCGGTGACAAGCGCCGTCGGCTTCACAAGGCGTTTCTGCGCTACCACGACTCCAACAACTGGCCGCTGCTGCGCGAGGCGCTGAAAACCATGGGCCGCGCGGATCTGATCGGCAACGGCAAGCACCACCTGATCCCCACCTTCCAGCCCATGACGGATGGCAGTTACCAGAGCGCGCGCCGCAAGAACAGCACGCCGGTGGGCAAGGCTGCGCAACCCGTTGCGGGCCGTCTGCTCACGCAGCACACCGGCCTTCCGCCGCGGGTGACCGGTGCGGGGCCCGTCAAGCGCAAGCCACGCTGACCAGAGCTCCCGCGGAACCGGCTCTGCCGGGCCGCAGGGTGCGCCCCCTTGAGGGGGTGACGCCGAAGGCGGCGCGGGGGTGTTTCATCGTATGGCTGGCCAGGCGATCCAACCCAACAACGCGACGGTGTTGACCGCGACCGTCGTCCAGTAGTACAGCCGGAACGGCTGCTTGCTCGTCTTGTGGCGCAGGATCTGCTGCGCAAACCAGGCACCCGGCCAGCCGCCCAGCAGCGCCAGCGCGTGCAACTGGTCTTCGGGCGTGCGCTGGGTTTCGTTGACGGCGGCGTCCTTGTCGCGCCAGTACATGTAGAAGGTGCCCAGGTTGATCAGCACCACCGCTGTGAGGATCACCCACGGGAAACGGCCCAGGCCGATACCCACCAGCCAGAGCAGCACCCAGAAGACGATCAGCCCGAGGCCGATCCACAGGGGCAGCTCTTCGCGGCGCTTCTCGCGCGCCGATGGAGATCGTCTGGCGGGCGCGGCGCGGGGCAACAACTCGGCCTCGGGCGGCACGACCGCCTTGGGCGTCTCGAACGGCGCCTTCACCTCGTTGCGCAGCGGCTCCACCGACAGCGCGCGCGGCCCCTTGCCGCCCACATGGATTTCCTGGAACGTGACCGGCAGGCCCTCGCTGGGCGGCTGGTGGCCGCTGAAGTCCCGCATGTGAAAAAAGATGTCGGCGATGGTCTGTTCGCTCCGGATGAAGCCGAACGCCTTGGCTGGATCCCAGCGCACCACGGTTCCCTGTTTTCGCATGATGTTGATATGGGTCGATGGACGGAAGGTGGCTTGCCAGCTTGTCCCGAATGGCGCAAAATGCGCCAAACAGGAGATGTTTCATGTCGGCCACCGGTTCTGCATTTTCCTCTGTCAAGTTGCCCGCCGGGCTGGTTCAGCAGGCGCGTGAGGCTGCGCAGCCACAGCGGCGCTCGGTCGCCGGGCAAATCGAGTACTGGGCCACGCTCGGGCGCATTGCCGAAGAAACCGGCCTCACCGTGCAGGAAGCTCGCGAGGCCATCGCCCGTTACGACGCAGCTGCGCGGCACGCGGTGCCGGCCGATCCGCTCGATGCCATCGAGGCGCGCTTTCTGGCCGCTGAATCCAGCGGCCGCCTGGCCCAGGCCGTGCGCCAAACCGTGCAGGACAACCGCAGCAAGGCACCCACCGTCCGCCGCGCTGCGTGACGCTACCGGTTTTTTACCTGCTGGCCGGCCCCAACGGCGCCGGCAAATCCACCCTGTACCGCGCTGCAGTGACAGAAGGTCTGATCCCGGCCCAACTGGAATTCGTCAACGCCGACCTGTTTGAGGCGACCCACCTGGCGCAGGTGGCCGAGCCGAAAGCGCGCTCCGAACAGGCCAGAGCCTGGGCCGACCAGCGCCGCGCCACGCTGCTGGCCGCCGGCCACTCGTTCGTGAGCGAAACCGTGTTCTCCCACCCCTCCAAACTGCAGCTCATGGGCGCCGCCCGAGCCGCGGGGTTTCGAACCGTGCTGCTCGTGGTGTGTGTGGACGATGCACAGCAACTGGTGCGCCGGGTGGCGCAGCGGGTGCGCGAAGGCGGCCACGCCGTGCCACCCGACCGGATATTGGCACGCTACCCACGCACCCTGGGGCATCTGAAGGAAGCCGTGCGCCTGGCCGACCTGGCCTTGCTCTACGACACCTCGGGCACCGCCATCCAGCCGCCACGGCTGGTGGCGCACTGTCGCCGAGGCTTGCCGCCGGTGGTGCCCGGCGTGTTGCCCGGGTGGGCGGCCGCCGTGCTGACTGTTTGATCAGCTGGGCAGCGTGTGCAGCGGAATGTCTTTCGCCACCGACAGCTGATCGAGCTGCTTGCGTGTCATGCCTTGGAGGAATGCGACGATGGCCGCGTGGGTGTCGGGCTTGAACAGCGTGCGCATATCGCTCGCCGCCAGGCCGGCTGCACTGCACAGCGCGGCCGCGAAATGCGGTTCCAGCGCGGCCACGGCCACGCGTCCGTCCTTGCAGGGGTACACGCGGTAGCCCGCGTGCGCACCGCCCACAGCGCCGGTGGGTTGCGTCAGGCCCCAGGTGCGGGGCAGGGCCAGCCAGGTGGCGGCATCCGACAAGGCCACCTCCTGAAACACGCCCTTGCCGGTGGACTTCTGCACCATCACCGCCTTGAGTGCCGCTTCACTGGCCATGAGGGCGCCGCCCATGTCGGCAAACAGGGTGGCGGGCAACTCCAGGCCTGGCACCAGGCCGGCGTCGGCCAGGTAGGTGAGGTCGTGGCCAGGTTCTTCTGCGCGCTCGCCCGGAGCGCCCACGATGGCGACCACGTTGAGCGCCGGGTACTGCTTGTGCAGCGACTTCCAGCCCAGCTTGAGTTTGAGCAGCGCGGAGGGGCGGAACGAGGTGAGCAGCAGGTCGGTGCGCGCCAGGGCCTTGTGCAGGGCTGCCTGCCCCTTCTCGGTCTTCAGGTCGATGCTCACGACCTTGATGCCGTCGTGCAGCGTGGCGTAGGCCTTGGGGTTGTACTGCCCCATGGGGTCGCCACTCGATGCGCTTTTTGGCGCCGGTGGCTCGGCCTTGAGGCAGGTGGCGCCCAGGGCTTTGAGGCGCATGAGCGCGGCCGGGCCCGGCAGGTTGAGTGCGAGGCTGAGCACGCGCACGCCGCGCAAGGGTTTGAGGGCGGGGGCAGGGCGGTTGGTGGCGGTCATGGGCGCATCAAGTGGATGGGGTCGCTGCAATGTACTGCCACGCCTGCCGCCTGAAACGCAAACGGGCGACAGCGTCGCCCGTTCGATGGAGCCGGCAAGCCTTCAGCGGCGCCCGAAATCCAGCGGCAGGCCCACGTAGTTCTCGGCCAGCGAGCGCGACAGGGCCTCTGAATTCACCAGGTAGTCGAGCTCGGCCTCCTGCACCTTCTGGCCGAAGCCCGCGGTGTCGGGGAACTGGTGCATGAGCGAGGTGAGCCACCAGCTGAAGCGCTCGGCGCGCCACACGCGGGCCAGGGCCTGCTGCGAGTAGTTGTCGATGCCGGCGTTGCTCTTGTCGAGGTAGTGGTCGATGAAGGCGCTGGAGAGGTACTTCACGTCGCTGGCCGCCAGGTTCAGGCCCTTGGCGCCGGTGGGCGGCACGATGTGCGCCGCGTCGCCCGCGAGGAACATTCGCCCGAAGCGCATGGGCTCGGCCACGAAGCTGCGCAGTGGCGCGATGCTCTTCTCGATGCTCGGGCCGGTGACCATGCGCTCGGCCATCTCGGGGTCCAGGCGCCGGCGCAGTTCGTCCCAGAAGCGGTCGTCGCTCCAGGCTTCGACCTTGTCGTCGATGGGGCACTGCACGTAGTAGCGGCTGCGCGTGAGGCTGCGCATGGAACACAGGCCGAAACCGCGTTCGCTGTTGGCGTAGACGATGGCGTGGGTGGACACCGGCGGCACGTCGGCCAGCACCCCGAGCCAGCCGAACGGGTAGACCTTCTCGTACTCGGTGATGGCGCCCCTGGGCACGCTGGCTCGGCACACGCCGTGAAAGCCGTCGCAGCCGGCGATGAAGTCGCAACTCACCTCATGCGTCTGTCCATCCTTCTCGTAGCGCACCACCGGGTGGTCGGTGTCGTAATCGTTCACCGTCACGTTGGCCGCGCTGTAGATGGTGGGCAGGCCGGCGGCGCTGCGCGCGTCCATCAGGTCGCGCGTCACCTCGGTCTGGCCATAGGCCGTGACGACCTTGCCGCCGGTGAGGCCGTGCACGTCGATGGCGTGGCGCTGGTTGGCAAACACCAGCTCGATGCTGTGGTGCACCGTGCCTTCGGCCTTCACGCGCTCGCCCACGCCCGCCTCGGCCAGCAGGTCCACCGTGATCTGCTCCAGGATGCCAGCGCGGATGCGGCCCAGCACATAGTCGCCACTCTGGCGTTCGATGATGATGTTGTCGATGCCGGCCTTGTGCAGCAACTGGCCGAGCAGCAGGCCCGACGGGCCTGCGCCGATGATGGCGACCTGGGTTCGCATGTCTTGTCTCCTGATGGGAATCACCGAGCGTAGAAACCTGGGACGTGCAACACAATCGCTCGCGATCGAGCTTGCGCGATGATCGGACGGCTTGTGCGATCACCGCGCAATAAGAAATGCGCGGCGCATAATCCGGCCATGAACGCACCCGAGCACGCCATCGCCAAGGCGGATTTCATCGAAGGCATGGCCAAGGGCATGGCGGTGCTGGAGAGCTTTGACACCCAGCGCCAGCGGCTCAACGCCACGCAGGCGGCCGAACGCGCCGGCATCACGCGTGCGGCGGCCCGGCGCCATCTGCTCACGCTGGCGCACCTGGGGTATCTGGACACCGACGGCAGCCACTACTGGCTCTCGGCCAAGGTGCTGCGGTTCTCAGGAAGCTACCTGGCCTCGGCGCGCCTGCCGCGCTTGCTGCAGCCCACGCTGAACCGACTCGCGGCCCTGACCCGCGACTCTTTCTCGGCGGCCGTGCTCGATGGTGACGAGGTGGTGATCGTTGCGCGCAACGTGTCCATCGGCGGGCAACGGCTCATGGCCTATGGGTTGCACCTCGGTGCGCGGCTACCCGCGCACGCCACGTCCACCGGCCGGGTGCTGCTCGCGGCCATGCCAAGAGCCGAATTCACCACCTGGCTCAAAGGACGTGAACTGCCCCGGTTGACGCCACACACCGCGGTGGACCACAAGGCGTTCAAGGCCGTCATTGCACAGGTGCGCAGCCAGGACGTGTCGATTGCGCGCGAGGAGCACGAGCTGGGTGTGTTTGCGCTGGCGGTGCCGCTGCGCAACATGCAGGGCAAGGCGGTGGCCGCTTTGAACGTGGTGTCCTCCGCCGAGCGCATGGATTCGCCGCAATTCCAGCGGGACATGCTGCCGCTGCTGCAGGATGCCGCGCGCGAGCTGCGGCCTCTGCTGTAAGACGTCAGACGCCCAGGTGCTGCTCCAGCAGGCCGGGCTGAGAGAGCAGCTCCTCGGAACTCCCCTCGAACACCACTTCACCCTTCACAAGAATCACGTTGCGGTCGGTGATCTGGGTGACGTGTTTCCAGTTCTTGTCCACGATGATGCTGCTGATGCCGCTCTCGCGGATCAATCCGCAGATGCGCCAGATCTCGCGTGCGATCAAAGGCGCCAGGCCCTCGGTGGCTTCATCGAGGATGAGCAGGTCGGGGTTGGTCATGAGCGCACGGCCGATGGTGAGCATCTGCTGCTCGCCGCCGCTGAGCTGCTGCCCGCCGTGGTTCAGGCGTTCGGCCAGGCGCGGGAAGGTTTCCAGCACGCGGTCATACGTCCAGTCGCGTTGACCTTTCGTGCCGGCGCGGGCCGACATCACCAGGTTTTCGCGCACGCTCAGGTTGCCGAAGATTCCGCGGCCTTCGGGCACGTAGGCCAGGCCCAGGCGCGCAATCTCGAAGGTGGGTGCACCGGTCATGTCACGCCCCTTCACGTGCACCTTGCCACCACTGGGCTTGACGATGCCCATGATGGATTTGAGCAGCGTGGACTTTCCCATGCCGTTGCGGCCCATCAGGCCAATGGTTTGGCCCTGGCCCACGGTGAAGTCGATGCCGCGCAGGATGTGGCTGGCGCCGTAGTGGGTGTTGAGGCCCCTGGCTTCAATCAAAGCGCTCATCAGTGTTCCTCGCCCAGGTAGGCCGCTTGTACCGAAGCATCCGCCCGCACCTCGGCCGGTGTGCCGCTGGCGATCACCTGGCCATTCACCATCACGGTGAGCTGGTCGGCCAGCGTGAAGACGGCGTCCATGTCGTGTTCCACCAGCATCATGGCGTGGTCTTTCTTGAGGCGCAGCAGCAGCGCCACCATGCTCTCGGCCTCGGCCTGGCCCATGCCGGCCAGGGGTTCGTCGAGCAGCAGCACAGTAGGTTCGGTGGCCAGGGTCATGGCAATTTCCAGCTGGCGCTGCTCGCCGTGGCTGGTGGTGCCGGCCACCACGTTGCCTCGCGCGGTCAGCCCCGCGAGTTCCAGCGCACGTTCGCAGCGCTGGTTCACGGCACCCATGGTGCTGGCCGAAGACACCCAGCGCAGCGGGTTCCACGGTGCGTGCCGCTCGCGCGATTGGGCCGCGAGGCGCACGTTGTCCCACACAGTGAAGGGCAGGAAGATGTTGGTCTTCTGGTAGCTGCGGCCCAGGCCCAGACGCGAGATCTTCTCGGGGCTCTTGCCGGCGGTCTCGACACCATTGAGCGTGATGCGGCCGGAGGTGGGGGGCAGGTCGCCCGAGAGCAGGTTGGTCAGCGTGGACTTGCCCGCGCCGTTGGGGCCGATCACGGCGTGGATGCGTCCACGGTGCAGGTCCACCGACACGTCGTTGACGGCGGCAAGACCACCGAAGCGTTTGGTGAGGTTGCGGGCGGACAGGAGAAGTTCGCTCATGTCTTTTCCCGTTTTCCGCTGAAGCGTTCCACCAAGCCCAGCAACCCGCGCGGCGCGAACACCACCACCAGCACGATGAACGTGCCCATGAGCAATTGCCAGTGTTTGGTGAGGTCCTTGAAGAAGTGCATCACGTACTCGAACGCGAAGGCCCCCACGATGGCGCCGGCAAAGTTGCCCATGCCCCCGAGGATGACCATCATGATGGCGTGCGCGCTCATGTGAAAACCCATGAGTTCGGGGTTCACGTAGCCGGTCTGCGCGGCCCACAGGAAGCCCGCCACGCCGGCGAGTGCACCGGCCAGGGTGAAGGCTGCGAGCTTGTAGCCAAAGGTGCCATAGCCCACGGCGCGCATGCGGTGCTCGTTCACGCGGATGCCGGCAAGCACGCGCCCAAACGGCGAGAACAGCAGGCGGCGCAGGAAGGCATAGACCAGCACCAGCAGCAGCAGCGTGAAGTAATAGAAGGTGGTCTTGTTTTCCAGGTCGATGCCGGTCCAGCCGAACAGCGAGGCGGTGGGGCGGAAGTTCACATAGACACCGTCCGATCCACCGAGCGCCTTGTTGTCGAAGAACAGGAAAAACACCATCTGCGCGAACGCCATCGTGACCATGATGAAGTAGATGCCGTGGGTGCGCACCACGAAGAAGCCGATGATGAGCGCCGCCAGGCCCGCGCCCAGCGCCGAGGCGGGCAGGGCCCACCACAGGCTGATGGGTGTGTCGGCCGGTGTGAGGAAGGCCAGCGCGTAGCCGGCGAGACCAAAGTAGGCCGCGTGGCCGAGCGACACCAGGCCGCTCACGCCTTGCAGCAGGTCGAGGCTCATGGCGAAGATGGCGAGGATCATCATCTGCGAGAGCATCTGCAGGTAGAACTCGCCACCGGTCAAGGGGATGAGTGGAAACGCGGCGAGTGCGATGGCTCCCAGCACCAGAATGGCCTGGATGCTGCGAGGCAGTTTTTCGAGTTGGGCTTTGGGTGAGCTCATTGTTTGAAGAGCCCTTCAGGCTTGTAAAGGAGCACGCCGGCCATCAGCATGTAAACCGCCATACCCGCGATCTGTGGCACCAGCACCTTGCCGAACGTGTCGACCAGGCCGACCAGCAAAGCGGCCACCAGCGCACCGCGCACCGAACCGATGCCACCGATGACGACGACCACGAAACACATGATCAGCACCGAGCTGCCCATGCCCGGGTAGACGCTGGCGATGGGCGAGGCGATCATGCCGGCAATGGCGGCCAGCGCCACGCCCAGGGCAAACACCACGCCGTGGATGAGGCGGATGTTGATGCCCAGCGACTCGGTCATTTCGCGGTTGAACGCACCGGCGCGTATCTTCATGCCCAGGCGGGTCTTGGAGATCAGCAGGTACAGACCCAGCGCGAGTGCGATGCACACGCCCGACATCACGAGGCGGTACACCGGGTAAGAGAGGTTTTCGGTCAGCGGGATCGACCAGTTCAGCACCTCGGGCACCTGCACCGCGTGCACGTCGTCGCCCCAGAGGATGGAGCGCACCTCTTCAAAGATGTAGATCAGGCCGAAGGTGAGCAGCACCTGGTCGAGGTGGTCGCGGTGGTAGAAGTGCCGGAACAGCGACCACTCCAAAAACCACCCGAGGGCCACAGCCAACACCGTTCCCAACACAATGGCCAGCACCAGGCTGTCGAACTGGCCGACCAGGAACCAGGCCATGTACGCGCCCAGCATGTAGAAGCTGCCGTGCGCCAGGTTGACCACACCCATGATCCCGAAGATCAGCGTGAGGCCCGCGGCCAGCATGAACAGCAACAGGCCGTATTGCAGGCTGTTGAGCAGCTGGATGAGGAAGTTGGCGAAATCCATGGGCAGGCAGGTGGGTCGTGGAATCTGGAGTGCGTGCAAAAAACAGGCCAGCGCCCGTGAGGCGCCGGCCCAGGATGCGACCCGTCCGGATCGGGCGCTGGTCTTCCCGGATTCAGCCCATGCGGCAGCCGGTGGCCGGGTCAGCCACGGCCTTCTGTGCAATGCCGATCACCTTGTTTTCCTTGTTCTCGACCTTGCGAAGGTACATGTCCTGGATCGGGTTGTGGGCCGCGCTCATCTTCCACTTGCCGCGCGGGCTGTCGATCTCGGCGCCGTTCATGGCCGCGTACAGCGCGGGCTTGTTGCTCAGATCACCCTTGACGGCGTTGGCACCTTTCACGAGCAGCAGACCCGTGTCGTAGCCCTGCACCGCGTACACGTCGGGCTGAAGCTTGAAGGTCTTGGCGTAGTCCAGACGGAATTTCTTGTTGCGCGGCGTGTCCAGCGAGTCGCTGTAGTGCATGGTGGTCAGCACGCCGTTGGCGGCATCGCCGGCGGCATCGAGCACACCCTCGGTCAGGAAGCCCGAGCCATAGAGCTGGATGTTCTTGTTGAGGCCGGCTGCCGCGAAGTCGCGCAGGAACTTGGCCGCACCGCCACCCGCAAAGAAGCAGGCCACGGCGTCGGGGTTGAGCGAGGCAATCTCGGTCAACAGCGCCTGGAACTCCACGTTGGGGAAGGGCAGGCCCAGCTTCTTGATGATGGTGCCGCCCGCTTCGGTGTAGCTCTTCTCGAAACCTTCAAACGCCTCGTCGCCGGCCGCGTAGTTCCAGGTGATCCACACAGCCTTCTTGTGGCCGCGCTCCATCATGGCCTTGCCCAGCGCCAGCGTGGGCTGGGAATTGGTGAACGAAGTGCGGAACACGTTGGGAGCGCACTGCGCTCGCGTGGCCACGTGCACACCCGCATTGGGGATCAGGCTGAGCACGCCGCTGTCGCGCGCCACCTTGTGAATGCCCATCTGCACGCCGGAGTGAACGGTGCCCACGAGCACGTCGACCTTGTCGCGCTGCACCAGGCGGGTGGCGTTCTCGATGCCCTTGGCCGGGTTGGATTCGTCATCGACCTTGAAGAATTCGACCTCGCGGCCGCCGAGCTTGCCGCCTTGTTCGTTGAGTGCCATGCGGAAACCGTTTTCAATCGCCACGCCCAACTGGGCGAAGGTACCGGTGTAGGGCAGCATGAAACCGACACGGACCTTGTCCGACTGTGCGCGCACGATTTCGGGCAACAGCAGGCCGGTGGACGCGGCGCCGATCACGGCAGCGCTGCGGGTCAGGACAAGTCGGCGAGTGGTCATGGGGGATCTCCAGGTGGGTTGGCGGAAAGCTGTTGGATGTCAGGGCACTGTAGACGGCAGGGTCGCGATTGACGATACAGAATAACCCGTACTTGAGGCTTGAACTATTTACATATGAATCTGAGGGGCCAAGTTCAGACCGCGGCATTCGAAGCGAGGGCCAGCCACTCGCGCGCCCAGGCGGTGCAAACCACCTCGGGTTCCGTGCCGGCCGATGCGTCGTGGTGACACACGTCACCAATGCGCACCGCGCCAAGATCCGCCAGGCGCTCGTCGAACCGCAAGCCGCCGTTGCAGAACGTCTGGGGGTAGGCGCTGTCACCCAAAGCGATCACGCCATAGCGCACCGAGCCCAGGTAGGTGGGCTCACTGGCCAGGGATTCGTAAAGATGGCGGGCGTTGTCAGGCACGTCGCCGGCACCGTGGGTGGATGAGCAGATGACGTAAAGTGCATCTTCCTCAAAAATCCGGATGTCCAGACCGTCCATCCGCCGGGCTTCAATGGAGGGAACCAGATCCGAGCAACCCATCTCGATGGCTTTCGCCACGTGCTCGGCCGTGTTGGTCACGGTGCCGACCAGGATGAGGAGTTTCGAACGGGTGCGCATATGAAGTACACGCAATATACTTCATGTTTGTTCGCTGGCCACCCGGGGAAACCCCGATCCATGGGCCTGGGGACCGCCCTTGCGCGAACTCTTCGGGCCCTCCGGGGCCTTCTGTCTGCGCAAAGTCAGTGGATTCAAAAGCCGCGCCCAGGCTTTCAGCCGTGTGGCGACCACCAAGCGGACCGCGACCTGAAAAGGGTTGGCCTGCCCGGAGGGACTCGAACCCCCGACCTGCTGCTTAGAAGGCAGCTGCTCTATCCGGTTGAGCTACGGGCAGACAGATAACCGGCAGCACATAGAAGAAAGGCCCACAGAGTGGGCCTTTTTCTTTTTTGATGAATGGTCGGAGCGGCGGGATTCGAACTCGCGACCCTCTGCTCCCAAAGCAGATGCGCTACCAGGCTGCGCTACGCTCCGACTAAGCTGCGAATTGTACCTGCTGAAATGGTCGGTTCTTGAGCGCAGGCGCTTCTTTCATCTCTTTTCATACTGAGTCTTGCCAAACAGGATGTCGCGCGCCTTGTCATCGGTGAGCGGTTTGCGGGCATCGGCGAGAACCGCCACCCCCCGTTGCACGGCGGGCCGCGCGGCTATTTTGTCGAACCATGCCTTGAGATGGGGGTAGTCGGCCCAGTCAATGCCCTGGTTCTGCCAGCTGCGCAGCCAGGGGAAGATCGCGATGTCGGCGATGGTGTACTGGTTGCCGGCAATGAACTTCTGGTTCTCGAGTTCCTTGTTCATCACGCCATAGAGACGCCTGGCCTCGTTGGTGTATCGGTTGACGGCGTACTCGATCTTCTCGGGCGCATATATGCGGAAGTGGTGCGCCTGGCCGAGCATTGGGCCCACCCCTCCCATCTGGAACATCAGCCACTCGAGCACCTTGAACTTCGCCCGGTCCGACTTGGGGAGGAACTTGCCCGTCTTGGCCGCCAGGTACAGCAGGATCGCGCCCGATTCGAACAGGCTGATGGGCTTGCCATCGGGTCCGTCGGAATCGACCAGGGCCGGGATCTTGTTGTTGGGGCTGATCTTCAGGAATTCGGGTTGGAACTGGTCGCCCTGGCCGATGTTGACGGGGTGGACTTGCCAGTCACGACCCAGGCGCAAACCACACTCTTCGAGCATGACGTGGACCTTGTGGCCGTTGGGCGTGGGCCAGGAGTGGACATTGATCATCAAATCGGCCTTTGTGTGCGTGCTTGCCGTGCGCAAGCTGCCGCACTCTAAGGTAAAACCCAAAACCATGTATGCACGCTTGAAGAATGCCTTGACGCCGACGACCTGGTTGCGCGCCCGATCGGCCCCACTGGCCGAATGGGCGCGGGAACACGCGCTGAGTTTCAATCCGATGACGGGGGGGGCATATGCGCTTGCCGGCCGTTGGCAGGACCGCCCGGTGCGCATCCAGTGCCTGGAAGCCTCTCGCCCGTTCATTCAGGGCATGGAGCTGATGGCGCGCGCCGACCTCGGTCTGAAGCAGGACGGCAATGTCGTTGTGATGAACCGTCGATTGAAGGAACTGCTGGAGGCGCAGTCGCGGGCGCTGTATTCACAGTACACAGACGACCTGCAGACCATGGCAGGCGTGGTGCCGGAAGAGGTGAGGTGGCTGGCCACATACCGCGACGCGGGTTGGGCAGGACCGGATCGGCGCTTCTGGGGCCGCTACGCGGTGCTCACCGACACGCCCGACATTGCCAGGCGCTGGATCGACAGCGAGACCGAACAGCAGTTGATGGACTGGCCCGATAGGGTCTCCGAAGAGACGCCGGTGATGCTCATGCTGCAACGCGGCAAGACCTACATGCGCATGCAGATCGACCGCAGTGGAGACACGGCCACCGCATTGCACGCCTTGGCGCTGTTTGACCGCGCGAGCCAGCGCGCCATGGAAATGGCTGCCCGCTGAGTCATCCGCGGGCAGGCGGCCTCAGGAGCCGCGCGTGATCGGCATCTCCACTTCGGTTTTGATGAGCATGTGTTTGGCCAGCTCCAGCTTGGCGATGGACATGCGGTGCACCTCGTCCGGACCATCGGCCAGGCGCAGGGTGCGCTGGTTGGCGTAGGCATAGGCCAGCGGGAAATCGTCGCTCACGCCGCCACCGCCGTGTGCCTGGATGGCCATGTCAATGATGTCGCAAGCCATGTTGGGCGCCACCACCTTGATCATCGCGATCTCGGCTTTGGCAACCTTGTTGCCCACGGTATCCATCATGTAAGCGGCCTTCAGCGTGAGCAGGCGCGCCATCTCGATGCGGCAGCGCGCATCTGCAATGCGCTCGTGCCACACCGACTGGCTCGACACCGGCTTGCCGAAGGCCACGCGGCTGTTCAAACGCTTGCACATGAGTTCGATCGCGCGTTCGGCCGATCCGATGGATCGCATGCAATGGTGGATGCGGCCGGGGCCAAGCCGTCCTTGCGCGATTTCGAAGCCACGGCCTTCGCCCAGCAGCAGGTTGCCCACCGGCACGCGCACGTTTTTCAGCACCACCTCCATGTGGCCATGCGGTGCGTCGTCGTAGCCGAACACCGAGAGTGGCCGCACGATGGTGACGCCCTTGCTGTTGGCAGGCACGACGATCATCGACTGCTGCGAGTGGCGCGGTGCCTCCGGATTGGTCTTGCCCATCACGATGTAGACCGCGCAGCGTGGGTCGCCCGCACCCGACGACCACCACTTGCGGCCGTTGATCACGTACTCATTGCCATCGCGCTCGATGCTGCACTCGATGTTGGTTGCGTCCGATGAAGCCACGTCGGGCTCGGTCATCAGGAAGGCCGAGCGAATCTCGCCGCGCAGCAGCGGCTCCAGCCACTCGTCCTTGAGTTCTTCGCTGGCGTAGCGCTCGAAGGTTTCCATGTTGCCGGTGTCGGGCGCCGAGCAGTTGAAGACCTCGGCAGCAAACGGCACGCGGCCCATGATCTCGCACATGGGTGCGTACTCGAGGTTGGACAGGCCCTGTGGCGCGCGCGGGCTGCGCGGCAGGAAGAGGTTCCACAGGCCGGCGGCCTGGGCCTTGGGCTTGAGCTCTTCAATGATTTCGGTCGGGATCCATGCGTTGCCCTTGGCGCGGTTGGCCGCGATCTCGGCGAAAAAGCGCGCCTCGTTCGGGTAGATGTGCTCGTCCATGAACGCCAGCAGCCGTTCGCGCATGTCCTTGACCTTGTCGGTGTAGTCGAAATTCATGGTGTCTCCTTGTGGGTGATCGGGTGTTTGAAACGGTTCAGGTGCCGCTGGCGAAACGCCAGGCCATCTCGGCCATGGGGCGGGCGCCAGAGGCGGACTTCACCGCCTGGTCGCTCGACGCGGTGCCGGCCTCGACCCGCTTGGCGATGCCTTGCAGGATGGCCGCCAGGCGGAACATGTTGTAGGCGAGGTAGAAGTTCCAGTCGGCCTTGAGCTGCGCGGGTGCTGCGATGCCGGTGCGCTCGCAGTAGAGCGCGATGTACTCGTCTTCCGTGGGAATGCCCAGGGCTTTCACGTCGAGCCCGCCGATGCCTCGGAACATGCCGGGCGGGATGTGCCAGGACATGCAGTGGTAGCTGAAGTCGGCCAGGGGATGGCCCAGGGTGGAGAGCTCCCAGTCGAGCACGGCGAGCACACGCGGCTCTTCGCTGTGGAACATCAGGTTGTCGAGCCGGAAGTCGCCGTGCACCACCGACAGCATCGATTCGTCGCGAGCCATCGCCGGGATGTTGTTGGGCAACCATTCCATGAGCTGGTCCATCTCGGGGATGGGCTGCGTGACGGATGCAACGTACTGCTTGCTCCAGCGGCCGATCTGACGTTCGAAGTAGTTGCCGGGCTTGCCGTAGCCGTCCAGTCCGATGGCCAGTGGCTTGACGGTGTGCAGCGCGGCGATGACGCGGTTCATCTCGTTGTAGATTGCGCCGCGTTGTTCGTTTGTCATGCCGGGCAGGGACTGGTCCCACAGCACGCGCCCGTTGACGCACTCCATGATGTAGAACGCGCGGCCGATCACCGACTCGTCCTCGCACAACACGTGCATCTGCGCCACCGGAACGCCGGTGCCGTGCAGCGCGCTCATCACGCGGAATTCGCGCTCGATGGCGTGCGCCGAGGGCAGCAGCTTGGCCACCGGGCCCGGCTTGGCGCGCATCACGTAGGCGCGTTGGGGCGTGATGAGTTTGTAGGTCGGGTTGGACTGGCCGCCTTTGAACATCTCCACGGTGAGTGGGCCTTCAAAACCTGGCAAACGGCTCTGCAGCCAGGTGGCCAGGGCGGCTTCGTCGAAAGTGTGTTGGCCCGCCACGGGGCGTGTGCCGGTGAAGTTCTGGGTGTCGCTCATGTGTGATGGCCTTGGGAGGAGGTGGGGAAGAAGGCCATCGCACGGCACCTCAGGTTTCGGCTTCCGCGATTCGCATCAGCATGTCCCGGTTGCGCACCACCAGCCCCCCCTGTTCGATGCGGATCGCGTTGTCGCGCTCCATCGACTTGAGTTCCTGGTTCACCCGCTGACGCGATGCGCCAAGCAATTGAGCCAGTTCTTCCTGCGCCAACTGCAAACCAATGCGCATCTCGTTGCCGTCGGCCAGGCAGGGCACGCCGTAGCTGCGCACCAGGTGCAGCAGCTGTTTGGCCAGGCGCGCGCGCAAGGGCAGGGTGTTGAGGTCTTCCACCAGACCGAACAAGGTGCGGATGCGCCGCGCCTGCAAGCGCATCAAAGCCTCGTACAGCTCGATGTGCGAGCTGAGAATCTTCTGAAAATCGGTGCGGGCCACGCACAGCAGCGTGGTGGGTCCATGCGCGTAGGCATCGTGCGTGCGCTGGTCGCCGTCGAACATCGCCACGTCGCCAAACCACACGCCGGGCTCCACATAGGTCAGCGTGATCTGCTTGCCCGAGAGCGACGTGGAACTCACGCGCACCGCACCCTTGGCCACCGCCGTCCATTCGGAGGGCGGATCGCCTCGGGCGACGATCAGGTCGCTGTCCTTGAATCGCTTGACGTAGGCGCATCGGAGTATGTCGTGCCGCAGGGAGGGAGAAAGGTTGGAGAACCAGCGACCACTGTTGATCGCCTCGCGTTCTTCCATTGTCAGAATCGGTTCGTCCATGGGCTGTCTTTTGAGTGACTGAAAAGTCAATGATTGTCGCCACTGGGACGTGGCAACGGGCTCAGGGTATGCGCGCAGACGGTTGGTGCTGCCGTCCTTCAGCGCAGGTTCAACGGTAGTTGGCCGGGCGCTTGTTGATGAAGGCGTCGATGCCTTCGCCTGCGTTCGCGTGGTGCAGGTTGCGCACGAAGTGGTCGCGCTCGGCGCCCAGTTGGGCATGCAGCAATACCGTGGGCGCATCGTTGGCCAGCTCCTTGATGCTGGCCAGGGCATTGGGAGCGCGGGCGTTGAGACGTTCGCACAGCGCGAGCGCGTCGACCAGCGCTTCGCCAGTGGCGCTGACGGTGTTGACCACGCCCAACTGCTGCAGCCGCTCGGCGCCGATGCGGTCTCCGCACATGAGCAGTTGCAGTGCGGTCGCGCGGGGCAGGGCACGCATGAGGCTCCAGGTGGCGCCGCCGTCGGGCGACAGCCCCACGTTGCTGTAGGCCATCACGAACACGCTGCTGTGCGCAGCCACCACCATGTCGCAGGCCAGGGCGAGCGAGAAACCCGCGCCGGCGCACGAGCCTTCCACAGCCGCAACGACGGGCTTGGAAAACGCACGGATGGTCTCGATCCAGTTGTGCAGGCCTTCGATGCTCTGCACCTGGACCTCGGGCGGTTGCTGGCGGTTGGCCAGCAACCGCTGCAGGTTGCCGCCAGCACAGAAGTGGTTGCCTTCACCGGTGATCACCACGCTGCGCACCTCCGGGCTGCTTTCGGCCACGTTCAGTGCCTCGACGCCGGCTGCGTACATGTCGGGGCCCAGTGCGTTGCGGTGCTCGGGGTTGCTGATGGTCAGTACCATGGTCTGACCATGGCTGTGGCTCTTGAGGCTGGCGGTCATGGTCAGGTCTCCTCGTGCGTGAGGCTCAGGCCGAGCGCGCCGCGGCGGCGCAGCCAGGGCGAGGGGCGGTAGCGTGGGTCGCCGTAGACCGTCTGGAGGTTGAACAGAATCTCCAGCATGTTCGTCGGACCGATGCGGTCGCCCATGGCCAACGGGCCCATGGGGTAACCCAGGCCGAGCGTGACGGCCACGTCCAGATCGGCCGGCGAGCAGATGCCCTGCTGGCACATGTCGGCGGCGATGTTGACGATGGTGGCCACCACGCGCTGTGTGACAAAGCCCCCGCTGTCGCGGATGACGCTGACCGCCTTGCCGTCGCGGGCGAAGAGCGCATGAGCGGCCTGAGCCATGTCAGGGCGGGTGGCCGGGTTGGTGGCAAGTACACGGCGTTTCACCGCTGCGTCGTCGAGCATCATGTCGATGCCGAGCGTGCGCGTGGCGTCGAGCCGCTCCACCGCGGCCAGCGTGGTCACGTCCAGGCCCAGGGGGGCCACCAGGATCAGGGCGGCAGAAGAGGGTGCGGCCGCAGTCTCGATCTGAGCACCGAGATTTTTCAGCAACAGGTAGAGCTCAGCGCGTCTCGCCGCCTTGGGCGACACCCACACCGGCGGCATCTCGGCCACCACAGGCACGGCGGGCTCGGCCGGTACTTGTGCCATACCCTTGTCGTACGCGTAGAAGCCTTCGCCCACCTTCTTGCCCACCACACCGCCGGCAAGCCGCTGTGCGGTGATCACGCTCGGGCGGTAACGCGGTTCCTCGAAGTACTGGTGGTAGATCGACTCCATCACCGGGTGCGACACGTCCAGCGCGGTCAGGTCCATCAGCTCGAATGGGCCGAGGCGAAAACCCATCTGATCCTTCAGGATGCGGTCGATCGTGGCGAAGTCGGCCACGCGCTCACCCACCACCCGCAGTGCTTCGGTGCCGTAGCCGCGTCCGGCGTGGTTCACGATGAAGCCGGGCGTGTCTTGCGCGGTCACCGGCGTGTGGCCGAACTGGCGGGTGAAGTCAGTGAGCTGCTGGCAAACCTCTGCACTGGTCTTCAGACCGGCGATCACCTCCACCACCCGCATCAGGGGCACCGGGTTGAAGAAGTGGAAGCCTGCCAGCTGCGCGGGGCGCTTGAGCGGTGCGGCAATGGCCGTGATCGACAAGGACGATGTGTTGGTGGCCAGCACCGCGTCGGGCCCGACGATGCCTTCGAGCTCGGTGAAAAGGCGTTGCTTGACGTCGAGCCGCTCAACGATCGCCTCGACGACCAGATCGCAGGGAGCGAGATCGCTCAAGGCATTGGCCAGTTGCAGGCGGTCCACACAGGCCTGCATCTGCTCGGCAGACATCTTGTTCTTGGTCACCAGCGTCTGCCAGGTGGCGTGCAATGCGTCACGCGCCGCCTGGGCCGCGCCAGGCTGGACATCGAACAGCCAGACCTGGCTACCCGCCTGGGCTGCCATCTGTGCAATGCCACGGCCCATGGCGCCGGTTCCCACGAGGCCGGTGTTGTGAAAGATGGGTTGCATAAGTGTGTTGTATTTGGAATGAGTGCTTGTGGAGCTATGACAGAATCGCCCAACGAACGAAAGAAGGAACTCTGGCGTGCGCAAGTACTGGACAGGTTGTATTTTGCTATCAACTGCCTTGAGCAGTTCCGCCGTGACCCTCGGTCGTCACAGTGGCGCCGCCATGATCGGGCGCGCGCTCGATGTGCGCGTGCAGGTGCTGCTGGCACCTGGCGAGGACCTGGCCAACCTTTGCATCGAGACCGACGTCTTCTACGGCGACACCCAGGTGTCGCCCAGCTTGGTGCGGACATCGCCGCAAAGAACGACGCCCGATGCAGAAGCATCGGTGCGGGTTCAGTCCAATCTGCCGGTCAATGAGCCTTTCGTCACCCTCTATGTGCGAGCCGGGTGCGGTACCCAGTTCACACGCCGTTTCGTGTTGCTGGCCGATCTGGTCAATGAGCCGGTCACGGCCGCGGTGCAGCCCTCCACAGGAACAGCCGCGGCGCCCTCGACCTTGCCGCGAGCGACGGCTGCGCCGAATGCCGCTGGCGCGCCCTCGTCGTCGGCTCCGGCATCCACTGCCGCGCGCGGTGCCGGCACATCCCAACCCCGGCCTGCGACACCTGCGCGCGCAGACGCGCCGCCCTTGCGAGCGCCCTCGGTGGTGCGTCGTGCGCCTGTCAAGCCGCCCGTGGCCACCGCGCCCCGGCTGCAGCTGGACCCCATCGATCTCAGCACCGGTATTGAGCGCGACCCCACCCTCAAGCTCTCGCCCGCGCTGCTGAGCGAACCCAGTACGTCTGAAGAAACACGCGCTGCGGCAGCCCAGCTCTGGAAAAACATCAACGCCTCGCCGGAAGACATCCTGCGCGAGCGGCAGAAGCTGGCAGCACTGGAATCCGAGGTGGCGCGGCTTCGTCAGGAGCAAACGCAGGCCCAGACTGCACTGGGTGATCTGAATTCGCAGCTGGAACGATCGCAAGCGCAGCGCTACCAGAACTGGTTGGTCTATCTGCTGGGCGGATTGCTGCTGCTGGCAATGCTGGTTGTGTTGGTGGTTTTGCGCCGCCGCCAGGAGGCGGTTGTTCAAGGCTCTGAAGCCTCCCGCGCCTGGTGGTCTCCTGAGGACGAAGAAAAGACGGTGTTGGTTCCACTGCAACCGGATGCCGGCATGTCCAAGGTGGCTTCCGGATTCACTCCGCTGGGCAGCGGCGCGGATCTGGACATCGATCTTGACCAGGATTCTTCGTTTGATGGGCTGGCAAACGCCAACGAAACGGCTTTAAGCACCAAGGGTGCGCGGGTGGACGAGCAGATCGCGACACCGTTGTCCGCACGCGATCGGCGGGAGTTTTCCACCAGTGCCTTGGGCGTGTCCCGGTCGGTGGCCACCGAGGAGTTGTTCGACGTGCAGCAGCAGGCCGATTTTTTCGTGTCGCTGGGCGAAGACGAGCAAGCCATCCAGGTCCTCAAGGATCACCTGACGGAAAGCCACGAGCCCAGCGCGCTTACCTATATGGACCTGTTCCATATCTACCACCGGCTGGGGCGCCGCAGTGATTACGAAAGTCTGCGCGAAGAATTCAATCACGTGTTCAACGCTGGTGCGCCACCGTTTGACAGTTATTCCCAGCGGGGCCGAGGGCTTGAGGCGTACGAAACCGCGTTTGGCCGGATTCAAGCACTGTGGCCGGAGCCCCGCGTGCTGGACCTGATTGAGCAATCGATCTTCCGTGACGCCACCGACACTGCGTCCGAGGTGTTTGATCTTGAGGCCTATCGCGAACTGCTGATGCTGCATGCGATCGCAAAAGACCTCATCCAGCGTGATAACGCAGCCCCTCGAACGCCTGGAGATTTCCAGCACACGGCCATGCAGCCGCTGAAAGCGGCGGACAAGTCGGTGACCAGGGTGAGCGCGTCGTTGCATGATGCCTCGGAGCGGCACACCCAGCCCATGGACCTGGACAACATGTCGCCAGCCTCTTCCCGACTGGGTCTGGACATCAATCTGGACGACTTTGCAGAGATGGACGACTTCGAAGCCTTGTTGCCCGAGGTGAACTCAACGGTGGACTCATCGGCCAGACCCACCCAGCCTGCTGACTTTGAAATCCGTGAGGCGGAGGGCAACCTCATCGACTTCGAGGTTCTCGACTTTGACTTGCCGAACGAACCCGATGGATCCCGACCGTCCGGCAAGAAGACCTGAGTTTCACAAGCCGCCATAAAAAAACGCCGCAGATGCGGCGTTTTTGTTGAGTGGGCCTGGCCCGTCAGCGGCGAACCTGCAAAGCGCCAGGATTCACGATGTTGGTGGGCGTGCCCTTGATGAAGTTGACGACGTTGTCAAACGCCGAGGAAAAATACTGCTCGTAGCTGTCTTGCTCCACATAGCCGATATGGGGCGTGCAGATGCAGTTCTCCAGTCGCAGCAGAGCGTGTCCCTGCAGGATCGGCTCGGACTCGAACACGTCGACCGCTGCCAATCCCGGGCGACCGCGGTTGAGCGAGGCGAGCAATGCCTCGGGCTCGATCAGCTCGGCGCGCGAGGTGTTTACCAGCAAGGACGTGGGCTTCATGCGGCCCAGGTCTTCCAGCGTGACGCAGCCAGCGCTGGTCTCGCTCAGCCGAAGGTGCAACGACAGCACGTCGCTTGAGGCGAAAAAGGCCTCCCGGCTCTCTGCCGCTTCAAAGCCGTCGGCCACCGCTCGGGCGCGAGAAGCTTCACTGCCCCAGATGATCACGCGCATGCCGAAAGCGTGGCCGTAGCCCGCCACCAACTGGCCGATGCGCCCATAGCCCCAGACGCCAAGTGTCTTGCCGCGCAGCACCATGCCCACGCCGAAGTTGGTCGGCATGGCGGAAGACTTGAGCCCCGCTTGCTGCCAGGCCCCATGTTTCAGGTTGGACACATACTGTGGAATCCGACGCATCGACGTCATGATCAAAGCCCAGGCGAGCTCGGCCGTCGACACGGGCGAGCCCACACCTTCGGCCACCGCGATGCCGCGCTCGGTACAGGCGGCCACATCAAGGTGTGCCCCCACTCGCCCGGTCTGGGCGATGAGTTTGAGGCGCGGCAGCTTCTCGATGAGTTGGCGAGAAATCTGGGTTCGTTCACGGATCAGCACCAGCACGTCAGCGTCACGCAGCCGGACCGACAACTGGCCGACGCCCTTGACGGTGTTGGTGAATACCTTGGCAGGGTAAGACTCCAGTTTTTCAGCGCATTTCAGCTTTCGAACCGCGTCCTGGTAGTCGTCAAGAATCACAATGTTCATGGGCCTATTGTGCCCGGGCCTTTCAGGGCGTCGACTCTGTCGTCTCAGGCTGCGCGTGCCATGGAAGCCTGTTCGAGCGCGGCAAGGCGATCCAGTTCGGCACAAACATCGTTGATCGGGCCGGATATGACGAGACGCATGTCCGGTCGCTTCGCGGGACGGGCCTCGGCCTGACGCAGCACGCGAACCCGGCAGGTGGGCGAATCGAGCGGCTCGACCACAGCACCCGGACGCGTCTGGGGTGGTGCGCTGTTGGCTGCTTCCCGGTTCAGCCAGCCCGCACGGGCAAAGCGTTGAATGGTCCTGGCCGCAACAGCTGAAGTGGCCGGACGAGCATGGCGTTGGGACGGCAACGGCAACCAGCAGTCGATCAACTGCAGGGGGGCACGCCACGTGTTGGTATTGAAGATTTTTCCCATGCGAAACTCCAGATGAGGGGTTGAACACAGGCAGGATTGCAAGGAAGTCGCCAACGCAGGGATGTGTCCAAAAGACGAGCCGTGCGCTCGTCGGACCAAACGCCCGCCACCTGCTGAGGCAACGTGACCCGAGGGGTCAGAGTTGGAAGCTGTTGCGGATGAGGCCCACCGCGAGGCCTTCGATTTCGAACGGTTCACCGGGCTCGACCACGATGGTCTTGTAGTCAGGGTTCTCGGCGTGAAGTTCGATGACGTTTTGTCGCCGCATGAAGCGCTTCACGGTGACGTCGTCGCCCAGTCGGGCAACCACGATCTGTCCATTCTTGGCTTCCTTGGCGGATTTCACCGCCAACAGATCGCCATCGATGATGCCCACGTCGCGCATGGACATGCCGCGTACCTTGAGCAGGTAGTCGGGCTCGCGCTGGAACAGGCTGCGCTCCACGTGATAGGTCTGATCCACATGCTCTTGCGCCAGGATGGGCGAGCCCGCCGCCACGCGCCCGATCAGGGGCAACATCAGCTGGGACAGGCTGGGGAGCGGGAGTGTAAGCTGGCGCCCACGCGAATCGTTGATGGAACGCAGGTCTTCGCTGCGCAAGCGAATGCCGCGCGACGTGCCACTGACCAATTCGATCACCCCTTTGCGGGCCAGGGCCTGCAAGTGCTCCTCGGCCGCGTTGGCCGACTTGAAGCCGAGTTCGCTGGCGATCTCGGCCCGAGTGGGCGGAGAACCGGTGCGTGCAATCGCGGTCTGGATAAGTTCCAGAATCTGCTGTTGCCGGGCGGTGAGCTTTGGCGTGGTGGCGGGCATGTCGAGCATGTGAACCTCATCAGGGTGGATGCCTCACCGGGCGGGGTATCCGATCGGTGGTTTACTGTTTTCTTATCCAGTTGCTGTATTTTTAACCAGTTCAAAGGACTTGGCAAGTGCTGAATGAAAACCAGGCGCGTCGTCTAGTGGTTTTGGGTACCGGCGGAACGATTGCCGGACGTGCAACCCAGGCGAACGACAACGTGGGCTATGTGGCTGGGCAGGTGGCGGTGAGCGATCTGGTGGCGATGGTTCCAGCCTTGGCTGGCAGTTCGCTGGACGTGGAGCAGGTGGCACAGATCAACAGCAAGGACATGGGGCTGGGTGTATGGCAAGCGTTGGCAACGCGCGTGGCCGTGCATCTGGATCGGCCCGAGGTGGCAGGCATCGTGGTCACGCACGGCACCGACACGATCGAGGAGACGGCCTTCTTTCTGCAGACACTGCTGCGTCCGTCCAAGCCGGTGGTGCTGACTTGCGCGATGCGGCCGGCCACAGCGCTGGTGCCTGACGGGCCCCAGAACCTGAGCGACGCGGTGGCGGTGGCCTTGCATCCGCAGGCTTGCGGCGTGGTCGTCGTGTGCGCCGGGCGCATTCACGGCGCCGTTGACGTAGCCAAGGTGCATCCCTACAGGACGGACCCCTTCGATTCGGGTGATGCCGGTGCTCTGGGTTGTGTGGAGGAGGCGCGGTTGCGTCTGTTCAGGCCGTGGCCGCCAGCCGTGAGCCAAGGCACACACGATGCCGAAGGGCTGCAACGTCTCCTGGGTGCTGCCGCACTCCCGCGTGTGGAACTGATGTTCAGCCACGCAGGCGCCGATGGCGAGATGGTGCGAGCCTTGCTCCGCCACACCCCCGTGAATGCACGTCGGTTGCGCGGCATCGTGGTGGCGGGCACGGGTAACGGCACGGTGCACGACGACTTGCTGGTGGCGCTGAAGCAGGCACAGGCCAGTGGTATCCATGTGGTCGTGGCCAGTCGTTGCGCGCAGGGCCGTGTGGTGCCGCATGACGGTCAACCGCTGCCTGACTCGGCCGGCCTGTCGCCCGTGAAGGCGCGCCTGGCGTTGGCGTTGCAGCTGCTGAATGCCTGACATGCTGGTGGCTCTGGGTTCACACCCTTGGGCCTACCCCATGCTGGAGGTGGTCCACCTGATTGGCGTGGCCTTGATCCTCGGCAATCTGGTCTTGCTCGAACTGCGTGTTTTTGGATGGGCGTCTGCTTTGCCGATCGAACCTCTGGCGCGGTTGAGCCTGGGGCTGGTCGGTTTGGGCTTCGGCCTGGCTGCGATGACGGGATTGCTGATGTTCGGCACCCAAGCCGGGGAACTGCTGGCCAATCGCGTGTTCATAGCCAAAATGGTGTTGATCATGCTGGCCGGCTGCAATGCCGGGTGGTTTCATGCGCGCCGTTCACTGCAGCGTCAGGACACCACTGCGCGAGTCAGCTTGTTCTTGTCCTCGCTGATCTGGATTCTGGTCATCACCTGTGGGCGCTGGATCGCCTATGTCTGAAGGAGAACACCATGCAACGACGTGATTTTGTACAACTGGTGGCCCTGCTGGGCTGGGGCGGTGGCGCCACCGGTGCCTTGGCGCACCATGGCTGGAGCAGTTTCGATCAGAGCCGCCCGATCTACCTAGAAGGCAAAGCCGCCGACGTGAAATGGCGCAACCCGCACGTTGAACTGGTGCTGGAGTTGCCTGAAACGCTGCGCTTGCCCGCCGATCTGGCCCAGCGTGTGCTGCCTGCTCAAACCGCCAGTGTCGACGGACCTGCCTTGCTGGCCAAGGCGGTGGTTCCGACGCGACGCGATCGGCGCTGGGAGGTTGAACTGGCGCCCCTGTTTCGCCTGGGGCAGTGGCAGATGCCCGAGATCAAGAATGGCGAGCCCCTGTCCCTCGTGGGCTTCACATTCAAGGACGAGGCGGGCGCGGCCATCGTGCGGGCCGAATATGTGTTTCTCGGCGGCAAGGTGTACGGCCTGCGCTCCAGCCCCACATGAGGCGCTCCGCCCCACAAAAAAACCCGGCTCGAGGCCGGGCTTCTTGTGGGGGGCGGAGGACTACGTCGAGAGCGCCTCAAAAGCGCGCGCCGTGATGTCTTCGACAGAGCCCATGCCACTGATGGCGCGGTACTTTGGCGCAGCAGCGGCGTCATTGCGTGCCCAGCTGCTGTAGTAGTCGACCAGCGGGCGGGTCTGGGCACTGTAGACCTCGAGCCGCTTCTTCACGGTTTCTTCCTTGTCATCGTCGCGCTGGATGAGTGGCTCTCCGGTCACGTCGTCCTTGCCTTCGACCTTGGGGGGGTTGAACTTCACGTGGTAGGTCCGACCCGAGGCAGGGTGCGAGCGGCGTCCACTCATGCGCTCGATGATCGCGTCGAAAGGCACGTCGATCTCCAGCACGTAGTCGAGCTTCACACCCGCAGTCTTCATGGCGTCAGCCTGCGGGATCGTGCGGGGAAAGCCGTCAAACAGGAAGCCACCCGAGCAGTCGGGTTGTGCAATGCGCTCCTTCACCAGGTTGATGATCAGGTCGTCACTGACCAGGCCGCCGGACTCCATGACGGCCTTGGCTTGCAGCCCCAGCGGGGTGCCGGCCTTGACCGCTGCGCGCAGCATGTCGCCGGTGGAAATCTGGGGGATGCCGTACTTCTGGCAAATGAACGTCGCCTGCGTTCCTTTGCCGGCTCCCGGAGCTCCCAACAAAATCAGTCTCATCGCTTTCCTTCTTTGGTGTTTCAATGGCTTGGCCGCTTGTCTCGAGCGGCCGCCCAGGGCGTGGGGCCGGGGCGACCAATCGAGGATAGCATGCACATCCTCGCGTCCGGCTTACGCCGCGAGGCGCCCAGCGGGCTGGTTACCGGAGCGTGGACTCAGTCCCGAGACAGCATGCGGCGGACCCTGTCGAGGTCCTGCGGCGTATCGACGCCAGCACCGGGTGCCACCGCGCTCAGGTGCACCGCAATGCGTTCGCCGTGCCACAGCACCCGCAGTTGCTCCAGCGATTCCGTGGTTTCCAGCGGCGCAGGTTCCAGTCCGGGGAAACGCTTCAAGAATCCCACGCGGTATGCGTAGATGCCCACATGTCGCAAAGGCGCTGGTGAGGGCAGCGCTGGAGTGCCATCGGCGGCCATGCCGTCGCGCCACCAGGGCATGGGCGCACGGCTGAAATAAAGCGCCGTCTGCCGGCGGTCCAGCACGACCTTGACGACGTTGGGATTCAGGAATTCGGCCAGTTGATCGATGGCGTGCGCTGCCGTGCTCATGACGCAATCGGTTCGGGCTTGCAACTGGGCAGCCACGGCATTGATGAGATCGGGGTCGATCAAGGGCTCGTCCCCTTGCACATTCACCACCACCTCGCCATCGGACAAGCCCAGCACGGCGCAGGCCTCGGCCAGACGGTCGCTCCCGCTGGGGTGGTCTTTGCGGGTGAGGATCGCCTTGACGCCGTGTGCCTCGCAAGCCTCAACGATGCGCGCGTCGTCGGCCGCCACCACACACAGGCGCGCAGCGCTGAGTTGCGCTTGCCGGGCCACGCGAACGATCATCGGCAGACCCACTATGTCGGCGAGGGGCTTGTTGGGCAGGCGTGAGGAGGCCAGTCGTGCGGGAATCAGGACCACAAAGCCGGTCGGCTCCGGCGCTGCGCTCATGGCTGGGGCGTGGGCGCGTTGGGCCGGGCGGCTTCTTCGTCGGTCAGGGGGCGTGCCTCGTGCTCCAGCAAGATCGGGATACCGTCGCGCACCGGGTAGGCCAGACGTGCGCTGCGAGAGAGCAGCTCCTGGCTCTCGCGGTTGAAGATCAGGGGCCCTTTGGTGACGGGGCAGACCAGCAGTTCGAGCAGTTTGGTGTCCATGTCGCAATGATAGTCGCGCATGCCCGTTCAGGGCTTGCGTCCGAGTGCCTGGAGGTGGTGGTCGAGTGCGTTGAAGAAGGCCGGGTCTGGTGTCAATTCCAGGGGTACTGCCCAGGCCTGGACGCGCGAGGCCGGCGGCACCTGGGCCAGCAAGGGAAACAGCTTGACGGCATCTTTTTCGGTGCAGAGCAGCGTGCACGAGGGGTCGCCGATCAACGCGGCGTAGTCGGCCACATCGGCATGGTCGGGCAGACCCACTTCTCGCTCGGGTCGCAAACCCGTTGCATGCAACATGTCAAAGAACACCGAAGGTCTGGCGATACCGGCAACCGCGGTCAGACGGTGGTTGCGCAACCCGTGCAGTGGGATGCGTTCTCCGGTTGGACCCCAGGCATCAGAGGCAAGTCGCCGTGTTGCGTTGAACAGCCATGCGCCGGGCGCGCTGACCCGCAGGGGCACAGGCGCATCTTCTCGGTGCTGGTGCAACACGAGATCCTTCGGGGTGCTCCCGCTGGAACTGCGGGGCCAGGCTTCGCGCAGCAGGCCTGCTGGCAGCAACCAGCCGTTGCCCGTGCCACGGTCGTCGAACACGACGATCTGCAGATCGCGGTGCAAGGCCCAGTGTTGCAGGCCGTCGTCGCAAACCAGGATGTTCACCTCTGGGTGCGCGGCCACCAAAGTGTTCGCTGCAGCGACACGACTGGCAGCCACAAACACCGGGACACCCGTGCGCAGAAGAATCAGGGCGGGTTCGTCGCCGCATTCTTCGGGTGGAGTGCGGGGCGTGACTTCCACAACTTCCTTGCTGAGGCGGCCATGACCGCGCGACACCACGCCGGGCCGCCAACCTTGGTCCAGCAGGTGGTTCACCACCGCGATCACCGTGGGTGTCTTGCCTGCGCCGCCCACCACCACATTGCCGATCACGATCACCGGCACCTGGATGCGGTGGGTCTTGAAGATGCCGAGTGCGTACAGGGCTCGGCGCAGCGCCATCAGGCCCGCGTAAACCAGAGAGACAGGCCACAGGAGAAAGGCCAGCCAACCCCGCTTGCGCGAGTGCCCCAACCACAGCGCCTGCCAGCGGGACCGATTCATCGGCGCGCGTTGGGGTTTCAGCCCGTCAGGGTTTGCCACGGGCTGCGGCGGCGCCCGTCTGCTGGGTGGCAAACGTGATCTGCACCAGGCCCGCGCGGCGCGCGGCGTCCATCACATTGATGACCGACTGGTGAGTGGCCGTGGCATCCGCGCTGATGATGATCACCGTCTCGGCGTTGCCTTGTGATGCCTGACTCAGGGCGCTTGTGAGCAATTCGACGCTGGCACCTTCAAGCACCTGCTTGTTGATCGAGTAGCGCCCGTCGCTGCCGACCGCCACAACCACTTCCTGGGTGTTGGTCTTGGGCGCCTGCGCATCGGCCACCGGCAGGTTCACCTTGAGCTCGGTGAATTTGCTGTAGGTGGTGGTGAGCATCAGGAAGATGAGCACCACCAGCAGGATGTCGATGAACGGGATCAGGTTGATCTCGGGTTCATCGCGCGAGCCGGGGCGGAAGTTCATGGCTTCAGTGTTTGCGCAGGCTCAGCAGGTGGCGCGCGAACCGCTCTGCCGCCAGCTCCAGACTGAGCAAGTAGTCGTCGACCCGGGCGCGGAAATAGCGCCAGAAGATGAGCGCCGGGATCGCCACGATCAGGCCGAAGGCCGTGTTGTAAAGGGCAATGGAGATGCCCTGGGCCAATTGGGCTGGGTCACCCACGCCGGGCACCACACCGGCCCCTTGAGCGCCCTGGGAGCCAAAGATCTCGATCATGCCGATGACGGTGCCCAGCAGGCCCAGCAGGGGCGCAGCCGATGCGATGGTGGCCAGCGCGCCGAGGTAGCGTTGCATCTGCGCTGCGGCCTGGCGACCGGCGCCCTCCAGGCTGGCACGCAAGTCGTCCTCGCTGGCGCGCGGGTTGCTGTTGAAGGTGCGAAAACCGCTGGCGAGGACGGTGCCGAGCACGGAGTTCTGTTCGAGCTGGGTCACCACGTCCGGGCCTGGCACGCCGTTGCGCGACACCATGATGGCCTCGTCCAGCAGTTTGGGGGGGAAGATCTTGGCTGTTTTGAGACTGACGAATCGTTCGATGACGAGGGCCAATCCGATGACGGAACAGAGGATCAATGGCCAGATGGGCCATCCGGCGGCTTGTATGATGGAAAGCAAGTCTGGGCTCCAGGCGGGTGCCGCTGGGTCGCGCGGCGCAAGACAGTGCGGCGATTATGTCTCAGGGGTGGCACCCACCCCGCGAAACGGCCCCCAACCCCGTACCCTATGCACCACGCCACGTGGTGGCTTCGTGCACAGATTCTGTGGATAACTTTGTGAAGAACCCAGCGGGCAAGTGACGTGAGCCCGCGCGGGGCTTCAGTTTTGACAGATCGATCAGCAAACAGGCAGTGCAAAACGCTTCTGAATCAATGCGCTATTCGCCCCACCCTGCCCACGCAGGCTTCTCGCACCCAAAGGTCAGTGTTCATGCGGCCTGTGGACACTTTTTGCTGGGAGACGCCCGTGGTTGAACCGTTTTCCGGAACGGACGCCCCATCGGCGGGGCGCGTGTGGGCGGTTGGCCCGCTCATGCGAGCAGTGGCGGACACGCTGGCCGCGCGTTTCAATCCGGTGGCGGTGCGCGGGGAGATTTCTGGCTTCTCGCGCGCAGCCAGCGGCCATTGTTATTTTTCCTTGAAGGACGAAACCGGGCAGGTGCGTTGCGCGCTTTTTCGGCGCTCGGCCGAGCAGCTCACGTTTGCGCCGCGCGATGGACAACTCGTGCAGGCCCGCGGCAAGCTCGACGTGTACGGCGCGCGCGGGGAACTGCAACTGATCGTGGACACCTTGCAGCCGGCCGGGCAGGGCGCGCTGTTCGAGCAGTTCCTTCGGCTCAAGGCCCAGCTGGAGGCCGAGGGCTTGTTCGACGTGGTTCGCAAACGGCCCTTGCCGCCACAGCCGCACAGCATCGGTGTGGTCACCTCATTGGGGGCGGCTGCCTTGCGCGACGTGGTGACCGCTCTCCAGCGGCGGGTGCCGCATCTGCCCGTGGTGATCTACCCGGCGTCGGTGCAGGGCGCCCAAGCGCCAGCCGAACTGTGTGCGGCTCTTCAAACTGCCTACCGACGCCACACGGAGACGGGCGAGAGCGAGGTCTTGCTGCTGGTGCGCGGTGGCGGATCGCTGGAAGACCTGTGGTCGTTCAATGACCCCGAGCTGGTGCGCATGGTGGCGCGTGCTCCCATGCCCGTGGTGTGCGGCGTCGGGCACGAGACCGATTTCACCCTGGCCGACTTCGTGGCCGACCTGCGGGCGCCCACGCCCACAGCTGCAGCGGAACTTTGCGCCCCGGCGCGCGAACAGCGCCTTGGTGAACTCGACTACCTGCAGGAGCGCCTTGGCGCGGCAGCCTTCGGCATCCTTGACCAGCGCGGTCAGCGGCTGGACCGGCTGGCGCAGCGCATGGGGCGCCCGTCTGCGCGGCTGCACGACAGTCTGCAGCAACTCAGCCGCTTGCAACATCAACTGCAGAGCGGCTGGATGCTGAGCACGCAACAGCGTCGCAGCCGGCTGCAGGCCCTCGAGGCGCAACTGCCGAGCGCCTTGCGACGCTCGTTCGACCAGCAGCAACAGCGCTTGCAGCGGTGCGAGCTCTCGCTGGGCCTGCTCGACCCCCAACTGGTGCTGGAGCGCGGCTATGCATTTCTCACCGACGAACAAGGCTTGGCGGTGACGCGAGCCGCTCAGGCGCACCCTGGCCAGCAGCTCAGGGCCACGCTGGCCGATGGCCGGCTTGATGTGCGCGTGCAAGCGCCTGGCCAGAAACCCTGACACCATCGATGCACAGTCAGGTGCCTACAATGGCCGCCTGATCGCAGGCCTGCCCAAACCTGTCGGCGAGTCTTTCAACAACACCACTCACGAGGAACCCCATGGAACACACCCTGCCCGCATTGCCCTACGCCCTGGACGCACTGGCTCCCCACTACAGCCGTGAAACGCTGGAGTTCCACCATGGCAAGCACCACAACGCGTATGTGGTCAACCTCAACAACCTGCAAAAAGGCACCGAGTTCGAAGCCATGGACCTGGAGTCCATCGTCAAGAAATCCAGCGGTGGCATCTACAACAACTCCGCGCAGATCTGGAACCACACCTTCTTCTGGAGCTGCATGAAGCCCAACGGCGGCGGCGAGCCGTCTGGCCCTCTGGCTGCAGCCATCACCGCCAAGTGGGGCAGCTACGCCGCGTTCAAGGAAGCCTTTGTGAAGTCCGCCGTGGGCAACTTTGGTTCGGGCTGGACCTGGCTGGTGAAGAAAGCCGATGGCTCGGTGGACATCGTCAACATGGGCGCCGCCGGCACCCCCCTGACCACCGGCGACAAGGCCCTGCTGACCGTGGATGTGTGGGAGCACGCCTACTACATCGACTACCGCAATGCCCGTCCCAAGTTCGTGGAAACCTTCCTCGACAAGCTGGTGAACTGGTCGTTCGCCGAAGCCAACTTCGCTTGAAGGACCGCTTCCCGGTGACTGGGCTCGAAGGGCAACCTTCGGGCCCTTTTTGTTGGCGGCAATCTGGAAAAGAAATCAGATATTTCGCCGCTCTTTTTGCATGGTGAGATAGTGGTTCAAAAAATGGGGGTTGAATCAGTCTCTGGAAAGCAAAATCACATACGGTTCGATCCAGCCCGCCGGAAATCCCGTGCCGGACGGTTCGATGACCTCAGCCCAACAATTTTGGAGATACGCGATGAGCAGCCAGCAACCCACCATCATTTACACCCTGACGGACGAAGCCCCCTTGCTGGCGACCAGTGCGTTCCTGCCCATCATCCGCACCTTCGCGGCACCCGCGGGCATCAACGTCGCCACCAGCGACATCTCGGTGGCCGCGCGCGTGCTGGCCGCCTTCCCCGAGTGCCTGACGGAAGCGCAGCGCGTGCCAGACCACCTGGCCGAACTCGGCAAGCTGACGTTCAAGCCCGAAGCGAACATCATCAAGTTGCCCAACATCAGTGCGTCGGTGTCCCAACTGGTGGCCTGCATAAAGGAGTTGCAAGCCAAGGGCTACCCGATCCCGGACTACCCCGAGAACCCGAAGACCGAGGAGGAAAAAGCGCTTCGCGCACGCTACTCCAAGTGCACCGGCAGCGCCGTCAATCCGGTCCTGCGCGAGGGCAACTCGGACCGCCGTGCGCCCAGAGCCGTGAAGGAATATGCGCGCAAGAACCCACACAGCATGGGCGAATGGAGCCAGGCTTCGCGTTCGCACGTCTCGCACATGCACGCGGGCGACTTCTACCACGGTGAAAAGTCCATGACGCTGGACAGGGCGCGCGACGTCAAGATGGAGCTGATCACCAAGAGCGGCAAGACCATCGTGCTCAAGCCCAAGGTCGCGCTGCTGGACCGAGAGATCATCGACTCCATGTTCATGAGCAAGAAGGCACTGCTCGCCTTCTACGAGAAGGAGATCGAAGATGCGCACAAGACCGGCGTGATGTTCTCGCTGCACGTCAAGGCAACCATGATGAAGGTCTCGCACCCCATCGTGTTCGGCCACTGCGTAAAGATCTTTTACAAGGACGCCTTCGAGAAACACGGCAAGCTGTTCGACGAGTTGGGAGTCAACGTCAACAACGGCATGGTTGATCTCTACAACAAGATCACCACGCTGCCGCAGTCCAAGCAGGACGAGATCAAACGCGACCTGCACGCTTGCCATGAAGGCCGCCCCGAGCTGGCCATGGTTGACTCGGCCAAGGGCATCACCAACTTCCACTCGCCCAACGACGTCATCGTCGACGCCTCCATGCCGGCGATGATCCGCAACAGCGGCAAGATGTGGGGCGCCGACGGCCGCCTGAAGGACGTGAAGGCCGTGATGCCCGAGTCGACCTTCGCCCGCATCTACCAGGAGATCATCAACTTCTGCAAGTGGC
>JAZKHJ010000050.1:0-93409 GCA_040385485.1 Pseudomonadota bacterium | reverse complement strand
TGCGGATGAGCGCGTGCTGCTGGGTCAGCGTTGAAGGCGACGCCGACGGTGTTGGGGTGGCAGCCTCCAGGGCAGCCAAGGCATCGGGTGGGTATTTCGGACCAACGTGACCGCTGATTTCGGTATCGTGACCGAGGATTTCGGCCCATCGTGACCGACTCCGTTTTCGGTTCATCGTGACCGGCCGTTTCGGCAACGTGACCGATCATTTCGGTCATCGTGACCGCCGTTTCAGCCCACGTTTTTGTGGGATCTGAAGCCAGGCGGTGCTGCGTAGAGAACTCAACCCGGGCGTCCTAACCTCGACGGCTTTTGCCTTCAGGAGCCGGATGCCCAAACCTCGAATTTCTCTACGCATGATCAAAGACGTTATCCGCCTGAAGTGGCAGGCCGACCTCTCTCACGAGCAGGTCGCCGCGACCCTCAACATCTCCAAAGGGGCCGTGGCCAAGTACGTTGGCCTGGCCCATGCTGCTGGCCTGGATTGGGAGACTGTCCAGGATTGGAGCGAGCAGCGACTGACCTCCGCCCTGCTGCCCAAGGCCACCACCTCCCAGCCCTACATCACCCCCGACTGGGGCCGCATCCACCGCGAACTCGACCGCAAGGGCGTGACACTCATGCTGCTGTGGCAGGAGTACGTGGAGGCCCATCCCCATGGTCGTACCTGGCGCTACACCCAGTTCTGCGGTCACTACAAGGACTTCGCCCAAACCCTCAAGCGCTCGATGCGCCAGCACCGGCGCGCCGGCGAGAAGCTGTTCATCGACTTCGCTGGCTCCACGGTGCCCTTGCGCGATGGCGCCCGTGCCCAGGTCTTCGTCTCGGCCATGGCCGCCTCCAGTTGCGTCTTTGCCTGCGCCACGCCCGCGCAGCGCCTGGATGACTGGGTCGAGGGCATGGTGCGCGCTCTGCACTTCTACGGGGGTGTGCCGCAGCTCATCGTGCCTGACAACGCCCGTGCCGTGATCGCCTCGCCAGACCGTTACGAGCCACGTGCCAACGAGACGGTGCAGGACCTGGCCCGCTACTACGGCACCTCGGTGCTGCCTGCGCGCCCACGCACGCCGCGCGACAAGGCCACGGCTGAGAGCTCGGTTCAGGTCGTCACACGCTGGATCCTGGCCAGGCTGCGCCACCAGCGATTTGAGAGCGTCGCTCAGGTTGACGCGGCCATTGCGCAGCTGCTCCCCAGCCTGAACGAGCGGCCGTTTCAGAAGCTGGCGGGCAGTCGCGCCAGTGTGTTCGCCGAGCTGGACGCCCCAGCCCTGATGCCGCTGCCGCAGCAACCCTATGAACTCGCGCGCTTCAAGACCGTGAAGGTCCATATCGACTACCACGTCGAGATCGACGGTCATCGTTACAGCGCACCGCACCCGCTGGTCGGTCAGACGCTGGAGGCTCGCATGACCGGGCGCGGCATCGAGTTGCTCTTGCGCGGCCAGCGCGTGGCCGCCCACGCGCGCAGCGACAAGCGTGGGGGTTTCTCTACCGTGGAGGCACACATGCCCGCGGCCCACCGCGCCCACATGGAGTGGACGCCACAGCGCCTGATCGAATGGGGGCAGCGCATCGGTGTGGCCTGCGGTGAGTTGATCACCCGTTTGCTGCAGACCTACAAGCATCCCGAGCATGGCTACCGGTCTTGCCTGGGTTTGCTGAGCCTGTCCAAGAGGTACGGCCCGGTGCGACTGGAGGCCGCCTGCGAACGGGCGCTGGCCTTGGGCACATTGCGCTACAGCCATGTGCGTGACTTGCTGGCCAACAACTGTGACCAGATCACGCCCCAGTCCGAGTCGGACTGGACCAGCCCGGCGCACGCCAATCTGCGCGGCCCGGGCTACTACCAGTGAGGTGGCGCCACCGCCGCCGCCACCGCCACCGCCACCGCCACCGCCCCCATGGTTTCTATCTCCAATCCACGGCTTCAGGACATCATCACCATGCTCAACAACACCACCATCGCCCAGCTGCGCTCACTCAAACTCGTGGGCTTCGCCGATGCCTTGCAACAGCAACACGAACAGGCCGACTGCCTGAATCTGTCCTTTGATGAGCGCCTGGCCTTGCTGGTCGAGCGCGAGGTCTACGCCCGCAGTGACCGCAAGCGAGCGCGTCTGCTGCAACAGGCGCAGCTCAAGTACCCCTCGGCCACCTTGGAGGACGCCAGCTTCGAGGGCATCCGGGGAATGGACCGTCCGGCCCTCATGGGCCTTGCGCTGTCCACCTGGATCGATCGCGGCGAGACGGTGACCCTGGCCGGTGCCACAGGCTTGGGCAAGACTTGGCTGGCGTGTGCGCTGGCCCAATACGCGTGCCGGCAAGGTCGCTCCGCGCTGTACTTGCGCGTGCCTCGACTGGCAGAAGAGCTGCGCATCTTGCATGGGGCCGGCAGCTTCCGACGCTGGCTACAGCAACTCGCCAAGATCGACGTGCTGGTGCTGGACGACTGGGGCATCGGACACCTGGACGCCGCCACGCGTGCCGATTTGCTGGAGGTCATCGATGACCGGGTGGGGCAGCGCGCCACCATCATCGCCCACCAACTGCCCATCGAGCATTGGCACGCCTGGCTGGGCGACCCCACCGTTGCCGACGCCATTCTGGACCGGTTGCTGCAGAGTTGCCGGCGCTTCAGCCTGGACGGTGAGTCGCGACGAACGGGCCGCACGGCGCGCACTGCAACTGTTTCAAAAACGACCATCAAGGACCCCCATGAAGACCTGACAGCCTCTCCAAAACCGTAAACTCAACCCCCTACGCAGTACCGCCAGCATCACGGCGGTCACGATCGCCGAAACGGGCGGTCACGTTACCGAAACGGCGCTGAAAACATCGCTCAGCCCACCGGTCACGATGCGCCGAAATGACCGGTCACATTCGCCGAAATACGCACATCGGCCACCAGACGCTCGGTCAGCGCCTTGACGTGGCGGTAGCTGTGCACCCCTTGCTCCATGGCGGCGGCACAGGCCGCGTCGATGAACCGGTGCGGGTAGCGCCGCGCCAGGTTGACGATGCCCCAGAGCTTGCGCTGGCCCACGCGGCCCTCGATGGCAAACAGCATCTCGCACAGCCGGGCCGCCTGAGGGCCGATGGCGCGGGCCTGGCTGAGGATGAAGCGGGTCTCGCGCGAGGGGTTGAACACCCGCTCGGCCATGGGCAGCACCACGGTGCCGGGCCGCTCCACCCGGGCGTGGGTGCGCAGCAAAGCCTGGGTGCGCAGATCCCGGATCTCGATACGGCGCTCGAAGATCCGCACCAGCACCTTGGAGCCAATGGGCGCAGGGCGCGCGGCGTAGCTGCTGTGCTCAAAGCGCACGCAGCTGTCATCGCAGACCGTGCGCTGCACCTCGGTGAAGTACGACATGCCGGTGATGGGCAGCGGCTGCAGGTGCGCGCGCTCCTCCTCGAACATGGCCTGCACCTGACGGCGCTCGGCACCGTGAATGCGCGAGGCCGCCCACTTGACCTCCCAGTGTTCCAGGAAGGCGTTCTGCTCCTCGATGCTCTCGAAGCGCCGGCCCTTGAGGGCAGTGGCCTGGGTGTGGCCGATGGCGTGCTCCACCGTGCCCTTGCGATTGGGGTCTCGCACCCGAGCCGGGTCGGCCACCACCTCGTAGTGGGCCAGCGTGGCGGCGTAGACCGGGTTGAGGGCAGGCTCGTACAGGTCGGGCTTCAAGACGCCTTCCTTCAGATTGTCCAGCACCACATACCGGGCAGAGCCACCGAAGTAGCGCCAGGCCTGCTCGTGCAGCTCGGCCCACATCTGCTGGCTGGAGTTCCAGACCACACGGCGGAAGCTGCGCCGCGAGTAACGCAGCGTGGCCACGAACAGGCGGGGTTTGCGCCAGCGCTCGGTGCCGGGCACCCGGGTGGGCGCGCCCTCGCCGTAGTCGACCTGCATCTCTTCGCCGGGGGCAAACGAAAGGCGGTCGAACTGCTCGGGCTCCTTGTGCCGGAGCTGGGCCACGAAGCGTTTGACGGAGTTGTAGGCGCCATCGAAGCCGTGCAGGTCCACCAGGTCCTGGTAGATGGCGGTGGCGTTGCGGCCCAGGCGCAACTGCGCGTCGATGAAGCTGCGGTGTGGCTCGCACTTGGAGATGGCCACCGGCGGGGACACCAGCAGATCAGTCGGTGGCCGGGGTGGAGCAGTTTGACTGGAAGGGTCGGTGGCCACCCCGGGGCAGTTTGCAGGGTCGGCGGCAAAGCGCTGCTGATACGAACGGATGGTGTGGCGCGAGATGCCAGTGATGCGTTCGATCTCGCGCTGGGTGGCGCCGCCTTTGAGCAGCGTCCAGATGGTGGTTTGTAGATGTGGCTTCAAGACGTTCAACCTCGGGCTCCCTCGGAATAAGGGAGCAAAAGTAACGTCCTGCCTGTCGGGCCTCACGGCGCCCGACGCAATGGACTCAATGCGTCAGATCACCATGGCCAGGGTGGAGCAGTTTGGGTGGCCATAAGTGGAGCACTTCGAGTGGCCGCCGGGGGATCTTCACGCTAATGACGCCACTCGGCCTCAATAGAGTAGAGAAGAAGCGGATCGTATCCACGCATAAGCCAAAAAACCTCCCACGTGAAGGTGCCTTCTCTGAGGTAGATGCCGGAGTCTTGGCGGTCTGGGCCGATCCAAATCAGCGTTTCTGGGGGTTTTGGCGAGCGCTGAGGTCTCTCAGAGAGGGCCCTGGTAAACCGCGTTACAACCAGCTCATGATGGCACCAGATCTTGCCGTCTTGATGTTGTATGGAAAATCTGGGTTTTCGCAGAAGTTCGAAAAAGAGCATCTAGCATCCATTCCGCACTGGGATCGCCTCGAAAGCGGCATACGGACAAAGCTCAAAACTTCAATTCCGAATCCAGATACATCGGTGATTGGGCTTTGGTTGCAGATTGAGGAGGAACTAAAGACTTGGGATAACCTGCTCCCTTCGGACCAAGAGCGCTTATCCGAAGCTGTTTTCGCCATAAGCTCCGCATGCGGCGGCGACTACTTGATGACGCACGCTATCGAGATCTGCCCTAGCCTAGAGCAGTATCTGGTACCACTAAGCTTCAGTGAACTCATGCCTGGCACAAAATCCGAAAAGCCGGTTTCGCCGTTGCCCAAATCCACCTCCGTAAAGAGGAAGGAGGAACGCGCAGGCATCAATGCAGATTCAGCTGAGCTCGTGAGCAATGTCGCTCCAGAAGTGGACGACGATGAGAGTGAGTCTGCGCAGTGGGAAAGTCTGCTGCAAAGGGCATCGACAACGCTCGAATCCTTAAAATCAGCTCCCAGCATTGAAGGCGCTGCGCATCTTCTAAGCATTGCCACACACTTGCACGAGCGAGCCCCGCAGATCGCGTTGGGGCCACGTCTTGAGAACGCGTTGAGCGATCTCTTGGAACACGCTCAAATGGCGTTGGAGCGAGGACCGACGCCAGACGGAACCGCCCACTTTGAAGTCTTCAACTTCAACATGCTGGAAGCATTGCAGACAGCATGGCGAAAAGCACTGGCAGCTTGCTCCTCAAAAGCCGCCGCTGATTCACTTCAGACCGACCTCGAAAGAGCTTCAGCGCAGAGCAAAGCAGCACTCACTCAATGTGAACAAAGCTTTTCCGAAGTGGTGCGACGGGAGCTGTTGCTAAAGAACGCAACAGAGGCGCTTCGTAAGGCAACCGGCTCCAATGCACGGCTATCACTAGGCGCAAAGAAGAGTCAGTGCGCAGGCGAGCTCACTGTTGCGCGAAGTGAGTCGTTTGCCGCAGAGAACGAGCTGATTCAGTCGCTCTGCCCTCGTCGAGAAGCAGACGCCTTGGAGGACGGCGCGGACGAGGCGTTGCCCGAGAGCGTTGTTGACCTTGAGCCGCAGGCCAATAGGTCCGATGGTGTCGAGCTCGCCAGTGCGCAGACTAATGGGCATACAAGCGCCCACAACGTTGAAGCAAATTCCACATCGGCGGAAAAGGTCCTGCGTTCGGGCCATAAAGTGGATGTCGAAGCCCACCCTGATGTTTTTCAGCGAGCAGCTACTGCCTCATCCCAGCCTACAGAGGTCCCGGGTCTAGATTTGGCTCAACACACCGCTGCGATCACCAGCAAGGCTTCAGCGCATTCGACATCCGGTGCAAGCGATGAAGAGCACCGCGCCAAAGATGAAAAAGCTCGTGATGTGGCAAGTACGAACGAGCCCGACTACTCGGTTCACGCAGGAGAGCGGTGCCGCCCTGTATGGGTTGCCCTTCGTCGAGAGCAGCCTGGCATGGCCTTCTGGATGGCTCATGCCATCCAGAAGTCAGAAAACGCTGTCCCCGTGGTTCCACCTTCTCTGCTCGCAGCGCTGGCGCTCTCGGAGCATGTCATGCTGCCCGATGGAGATGTTGCGCAGCGTCTCGAAGGGCTGTTCCAGGAATTCGAAGAATCCTGGTTTGACGACAGGTCTGACACACCGCCTGCGTGGACGAAGGCGATGAATCTGCTGCTGTTTGCGAGCGTCCTCCGCCCGATTTTGCTTTGCCCGAAGACGGGTGCGTCTGGAGTTGCAGGATTTTTGCACCAGAACGACCCGAACCTTCACCGCATTCGGCAAGAGTGTGAAGAATTTGCTCAACGTGCACAAGGCTTCCATGTGGATGCCGCTACCTTCAAGACTCCGCGCGAAGATGCCGAGTGGCAGCGTCAGATGGACGCTGTTCGGGAAGAGACACGTGTGTGGCTTGAACGTGCGCCCTTGATGAAGATGAACTTCCAAGCTGCTTCAAACGTCTGGCTGCACTGGACGAAGCCGGGAGGGCTCATCTCCAATCTCTTAGCGCCTGTTTCGCAGGGATTGTCCGACCGGTTGAATGACGTATCGGAAGCGATTGCATCTGTTTCTACGACCAACGAGCTCGAGCGCGCCATTCATCAGACAGACCGAGTAACTATCGGTAGGCGTGGGGAAGATATTCATTCGCGTGCGCTGCGTATTTCGGTCGCTGCTGGACACTCAGTTCGGTTTCTCGTGGACAGCGGGAACGGTAGGACCTGGACACCCGGATCGTCTCTCGTAGACACGCGCAATTCGCTACAGCAAGGTATCGATTCGGCGGCTTCCATTTGTCATGTTGGTTGGCCGGGCGGGTGGTAGGACAGCTAGACTTCGGCAATCGGCCAGAAGCGGACCCTCGACCCCTCGCTTAAATTCCTATGCCCTTGCCTTGGTCCTCAATCACGTTCACGCCATCTTCTGACGCGGTTCACGAACCAATCCACCGAACTTAAGCCGCTACAATACGTAAGTCATTGATTTTGTTTGATTTTCTTCCGAGGCTGGCATGACTTCTGCCTCAATACTGTGATTTTGCACAGTCCATCCTGACCGACTTCTCTGATCACCTGCACAGCCCTGCCTTTGCCGAGCTGGCCCGCAGCCCCGATCACCCCCAGGCCTTCACCCGCGCTCGCAAGCTGCCGCTGCCCACGCTCTTGGGCGCCCTGCTCAGCTTTCGCGGCGCCAGCGTGCAAAGCGAGCTGGACGCCTTCTTCGCCAGCCTGGGCACCCACGGTGCTGGCGTTCTGGTCTCTGACCGCGCCCTGGCCAAGGCCCGCGCCAAGCTGCATGTGCCCGCTCTGTGGGCACTCAATGACCGCCTGATCGCTGCGGTAGAGACGGCAGGCCAGATGCGCCGGCTCAAGGGCCGTCGCCTGGTCTGTGCCGATGGCACGTTGCTGGCGCCCGCACAGCGGGCCTGTCTGCGCACCCGCTCCTTGGCCGCCCCGGTTCAGCGCGCCCTGGGCCTGTACCTGCCGGGCAACGATCTGATGCTGCATGTGGCCGTGGGCACCGAGGCTGAGGGCGAGCGCCAGATGGGGCGCCCACAGAATTCGAAAAAAATAGTACGCTAAGGTTTTCAGTTGGGCGAGGATTCGCTTCCGCGCCTTTGTGGCCAATGGCTCTGCGCGTTACACGCGGATCGACTATGACCGCGAAATGGCACTGGTCGCGATCTACAAGCAGCGCACACCGACAGCAGACGGCGAATTCACCGAAACCGAACGCATTATCGGCGTCTCGCGCTATATTTAAAAAGCCACCGCCTGGCATGCCTTCGAAACACACGTTCTGCTGGTGGATTGCCATACGCGCAGGTGCATGGCAATCTCCGGTTACCCCTTGGTAGGCTTGCCAAATGAATAGCGCAGTCCGACCCAGATCAGCCGTGGTGCGCCGGGGGCGAAGAAGGTCGATTGCTGGACCGGAAAGCCGTCGGCGTTCGATCCTCCGAATGGTCTGGCCTGGAAATTGCCGTTTGCATCAAAGCCTGTCGGGCCAAGCTGGGCGGCGGTGTTGTAGCGCGTGTCGAACACATTATTGACTTGCGCCAGCAACTGCAACTGTGGCGTCATGCGGTAGTTGGCGCCCAGATTGAAAATCGCATAAGCGGCGCTGCGGCCCCGGCCCAGGTAAAACGTGCGATCCGGCTGGTGGCCATTATTCTCGTTGCCGCGCGCTAATGCACCTGACACCGCCACCATGCTGCCGTTGAGCGTGAAGGCCGGCGACACCGCATAATCGGCAAACAGCTTCAGCATTTGACGCGGAATCAGCGGAATGCGGTCGCCGGGCCGAATGTTGATGATGCCATCCAGGCCGGGAGCGCCGGCGGCGGCCGTGACATTGCTGCTGTTGCTGCTGCCATTGACTGTTTCGGCACTCTGGAAAGTCGCATCCAGCAAGGTGTATTGCGCACCCAGATTGAGCTTGCCCAGCTTGCCGCTGAGACCCAGTTCCAGCCCCTGACGGCGGGTTTTCCCGAAATTCTTGAAGTAGCCAAAGCCGGCCTGATTGTCGGCCACAAACAGGATGTCGTCCCGATTTTCAGCGCTGAACACGCCGGCATTCCATCGCAGATTGCCGGCTGCAGTGCCGCGCACGCCAGCCTCCAGGGTGCGCGTGACAACCTGGTTCAGCGGCGGATCGCCAGCCATCGCATTGGGCAGCTTGCAGGGCTGGTCCGGATTGGCGCAACCCAGTTCAATGGCAGTCGGCGCGCGGCTGCTTGCGCTGTAGCCGGCATAAGCATTGAGTGCCTGCGTCGGGCTGTAGCTCAGGCCGATGGCTGGATTGAAACGTGAAAAGCGGTGGTCGCCACTGAGCGACGCGCTGTCGCCGTCGGCGTGAATCTGGTCGCGATTCTTGATTGACGTGGTGTTATAGCGCCCCGAAAGCGTCAGGTGCAGATTCTCCTGGAGTGACAGCGTGTCGCTGGCAAATACGCTCCAGGTCCGGATGCGACCCGACAGATCGACCCGCGTGTCATACGGTTCATCATCCACAGTGCCGCCGCTCACACCATCGCCAAAAGAATTGACGCCGCTAATGCTGCGGTCCGGATTCAGAAAACCGAGCTGCGAGGATTGCGTAAATTTCACCCGACTGGCGTCATAGCCGGCGCCTGTCACCAGCTGGTTGCGCTTGCCGGCCAGCGTGCCCAGCCAGGTCAACTGGCCTGACAGCCCATAGTTCTGTTGCGAGCTCTGGCTGCGGTTGATCAAGCCATTGCAGTTCTCGGCCGGCTCATCGTTTTGCAGCGATTGCTCGATGCAGCGCAAGGATGGAAAGGGCGTGTTCGATGCATTTTCACCGGGCTGATACACATCCTGGTCCAGCACCTCCTCGTTGATATCCCCATTGAAGGTCGAGGTCTTGATATTGCGGTAATACGCATTGCCGGAGAACAGCAGATTGTCATTGAATCCGTGGCTTGCCGCCAGATTGAGCAGCGTGGAACGGTTCTGCGTCAGATCCGGCTTGGTGTACACGCTGGCCCGGTCGCGCGCCAGCAAGCTTTGCTCTTGCAGACCGTTGCCGGTCAATCGATTGTCGGCATGTGCCAGCGTCAATTTCAGGTCGGTGGCGCCGCCGCGCCAGCCCAGCTTGCTGAACAACTGGCGCACATCGGACGGAGAATCATCGCGCCAGCCGCGTTCCTTGAACAGGTTGCCTGTCAGATACCAGTCCAGACCCTTGTCGTTAAAACCGCCATGCTCAAACTCGACTGCACGCCGCGCATTGCTGCCGACAGTGGTCTGCAGCGATGTCCCCGGATCGCTTCTGCCGTCCTTGGTCTGCACCGACAGCGCGCCGCCCAGAGTATTCAGGCCAAACAGCGGGTTCGAACCCGGGATCAGGGTCATCGACGAGATCGCCGCGCGCGGAATCAGATCCCAGCTCACCACATCGCCAAACGGCTGATTCATGCGCACGCCATCCATGTACACCGACAAGCCCTGCGGCGTACCCAGCAGCGGCGACGCGGTATAGCCGCGATAGTTGACATCCATCTGGAATGGATTGCCCTGCATTTCATTGACATGCACGCTGCCCAGCCTGCGGTTCATGAAGTCGCCCAACTCCAGCGCGCCACTGCGCTCGAGGTCGCGGCTTCTGGCACTTTGTACCGGTGCCGCGATCTCGTTGCGTGGCTGGCCGATGCCAGGCAGCGGCGTGGTGCCGATTACCTCGACCGCCGGCAGTATTTTTTCTTGTTGCGCGTGGGCATTCAGGTTGAATGCAGCCGTCAACGCCAGCGCGATGGCAGTCTGGGGCCATATCTGCGGCCCACGATGAAAAGTCGAATATTTCAAAACGTCTCCTATCTGTATTCAAATCGTTCTTGTTGTTTTAAATCCACTTTTCCACTGCCACGGGCCACGGCCAAAGGGCGGCACATCGCCACTGGATTTGTTGTCGCTGCGAATATTATCCCAGCTCACCTTGCTGCTGGCGTGCACGACAAATGTCCGCTCTTGTTCGAATGGTGCCTGTCGTAAAACAAGTGTTTCCCGACAGGCCGGCAGGCGACACCGGAAGCTTACTCGCAAAGGCTTGTAAAGTGTACGGAAAACTATGTCGTCATGGTGTAGCATACGGCAATCACACTTTATAGGTTTTCCGTACATGCTTGTAGGCTACATGCGGGTTTCGTCCGAGTCGGACCGCCAAAACACCAACCTGCAGCGCGATGCGCTGCAGGCGGCGGGTGTCGATACCCGTCACCTGTATGAAGATCGCGCCTCCGGCGCCAAGGATGATCGACCTGGCCTGGCCCAGGCGCTCGAATTTCTGCGGCCTGGCGACGTGCTTGTCGTCTGGAAGCTCGATCGACTCGGGCGCTCACTGCCACACCTGCTTGCCATCGTGAACACGCTGAAAGACAGGCAGGTTGCCTTTCGTTCACTGACCGAAGGCATGGACACTACAACACCTTCCGGCGAATTGCTGTTTCATGTTTTCGGCGCACTGGCTCAGTACGAACGGGCCTTGACCAGGGAGCGCGTGAGCGCTGGACTGGCGGCGGCGCGGCGGCGCGGTCGCATCGGTGGCCGGCCGCCTGTCATCACCGGCGAAAAATTGGAGTCCATCCTTACCGCGCTGGGCGGGGGCATGTCCAAGGCGGCTATATGTCGAACCTTTGGGGTCAAGCGAACCACGCTGATTGAAACCATCGCGCGAATCGGCGGGACCAGGCCGACATGAGGCGCCATTGCGCCGACAGGATGGCGTAACGCATGGCACGCCGATCAATACTTTCCGCAACGGAGCGGGACAGCCTATTGGCACTCCCGGAAAGTCAGGACGACCTCATCTTGCATTACAGCTTCACCGAGTCCGATTTATCCATGATCCGGCAGCGCCGCGGCGACGCCAACCGGATCGGTTTCGCCGTCCAATTGTGCCTGCTGCGTTATCCGGGCTATGCGCTGGCCGGCGACATGCCGGTGCCGGCCCCGGTAATCCAGTGGATCGCTCGCCAAGTGCAAAGCGACGCCGCCGCCTGGCCACAATACGGCGTCCGCGACGAGACGCGGCGCGGCGCGAACATTTTCAGGAGATCCGCGCCTATCTCTCGCTGTCCACGTTTGGCCTGCCGGATTTTCGTAAGCTGGTGCACTGCCTTGCCGACCTCGCCATGCAAACCGACAAGGGAATGGTACTCGCGATTGAGTCGCTGGAAGCCTTGCGGCGACAGCGTGTCATTCTGCCGGCGATCACCGTCATCGAACGGGCATGCGCCGAAGCCGTGACGCGCGCCAATCGGCGCATCTACCGGGCATTGCTGGAGCCGCTGCAGCCGCACCACAAGCGTGGATTGGACAATTTGCTGAACGTCACCCCCGACACGAATATCACCTGGATGATGTGGCTGCGCCAGTCACCGCGAAGACCAAATTCACGGCACATGAGAGAGCACATTGAGCGCCTGAAAATATTTCAGTCGCTCGCGTTACCGGACGGGATCGGCCGCCAGATTCATCAAAATCGGCTGTTGAAGATGGCACGGGAAGGGGCGCAGATGCAGCCTTACGATCTGGCCAAGTTCGAGGACGAACGACGCTACGCGACCCTGGTCGCTCTGTCGATTGAAGGCATGGCCACCGTCATCGACGAGCTGATTGACTTGCACGACCGGATCATGATCAAGCTGTTCAGCGCCGCCAAGAACAAGCATCAGGAGCGGTTTCAGAAGCAGGGGAAGGCGATCAACGACAAGGTGCGGTTGTATTCGAAGGTCGGCCGCGCGCTCGTCGAAGCCAAAGAGTCGGGCGGCGACCCGTATGCCGCCATCGAGGCCGTGATTCCGTGGGCCGAATTCGCACAAAGCGTCACCGACGCAGCCCAACTCGCCCAACCTGCGACATTCGACCATCTGCACCTGGTCGGTGACCACTACAGCATGCTGCGCCGTTACACCCCGGAGTTGCTTGACGTGCTCAAACTGAAGGCTGCGCCGGCGGCGCAGGCCGTCCTGGACGCCATCGACATGGTGCGCGAGATGAATGCGACCGGATCGCGCAAGGTGCCGGACGATGCCCCGATCGCGTTCGTCAAAGCGCGATGGAAGCCGCTGGTCATCACCGACGAGGGTATCGATCGCCGCTTCTATGAAATTTTCATGCTCTCGGAGCTGAAAAACGCACTGCGCTCTGGCGACATCTGGGTTGAGGGTTCGCGCCAGTTCAGGGATTTCGAGGACTATTTGCTTCCACCGGAGAAATTCAGCACACTCCAAAAAGCGCGCGCGCTGCCCATAGCAATTAACCCGGACCTCGACCAGTACCTACTTGAGCGGGTTCTTTTGTTGAATCAGCAGTTGGCCACGGTCAACCGGCTTGCGCTGGCCAACGAGCTGCCGGACGCGATCATCACCGATACCGGCTTGAAAATCACGCCGCAGGACCCAGTGGTGCCGGAGGCTGCGCAGGCGCTGATCGACCAGGCCGGCAATCTGCTGCCGCGCATCAAAATCACCGAACTGCTGATGGATGTGGACGGTTGGACCGGGTTCACCCGCCATTTCGTGCACCTAAAAAATGGCGAACAGGTCAAGGACAAGACGTTATTACTGTCGGCGATACTGGCTGATGCGATCAACCTCGGCCTGACCAAGATGGCGGAGTCGAGCCCCGGCGCGAGTTACGCCAAGCTGTCGTGGCTGCAAGCTTGGTATATCCGGGATGAAACCTATTCGGCGGGGCTGGCCGAGCTCGTCAATGCCCAATTGCGTCACGCATTCGCCGGGAACTGGGGCGACGGCACCACTTCATCATCGGATGGGCAGCGTTTCCGCGCCGGCGGCCGGGCCGAAAGCACCGGCCACATCAATCCGAAGTACGGCGCCGAACCGGGAAAGATGATCTACACGCACATCGCCGACAATTACGCTCCTTTCAGCGCCAAGATGGTCAACGTCGGCATGCGCGATTCAACGTACGTGCTCGACGGATTGCTGTATCACGAATCAGACCTGCGCATCGAGGAACACTACACCGACACGGCCGGCTTCACTGATCACGTGTTCGCGCTGATGCACATGCTCGGGTTTCGCTTTGCGCCGCGCATCCGCGACTTGGGCGACACGAAGTTGTACATTCCCGGAGCCATCACAGACTACCCCGGCTTGAAATCAATGATTGGCGGCACCTTGAACATCAAACACCTGCGCGCGCACTGGGACGATATCCTGCGCCTGGCCTCATCGATCAAGCACGGCACCGTGACCGCGTCGCTCATGCTGCGCAAGCTCGGCAGCTACCCGCGCCAGAACGGCCTGGCGATCGCGCTGCGCGAACTGGGCCGCATCGAGCGCACGCTATTCATCCTGGACTGGCTGCAGAACGTCGAATTGCGCCGACGCGTACATGCCGGATTAAACAAGGGCGAGGCGCGCAACGCGCTGGCCAGGGCGGTCTTCATCCACCGGTTGGGCGAGATTCGGGACCGAACCTATGAGCAACAACGATACCGAGCCAGCGGATTGAACCTGGTGACGGCGGCGATTGTGCTGTGGAACACCGTCTATCTGGAGCTAGCGACTCAGGCGCTGCGAAATGCCGGCAAGCTGAAGGATGATTCTCAGCTTCAGTACCTTTCCCCTCTGGGATGGGAACACCTCAACCTGACCGGTGACTACGTCTGGCGCCAGAACCAAAAAATCGATGAGGGGGAATTCCGGCCGCTGCGTGACATAAAAAGCCTGTGATTCATCAGCGGGAAAACCTTAGCGTACTATTTTTTCCGAATTCTGTGGGCGCCCCAAGAAGCCAAGGTGGCCGACCGCCTGCTGCTGCTGCACCAGGGCTCGGTGCGGTTTGACGGCAGCATCGACGCCTTCATGCAGGCCGCACAGAGCGAAGACTTCCAGGCCGAGGTGCTGCGGCAGCTGGAAAAAACCACGCTTTGATCCGGCTCAGAGGCTGGCCTTTGCGGCGGCTTCCTCGGCATCCAGCTCGGCCATCTCGGCCTCACTGAACACACGCGAGCGCGTGTGAAACGCCTTGCCCTCCGGCCCTTCCAGGGAGAAGGTGCCGCCGTGGCCTTCGATCACATCGATGATGAGCTGCGTGTGGCGCCAGTACTGGTACTGCGCCTTGCCGATGTAGAACGCGCAGCCACCGATATGCCCCAGGTACACGTCGCCCGCACCCATGGTGATTTCGCCGGGCAGGTAGCAGTTGGCCGCGCTGTTGTCGCAGCAGCCACCGCTCTGGTGAAACATCAGCTCTGGGCCGTGCTTGGTCTTGAGGAACGCGATCAGTTCGACCGCGGCCGGGGTGGCAATCACTTTTTCAACCATGACGGTCTCCTTGTTCTTCAACGGAAAACGCCAGAACGAAAATTCCGTTCCGGCGCGAAGTGTCTCAACCCAGAACGCAGCGACACCGGCTGTGCCGGGCCGCCAGCGTTGCCCCCTTGAGGGGGTGACGCGCCGCAGGCGCGGCGCGGGGGTGGGTCAAAAGAAACCCAGCTTGTTTTCCGAGTACGAAACCAGCAGGTTCTTGGTCTGCTGGTAGTGACCCAGCATGGCCTTGTGGTTTTCGCGACCCAGGCCCGATTCCTTGTAGCCACCGAAGGCGGCGTGGGCCGGGTAGGCGTGGTAGCAGTTGGTCCACACCCGGCCGGCCTTGATGGCGCGGCCCATGCGGTAGGCCACGTTACCGTTGCGGCTCCACACGCCGGCACCCAGGCCGTACAGCGTGTCGTTGGCCATTTCCAGCGCCTCGGCTTCGTCCTTGAACGTGGTCACGGCCAGCACCGGGCCAAAGATTTCTTCCTGGAAGATGCGCATCTTGTTGTGGCCTTTGAACAGCGTGGGCTGCACGTAGTAACCACCGTCCAGATCGCCGCCCACCTTGGCCTGCTCACCACCGATCAGCACCTCGGCGCCTTCGGCCTTGCCCAGCTCCAGGTAGCTCAAAATCTTGGTCAGCTGCTCTTTGGAGGCCTGCGCGCCCATCATGGTGTCGGTGTCCAGCGGGCTGCCCATCTTGATGGCGGCCACGCGCTTGAGCACGCGCTCCATGAACTTGTCGTAGATGCTTTCCTGGATCAGGGCGCGGCTCGGGCAGGTGCAGACCTCGCCCTGGTTGAACGCAAACAGCACCAGGCCTTCGATCGCCTTGTCGAGGAAGGCATCGTCTTTGTCCATGATGTCGGCAAAGAAGATGTTGGGGCTCTTGCCACCCAGTTCCAGCGTGGCGGGAATCAGGTTGTTGGCGGCGGCCTGCGCAATCACGCGGCCGGTGGTGGTGGAGCCGGTGAACGCGATCTTGGCGATGCGCTTGGAAGTCGCCAGCGGCATGCCGGCTTCACGGCCGTAACCGTTGACGATGTTCAGCACGCCCGGGGGCAGCAGGTCTGCGATCAGCTCGATCAGAATCAGCAGGCTGATGGGGGTCGACTCTGCGGGTTTCAAAACGATGCAGTTGCCAGCGGCCAGGGCCGGCGGAATCTTCCAGGCGGCCATCAGGATCGGGAAGTTCCAGGGAATGATCTGGCCGACAACGCCCAGGGGTTCCTTGAAGTGGTAGGCCACGGTGTTGCCGTCGATTTCGCTCATGGAACCTTCTTCGGCGCGCAGGCAGCCGGCGAAGTAGCGGAAGTGGTCCACAGCGAGCGGGATGTCGGCGTTCAGCGTCTCGCGGATCGGCTTGCCGTTGTCCACGGTTTCGGCGTAGGCCAGCAACTCGAGTTTGGCTTCCAGGCGGTCGGCGATCTTCAGCAGGATGTTGGAACGCGTGGTCACGTCGGTCTTGCCCCAGGCATCGGCCGCAGCGTGGGCGGCGTCCAGCGCCAGGTCGATGTCTTCGGCGGTGGAGCGTGCGGCTTGCGTGTAGACCTTGCCGTTGACGGGCGAAATCACGTCGAAGTACTGACCCTTGACCGGGGCCACCCACTGGCCGCCGATGAAGTTGTTGTATTGGGCTTTGTAGGCGATCTTGGCGCCGGGGGTGCCGGGTGCTGCGTAAAGCATGTGTGTCTTCCTCTGGAAATGGGTGTGAAACTTGAATAGGCCTTGACGGCAACAACACATGCTCAAGTTCCATGCCACGCCAGAAACACCGTCATAGCTGCATTTTTTGCTCTTTATTTTGATGGTTTCCGGGGTAATGTGTCACACAGCACGACACCTGTGTCACAGGCTGTTCAAGTCTGATACGGAAGTCGATTGCATAGGTTCATCACACGTTGAATGGCCCACATCAGCCGGCCAGCGCAACCACCAAGGCCGCAGCAGGTGCATGCACTGCCGCGGCATCACCCGAGTCACGTGGCCGCCACGCAATGTGAGCCTAGGAGCCTGCTGGTGGCAGGCCCAGACGAAGATCTGGCCATGGCACAACGCATGGGGTTGGATGTGTTGTTCCTGTTGCGCCGTGATGAGGGCCTGGTCGAGCTGGGTCTGAGTCGATTTGGTCATTCCACTGGCGCTACACCGCCGGACCGGCCCATCAGCGGATAGGTTCTCAGAGCTCGCCTCGGGTACGCGCAACAGGGCTCGTTCCACCGGGCCCACGTGGTTTGCCAGCCCTTCGCCGGGCCCACTTGATGCCTTCGAACCACAGCACGCTCATCAAGCCCAGACCGCAGGCGGCGGCCAGCTCGTGTGCCGGCAGGGGCGCGAACTGCAGCACCCCGACAGCCCAGTGGAGGTAGAGCGCAGTCAGCAACAGCGCGCCCGCCAGTCCCACCACACCCCACAGCGTCCAGTTCGGCGTTTGCAGGGTGGCCCACAGTGAGCGGGTGGCCGAGCGGTTGGAGAGGATCAGCGCCATGTTGCCCACGACCAGGGTGGCGAATGCAAAGGCACGGACCTCGGGCTCAGGAATGCGCGCACTGGCCCAGGCAAACGCGGCCATGACGACGGCCAGCACGCCCAGCCCCTGAACCAGCGCCAGGACCAGGGTGGCGCCGCCAAACAGGGGCGCGGTGGCATCGCGCGGCGGGCGCTGCATCACGTCATTTTCCGCAGGCTCGTTCTCGAAGGCAATCGAGCAGGCCGGATCGATGATGAGCTCGAGCAAGGCGATGTGCATCGGGAACAGCAAAGCCGGCCAGCCAAACAGCACCGGCAACAACGCCATGCCGGCGATAGGAACGTGCACCGCCAGGGTGTACGACATGGCCTTTTGCAAATTGTCGAAGATCCTGCGACCCAGGCGAACTGCAGCGACGATGGCTGCGAAGTTGTCGTCAATCAGCACCACCGAAGCCGCCTCGCGGGCCACGTCGGTCCCGCGCTTGCCCATGGCCACACCCACATGCGCTGCGCGCAGCGCCGGGGCGTCGTTCACGCCGTCACCTGTCATGGCGACGATGTCGCCCCGGGCCTTCAGCGCTTGGACGGTCGGGGAGAAGAAGCTTCAGGTGGCACTGAGCACGCCCAAGCCGAGCAAGGCAAACACCAGTGAGCCCAGCGCAATGCGGTACCAGACGAAAGGCATATAGCCCCGCGTAGACACGAGTTTGAGGAACCAGACGATCACAAAGTAGCCCACGCCAAACGAAACCAGCGTGGCCAGCGCCGTGGGGCCCGGCGCGACGGCGCTGCCATGTTCCCAGCTGCGGTAGAGCTGGTAAAAGCCCGAAGCCATGACGGCCGGAATGGCGAGCAAAAAGGAATACCGAGCGGCAGCTTCCCGGGTGTAGCCCATCAGCAACCCAGCAGTGATCGTGCCGCCCGAGCGGGACACACCGGGAATGAGGGCCATTGCTTGCGCAAAACCAAACAGGATGCCGTGACCCCAGGTCAGTTTGCTCAGTGGCTGTTTTTTGGTACCGAACCGATCCGCCAGGGCCAGAATCAACGCAAACACGATGAGCATCGCGGCCGTGATGTACAGGTTGCGCAGGCTGCCTTCGATAGCGTCTTTAAATAGCAAGCCGAGAATGGCGATCGGCAATGTACCGATAGCGATCAGCCAGCCCATGCGGCAATCCACCGAACTTAAACCGCTACAATACGTAAGTCATTGATTTTGTTTGATTTTCTTCCGAGGCTGGCATGACTTCTGCCTCAATACTGTGATTTTGCACAGTCCATCCTGACCGACTTCTCTGATCACCTGCACAGCCCTGCCTTTGCCGAGCTGGCCCGCAGCCCCGATCACCCCCAGGCCTTCACCCGCGCTCGCAAGCTGCCGCTGCCCACGCTCTTGGGCGCCCTGCTCAGCTTTCGCGGCGCCAGCGTGCAAAGCGAGCTGGACGCCTTCTTCGCCAGCCTGGGCACCCACGGTGCTGGCGTTCTGGTCTCTGACCGCGCCCTGGCCAAGGCCCGCGCCAAGCTGCATGTGCCCGCTCTGTGGGCACTCAATGACCGCCTGATCGCTGCGGTAGAGACGGCAGGCCAGATGCGCCGGCTCAAGGGCCGTCGCCTGGTCTGTGCCGATGGCACGTTGCTGGCGCCCGCACAGCGGGCCTGTCTGCGCACCCGCTCCTTGGCCGCCCCGGTTCAGCGCGCCCTGGGCCTGTACCTGCCGGGCAACGATCTGATGCTGCATGTGGCCGTGGGCACCGAGGCTGAGGGCGAGCGCCAGATGCTCTTTGACCAGCTCGATCGGCTGCGCCGGGGCGATGTGTTGATTCTGGACCGGGGGTTTCCCGCCTCTTGGCTGGTGCAGGCGCTGAGCCAGCGCGGCATTGACTTTGTCATCCGCTGCGACAGCACCCAGGGCTGGGGCGCTGCGCGCAGCTTCCTGCGCAGTGGCCAGGCTGAGTGCTGGGACTATCTCTCGCCCTGCGATGCGGGCCAAGCCCGCACCTGGGAGCTGGACGGGCCTGCACAGATGCGCGCGCGTCTGGTGCGCCACGTCAGCGCCAGTGGGCGCACCCGGGTGTTGGCAACTTCTTTGACTGAGGACGTGGCCTCGGTGGCGGAGCTGGCCGATCTGTACCACGGGCGCTGGCGCATTGAGGAGGCGTTCAAGCGTCTGAAGCACCGGCTGGGCCTGGAGAGTGTGAGTGGGCTGAGTCAGCATGCCTTGTTGGTGGATGTGGCCACCAAGGTGCTGGCGGACAATTTGGCGGCGCTGCTCAATCGGGCGGTGCCCATGGCAGCGGGTGCGCCTGAGGCGTGGGCAGCAGGTATCAGGCGACAGGTCAACCGGGCGGCAGCGGCCAAGCTGTTCTCGCGCTGCATCGGGCGGGCACTGTTGATGGCGGGCGGTATCGCTCAAGCTATTGATGAGTGGGTGATCACGCTGGCGCGGTCCTGGACTCGGCACGTTCCCGGCCGATCCCGCCCCCGAAATCCCACTCACTCCAAGCCCCATCCCTCGCAGGCTTACAAGCGGGCGGCTTAAGTTCGGTGGATTGGTTCACGAACTCCACGCGTCTTGGGGATGGTTGATTGCGGAGCCATTCAAGCCGGTACTTTTCTCTTCGATGGGCGATGTTTTCGTCGAAAAGGAGTCAGGAGATGTCTGGTGGCTGAATACCGGCGTCGGGGAGTTAACGAGGGTTGCGGAGTCCGTCCCAGCATTTCAGGCACTGCTAAATACCGATTTGGTTATGGAGTGGTTCTTGCCTGGATTGGTCGAGCAACTTCACTCTGCAGGCAAGATTCCGGCGCAAGGTGAGTGCTTTACCTTTGTCACTTTGCCAGTGTTCTCGCAAGGGAAGTACGAGGTGTCGAATCTGAACCCTGTGCCCGCGCGGGAGCACTTTGCAATCACGGGCCACATCATTCGCGAGATTCACAGGCTTCCTGATGGCGCCCAAGTTCGAATCACTGTAGAGGATTGATGCCAAATTTGAAGACCGGGTCCGGCCAGAAGCGGACTTCAGAATTGCCGTATGAAGTTACTCCTTAAATTGTCGCGCTGCATGCAACAACGAGTATTCTGGTCAATGACCGCAAGCAATCAGTGAGCTCACAGGTGCGTGACCTAATGAAACAAAACACTTCCACTACAAAGCCGTTCCCATGGTTGTTGATAGTTTTGGGAGTGATTTTCTTAGCTGTGGCAGCCACCGTGGCATTCAACTTCTACCTAAAACGCTACCCAAGCTGGTACGAAGAAGTACGTCTGTCGGATGGACGTTTGATCACCATCCACCAAAAGCGGGAGCATTTTGAGAATTATGGAACCGCCCAAAGCTGGGTAACAATTGACCTACCCGAGCTGGGTGGCGAACAGGTTTGGCACTCTTATTTGATGCCGCAGCGAGTGGATGTGGTTGATGGACAGGTCTATGTGTTTGGGCTGCCACGCGGCGACCGTCAATATAAAGCGTATAAGTATCCAAAAAACTACATGGTTGCCTTCAAGTGGAGTGGGTCAACATTTGAAAGGATTCCATTTCTCTCCGTTCCCCTACATATTCGAACCGAAGAGAACATTTTTCCATGTATCCCCTCATCGTTTGATCGACTTCTTTACGCTCAAAAAGAAGTTTCTTGGTGCGAGCCAATAGGCGACGATAAACAATTTGGAAAAAAGATACCGCTAGAGGAATATCAAGCCCTGGCCCTGCGATATTCGAGAAGGAGTGGTGGCTTACCCATTTCCGACTAGCATTGCATCTGTGTAACTTGCGATTTATGTCGTGATAGTCACTGGCTCCTTTGGACCCTAAGCAGTCATGCGACCCTATAGGCCGACCTGTGATCGGGGTCCGTTTCTTCCACCTCACTATCGTTTTCAGGTTGATTTCATGGCGCGCAGAAAGCGTTGACTATTTTGTATTGATCGACGGACAACCTTTGTCGTTGTGGCACTTCCGTGCAGAACCTGGCCCATAATGCTTTCTTCTATTCAAGGTAAAAGATTGCACCATCAAAACTTGCGATCAAACAACTAGCCTATAGTCGTTGATGGCCCCACAACCAATTAGGAGAAATTCATGAGCGACGACACCAAAAAGTGCCCCGTAACCCACATGACTACTGACTTCGGCGCCCCCGTGGTCACTAACCGCGACAGCCTCACTGCAGGTCCTCGCGGCCCCTTATTGGCTCAGGATGTCTGGCTGAATGAAAAGCTGGCCGGTTTTGTGCGCGAGGTCATCCCAGAGCGCCGCATGCACGCCAAGGGATCGGGTGCCTTCGGCACATTCACGGTCACGCACGACATCACCAAGTACACCCGCGCTAAGATTTTCAGCGAGGTAGGAAAGAAGACGGAGATGTTTGCCCGCTTCACTACGGTAGCTGGGGAGCGCGGTGCGGCCGATGCCGAGCGCGATATCCGTGGTTTTGCTCTGAAGTTCTATACCGAAGAGGGAAACTGGGACATGGTGGGCAATAACACTCCGGTGTTCTTCATCCGCGATCCTCGCCAGTTCCCTGATCTGAATAAGGCCGTCAAACGCGACCCTCGCACAAACTTGCGCAGCGCCACCAACAATTGGGATTACTGGACGCTTCTGCCCGAAGCTCTGCACCAAGTCACTGTCGTCATGAGCGATCGCGGCATCCCTGCCAGCTACCGTCATATGCACGGTTTCAGCTCGCACACCTACAGCCTCTGGAACCAGGCCGGCGAGCGTTTCTGGGTCAAGATGCATTTCCGGACCCAGCAGGGCATCAAGAACCTTACCGATGCAGAGGCCGGCGAATTGGTCGCCCAGGATCGTGAAACCCATCAGCGCGATCTGTATGAAGCCATCGAACGTGGCGAATATCCCAAGTGGACGATGTTTATTCAGGTCATGCCAGAGGCTGATGCGGAGAAGTACGCCTTGCATCCGTTCGATCTGACCAAGGTCTGGTACAAGGGCGACTATCCGCTCATCGAAGTTGGTGAGTTCGAGCTGAACAAAAACTCCGAGAACTTTTTCGCCGACGTTGAACAGGTGGCCTTTTCCCCTAGCAATCTGGTACCTGGTATCGGTGTCAGTCCGGACCGTATGCTGCAAGCACGCCTTTTCAACTACGCCGATGCTCAGCGCTATCGACTGGGCGTAAATTACCACCAGATCCCTGTCAATCAGGCTCGCTGCCCAGTGCACAGCAACCACCGCGATGGTCAGGGGCGGGTCGATGGCAACTATGGTGCTTTGCCGCACTACGAACCCAACAGCTTTGGCCAATGGCAGGGCCAGCCGCAGTTCTCGGAGCCGCCGCTCAAGCTCACCGGCAATGCAGCCCACTGGAGCTACGACAAAGATGACCACAACTACTTCGAGCAACCTGGCAAGTTGTTCCGTCTAATGAACGACGGTCAGAAGGAAGCGCTTTTTGGCAACACCGGCAGAGCCATGGGCGACGCTCCAGAGTTCATCAAGTTCCGTCACATCCGCAATTGCCACGCCGCAGACCCTGCATACGGTGCAGGCGTAGCCAAGGCCCTGGGCATCAACCTTGAAAAGGCACTGGCCTCAAAAAAGGATGACCCTATGTACGGAAACCCACTGGTCGCCCTGCCTGCGTAGTAAAAGCGCCGGAAATATGAAAAAGAGCCTTGGTAGACGCCAAGGCTCTTTTCTCACACCGTCAACTAAGTCAGGTTCTTCAGTCATTGGCAAGCAACCTCATCTGGTCAGATCGATGTCGACTTGCTAGGGAGTCACGTAGTCTTGTAGCCCCTTCAACAGTGCATCAAATGTCACCTTGCAGCTCGGGTTATTGCGCAGATCTTCGTGCATGGTGAGCCAGGTCTCCAGGCTCAGCGGAATGCTGCCAGGCAATATGTTCACCAGATTCAGGTCGCGCGCCGCTATATGCATTTGGCACACGCCAATACCGCAGCCAGCTCGGATCAGCGCAATCTGTGCCATGTCGTTGTCGGTACGCACCGCAAAGTTTTCGCGGTTCCAGATTGGGAATGCCTTGCGTGCGGCACGCACGAACGGCGTCTCTTCATCAAAGCCAATCAGCGCGTGCTGAGCCAGATCAGCCAGAGAGCTGGGAGTCCCGTGCTTGTCCAGATAGCGTTTGTGCGCATGAAAGCCAAGTGGCATCACTCCAACGCATCGGGCAATTAGTTGCTCCTGTCTGGGCTGTGTCATGCGCACGGCGATGTCGGCTTCGCGCTGCAGGAGGTCCTGCACCCTGTTGGTCAGCACCAGTTCTACCGTCAGGTCCGGGTGTGTGTCCTGCAGTTTCGCCAGGATAGGTGGTAATACCTCTTGCCCTATCACCTCGCTGGCCGTAACTCGCACTGTGCCTTGGATACCTGAGCCTTGGCTTTCGGCCGCGCGCTTCAGCGCAGCGGCAGCGCTGTACATGGTCAGGGCAAACGGCTGCAGCGCTAGCGCCGCCTCGGTGGGTAGTAGCCCCGTTTGCGAACGGGTAAACAGCGTCACGCCCAATGCTGTTTCCAGTGCGTCGACATGCCGCCCCACGGTGGGCTGGGCAATTCCCATGGAGCGCGCTGCACCGGACAGCGAGCCCTCTTCCAGTACGCCCAAAAAGGTGCGATACAGCTCCCAGCCAATATCGGTGTTGTTGATGGTCATACGAAAATGTATGGCGACTATCACATCTTGGTCAATTGCTTAATAGCAGTGCCCGCTAGAAACTCCTTGCCATCGCAACACATCCGGGGGTAATGAATGGAAAGCAACACGGCCTTGGTTCTAGGAGCCACCGGCGGCATTGGTGGCGAAATGGCTCGGCAATTACGCGATGCTGGCTGGACAGTGCGTGCATTGCGCCGAAGCGGTGAGCAGCAAATTGAGCGGCGCGACGGCATGGTCTGGATTCGCGGCGACGCCATGAACCGCGAGGACGTGCTGGCAGCAGCAGAAGGCTGTTCCGTCATAGTGCACGCAGTCAACCCACCCGGTTATCGTCGTTGGGGTGAGCTGGTACTGCCCATGCTGGACAACACCATCGCCGCCGCGCATGCTAACGGAGCTACTATCGTGCTGCCTGGCACAGTCTACAACTACGGTCCCAGCTCCTTTCCCACGTTACATGAGGATTCACCGCAGCAGCCCATCACCCGGAAGGGAAGCATACGTGTGGAGATGGAGCAGCGTCTGAAGCAGGCCAGCAGCCAGAACTGCAGAGTGCTCCTGGTGCGTGCGGGGGACTTCTTCGGACCCAAGCTGGGCAGTAGCTGGTTCTCGCAGGGCATGCTAAAGCCCGGTCAGCCGGTTAAGTCTATTAGTGTGCCCAACGCACCCGGCATGGGCCACCAGTGGTCTTACCTACCCGACGTAGCCCGCACTATGGTGGAGCTGTTGCAGCTGCGTAGCACGTTGGATCCCTTTGCCGCCTTCCACATGGCCGGTCATTGGGACGCAGACGGCACCCAGTTGGCGGAAGCGATCTGCCGCGTGGTAGTCAAGCGCGGAGGAGTCAAGCCCAAAGTGAGAGCCTTCCCCTGGTGGCTTACCGTGCTTGCTGCGCCCTTTGTACCGACCCTGCGAGAGCTATGTCAGATGCGCTATTTGTGGAGCACGCGGGTAAAGATGAGCAACGCCAAGCTGGTCTCGACGCTTGGGCATGAGCCGCATACGCCGCTGGATGAGGCGGTGGAGGCCGCCTTGGAAGGTATGGGGTGCTTGCAGACGACGCCTGTGCGCAAGTTAAGCACCGTCAACAGTGATGGCTAACGACATCTGTCGCAAATTTCACAGTGCTTGATTGACTGTGATCAACCTAGACCTGCCTTTCACAGCTACCTACCGGACGACAGCTTCTGGCCGTAGGCCGCCATGGTAGCCGCGGCGGAGACGGGCCCATGGCCGACATGCTTGCTCAAGGTCCTTCAATATCCTGAGGCCAGTCGTAAGTGGCCGCGGGGGTACTTCCTAAGCGGACGTTAGGCATCATCTTTGTCCGGGCCAAGGTCGGCGAAGTGAACTGCCACGTTGAAGTTCGCCATCGTTCGAGCAAGTGATGCTGGGGACACCCCATGGGCGTTCTTTGTTCTCGGATTCGCGCCTGCCCTGCGGAGCAACATAATGACGTCTCCCTCGCCCTTGGAAGCGAACACAGCGCGGAAGAGGGCCGTGTTTCCATGGGAGTCTTGGAGCGAAGGACTGGCCCCAGAACCGAGTAGCGCATCTGTGCATTCAGCTGAAGAGGCCTGCGCGGCGAAGTGCAAAGGCGACCAGCCATTGGCGTCTTGGTGATTCGCGTCTGCTCCAGCCTTCAACAAGCGACGCACTTCTGCTGCATTGCCGTCTCCGGCAGCATAGTGAAGGGGGGTTCTACCTTGCTTGTCAGACGCATTCATTGAAACTCCGTTTCGACTGGGCCGGGCGTATTGCTGCTCCTGTGACGCCTAACCTGTGGGGCCCACTAATGGCGGGTTTTTGGTCATGGTAGTCGCCGCTGACGCGAACCTTCTCGTTTATGCGAAAGCGCGGAGCGCCTCTTCCTGCCAGGCATGCCCACTGGTTGCCCAAGCACTTTCAGGACTTGACGGCGGGAAGCCGGTGCGGCAACAGGCTTCTCTTAACTCAAAGTTGAAGACCGCGTGTGGGTAGTTATTGATTAGAAGGACTGCGCTCCGGCTGTCGGCGGACCATCCAAGTTCGACCTTTGAGGACATTTCCTTGTCAGCAACATCGCACACGTTATAAATGTGCAGCGCGTCCTGAATGCTTTGCATCGTGCAAGACGGGTCAACCGCGTAAAAGTACCCCGTTTCCCCATCGTCTTCGAATACGACAAATAGCTCTCCATCCGGAGAGAGACCTTCAACGACGGTTGGCTGACCTACAAGGAATTCGTGACTCGCAGTGATGTTCGGTGCCATTTAAAACTCTATGACTGCTTCTGGCCGATGCTTGACATGGTAGCAAGGCGCGAAGGGCCTCTAGCTGCTGTCAGCTTTGTGTTCAAACTCACTGCCGACAAGCTGTCAATCGGAGATTCGAAGCCTTGCTAAGGAAAGCCCGGCGACACGACGCGTCCGTTCGTGCTCGCCTTGCGCGAAACGCATCAATAGAGCTTCCGCGTCTGCGCGGCGCTGGACACAATTCCCCAACTGTTCAGCGATGTCATCGCTGGCAATTCCGCCGCGCGCAAGCGAGTGCTCAGCGATAGCCAAAGCCATCTCCTCTGTCCGCGCAACAAGCTCAGCAGCGTACTCGGTGCTTGATTGCTCTAGGACGTAGAGGATATCGGTGACGTCATCCTCGGACCAGTCGCCAGGAGGCACCCTTGACAGAAACTCCTGAAACACCCCTATGACGCCGCCTTCGGCCCACCAAGCGTCGTAGTCATCGACCCAACGATTGGTCGTCAACCAGTGCCTCAATTTTTCAACTTCAAGGTGCAAGTTGGTCACCATCGTGATCCCTCTGTGTGGTCGCACAATCCAGCAGTGAGGCCCATCTCGAGCCAACTCATGCGACCCTCGATCAGTCATCCTTGATCGTCTGGATGTGGCCGATGACCGCCATGCTAGCTCAGGGGGACCGGTCCCAAAGCGGGCGGTCGCGCCAACAGCTACTCGAGCTCATAGCATCGACCGCTACTTCCAAGATGCGAGCTCCTTGCTCAACTCTGGGTCTCTCGATAGGCGCGGTATAGCCTCCTGAACAAGTCGATTCTTCTTGCGGCGCTTCTTCAACGCCGACAGCAAGAGAATTCGACTTTCGCCGTGGATTGGGTCTTCAGCAAGTGCGATGAGTTCAGGCAATCGATCGTCGGTTGCAGCCGCCGACAAAGCAACTGCGAGTCCGTCCTTGGCGCCGAGTCGATACTCCTTGGTATCTCCAATGGCTACGACCCCCCGGCCGAACGAAGCCCTGCAGTACTCAGCTACCAACAATGTCCAATTCTCTTGAACTTCGGCCTGCGGAATGGCAAGAGCCCGAGCTATCCCTTCACGAATACGGTCTGAGTAGGGACGTTGCAAGTGCTTAAGCAGGACGGGAACAGCTTGCGAATATGGTTCTTTGGAGTTCACCAAGTCCCACGCAGATGAGGCGCTGAGGCCCACTGCGCGGAGGTCCTCTGCTAGTGGCGCTTCTTCTGCAGACAGCCTTGCCGAACGTTCAGCTCGTTCGATAGCCAACTCTTGATCAATTTGACGGAGAGTCGAAAACTCCATCTCGGAAAGCTTGAGACGGAAAACATCGTCGGCAGAAAGTCGACCAAGCTCATCGCGACTCAGTGGCGCACGCTGGGTACTCGTTTTCATTCAAGTCTCATCCTCCGAGTCACTGCATGTTGATTTCCAGCGGCTGCTTCTGGCCGATTCCCGAAGTCTAGCCTTGGAGCTGGGGGGCAGCTACCCATCAAGATGGTATCTCCGGCCGCAAACGTATCGCCAGTCTCTTCATGCAATCGGTGTGCCTCGTGGAGTTCTCGACAGGGTGGCCGGTGAAGTTCGTTGACTGCGGTGCCGAACTCTATGTCAACGGTGTCGAACTTGGTGTCCAGGAAGCCCGAAATACGCATGCGCTGTCGCAAATCGCAGGTCGAGTCGGTGAAGCTCTTCAGTTAGCGCGTCGCTGGGTAGCCTTGGAGGAACAGCGCCCTAGAAAGTCGAGCGTTCTCAATCAGCTAATTGACGACCTTCGATCGAAGACGGCGCCCTTGATAGGAGCATCACTCGACTCCCTCGCAGTGCAGGCGACTGAAGACAGCTTCGCTTTGGTGGCAGCTGCTGGACAACAGGTCGTTAGAGCGCTCAAGTCATTCAAGGAGCTGCTCGATGCGGAAGTGGCCCTTCCAAATGAGGAGCCCACGCCCTCCCGAGTTTTAGGCCAGGTTCTGGTCATGACACCACAGGTTGATGTCGATGACGAATGGAGCCCGTCCACTGCCTTGGACCAACTTGAAGAGGTCCTCAGCAAAGCGATTGCCGAACCCGTAGATCCGGACACAGCATTCCACAGTCGCGTAGCGATGAACGACCTCTTGAGCGCGCAGCGAATTCTGGACATCATTGAAGAGTCGGGCGAGACCTTCGCCGGCGGGGGCGACCTTCGCCAAGTTCTTAACGACGAGATTCGCGTTCATCGCGAGCAACTACAACGCAATCTGGAGTCTGCGCGCGAGCAAATCGACACCGGTTTGGCGTTGGGGCTAATCTCAGAAGCCGACCGAGCGGTCCATGAAGGAGCCATCGTGGAAGTGCAGGCTCGACTGGACGTTGATGCCATTAGAGACTTCCGCCCTGTATTTGGCCGGCTTGACGCCATCTTCGGCGATATGAGAACTAGGGCGTGTTAACACTAATAGCGATCGTGTCGTTTGCGCCGGACAATATCGGGCATGGAGATCACACCCGCACAATTCGCCACCATTGAGCACTGCCTGCCCAAGCAGCGTGGCAACGTCAGCCTGAGCAACCTGCAGGTGGTCAACGCGATCCTCTATGTGGCCGAGCATGGCTGCAAGTGGCGCGGACTGCCCAAGCGCTTTGGTAACTGGCACACGATTTACACGCGCATGAACCGCTGGACCAAAGCCGGCGTCCTGGATCGCATGTTCGAGGAGTTGCAGCGTGCACAGGTCGTGCGAATCAAGATCGAAGCGGTCTCTCTGGACTCCACAAGCATCAAGGTCCATCCCGACGGCACGGGGGCACTAAAAAAAACGGCCCACAAGCCATCGGAAAATCCCGAGGCGGATGGAACACCAAGATTCATATGGTTGCCGCGGATGCTCGAACGGCCGTAACGTTCTGCCTCTCGCCTGGACAGGCGCACGACGCGCCTGAAGGCCGGCGCCTGCTCAACAGTCTTGGGCCGACCAGCAGACCAGTGCACTTGTTGATGGACCGTGCCTACGAAGGCAATGAGACACGGCAGTTGGCACTGGATCTGGGTTTCATTCCAGTGGTGCCACCAATGAAGACGCGCATAGAGCCTTGGGAGTACGACCGCGAGATGTACAGGCGTCGCAACGAGGTCGAGCGCTTGTTCCGTCGGCTCAAGGGCTATCGCCGTATCTTCTCGCGGTTCGAGAAACTCGACCTCATGTTCCTGGGCTTCATCAGCTTCGTGCTCGTCGCTGATGGTCTGCGGTTGTGTTAACAGGCCCTAGGCGAGCCGCCAAGGTTGAGGAAGCAACGCAGAGATTCGAGAAGTTGCGTGAAGATGGCATGAGCGAACCGGTGGTCAACGAGATTCGGGCGGCTATCACCTCGGGAGACATGCTGACCACGAACGAGTACCTGCAAAGGCTTGAGAGCGGAGAACCCATTCACGCCTCATCGCAGAGTGCTCAGGATCTCTTCAATTGCTTCTTCCCAAGTGTCTCCGCTCAAATCGACCAAGCACTAGAGGGAGCAGAAGTCCAAGATGTTCTCACCGCCGTCGAGAAAGGTGAGGCAATCGCGTCGTTGGACTTCTCTCGCCAGCATCCTGCTCGCCTTAAAGAAGCCTCTGGGGCGCTTGAAGCTTGGTATTTGACCCGTCGCCATCAGAAGGTGGAGCGCGAGCGCCTGCGTGCATTGGTTGCTGCTCTGGGCTTCTCAGTCGCGGAAATTGAAAACCGTACCGTTAACGGTCGTACTGAGCACAAGGTCAAGACATCACCAGTCGAGGACCGGTCCATTTGCCCTATTCCTCACTTCGGGTCGAAGGCAAAAGGCACCTATCGCATACTTTGCGTTTGGCCGCGCCCCGTTGAAGACGATGTCGTGAAACTCGTGGGCGACACCAGTCTTTCCGAGCCAACAATCCTACTTTACTTCGGTCGACTGACGAACAAGAAGCGGCAAGAAGCCAGCCGACAGGCGCGAGCACAGCAACGCTCTTTCATCCTTGTTGATGAAACAATGTTCCTGTTCCTACTGAGCTCAACCACGTCCCCTGCGACCACACTTTTTTCCACCGCACTTCCGTTCTCCTTCTCGCAGCCTTACGAGCCAACTTCGGGCGTAGTGCCGACTGAAATGTTCTTCGGCCGGCTGGAGGAATTACAAACAGTGCAAGAGCAGAACGGGAGATGCTTCATCTACGGTGGCCGACAGTTAGGCAACACGGCGCTGCTCAGAAAGGCTGAGAAGGACTTCCACGCGCCGGGGCGAGGACGTCATGCCAAATGGATTGACTTGCGAGCAGAGGGCATCGGCAGTAACCGTAAGAGTGCAGAAATATGGCCGGTCCTCTGGCGCACCTTTATCAAGCTCAAGCTCTTGCCTGCCGAAGTCCCAGAACCTAACGCTGTGAAAGGCCGAGTTGATCGCTTCCAGGAGACCATGAAGTTGATGCTGGAAGCCAATCCAGACACTCGAATTCTGTTGTTACTTGATGAGGCAGACAGTTTTTTCGAAGACGACGGCAAACATGACTTCATGGAAACGCGCCGTTTGAAGGAGCTGATGACCGCCTCGCAGTGGCGGTTCAAAGTTGTCTTCGCCGGTTTGCACAACGTACTGCGTACAACAGAGCAAGCGAATCACCCGCTCGCTCATCTTGGCCAGCCAATCAAGGTTGGCCCGTTGCTCGCGGCCCAGGAGTGGCGCGATGCCGAAGACTTGATTCGGGGGCCGTTCGAGGCGGCCGGTTTCCACTTCACCAATCGCAGCCTCATTACGCGAATCCTTGCGCAGACGAACTACTACCCTAGCCTGATTCAGCTCTACTGCCACCATCTGCTTAGACACATGCTTGAGGTGGTGCGAATGGAGTTCCAGATGCCGGGGCCTCGCTACGAGATTCGAGCAAGCGACGTGGATGCGGTTTATCGCAAGCCTAGCCTGCGCGAAGAGATTCGCGCAAAGTTCCAGCTGACACTTCAACTCGACACTCGCTATGAGGTCATAGCCTACACACTGGCGTATGAAGCGCTGGCCGGCAAGACTTCGGTTGCAGAGGGCATGCCGGTATGGAGCATCTCCCATAAAGCTAGGGAATGGTGGCACGTGGGATTCGATGACACAAGCGACGTGGCATTTCGAGTCTTGCTCGAGGAGATGGTCGGGCTCGGTGTGCTCCGCAGAAGCGACGTAGGCAACTACTCCCTTAGAAATCCGAACGTCCTGCTCCTGTTGGGGAGCTCGGAGGACGTCTCCGACGTTTTGATTCGTGATCGTGAAATGCCTGTGGAGTTCGAGCACGACACGTTCAGGGCTCGCTTGGCCAATGATGTCGGCCCCTTGCGTCACCCGCTCACGTTTCGTCAACGGCGCTCGTATTCGCAACAACACAGCGGGGTCAGTGTCATCTTTGGTAGTCGCGCGCTGGGGGTGGATCGAATCGTCGACTTCCTCACTGACGACAAGGACTGCGAGCAACTGCACATCGCTACCCAATGCAACTCTCGAAAGGAGTTCCAGCTCACCTTTGAAAGGGTAAGTGGAGGTCGGCAAACTGGCAGGACGTTGTTGGTTGTCCCGCCTGACTGTCAGTGGGATACCGAGATGGTCCTCTTCGCTCAAAAGTCCACCGCGAAGCTGGTGTCCGAGGAAAAGACGCTGCATGTGCTTTTCATCGCTGACCCGCACAAGAGCTGGCAGCTGGTGAAGTCCGGGGAGCTGTTTGAACATCTTGACCGCACCGAGCTGCGTCAGTGGCGTGATGGTTTCGTTCGACAGTGGCTCACCGACTTGGAACTCTCCTCCAAACTCGAAGACCGTAAGTTGATTGAACAAAGGATCGGCTACTGGCCCATGCTGCTGCAAGAACTCGGGTCGGCCAAGGGCGCAACGCTGAAGACTCGATTGGAGGCTATCAAAGAGCCCAAGTCCTCTGCAGCCATCCATGCTGTTGCGCAAGCCTTCGGCCTTGACATTGAAGAGCCCATGGCGCTTCTCAAAGAAATGGTCGCGCTAGATGCTCCTGAGACTGCGGAGGACCTAAGTATTCTTACGTCAATGGACGGGGAGCTGGTACATCAGTCCCTGGCTTGGGCCAAGCTGCTTGGTCTCGTTAAGTGCGATGCCGATGGGCTTTGCGAGCTCGATGCATTCGTAGCTAGGCAAATTGAACGTCAAGTCGCGGCGCCAAAATGAACTTTTGGGACCTTTACGGACCCTCGAGTTTTCTCTCGGAGATAGAGGAAGGCCTGCGCGCGCACCGTGCAGGAGTGGTGATGTTTCCATCCCATCACCCAAAAGGATTTGGCGAGACGATTTGCTCCCGCTTGGCCAGCCAAGCCTGGCACAGGGTCTCGCTTGCCTGGAGCGAAGGCGAGCACCCACTGGATTTCCTGTTTCGCGAGCTTGGCATCAAATTAGAAGACAAGGAGCGGCAGTCGGTGGCCAACTTCGTGAGGGGCCTGAAATCGACCGTGATAGTGGTCGAGAACATCGGTGACTCAGACTGGCCCCAGTGGAAGCGCTTTTTGCAGGAGTACGAACGTGAACTTCGCGCTGGAACGAACGAGCAACCGCCACTGCTTCTTTGTGTCCTGAATGGTGTGGACAGAGATGCCGCCCGGGTACATGCGCCGGCAATTGCCGAATACCCCTGGTCCGGGGTCGTAAGCGAGCTTGACACCCAGGTTTTCATCCGAGCCCAGTTGGCCAACATCGATAAGCCAGGGGCGGTGCGTGACTTCTCCAGACGCATCGTTGCGAGGCTCAGTCTTTGGGACGTTGAATTGGCCGCGAAGCTCGTCCCCTTGTCTATAAAGGATCTCTGTCAGCCGAACGGGTTGTTGGAAGACATTGCCACTGAGCGAAAATGGTCGAAAGGCAGCAAGTGCTGCTGGTGTCTTGGCACAGAGGACATCTTTGAAGGGCAGCGGATGAGCCACTCGCTCTGGCTCTCAATCAACGAAGGCAATAGCGAGGTCAACCTCAGGATTTGGCATGCACAAGCGTCCATAGGCCTGCCTCTCGTGGAGCAACGCCGTCGACAACTAGCTGCGAAAGCCGCAAGGTACTTGCGCTTCCCCATCACTGTCGAGGGTGAGCAGATCTACAAGGTCGAAGATCTAGAAATTGGTCAGCTCTCATATCAACTGTTTCAAGCTAGATGCAGCGATAGGGACCTGACGCGCAGGGTGAACCATCTCAAACGAGTGCGAAACAAACTTGCGCACGTTGAGGTGGTAGACCCCGCTTGGCTGCTCGACACCGACTTGATTGGCTAAAACATCTAGTCGTTAAGTCAACCGGTTGCGGAAGCTGACTCAGGCTTGTCCGGGACGAGGCAATGGCTTGAGCTGCTCGAGGTTCTCAATAATCAGCTGTCGCTCCCCTTTCCGGGGGTTGCCGTCGTAGTCAAAGTTGAGTGTTCGCAGGGTGTAGAACAACATTGCTCTGCGGCACTTCAATACCACTCGGCCATCGGACATTCCGTAGTCTGCCTCAACACCCTGACGCTGCTCCGGCGTCAGATCCTTGCCGGGCACCAACACGATTTCCACCATACGGTGCCATTCCGTGTCTTGGTCGACTTGGACCTTAGACGGCTTCACTTCGCCCAGCTCAAGAATCCGCCCTAACACCAGGTCGCGAAAGCCATTTCGTAAATGGCAATAGGCTCTTGCGTGCCATCGCAGACCATCTGTGCCCAGCGCATGGGGACTGATGTCGCGCCATACAGGCTCATTGCGAGAGATTGACTGGTAGCGCACATGCACCATCTGGGTGTGCTCGATCGCGTGCAGCAATCCTGCCAGGATCTTGCGGTCAATCGTGCGTCCAGGCACTTGCACGGACTCTGTAGGAGGGCGCGTTCCCATTAGCGCCTGGTCTGGGTCAAGGATTCCTCGGTCAACAGCAAGCAACTGAGCAAGGTACTGGTCCGGCCCAGAGCTTTTGAACAGGGCTTGGAAGGACTTCTTGGCCACATACGTCTTCGAGCTGCGGTCGTACTCAATGTTTTCAGGCGCCTGTTCGCTGTACAGCGCGATGTCTGCCGACGCCTGCGGAACCGAGATACCAAAGAACACCTTGAGGTCGTTTCGGTTTATCCGCTCCTGCCACTGCAGTCTGAAATCGATAAACCTTAGCCGCCGCTCCTGGCTCCATCGCGGAGTCTTCTCAGGCTCGGACAACTTGGGCGAGAGAACGGGCGTCGAAGGTTTGGCGGGGACTTTCATGACATGAGTATAGTAAGTTGACGCGTTTACTTTTTATACGTATACTTTGTTTCCTCATCAGCCGAAGCCTTAGCCGCCCAGCGCTGTAGCCTGAAACCAAAGGAGTATCGATGTCCCGTATCCATGTTGGCCACCGCGAGCTCGCGTTCTTCGCGGATGAAAAGGTCAACCTTCCCAAAGCCGACGCTGACGAGTACCGGGCTCAAGCCCGGCGCCTTCGCGAAAAACTCGAGGTCTACCTGAAGGAGAACCCCGACTTCTCCCTGAAACGGATCCAACTCGCCGGCAGCCTTGCCAAAGGCACCGCCCTGCGCAGTCTCAACGACATCGACATGGCCGTCTACATCAGCGGCTCCGATGCACCCCAAGACCTGCAGGCACTGCTGGAATACCTGGCAGAGCGACTGCGCAAGGCCTTTCCTAACTTCTCACCTGACCAGGTGAAGCCCCAGACCTATTCGGTGACGGTCTCCTTTCGGGGAAGTGGGCTTGATATCGACGTGGTGCCCATCCTGTACGCTGGCCTGCCCGACTGGCGAGGCAACCTGATCAGCCAGGAAGACGGCTCATTCCTTGAGACCAGCATCCCCTTGCACCTGGACTTTGCGCGCAACCGCAAGCAGGCCCAACCCCTGCACTTCTCGCAAGTGGTCCGGCTGGCGAAGTTCTGGGCGAAGCTTATGAAGCAGGAACGCGAGGGCTTTCGCTTCAAGTCGTTCATGGTCGAAATGGTGTTGGCCAAGCTCTGTGACCAAGGTGTGGACTTCTCCGACTACCCAGAAGCCCTTCAGGCCTTTTTCACCTACGTTGCGCGCACCAACTTTCGCGAGCGCATCGTCTTCGAGGACTACTACAAGGCCTCCAGCGCTCTCAAGCTGGGGGACCCGGTGCAAATCATCGATCCCATCAACGCCAAGAACAACGTGGCGCGCCTGTACACCGACGAGAACGCCGACGCAATCGTCGAGGCCGCCCTGGAAGCGGGCGACGCTATCGACGCGGCGTTGGCCGCACCTACCAAGCAGCTGACGGTTTACTACTGGCAGAAAGTCTTCGGCACTCAATTCCAAGGATAAGAACATGAGCAGCAGTTTCTCCCTCACGGAGGCCAAGACCTTCACCATCGTCCATGCGCGAGACCTCGCCGCCAAAGTGGCAACAGACCTCAAGCGCATTCAGCGCTTGTATGGACACATAACTGACCAGCGCATTGCCGAATTCGAGTCCGAAGCTACCGAACTCCTCCGCCACGGGTATCTGAAGCAAGTAACCTACGGATTCAAGCGCAACTGCCTGTGGATTGAGCCCACGCTGCGCTACACCGCGAACGATTTCACCTTCGGCTTCACCAACGATGACCCAGGCCGAATTGCGCCTGGAAAAGACATCGCCAACGCGAACTTCAGCAGTTTCCTCGAATACACCAGCGCATGGTTCGCGCTCAGCGAGAGCCAGCGGACCACGTTCGAAAGCGGACTTGCCTTGCAGCGTGTGTCCGCCGAACCCTCCCCTGTGAACGGTTCGTTCGTGGACGACAAGACGTACTCCGCCGGCGAGCGCACCCTCGGCCGCTCCAGCTTGAAGGGTTACTGATGAACGCGCCAACCGGACAACAGAACGTTTTCGAGCGCCCCATTACCCTCCCGGACCCAGAGGCCAAGGCCCGGCTAGCCCGGCTGGTTGGCATGGACGAGAAAATCAAACGTCTCGCCAACATGCTGGGGATTCTCATCAATCCGGCGGGACTGGAAACCTGGCAGAAAAAGCATCACGCCAACGCGTCGGAGCTTCTCACCTCTGTCACCCGTCGCCCGCCTCTGGTCATTCTTGCAGGCGATGTCGGGTCTGGCAAAACCGAACTGGCCGAAACCATAGGTGACCTGGTTGCTCGCCAAGAACAAGTTGGCATCACCCTGCTCCCTTTGAGCCTGTCTTCGCGCGGGCAAGGGCGCGTGGGCGAGATGACGCAGCTGGTCTCCAGCGCATTCGAACAGACTTTCGCGATGGCCAGCAAGTTCAAGTCAAGCAAGGGGGCTGCGCGCGGCGGGGTTATCTTGTTTGTCGACGAAGCAGACGCGCTCGCACAGTCTCGCGAGTCGGAGCAGATGCACCATGAAGACCGCGCTGGAGTCAATGCTTTCATCCGTGGCATCGACCGATTGGCCAACGGTGGCGTTCCAGCTGCAGTTCTGATGTGTACCAACCGCTTGACCGCCCTGGACCCTGCTGTGCGCCGTCGCGCCGCTGACATACTGACGTTCGCGCGTCCCGATGCGGGCCAACGTTTTGAAGCGCTCTCGCGCCGTCTCGAGCCCGCAGGATTCTCCAACGCAGACATCATGTCCCTCGTCCACGTGACGGGCGAGCAGGCGAAACGTCCGTACGGGTTCACCTACTCAGACATCACCCAGCGGCTGCTTCCCACCTTCGTCCTGGATGCGTATCCGAACGGCCCTGTTGCACCGGCGCGCGCACTCGTCATTGCGCAGTCGATGGTGCCGACTCCGCCCTTCAAAGACTACTGACTGCTTGGCTGAACGCACACACCAGTGGACCTGGGAAAACTATAGAGGGAAAAAGAATGACTCAAGCCGTTGCAGTTCGCCGAGATGGCGATGCTTTCCAAGCGCGACAGTTTTGGTGGCGCGCAGCCAACCTGCTAAACCCGCAGAGTCCAGTCATTCAGGTTGGCTTCGAGTCTGGGCCGAAAGGTTTCGACGACATCTGGGTGGCCTATGACCCAGCCAGGCCGGTGCACGACCACAATGGGCAGCGGCTCCTGCGAGAGCACATTCAATGCAAATGGCATGTGAGCCTCAACGATTTCGGGTACGCCGATCTGACCAGTCCTGACTGGATTAACGCCACGACCACCTCTCTCCTGCAGCGAGCCCGGGCAGCGCAGGTTGTTCATGCCCCTGAAGGTGTCGGCGTGCGCTTCAAGCTAATCACCAACTGGCGGGTCGCGCAAAATGACCGGTTGCGTGAACTCATCTTTCAGGGTTCCAAGACGATCAGAACCAAGGACCTTTTCGATGGTGGTAGCGACCGCACCTGGCGAGGCCAGATTCGAAAACTGTGGCGCGATCACCTGGGCATCGACGACAAGGAACTTGAGTATCTTGCGCGCACGCTTGCTATCGACACTGACGCCACATCGTTGGACGACCACAGGGAGCATTTGAACAACCTCTTCGAGGCTCGCGGCCTGGCTCGCGTTCCCGAGACCGAAAGCAGCTTTAGATACGACGACATTGCCTACAAATGGCTTGCACAAGGTCGACTCGATTTCAACCGCGACTCTTTTCTCGACGCGGTGAAGCGTGAAGGCCTTCTTCAGGGTCCCCAGAAGCACCACGTCGCCTTTGGAGTGAAGTCGTTTGAGCACCCCTTCGACAAACTGGAAGACCGGTGCACGGAAATTTTGGACCTTACCGCGAGCTTCGACGATCGCCGGATTCGCGACCAGACTGAGTGGGAGTCTTCACTCTATCCACAGCTCAGCTCCTTCTTGCTTGCAGCAGGAAAGAGCAATGTGAGCCTGCGCTTGGTGATGGACACCCACGTCACCCTCGCCTATGCCGCTGGCTCGGTGCTGAACATCAAGTCAGGCCGACACGTCGAGATTGAGCAGCGCACCCTGGGAAGCACCATCTGGAGCGCAACCGACAGCCAGCCAGATCCTGCTTGGTCGATTTGGGAGTTCGAGCACCTCTCCTTGGGCGATCCCAGTGCTGGAATGGCGGTTGCAGTTGGCCTTACCCACGACATTACCGCTGACGTGCAAAGGTACTTGGCAAGCGATGAACAGCTCATGGGCTTGCTTCTGGTGGCAAAGCCAAAAGGCGGTGCGGGCGCTCAGGTCGTGAAGTCCGGTCGTCACGCATTCGCCTTGGCGGAAACCTTGGCTCAGGAAATAAATGCGCGTCGACCCGTTGAACGCCCTGACCTCCACCTCTTTGTTGCTGCTCCCAACGCGTTCACCTTCTTCCTCGGACAGCGTCAAACCAGTCTTGGGAGAAACACCCTGTACGAGTTTGACTTCGAAGGCTCGAACGGCAGAAGCTACAAGCCGGCTCTGACGCTCCCGGTGACGCCGGTTTGAACTCTAAGTCCTCACAGGTCAACACACCAGTCTCTAGAAGAACGAAACGAAAGACTCCACGATGTCAGGCGCACACACCGCAGTGATCCATCGTTGCAAGCTGTGCTCGGAGGTCCCAGTCCACCGAACGCGGTGGAACGACAGGTATGGAAGGGCCTGCTGCCGTTCGAGCGCTGCTTGCTGCTGTGACCAGAAGGCAACGTCGCGACGTTGCCTTGCCTCGCAGACGAACGTCCGCAACCAGTCTCAAGCTGACGCAGATGCTCGCATGGTTTGGCCCACCACTGGACACAAATGCCGCTACTCAGAGGTGGCCTTGGAAATGCGCCCAGCAAGCAACGCCAGATCATTTTCAAGGGCTACGGCATCCTTGAACCAAGCTAGCAGTGCATCCTGGGTAACCAAGCGCTCGCTGTTGTTCACGCCCCGAATTTCAAACCGGATTTCGAGTTGGCCTGTATCGAGGCTTTCAAACACATGCGCCATCGGCGCATTGTGTGCAGCAAAGTTGCGCTGCTTAGCAAGAATGCGAAGCCGTTTCGAAACCAAGCATATCTCTGCATAGAGGTCCTGAGCGACTCCCCTTTCGCGCGCAAGCTTCAAAATTCGCTCAACACGAACAGAGAGTTTTGAGTTAGCTAGTTCCGCCCGAACTGATCTAGTCCCGAGCTGCTGCAGATAGACGTAGGTCCAGTACTCGCATGAACTAAATGCTAGGACAAAGCGGCCGACCGCAGCAGGCCAGTCACCCAGCATCTCCAAATACGTTTCTGGTGAAAGAGTAGCTTCCATTCAGTCAGCCTAGCACGACTGCTTTCCCTGCAACCGGGCCAAACATGTACCTATGCCCGCTAGAGACTGATTGCAGTCTTTGAAAGTTGTCAAACCACGCAAGCCTAGCGCGGCCCCCGGCCACGCAGGCTCTCTTGGTGGAGTGACAGGACGACCCCACAAAGCCGACGTTCAGGAACTGCGCCGGTATATGCATGCCACTTCATACCGCGTCACTACTTAGCCCGCAAACGCCTGCGGCCATCTATGCTTGGCTACCCGATCGCAGTAGCACCTGCGCCCTCGGGTCGCCGCTCATCTTCCTGTAGCACTGACTCGCTCTGGATAGGTAACCAGCGACGAAGCGCAGTTTCATAACCAACCTATTTTTCCCACCGTCAATCGCAGTAGTTCAGCTCGCGATTGCATTTTTTCGCCTCAGGAGAGAGTCCGTGAAAGTCATCCGTCCGTTCGCCCTGTTCACCGCTGGCCTTGTGCTCGGAGGAGCCGCCCTGGCACAGAGCATCGTGGTGGCCTCCACCACGTCTACCGAGCAGTCGGGCTTGTTCTCGTACCTGCTTCCCGAGTTCAAGAAGGCCAGCGGCATTGATGTGAAGGTTGTGGCGCTGGGCACCGGCCAGGCCATCGATATGGCGCGCCGGGGCGATGCCGACGTGCTGTTCGTGCACGACAAGGTGGCCGAAGACAAGTTCGTGGCGGATGGCTTTGCAGCAAAGCGTCTGGAGGTCATGTACAACGACTTCGTGCTGATCGGCCCCAAGGCCGATCCGGCCGCCACCAAAGGCAGCGACATCGTCGCTGCAATGAAGAAGGTGGCCACCACCAACGCACCCTTCATCTCGCGCGGTGACAAGAGCGGCACGCACGCGGCCGAGTTGCGTTTCTGGAAGATGACCGACACCGATGCCAACAAGGGCACCGGTTACAAGGAATGCGGCTGCGGCATGGGTCCCGCGCTCAACATCGGCTCCAGCGCAGGTGGATACGTTTTGGCCGACCGCGGCACCTGGCTCAACTTCAAGAACCGCGGTGACCTCGTGGTCCTGGTCGAAGGCGACAAGCGCCTGTTCAACCAGTACGGCGTGATGCTGGTGAGTGCGGCCAAACACCCGCAGGTGAAGACGGCTGACGGTCAGAAGTTCGTGGACTGGGTAACCGGCCCGGCAGGCCAGGCCGCGATTGCTGGCTACAAGATCGGTGGCGAACAGCTGTTCTTCCCGAACGCGGTGAAGTGAACCATGCGAGCGACCATGACCGCAGCGCTCTCTGCAGGATTGCTGGCCGCCTGCTCTTCTCCACCGCCGATGGCCGTGAGCGCTGATCCCATTGCAGTGGTGGCGGCAGGCAGCTTGCGCGAGGTGCTGACTGAAATCGCCCGCGACCATGAGGTACGCACCGGCCAGAAACTGGCGCTCTCGTTCGCGGCCTCGGGTTTGCTGCGCGAGCGTATCGAGAAGGGAGAGGCTGCACAGGTGTTCGCCTCCGCTGACATGGGTCACCCGCAACGCTTGGCGGAAGCGGGCGGATGGAGTACACCGCGCGTGTTTGCGCGCAACCAGCTGTGTGCGCTGACCCAAGCCAACATCAATGCCACGCCCGAGCGCCTGCTCGATGTTCTGCTGGATCCTTCGGTTCGGGTAGGCACCAGCACACCGAAAGCCGATCCGTCAGGCGACTATGCGTGGGCGCTGTTCCGCAAAGCCGACGCGGTTCGTTCTGGTGCCTACGCGACGCTGGATCGCAAGGCCCTTCAGCTCACCGGTGGACCCACCTCCCCGAAGGCCCCTGCAGGACGAGGCACCTATGCCTGGGTCATGGACCAAGGTCAGGCGGATGTGTTCCTCACCTACTGCACCAATGCCGTGGCATCCCAGCGGGAGGTGCCGCGCCTCAAAATCGTGGCCGTGCCAGCCGCATTGCAGGTGGGGGCCGACTATGGCCTCACGGTGCGCCGTGGGGCACACCCGGCAGCACTCGCATTTGCCGATGCGATGACGGCGCCTGGTGCGCAGGCAGTGTTTGCGCGCCATGGCTTTGGAACTCCCTGACCCGCAACGCCGCGCGCTGATGCTGGCGGCGCTGGCGGCTGGCATCGCGCCAAGTGTGCGTGCGCAGCCCCGTCGATTGACAGACAGCGCCGGCCGCAGCGTGTCCGTACCCACTCGCGTGCAGCGTGTGTTCCCAGCGGGCCCGCCTGCCGCCATCTGGCTGTACACCCTGGCTCCCGAAACGCTGCTGGGCCGGCCACGCGCCAACCGTCCCGAAGAGTTGGAGTTTCTGCTGCCGGGTGTGGGGAATCGGCCTGAGCTGGGGCGCCTCACCGGGCGCGGCAACACCGCCAACCTGGAGACCGTGGTCGCGCTCAAACCCGACTTGATCGTGGATACCGGTTCGGTGAGACCGACGTTTGTGGAACTGGCCGACCGTGTACAGGCCCAGACGGGCATACCGTACGCATTGATCGATGGCGCGCTGGAGGCCGTACCCGCCGGCTACCGTTTGCTGGGTGACCTGATGGGCGTGCGTGCACGGGCTGAGGGTCTGGCGCGCTACGCCGAGGACACACTTCGCAGCGTGCGGGAGCGAGTAGCTCGTGTGCCACGCACGCAGCGACCCCGCGTGTACTACGCCCGAGGCCCGCTGGGACTGGAGACGGGCCTGGACGGGTCCATCAACGTCGAGATGTTCGAGGCCATGGGCATCGATCTCGTCTCCACTCGCATGCCGGGTGGCCTGGCCCGTGTGTCGATGGAACAGGTGCTGGCCTGGGACCCTGAGGTCATCATCACAATTGATCAGACCTTTGCCGCCACGGTGAAGGACATCCCGTTGTGGCGCAACGTGAGCGCGGTGAAGAGCGGTCGCGTGCACCTCAGTCCCAAGCTGCCGTTCGGTTGGGTGGACTTCCCACCCAGCGTGAACCGCCTGCCCGGGTTGTGGTGGATCGGGGCAAAGGTGTTGCCAGAGCAGTTCAGGGACGATCTGGGCGCCATTGCACGCGACTTCTACCGACGCTTCTACCAAGTGGAGCTGTCACCCGCGCAGGTGCAGCGCGTGCTGGCGGGCCGGGATTGAGAGTGGCGCGCTTGGGCACCTGGTGGGCTCTGGTGGTGTTGCTCGCAGGGGTGCTCGTGGCGTTCACCGTCGGACGCACGCCCATGTCGTTGTCAGACCTGTGGGCGGTGATCACCGGAAGTGCCAGTGACACGCTGCAGACCGTGGTGTGGCAGATCAGGGCACCGCGCATTGCAGCGGCGGTGGCCGTGGGCGCGGCACTGTCGGTGGCCGGTGCAGCGTTTCAGGGTTTGTTCCGCAACCCGCTGGTCTCACCCGACATCCTGGGTGCTTCCGCAGGGGCGGCGCTGGGTGCATTGCTGGGCATCTACTTCTCAATGGGAATCGCCGGGATCCAACTGGCGGCGTTTGCCGGCGGGTTGCTCGCTGTGGGCATGGTCTACGGTGTGGGGTCCACCGTGCGCCAGAGCGATCCCGTGTTGGTGCTGTTGTTGGCGGGGGTGGTCATTGGCTCCTTGCTGGGTGCGGGCATCGGGCTGGTCAAGACACTGGCCGACCCGTACAACCAGCTGCCGGCCATGACCTTCTGGCTGCTGGGCAGCCTCTCGGGTGCCCATGCCGACGATTTGCCTGCGCTGCTGTTGCCGGTGGCGCTCGGTCTGGTTGTTCTTCTGTTGTTGCGCTGGCGGCTGGACGTGATGTCCTTGCCCGAAGAGGAAGCACGGGCCCTGGGTGCACGCACCACGCTGCTGCGACTGGCCATCGTGGCGGCGGCAACGCTCATAACCGCAGCCAGTGTGGCGGCGGCGGGCATCGTGGGCTGGGTCGGTCTGGTGGTGCCGCACCTCGCACGGTTTCTGGTGGGACCGTCCTTCGCGCGGCTGTTACCTGTCTCGGCGCTGTTGGGCGGTGGATTCTTGTTGCTGATCGACACGCTGGCGCGAAGTGTGGCGCAGGTGGAGGTGCCGCTGGGCATTCTCACGGCGCTCATCGGTTCTCCGTTTTTCATCGTGCTGCTTCGGCGTGCTCAGCGGGGCTGGGCATGACGCCATTGCTGCAGGTCATGAACTTGCGCATCGGCTACCCCGCGCGCGTGGTGGGTGAATCCATCTCTCTGTCGCTGAGTGGCGGAGAGGTGCTGGCCCTGCTGGGACCCAATGGCTGCGGCAAGACCACGTTGCTCAAGACCGTGCTGGGGGTATTGCCAGCCCGTGGTGGAGAGATTGAGCTCGACGGGCGGCCTTTGCGCGATTGGTCACTGGCTGAGCGCGCCCGATGTGTGGCTTACGTCCCCCAGGGACAAGCCAGTACCTTCGGCTTCACTGCGCTGGAGATGGTGCTCATGGGCCGCACTGCCCATCTCGGGCTGCTGGCCCGCCCCGGTGCGCGGGACCGAGTCATCGCGCAGGACGCTTTGAAGAGACTCGGCATGGCACATCTATCGGATCGGTCGGTCCACCACATGAGTGGTGGTGAGCGCCAGCTGGTGCTGATTGCGCGTGCCTTGGCACAGCAACCGCGTGCCGTGCTTCTCGACGAGCCCACTGCCAGCCTGGATTTCGGGAACCAGGGGCTGGTGCTGCGTGCGGTGCGCACCTTGGCGCAGGAGGGCTTGGCCGTCTTGCTCACGACGCACGATCCGAATCAAGCACTTCGGTGTGCGGATCGGGCGCTGCTGATGCGCGAGGGAACGGTCATCTCACAGGGACCTGTGAGGGGTGTGGTGACTGCGGATTCCTTGCGCGCGCTGTACGGCGCAGAAGTCCTGCAGGTTGCCACCGAGGGAGAGCAAACGGCGGTGTTCCTTCCATGGCTTGGTGCTGTATAGAGTCACACGAGCAAGGCTGACATTCTTGATTCACCTCAAGACTGAACTGAGTCGTTCGGGTGCATCACTTCGAAAGGCAGCTGCGTCCATGACCTGCCATTCAATCGCCACCTTCCGTACGGCATCGTCACCGGCAGACGCAGCGTGTGCGTGGCCGGGCCGTCGGTCTAAATAACGGCCGCGCGCATGGGACAAATCTCGTTGCGTGGGTCGCAGTACAGCCGACCCTCTCAAAGTCGGCTTCCACCCCTGGTTCAATATTCAGTCGGCACGGATGAACACCGACCACAGGCCCGGATCGCCCGAAACCACCAGGTGCAATGCGGTGGTGACGACATCGGAAAAAGTATTCATATGTTGCGCGTTAGCTTACGGGGATGCTCCCGGATTGAGAGTACGTAGTGACGCGATTTGAACTCATCTACATACGGTCCAGCGAATGGTTAGTAAGTTGTTTCAGGCAAACTCTCGCTCCATGCGAAAGATAGAGCTCTCCTACACACTGACCTCTCCAGAACCAGGGCGCTCGCAACATCCGGCCTTGCTGCGCAACCCCATGATGGATGTGCTGCATGCCCTGCGCACCAGTGGCTCCATCTCGGGCGCGGCACGCGAACTGGACCTGTCGTACCGTTACGTGTGGGGACAGTTGAAGGAGTGGGAGGCGGGGCTGGGTCAGGCCCTGATCTTCTGGGAGCGCGGTCAGGCCGCGCGTCTCACGCCGTTTGGCGAACGCCTGCTGATGGCCGAGCGTCTGGCCCAGGCGCGGCTGAGGCCGCATATGGAGAGCTTGCGCGCCGAACTCGAGCGCGCATTCGCCATGGCGTTTGAAGACGGCAAGAGCGCCGGCGGTGGCGATGTGCTCACGCTCTACGCCAGCCACGACCACGCCCTGACCGAACTGCAGCAACACGCAGGCATGGCCACCGAAGGCCGCAACGCATCGCCACCGCTGCACCTGGACATCCGTTTCTGTGGCAGCGTGGACGCGATCCGCGCACTCAACGAAGGGCGTTGTGAGCTGGCGGGTTTTCACACGCAACCGTTTGCCGCGTCCGGCAGCCTGAGCGCACGCGCCTACAGGCCCCTGCTCAAGCCGGGGTTGCACAAGATCATCGGTTTCGCGCGCCGGTCGCAAGGCCTCATGGTGGCGCCAGGCAACCCGCTGCGGCTGCGCGACATCGGCGGTGTGTCGCAGCTAAAGGCCCGCTTTGTCAACCGCGCCATTGGCACCGGCACCCGCCTGCTGATCGAAGAACTGCTGGCGCAAGCCGGGTTACTGCCCTTGGACATCGTGGGGTACCACAACGTCGAGAGTTCACACGCCGCCGTGGCCCAGGCCGTGGCCAGCGGCAGTGCCGACGTGGGACTGGGCACCGAATACGCGGCCCGTGCCCAGGGTCTCGGCTTCGTACCGCTCACCGAAGAGCGCTACCTGCTGGTGTGCCTGAAGAGCGCGCTGGAGCAACCCGCCATGCAGCGCCTGCTGCAGCGCCTGCGCAGCCGCGCCTGGAAAGACCGCCTGAACGCCCTGCCCGGCTATGCCACCGACCATTGCGGCGAAGTCGCCGCAATGAAACGCCTCTTGCCTTGGTGGGATTGAATTGAAGGCCCCCACGCTCCCCGCTGAGCGTGGTCCGCTACCCCCCGAGGGGACTGATCCGCCTTGGGGAGGCCCGGCTGCGGATCGGTTTTCGGTTGCTACGGCCAGTCGCGCATCAACGCGTCTGGTGCAGGCGTCTGAAACTTCGGCGTTCCCGGCCTTTGCGCTGTGCCCATCACCCAGCCCACCAGCTGTTCACCGGGTTCGCATAACGCGGCCACCACCGGTGCGGCGCGCACCTTGGAGCCTGACAGCATCCTGCCCGCATAGCCCAGCGTGTGCGCGGCTTTCAACAGGTTGGTGAGTGCGCCGCCCACCGCCATCCACTGTTCGTGCAACGTGGCCACCGGGTGGCCCGGGTCGATGCGGGCGATCAGTGCGACCAGCAGTGGTGCATCGAGCGCACAGTGGCGGTCGCGCCCAGCATCTTCTGTGTCCTTGCCGGCGAGCAAGGCCGCCTGTTCGAGCAGATCGGCCAGCTGCCCGCGCGCCTGCCCACGGGTGGCTGCGAAACGGAAAGGCACCAGGCCACACCGAGCACCAACAAGTGCACGCTGCGCGCCGTGAAATACATCTCCACCGGAACATCCATCGCCGCCGCGGCGGCGGCGTGGAAGAAGGGCGTGGCCAGCCGGTGCGGCGCCTCGGGCTCGGTGGCCCAGAGCAGGGTGGCGATGCCCTCGGAGGGTTGTTCGACGAAGGCAATGTGCTCTTCAACTGGGGGTGAATTCTGCGCGACAGGCGCCGCTCGATCTCGGCCAACCAGTTGGCGCGCCAGATGAAGCTTGGAGGCCATCTCGCACTGCAGGCAGCCGGTGTATTTGTTCGGGTTGAGGTGAATGACTTTTTGCATCGTTGTCTCCGTGTTTGGGTAAAGGCCTGTCCATGGGACCAGATATGCAGACCTCTTCATACAATTGTTTGGCTCTGACCGGGTTTCAAATTCAGGGTTTATTCACAACTTGCCGGCTTGCTTTTAAAAGTCTCAGATTGAGACAACTGGGCAGCCTCCCCAAATGGTCCATGTCCGACCTGCCGCTGGGGCAAGCGATGTATGCAGAGCATTGCATACGTCAGTCCATTGATTTCATATGTGTCGCCCGTTGGAAACCGAGGCGCCCTTCGTCTCAATTTGAGAATGATTGAAACCATCTAATTCGATTGAGGGTTATCACTCAACTCGGCGCCCAATCGCACGTGTTTCACTGCGTCTTGCCCTCAACACTAGGAGACAGACATGCAGGTCCAATTGAAGGTCAACGGAAAGGCCGTGACCGTAGACGCAGCGCCCCACACGCTGCTGGTTCAAACCCTCCGCGAACACCTCAAGCTCACCGGCACCCACGTGGGTTGCGACACGGCGCAATGCGGCGCCTGCACGGTGCTGATGGACGGCCGCGCAGTGAAGTCATGCAACATGCTGCTGGCGCAAGCCGCCGGCAGCGAGGTCACCACCATCGAAGGCCTGGCCGCCGCCGACGGGACCATGCACCCCATGCAGGCCGCCTTTAAGGACTGTCACGGCCTGCAATGCGGCTTCTGCACGCCCGGCATGGTGCTGAGCTCGATCAGCCTGTGCCAGAGCCACCCCGACGCCAGCGCACGCGACATCCGCGAAGGCCTGGAGGGCAACCTGTGCCGCTGCACCGGATACCAAAACATCGTCAAGGCCGTGCAGCAGGGTGCTGTGGCCATGAAGGCATAAGGAGCAAAGACATGGGTGCCATCGACTTCGCCAAACTCCCCCACATCGGGGAATCCCTCCTGCGCAAAGAGGACTACCGCTTCCTCACCGGCGCCGGCCAGTACACCGACGACATCGTGCTGTCCAACATGCGCCAGGCGGTATTCGTGCGCTCACCGCACGCCCACGCCAAGATCATCAGAATCGACAAGTCGGCTGCACTCGCCGCGCCCGGCGTGGTCGGCGTCTTCGACGGTGAAGACGTGGCGGCCGACAAGATCGGTGGGCTGCCCTGCGGCTGGCTCATCACCGACACCCAGGGCCAGCCCATGAAAGAGCCGCCCCATCCGATACTGGCGCATGGCAAGGTGCGCTACGTGGGCGACCACGTGGTCATGGTCGTGGCCGAGACGCTGGAGCAGGCGAAGAACGCCGCCGAACTCGTGGTGGTGGACTACGAGCCGCTGTCCGCCGTGGTGGACGTGCGCGACGCGATGAAGCCAACCGCCACCGCGCTGCACGACGCCGCACCCGGCAACCATTGCTACAAGTGGTCCATCGGAGACCAGGGCCAGGTCGACGCTGCGTTTGCCAACGCTGCGCACGTGACCAAGATCGACCTGATCAACAACCGCCTGGTGCCCAACCCGATGGAGCCGCGCGCGGTGATCGGCTCGTACAACCGCGCCGGTGACGACTACACGCTCTATGTGTCGAACCAGAACCCGCACGTGGAGCGCCTGCTGCTCACCGCCTTCGTGATGGGCCTGCCCGAGCACAAGGTACGCGTGATCGCACCCGACGTGGGCGGCGGCTTCGGCGCCAAGATTTACCTGTACGCCGAGGACGTGTGCCTCACCTGGGCCGCCAAAAAACTCAACTGCGCGATCAAGTGGAACTGTGACCGCTCCGAAGCGTTTTTATGCGACGCCCACGGCCGCGACCACGTGACCCACGCCGAGATGGCGCTGGACAAGGACGGCAAGTTCCTCGCCTTCAAGGTGCACACCGACGCCAACCTCGGCGCCTACCTCTCCACCTTTTCCACCGCCGTGCCGACCATCCTGTACGCCACGCTGCTGGCCGGCCAGTACGCGACGCCACAGGTGTACGTGGAGGTGGACGCCTGGTTCACCAACACCGCGCCGGTGGACGCCTACCGCGGCGCCGGCCGCCCCGAAGCCACCTATTTGCTGGAGCGCATCGTGAGCCGCGCGGCCTGGGAGACCGGCCTGTCGCAGGACGAGATCCGCCGGCGCAACTTCATCACCGAATTCCCGTACCAGACGCCGGTGGCGCTGCAGTACGACACGGGTGATTTCCCGCAGTGCCTGCAAAAGGCCAACGAGCTGCACGACATCGCCGGTCTGCCAGCGCGCAAGGCAGCATCCGCCGCCAAGGGCTTGGTGCGCGGTGTGGGCTACTCCAGCTACATCGAGGCTTGCGGTTTGGCCCCGTCGAACATCGCCGGTGCGCTCGGTGCGCGCGCTGGTTTGTTCGAGTGCGGCGAGGTTCGCGTGCACCCCACCGGCAGCGTGACCGTGTTCACCGGCTCGCACAGCCACGGCCAGGGCCACGAGACCACGTTTGCCCAGGTGGTGGCCTCTCGCCTGGGCATGGACCCTTCGATGGTCGACATCGTGCACGGCGATACCGGCCGCGTGCCCTTCGGCATGGGCACCTACGGCTCGCGCTCCATCTCGGTGGGCGGTGCGGCCATCATGCGTGCGCTCGACAAGATCGAGGCCAAGGCCAAGAAGATCGCGGCCCACCTGATGGAGACGGGTGATGCCGACGTGGAGTTCGCCAACGGCGAATTCACGGTGAAGGGCACCGACAAGAAGGTCACCTTCGGCCAAGTGGCCCTCACCGCCTACGTGCCGCACAACTACCCGCTGGACAAGCTGGAGCCGGGCCTGAACGAAACCGCGTTCTACGACCCGACCAACTTCACCTACCCCGCCGGCACCCACATCTGCGAGGTCGAGATCGATCCCAACACCGGCGTGGTGCGGGTCGACCGCTTCACCGCCGTGGACGATTTCGGCACCATCATCAACCCGATGATCGTTGAGGGTCAGGTGCACGGCGGTCTGGTGCAGGGCATCGGCCAGGCGCTCATGGAGCAATGCGTGTACGACCGCGAAACCGGCCAGCTCGTCACCGGTTCGTTCATGGACTACACCATGCCACGCGCCGACGACTTCCCCGACTTCACCGTGGGCCACGTGTGCACCCCCTGCACCACCAACCCGCTGGGCACCAAGGGCTGCGGCGAAGCCGGCGCCATCGGCTCACCCCCGGCCGTGATCAACGCGGTGCTCGACGCGCTGGCACCGCTGGGCGTGAAAGACCTCGACATGCCTGCCAGCCCCAACCGCGTGTGGACCGCGATCCAAGCCGCGAAATAAGGAGAACACCATGTACGCATTCACCCTTGAACAGCCCACCAGCCTGGCAGACGCCAAACGCATGACCGCAGGCGGCGCACAAGCCCTGGCCGGTGGCCAGACCATGCTCGCCTCGATGAAGCAGCGGCTCATGCAGCCCGAACATTTGGTGGACCTCGGCAACGTGGCCGAGCTGCGCGGCATCAAGGTGGAGGGCCAGCGCGTCGTGATTGGCGCCATGACCCGCCACCAGGAAGTGGCCAACCACGCCGAGGTGCGCAAGCTGATCCCCGGTCTGGCCGCGCTGGCCGACGGCATCGGCGACCGCCAGGTGCGTGCCATGGGCACCATGGGTGGCTCGGTGGCCAACAACGACCCCGCAGCCTGCTACCCCAGCGCGGTGCTGGGACTGGGCGCCACGGTGCACACCGACCGCCGCACCATCGCTGCTGATGACTTTTTCCAGGGCCTGTACACCACGGCGCTCGAAGCTGGCGAGTTGATCACCGCGATCAGCTTCCCCGTGCCCACCAAATCGGCCTACGCCAAGTTCCGCCAACCGGCTTCGCGCTTTGCGCTGGTGGGCGTGTTCGTGGCACACACCGCTGCTGGCGTGCGCGTGGCCATCACCGGCACCGGCAACGGCGTGTTCCGCCATGCCGGCCTGGAAGCCGCGCTCAGCAAGAGCTTCACGCCCGATGCCGTGAACGCCGTGGCGATTGACGCCAGTGAGATCAACGGCGACCTGCACGCGAGTCAGGCCTACCGTGCGCACCTCATCAAGGTGCAGACGCAGGTGGCGGTGGCACTGGCCAACGCGTGAGCGACTTGTCCGCCACCCCTGCTGTGGAGTCCATCGACAGCCTGACCCAGGCCCTGCAAGGTGTGGGTTATCACGCGCCGCGGCGGCTAGCCACTGCCGTGTTTCTGGCCATGAAGCTGCAGCGCCCGCTGCTGCTCGAAGGCGAACCCGGCGTGGGCAAGACCGAACTGGCCAAGGCTCTGGCCAAGGTGCTGGGCCGCCCGCTGGTGCGTCTGCAGTGTTACGACGGCATGGAGCAGCGCGAAGCCTTGTACGAGTGGAACCACACGGCACAACTGCTGCACATGCGCGCTGCCCAAGCTACGGCAACCCCCGACGAGATCGAGCGTGAGGTCTACCAGGCCCGCTATTTGATCCGCCGCCCGCTGCTGCAGGCCCTGCAGACGCCGGCGCCCGGTGCGGTGCTGTTGATCGACGAGGTGGACCGCGCCGACGAACCGTTTGAAGCCTTTCTGCTGGAGTACCTAGGCGAATACCAGGTGACCATTCCCGAACTCGGCACCATCGAGGCGGTGGCCGCGCCGCTGACCATCCTCACCAGCAACCGCACGCGCGACCTGAACGACGCCGTGAAGCGCCGTTGCCTCTATCAGTGGCTGGACTACCCCGAGCGCGAGCGCGAACTCGCCATCGTTCGAAGTCAAGTGCCGGAAGCGAGCAAGCAGCTCACCGAACAGGTGTCGCGCTTCGTGTCTCGCCTGCGCAGCCAGCCGTTCTCCAACGCCTTCCAACGAGGCCCCGGCATCGCCGAGAGCGTGGAATGGGCCAAGGCCCTGGTGGCGCTGGACACCCTCACGCTGGACCCTGAGGTGATCCACGACACGGCCGGCATTCTGTTCAAGCAGCGAGAAGATGTGTCGGCGCTGCTTCCCATGTTGGACCAACTGCTGGCACCCGAACCAGTCTGAGTCTTTTTTCATGATCCTCGGAGACGCGCGTACCGGGAAACTGCCCGACCACATCACGGCATTTGGCCGAGCACTTCGCCGCGCCGGCGTACCGGTGGACAGCAGCCGCATGGCGCTGGCGATCACCGCCACACACGCTGTGGGCGTGGAGCGCAAGGACGACCTGCGCGCCGCGTTGGAGGCGGTGCTGGTGAACCGCCAGCAAGACCTGGGCGTGTTCGGTGAGATGTTCGAGGCCTTCTTCCGCAACCCCGAACTCGCGCAACAACTCCTCTCGCAGATGCTGCCCAAGGCCGCCAAGGCACACCCGGTGCGGCGCAAGGCGCGCGTGCAGGAAGCACTGAGCGTGGCCGGCCTGAAGGCGCGCACGCCCAACCAGGGCGAGACCGATCTGAAGTTCGATGCGGCCATGAGCGCGAGCGACCAGCAGCGCCTGCGCCACGCCGACTTTGCCGGCCTCTCGGCGAGCGAGTTCCGCCTGGTCGAGCAGCTCGTGCGCGACATTCCCCTGCCCCTGCCGCCCGTGCGTTCCCGGCGCGAACGCGCGGGCACACGTGGCCACCGGCCGAACTGGCCACGCGCCCTGCAGCATGCGCGCCGCTTTGACGGCGAGCTGCTGCAGGTGCCCATGAAGACACGCCGTCGGCAGCCACTGCCGCTGCTGATCCTGGTCGACATCTCGGGCTCGATGGAACGCTACGCGCGGCTCCTACTGGCCTTTCTGCACCAAGCCACCCGCGGCACGCCGCGCGCAGCCTTCGCCTTCGGTACCCACCTCACCGACCTGCGTTTCGCCTTCCGCCACAGCGACACCGACCAGATGCTCAGCCTGGCCAACGACGCCATCGACGACTTCGCCGGTGGCACTCGGCTGGGCGAGTCTCTGGCCGCGCTGCGTGCACAACACCGGCGTGTGCTCATTGGCCGGCGCACCGTGGTGCTGCTCATCACCGACGGCCTGGACACCGGCGCACCCGAGTCGCTGGACACCGAACTGCAATGGCTCAAGCGCCACACCCGACAGCTGCTCTGGCTCAACCCGTTGCTGCGCTTCGACGGCTACCAGCCCCTGGCCACGGGTGCCGCCGTGCTGCATCTCCACGCCCACGGCATGCTGGCCGTGCACAACCTGAGCCGCCTGGAAGACCTGGCGCGCTCGATGGCCGCGCTGATGCAGCGGGCTTGATTTTTTTCATCACACAACGGAGATTTCAACGTGGACATGCAAGGCACCCGGCAACTCGCCGTGACCCAACAACAGGCCTGGGAAGCGCTTAACAACCCGGAGATCCTCAAGACCTGCATCCCGGGCTGCGAGAAGTTTGAACTCACTGGCGAGAACACCTACGCGGTGGGCACCGCCATCAAGATCGGCCCCGTGGCCGCGCGCTTCAGTGGCCGCGTGGTGCTCTCCGACATCCTGCCCCCTCAGTCGTACAAGCTCGGCTTCGATGCGCAGGGCGGTGTGGCCGGTTTTGGCAAGGGCGAGTCGTCCGTTACGCTCAAACCCAGCGGCACCGGCTGCGAACTCAGCTACACCGTGCACTCCACCGTGGGTGGCAAGATCGCCCAACTCGGCCAGCGGCTGATCGATGGCGCAGCCAAGTCGCTGGCCGAAGATTTTTTCCGACGCTTTGAGGAAGAGTTGCAGCGCCGCTACCCAGCCGCTGCAGGTGAAGTCGTGGCCCTTCCTGCGCCCACCACCAGCGGAGGTCTTCCAGCCTGGGTGTGGGGTACCATCGCCGTCCTCGTGGCGGCAGCGGTATACCTCGCCACGCGGGGCTGAAGGAGCCCAGGCCCATGGAAAACCTCGACGTCACCGTCCTGCGCACGCTGCATGGCTGGCGCAACCAGGGGCAACGCGCCCTGCTGGCCACCGTGGTCCGCACCTGGGGCTCTTCACCGCGCCCGGTGGGCTCGATCATGGCGCTGTGCGAATCCGGTGCGGTGTTGGGTTCGGTCTCGGGTGGCTGTATTGAAGACGACCTGATCTACCGCTACAGCCGCGCCAACCAGACAGAAGCCAGCGCGCGTGCGGAGGGCATCACCCACGAGATTCCCGACAGCACGCCGCAGCGCGTGACCTACGGCGTGAGCGCCGATGAAGCCCACCGCTTCGGTCTGCCCTGCGGCGGCACGCTGGAGCTGGTGCTCGAATTCAACCCCGACGCGGTCTCGCTGGCCGCGCTGTTACAGACCCTGGCCGATGGGCAGATGGTGCAGCGCCGCACCGAGATCGCCAGCGGTCGCGTGGAGCTGCGCGCGGTCACCGCGCCTTCACCCTTGATCGACGATGGCGAGGTGCTGGCCAACACCTTTGGCCCCGAGTACCGCATGCTGCTCATCGGCGCCGGTCAACTCACCGAATACCTCGCAACTATGGCACTGTTCAGCGGCTTCGCGGTCACCGTGTGCGACCCTCGTGAGGAGTACCGCGCATCGTGGGCAGTGCCCGGCGTGGCGCTGCTCACCGACATGCCCGATGACGTGGTGCGCGACTTCAAGGTCGACCGCCGCAGCTGCGTGATCGCGCTCACGCACGACCCCAAGCTCGACGATCTCGCCCTGCTCGAAGCGCTGGAAACCAATGCGTTCTACGTCGGCGCCATCGGCTCGAGGCGCAACAACGAAGCGCGCCACGCCCGCATGATCGAGCACTTCGACCAGACGACTGAGAGCCTGTCTCGCCTGCGCGGGCCGATCGGCATCTACATCGGCAGCAAGACACCGCCGGAGATCGCGGTGAGCATCATGGCCGAGGTGCTGGCGGTGAAGAACGGCGTACCGCTGCCGCGTGACATGGGTGTGGCCAATGCCAAGAACGCGCTGGCCGATGGAACCGCCGAGCCCTCCGGCCCGACCTGCTTTTCACAAGCCACCCACCGTTGAACACCGCCACGCCACAGCCCCTGCGCACCGGCGTGCTCATCCTCGCTGCGGGCGCTGGCCGGCGCATGGGCGGGCGGGCCAAGTGCTTGCTGGAAGTGCAGGGCCACAGCCTGCTGGAGCGGCTGGTGCGCTCTGTGAGGAGCCTGGAACTTCACACCCCCGTGCTGGTGCTCGGCCACCACGCGGCCGAGATCCAGGCGCACGTGGCGCAGTGGCCCGCGCACCTGACGCCGCGCCGGGTGGTCAACCCCGCGCCCGAAGACGACCCGGCTTCGTCGCTTCACCTGGGATTGAGCGCGCTGGATAGCGACGTGCAAGCCGTGATGGTGCTGCTGGCAGACCAACCCCTGATCAATGCTGCCGACATCGGCGCAGTGCTCCAAGCCTTCCAGCGCCGACCGCCCGGTTGCCAAGTGCTCATGCCCGTGGTGAACGGCGTGCCGGGCCACCCGGTGATCTTCGATGCCGCCGTGCGCGCCGATCTGCTCGCCGCCCCCGGCACCGGCCTGCGGCAGTGGCGCGCCACGCACCCGGAGGCCACCCTGCCCTGGGTCGTGGACAACCCGCACCACACGCGCGACCTGGACACGCCCGACGACGTGGACGCCCTGGCCCGCGACACCGGCTGGGTGTGCCGCTGGCCCGAGTCCCTGCCGGGGGTTAACACCGATCCCGTGAGCGGTTGATGCGCGCGCGGGGACGTTCAAACGCTGCTTTAATTCCTGTGTGACCTTGAACACCCAGCCACCCCTGACCCACCCGCACCGCCTGGCCTTGATCGAGCAGGCGCGCAAGTCGGTGCTGGACACGCGAGAGCCCAGCGCGCCGGCGGAACTCTCACCCTGGATCGACCGGTCCTGGCGGCGCTGCCTGGGCATGGGCTTCAACCCGCACCAGCCCATCGCGTTCGACGCGGTCACCCACAGCGTGGTGCGCAACGCGATCGAAGCCAACCAGCCGCTGCTGCGCGCCGCAGCGCCCGTGATCCAGTCGCTCACGCGGGCCATGGCCAACACCCGCTACTTCGCCATCCTCACCGACGCCAGCGGCATGGTGATCGACGTGAACGGGCCGGTGGACCGGCACAACCCCCAGGCCTCCAGCATTGCCCGCGTGGGGGTTGATTTGTCCGAGCGAGCCGTGGGCACCACCGCCATCGGCACCACCCTGGCCGAGTTGCAGCCGGTGTGGCTGCACCGGGGCGAACACTTCTTTGATGCCACCAGCGTCTACAGCTGCGCGGGCGCGCCCATCTGGGGGCCCGACGGCCAATGCGTGGGCATGCTCGACCTCACCGGCGTGAACGTGGTGGAGCAACCCGCCCTCAAGCACCTCGTGACCCAGTCGGCGCGCAGCATCGAAAACGCGCTCGCGCTGGCCCGACCCCACCGACTGCTGCTGAGCCTGAACTGGCCCGGCCAGTCGCTGGGCAGCGACAGCGACGGCCTGGTGTGCGTTGACGCCGACGGCCACATCACCGGCCTGAACCGACCGGCCGCCGACATGCTGGGCATCACGCCGCTGGGCCGCGCAGGCCATTGCACCGACGTGTTCGCCGTGCCGCTGGAGACCTTGTTCGACGCCGCGCGCGCCCAGCGCAACGCACTGGAAGTGCCGTTGTGGTCCGGGCTGCGGCTCAACGTGCATGCGCGACTCAACGCGGGCGGCGAGCGCTCGCCCATGAACGGATCGGGCGCGGCCGTGCCGCTCAAGGACGTGGAAACCGCCCTCATCCGCAAGGCGGTGGAAGAAGCGCGCGGCAATGTGATGGAGGCCGCCCGCGCGCTGGGCATCAGCCGCGCCACGGTTTACCGCAAGCTCATGCGCAAAAAACCCGGCGCCTGAGCCCCAGAAAAAAAGGCGGCCCAACAGCCGCCTTTTCAGTCTCACGCATCAACGAACAGCGAAGCGCTCAAGGCGCGGTGAGCGTCATCCCGTGCTGCTTGAAGATGGCCAGCAATTCGCCGCTGCTGCGGATGGCCTGCAGCGCGGTTTCCAGCGCCTGGCCCAGCTCCTTGTTCTCGGCCTTGATCGCCATGCCCACCGGCCAGCCCGTGTCGGGAATGCCGCTCAGCGCCAGGGGCGTTAGGCGGTACTGCCCGGGCTTGACCTCGGCACGCGAGAGCACCGACTCGGCCTGCGCCCGCGTCACATACGCGGCCACCGCCTTGCCATCGAGCATGGCCTGCACAGCCTGCGTGCCGGTGTTGTGGATACCCACCTGCGCGCGCAGCAGGCCGCCGTTGTAGCCCATGAGCGCGCTGGTCGCGCCGGCACCGCGCTCGGCTGCGAGCTGGAAACCTTTGAGGTCGTCGGGGCTGTTCACGTCGGCCATGCGTGCGGTGTCGTGGACCAACACCAGCGACTGGCGCATGTACGGCGCCAGGATCAGCACCTGGCGGTTGCGCGCCATGAGGTACTTGTCACCGGGCACCTGCAGCATCACGTCGGCCGGGCCATAGCCCAGGTAGTGACCGCGCCAGACCATGTTGCGCAAGTCGTCGTTCATGTTCTCGCCCGCGTCGAACGGCAGCAGCGAGAGCTTGAGGTTGAGCTGTCTGGCCAGGGCGGCGGCAATCGACACGTCCAGCCCTTTCACGTCGTTGGCCGGGCCATCGGAGAACGGCGCGTTGTCCTTGTAGACCGCCACCTTGAGCACGCCGCTGGCGCGGATCTTGGCGAGGTCGGTCAGCTCGGTCTGCGCATTCGCCAGCAGCGGCATGCCGGCCAGCAGCGGCAGCAGGCCGGCCAGGACCTGGCGGCGGTCCAGCTGTTTGTTGTTGTCTGTCATGTCTTGTCTCCTCGGGGTGCGGGCCGCAAGCAGCCCACGGGTCATCACTTCTCGCGGCGGGTTTCCAGGTAGGTCTTGATCGACCAGATGGCTTCCTGCGTGAGCGTGCCTTCAAAGGGCGGCATGTACACGCGGCCATCGCGCACGCGGCCACGGCGCACGGTGGCGACATAGAAGTCGTCCATCTCCTTGTAGCAGGCCGCCTTCTTGGCCGCATCAGCCATGCCCGTGCAGTCGGCGTCGAACTTGCGCAGGTCGGGCGACATGCCGCCCGAGATCGCTTCCAGCCCGTGGCAGCGCGCGCAGTTCTGGTTGTAGGCCGAGGTGCCGATGCGCAAGGCCTCCTTGTTGGCCGGGCCGGCGCTGTACGGGTTGGCGTCGAGCCACTTGGCGCCGAGCTGCGGCAAGCTGCTGGTGTCCACCGACTGCGGGGTCACGTCGCCGTGGGCCATGACAGCGGCCACGCCGCAGGTGACGGCCAAGGCCAGCAGTCCGCGGGCGGCGCGCTTTGAGAGGGAAAAGGTGCGGGTTTTCATCGAGAGGTCTCCAGGGTCAAAAGCGGGTTCACCCGGTGTGGTTAGCAAGAAGCAGGCCTTCCATCAAAACCCGCGTCGACATCCCCCACGTGTACCAAATTGCATCAATTGCGAAGCGGGTCTGCGCGCCACGTGTCACACCGGTCTGCGCCACTGGTGCCTTCTGGACCACCTTTTTGCTGAAAAAAGTAGTGCAAAAGCAGGCAAGTTACTTGCTATCAAGGCGGAGGTACACCCGACCCGGGCTGTTGCACACCGGGATTACCAGTGTTGTTTCCCGGGACAGTTATGAAGAAAATTGCATGAGCCATCAAGACAGCGAACACACCGCATCCAACCACCCTGCGGCCGACGACCCGCACTGGTCGGTGGATTGCTGGGGAGTCCTTCCCCCGGACCCTGGAGACCACATGAGTTCCGCCCTCTTCACGAGCCCCGTCCCGGGTCATCGCGCCGCGTCACCGCTGGCGGGCATGCCCGGTGCCGATCACCACGACCTGATCGGCCAGTCGCACCGCCGCTCGCAGTCGTACGGGATCACCGTCACCGACGAGCCGGATTTTTCCAGCCCGGCGCACGGTGTGCTGCCCGATGCGCTGGAAGAAAACCGCTTCCTGTTCCAGCACGCCGCACCCGTGATGGAAACGCTCTACGACCAGATCGTCAACACCCACAGCATGGTGCTGCTCACCTCGGCCAAGGGCCTGGTGCTGCACTCGCTGGGCGACATGGATTTTCTGGAGCGCGCCTCGCAGGTGGCGCTCACGCCCGGCATGGACTGGTCGGAGAAGAGCAAGGGCACCAACGCGATCGGCACCGCGCTGAGCGAAGAGGAAGCGCTCACCGTGCACGGCGGTCAGCACTACATGAACGCCAACAAGTTCCTCACCTGTTCGGCTTCGCCCATCTTCGATCCCTACGGCCAGGTGATCGGCGCGCTTGACGTGACCGGTGACCACCGCAGCTACCACCAGCACACGCTGGCGCTGGTGCGCATGTCGGCGCAGATGATCGAGAACCACATGTTCGCCGACATCTTCCCCAAGGCGATCCGCATCCACTTCCACACGCGCTCGGAGTTTCTGGGCACGCTGGTCGAGGGCATCGCGGTGTTCTCGCCCGAAGGCCGTTTTCTCTCGGCCAACCGCAGCGCGCAGTTCCAGATCGGTCTGCCTTTCAGTGCGCTCAAGGCCCACACGTTCTCCTCGCTGTTCGGCCTGCCGGTCTCCGCCCTGTTCGAACTCTTCGGCGGCGCAACACCCAACCCCAAACAGCTGTGCATGCACAACGGCGTTTCGGTGTGGTGCCGGGTCAAGCTCAAGGCCTCCAACATGTGGGCTGCCAAGCCCGGGGCGCACACGGTAGAAGCACCCGCCCAGCCCCAGCCAGCGCAGGCTCCTGCGGCATCGCAGCCCGAGCCGCTGAAGCAGACCGGCAAGAAGATGCAGTTTTCCTCGTTGCACTACCTGGACACCGGCGACGCGCAGGTGACCTCGGTGATCCACAAGCTGCGGATGGTCAGCGGGCGCGACATCCCGATCATGATCCTGGGCGAAACCGGAACCGGCAAGGACCTGCTCGCGCAAGCCATCCACGGTGATTCGACCCGCGCGGCCCAGCCCTTCGTGTCGGTCAACTGCGCCTCCATCCCGGACACGCTGATCGAGTCCGAGCTCTTCGGCTACGAAGAAGGCGCCTTCACCGGCGCGCGCAAGAAGGGCTCCATCGGCAAGATCCTGCAGGCCCACGGCGGCACGCTGTTCCTCGACGAAATCGGCGACATGCCCAAGCACCTGCAGGCGCGGCTGCTGCGGGTGTTGCAGGAGCGCAAGGTCAGCCCGCTGGGCGCGGGCAAGGAAGTCGAGGTCGATGTGGCGGTGGTGAGCGCCACGCACAAGAACCTCAAGGACATGATCGCGCGCGGCGACTTCCGCGAAGACCTGTACTACCGCCTCAACGGCCTGGTGGTGCGCCTGCCCGCGCTGCGCGAACGCAGCGACTTCGAACTCGTGGTGCAGAAAATTTTGCTCGCGCTGAGCGAAGGCAGCCAGCCGGTGGGCGTGTCGGCGCAGGTCATGGACCTGTTCAAACGTTACGCCTGGCCCGGCAACTTCCGCCAGCTGCACAACCTGCTGCGCACGGCGGTGGTGATGGTCGGTCAGGACGGCGTGATCGACATGAGCCACCTGCCCGACGACTTTCTGGAAGAGCTGGACCACGAACAGGTGATGGCTCCGTCGGTAGCGCCGGTGGCTCCCATCGTGGTGCCGGTGGACGCTGCACCTGCGTGCAATCCGTCGGAGCCGGTGGTGGAGCTGGCCGCCGAAGGCCAGAAGCTGCAGGACGTGGCGCTCAGCGCCATGGCGCAGATGCTGCGCCTGCACAAGGGCAATGTGTCGGCAGCGGCCAAGGCGCTGGGCGTCTCGCGCAACACGATCTACCGCAAGAAAGACCAGCTCCCGCCGGACCTGCTCAACTGAGCCTCAGCGTGTGGCGGGGCTGCGCTCCATCCACACCGGCTCCATCTCGCGCCACGCGCGCTGCAGGTTGAAGCCCTGCCGCTGGTCGTAGCCCGCCCAGTCCTTGTAGGCCGGCATGTCGATGGCCCCGGTCTCGCCCGCGTAGCGGCCCTCGTCCATGGCCTTGAGCACCGCAGCGCGCAAGTCGACGAGGTAGGCGCGCGTCGCCACCATGGCCGGTGGCAAGGTCTGCGAACCCTCTGCGCTGGACACGGCGTTGCCGATCGCATGGCGCGGCTGGAGCGCGGCGATGCGGTCCAGCGCCGACAACCACGCGTCCACCCCGCCCTGCGCCAGCTCGGGGAGGCGCCGGTCGTACACCAGCCCGCCGGCCCAGACCACGCGGGTGGTCTCGTCCCACAACACCAGATCGCTTTCGGTGTGGCCCGGCGCGGGCGGCAACACGCGCAGCCGGTGCGCGCCGATGCGCAAGACCTCGCCAGCCTGCAGCACGCGGCTGGGCCACACGATGCGGGTGCCTGCCATGGCGTCCTCGCCCGCTCGCTCGCTCAGGCTGGCCAGGCAGGCCGGGCAGCGCTGTTGCATGGCGCTGCGCGTGCCTTCGTTGGCCAGGATGTCCAGTTGCCCCGCCGCGAGCGCATCGGCAAACGCCGAGTTCGCCAGCACGTTCTCGGCGTGGGCGTGGGTGTTGACCACCGCGCGCACCTGCGCACCGAAGCGGCAGGCCAGCGAGTCGCGCACGCGCAGACCGTGGCGGTGGCTCGGGCCGGGGTCGATCACCAGGGCTTCGCCGTGCGAGAGCACCACCGAGGTGGGCACCACATGGCCTGCGTTGGCAGTCGAAATCTCGCCCACGGACCCGGGCTGCCACACCCACACGCCGGGCGCCACCGCCTGCCAGGGCACTGCGTTGGTCGTGCCGCAGTCGGGTTTGCGAGAAGTCGAGGGTGAGGTCGAGACTGAGGTCGAAGTGCAGCCCGCGAGCAGTGCGAGCACACCCACCACCACGGCGCGGCACAGGCCCGTCATGCCAGCGTCCTGCGAACGCTGCTGCGCAGCTTGTTCAACATGTCGGGCTCGTGACCGAGGTGGCCACTGTGCGGCTGCACATGCGCGACCGCACCCCCCGCAGCACGGCCCAGCGCAACCCAGCGCCGGCTGTTGGCCGGTGGGCAGATCGCATCGAAGCGGCCGTGCACCCAGTCCACCGCCAGGCCTTGTCGCGCCGCTTCCAACACGCCGCGTTCGAGCGCACCCGGTCGCACAAAACCCGCGTGGCGCAGGTAGTGCGCCTGGATGCGGAATTTGGCAAAAGCTTTGCGGTCGCTGCGGGTTTTCCCGGGTCTTTTCAAGCGGGCCACGGCGCGCTTTTCGGCCTTGCGCAGCGACGCCCATTCGCGCCGGATCGAGGCCGCCAGACGCGGTGCATCGAGTGCCGCGTGGCGCAGGCTGCGCCGCTGGCTACGCGCGGCCGACGCGGTCTCCAGCAAACCCCAGCCGCGCGCGGCGCGCAGCGATGCAACACCGGGTGTCCCACTTTGAATCAGTTGTGTCAGCCGCTGCAACGCCACGGGCAGAACCGCGCCCGGAAAAACCGGCCACAAGGCGCCCCAGCCGAGCGACTGTCGCACGCGCGACGAAGGCAACAGCAGCCCGCCCACCTCGCGCCGGCTCAGCGCAAACGCCCCGCGCAACACCAGGCGCTGCACGCGCTGCGGGTGCGCCAGCGTGTAAGCCAAAGCCACCACCGTGCCCCACGAGCCGGCGAGCACCGACCAGCGCTCCAGCCCCAGGTGTTCGCGCAGCGCGTCCATGTCGGCCACCAGTGCCGCCGTGTGGTTGCCGGTGGTCCGGCCCGTCGGAAGCGAGGCGCCGCACCCACGCTGATCGGGCGCCACCACCCATTGCCGCGATAGGTCAAAGGGCCTCAGCATGCCGGGCTGGCAACTGCTGCCGGGGCCGCCGTGCAGCAGCAGCCAGGGCTCGCCCCCGGTCGCGCCCACGCCTCTCCAGGCCATGCGGTGCAGGCTCGGCAGCGGACCCAGCGTCAGGTATTGCGGGCGTGGCCACGCGGTGCTGGTCACCGCCGGGGGTGGCACAGTTTTTGTGGCATCGATATTGCTATTCATTCGGGCGGCTTGTGGCAATGGTGCTGGCGAGCCTGCAGACATGTTTCGTGCCAACCCATTATTGGAGACCTTCTATGCAATGGACGACCCCCGCCTTCACCGACCTGCGTTTCGGTTTTGAAATCACGATGTACATCGCCAACCGCTGATCTTCAGCGTTGGGTTCGAGGCGCACGGGTGAACAACGCGTGCGCCTTTTTCTTGGTCTTTCAGGTGTCCTGACATGCGCATCCGGGTTCTGGGTTCTTCGGCCGGTGGTGGTTTCCCGCAGTGGAACTGCAACTGCGCCAACTGCGACGGCCTGCGCCATGGCCGCATCAAGGCCAGGGCACGCACGCAGTCGTCGATCGCGGTCACCGCCAACGGGCTGGACTGGCTGCTGGTCAACGCCTCACCCGACATCCTCACCCAGATCCGCGACACCCCCGACCTGCAACCCGCCCGCGCCGTTCGCGACAGCGGCATTGCCGCGGTGCTGCTCATGGACGCGCAGATCGACCACGTGACCGGTCTCATCATGCTGCGCGAGCGCGGCTCCAGACTGCCCCTGCTGGCCACGCCCGAGGTGCTCTCCGACATTTCCAGCGGCTTCCCCATCACCGGCATCCTCTCGCACTACTGCGGCGTGGCCACCACCGAGCTGCCGTCCGATGGCCGCACCGTCACCGTCGAAGGCCTGCCCGGCATCGAGGTGCAGACCGTGGCCATTGCCTCCAAGCCGCCACCGTACTCGCCGTTTCGCGGCAACCCGCGCGCCGGTGACAACCTCGGCCTGGTGATCCAGAGCCCGGTGAACGGCGCGCGTGTGTTTTATGCGCCGGGCCTGGGCGCGGTGTCACCCAAACTGCTGGAACTCATGGCGAGTTGCTCGGTGTTGCTGGTGGACGGCACCTTCTGGACCGAAGACGAAATGATCACGCAGGGCCTGTCGAAGAAGAAAGCCGCCGAGATGGGTCACCTGCCGCAAAGCGGCCCGGGCGGCATGATCGAACAGCTGGACAAGCTGCCGGGTTCCATCCGCAAGATCCTCATCCACATCAACAACACGAACCCGATGCTGATCGAGGATTCCGCCGAGCGCGCCGAGCTCACCCGCCACGGCATCGAGGTGGCGCACGACGGCATGGACATCGTGTTCTGACACCGCCACAACATGGACATCGCCACCACCCTGCGCCCGCTGGAGGGCCTCCCCGCCTGGACCCGCGACGAGTTCGAAGCCCAGCTGCGCGACAAGGGCCGCTCGTACCACATCCACCACCCGTTCAACGTGCGCATGAACGCAGGCGGCTGCACGCCCGACGAGCTGCGTTGCTGGGTGGCCAACCGCTTTTATTACCAGGTCTGCATTCCGCGCAAGGACGCTGCGATCCTGGCCAACATGCCCGACCGTGCGCACCGCCGCCTGTGGGTGGAACGCATCCTCGACCACGATGGTTATGGCGACTTCGAAGGCTCGGCCAGCGGTGGCCTGGAGGCCTGGATCCGCCTGGGTGAAGCCGTGGGCATTGCGCGCGACGACCTGCTCTCGCTGCAAGGCGTGGTGCCTGCGGTGCGCTTTGCCTGCGATGCGTATGTGAACTTCGCGGCCAAGGCACCGTGGCAGGAAGCCGTGTGCTCCTCGCTCACCGAGATGTTTGCGCCCCAGATCCACAAGGACCGCCTGGCCAGCTGGCCCACGCACTACCCGTGGATCAACGCCGACGGCCTGGGCTATTTCCGCAAACGCATCCCGCTGGCCGGGCGCGACGTGGAACACGGCCTGCGCGTCACGCTGGACCACTTCACCACCCGGGCCGAGCAGCACCGCGCGCTCGACATCCTGCAGTTCAAGCTCGATGTGCTCTGGACCATGCTGGACGCGATAGAAAAGGCTTGCCAGTGATCCCCACCCACCCCAAGCTCTCGCGCCGTTTCCGCCTGCAATACGAAGAAGCGCAGACGCGCTGGGTGCTGCTGTACCCCGAAGGCATGGTGCAGCTCAACGACAGCGCCGCCGAGATCCTCAAACGCTGCAACGGCGAACGCACGGTGGCCGAGATCGTGAGCGAGCTCGAAGCTGCGTTTTCGGTTCAGGGTCTGACCACCCAGGTCGAGTCCCTCATCGAAGAAGGAGGCCGCCGTGGCTGGATCGACTGAGTTCGCGCCGGTCTCCGAAGCACTCTCGCTGCTGGCCGCCAAAACGCACCCGGCCGGCCCGCCGCTGTGGCTGCTCGCCGAGCTCACCTACCAGTGCCCGCTGCACTGCGTGTTTTGCTACAACCCGACGCAGCACGCGCGCATCAAGGACGAACTCACCACGGCGCAGTGGGTCGACGTGATGCGCCAGGCGCGCAAGCTCGGCGCCGCACAGCTCGGCTTCTCGGGCGGTGAACCCCTGGTGCGCGACGACCTGGAGGAGCTGGTGCAGGAAGCGCACGCGCTGGGCTACTACACCAACCTCATCACCTCCGGCGTGGGCTTGAACGAAGCGCGCGCACAGCGCCTGAAAGACGCCGGGCTCGACCACATCCAGCTCTCGTTCCAGGACAGCACGCGCGAGCTCAACGACTTCCTGAGCCACACCAAGACCTTCGAGCTCAAGCAGAAGGTGGCGCGCCTGATCAAGGCACACGACTGGCCGATGGTGATGAACTGCGTGCTGCACCGGCACAACCTGCCGCACGTGGACCAGATCATCGAGATGGCGCTTGCGCTCGATGCCGAGTACCTGGAGCTGGCCAACACGCAGTACTACGGCTGGGCCTGGGTCAACCGCGACCACCTCATGCCCACGCACGAGGCGCTGATCGAGGCCGAGGCGGTGGTCAACCGCTACCGCGAAAAAATCGGCAAGCGCTGCAAGCTGCTGTTCGTGGTGCCCGACTATTTCGAAGAACGGCCCAAGGCCTGCATGAACGGTTGGGGCTCGGTGTTCCTGTCTGTGGCGCCCGACGGCGTGGCCATGCCCTGCCACAACGCGCGCGACCTGCCGGGCTTGAAGCTGCCCAACGTGCGCGACATGCCGCTGGCCGACATCTGGCAGAAGAGCCAGGCCTTCAACGCCTTCCGCGGCGAAGACTGGATGAAGCCGCCCTGCCGCACCTGCGACGAGCGCCACAAGGACTTCGGCGGTTGCCACTGCCAGGCCTTCCTGATCACCGGCGACGCCACCCAGGCCGACCCGGTGTGCAGCAAATCGCCGCACCACGACAAGGTGGTGCAGCTGGTGAAACGGGCGCCTGCGCAGCGGCACATTCCCATCGTGTTCCGCAGCGACGCGGAATCGCGCGTGTTGCACCCCGAAGCCTGAGCATGGCCAACACCGCGCCCGCCACGTCCAACCACGCGCGCATGCTCGGCGCAGCCCTGGTGAGCCACCTGCCCGGCGCGCGGCGCAGCCCGCTGGCGCTGGAGCAGGCGCCCAACGGCCTCTTTTTGCTGTGGCTGGCCTACATGGGGCTGCTGGCCTTCGGTGCGCTGCTGCTGTGGCAGGCCGGCGCGTGGCACCGGCTGGTGGCGGCCGACCCCACGGGCCTCACCGTGATCATCGTGCTGCTGTTCATCGGCTGCTCGCTGTGGGCCGGGCGGCGCGCCTGGGCGCTGGGTCTGCAGCGCCAGCGGCTGGACGCCCTGCTTGCGCGCGCAGGCTCCACCCACCACACCGAAGAAGACTGGAGCGCCGAGTACCTGCGCGGCTGCGCCCAGCCCGGCGCCGACCAGAACACCTGGATGCAGATCCTGGGCGAGCGCGCGCACGGTCCGCACGAAATGGTCTGGTGGCTCAACGGCATCCAGCTCAAACTCGGCCTGCTGGGCAAGGTGATCGGTTTTTCCATCCTCGCACTGCAGCTCGGGCAGATGGACAGCTTCGATGCGAGCCAGTCGGCACAGCTGCTCAAGAACCTCACGGGTGGTCTGGGCATCGCGCTGCTGACCACCGTGACCGGCCTCACCGGCAACATCCTGCTCGGCCTGCAGCTCATGCGGCTGGACCGCTTTGCCGACGCGCTGGTGGCCGACACGCTCGCCGCCACACCGCCGGCCACCCAGGCCCTTGCAGGAGCGCCGCATGGCGATCGGCCGCCCGGTCCGTGACACGGAGACCGATCCGTTCTACGACATGTTGTTCAACATGTTGATCGCCTTCGTCTTCTGCTTCGTCATTGCCCTGCTCTCGTTCAACCCCAAATCGCGCAAGGCCGGCGACATCCCGGCCAAGGCCGAGTTCATCGTCACCATCTCCTGGCCCGACAACAACCCCAACGACATCGACGCCTGGGTCAACGAGCCCGGCGGCAAGACGCTGTGGTTTCGCTCGCGCGACGCCGGCATGCTGCACCTGGACCGCGACGACCGCGGCGCGAAGAACAACACCGTGATCGTCAACGGCCGCGAGATCACCAGCCCGGTGCGCCAGGAGATCGTCACCCTGCGCGGCCTTGTGCCGGGTGAGTACGTGGTGAACGCCCACTACTACGACACGCGCGACCAGCAACCGGTGGACGTCTCGGTGGCGGTGGTCAAGGTGAACCCGCAGGCCGAGATCGTGTTCACCGGCACGCAGCAGATTCCGCGCAAGGGCGACGAACGCACGCTGGTGCGCTTCAGCATCAACGACACCGGCGCCGTGACCGACATCAACACCCGACCCCTGACCATCGTTCAAAGAACCGGTCTCTGACACCACGCCCATGATCCCCACCGTTTCCTCCCAATTGCTGCTGCTGGTGCTCGTGTACGCGCTGCTCGCTTTTCTGCTGGTGTGCCTGCTGCTGGCCACGCGCTGGCACTGGGGCGTCAAAGCGTCTGCCGTGCTGCTGGTCACCGGCTTCTATGCCCTGAGCCACACCACGCTGCAAGGCATTGCCGGCTGGCCCAGCGACGACGCCCTGCCCCAGCGCTTCGTGCTGCTGTCGGCGGTGTTCGACGAACCCAGCCCCGGGCGCAACCACCCCGGCGCCATCTTCCTCTGGGTCAACCCCATGAAGGACAACAAACCGCTGGAGATGCCGCGTGTGCACCGCCTGCCGTACGAGAAAGACCTGGCTCGCATCCTGGGCGACGGCATCAAGAAGGCCCGCGACGGCAACACCCAGATGGGCAGCACCGAACCGGTCCGGGGACAAGGCGGCTTCGCCTGGCTGCGCCCCACCGGCAACGACAAGCTGCAACTCAAGCTGAGCGACCTGCCCCGCGCACAACTGCCCGAAAAATGAAGCACGTCATCACCCTGGGCCTGACCACGTTGCTCTGTGCCTGCCAGGGCACGCAGGGCGACGGCTGGTTCCCGCTGGTTGAGGGCAGCGAACAGGTGTACGAGGTGAAGGTCACCAGCGAAGAAGCGCCGCCGGTGGACGAATGGACGCTGCGCGTGGAAGGCCCGCGCACCCTTGACGACCAACCCGTGATGGTGCGCCACCACTCGGCCGGAGTTGGCTACTTCCTCAAGACCGACCAAACCGGTGTGAAGCGCGTGGCCACCCAGATGGACACCGACACGGAGCCCACACCCGAGAAGGAACCGATGTGGGTGCTGAAGGCGCCGTACGTGGTGGGCACCGAGTGGACCACCTCCACCGTGCCCTACCTGATCCTGCGTCGCAACGAACACCCGCGCGAACTGCGCTACAGCCACAAGGCGCTGATGTACTGGCGCATCGAAGCGGTGGACGACAGCGTGACCACACCCACCGGCACCCACCAGCCCTGCCTGCGCGTGGTGGGCCGCGCCAACCTCAACCTCTTCACCGACCCGGTGAACGGCTTCACCGACGTGCCCCTGACCAGCCGCGAGTGGTACTGCAAGGGCAAAGGGCTGGTGAAGTTCGAGCGCGAGGAGAAAGTGCCCAACGGCTTTCTGGTGGGCGGCAGCCTGGAGGCACAGTGGGTGCGCTGACGTTCAGGCTGGGTGCAATGCCCGCCTGAGACTTGACCAGCGAGGCGGGTTGCAACGCCGGCCGCCGTGCTGGTGCGATGAAACCGGCTGAAGATCTGCGAAATCGGCGGGAAACCAAGACAAGCGCGGTAGATCCCGTGCTTGTCTGCCCTTCGCGGGCGGTGAAATTCCTTAAATTCAGGTCAGCTTCGGTCGATATCCCTGACAAGTGCCGGGTCATTCGGATCCGGCCGGTACCGATCCAACCTTTTAGAACCCCCATGTTCAGCAACCTCAAGATCTCAACCCGCCTGGTGGGCGCATTCACCCTGCTGGTGGCCATGCTGCTGGTCATCGGCGCGCTCAGCGTCACCCGCACGATGTCGGTGGAAGCCGACCTGGTCGACATCACCGAACGGCGCATGACGGTGATCGCAGAAATGGAACTGTTGCGCGACGAAGGCAACTTCCAGGCCCGCGCCATCCGCAACATCGCCCTGTTCACCGACCCCGCCAAAGTGGCGCAAGAAAAGCAGGCCATCGCCGAATCGCGCACCAAAGTCAACGAGATCACGACCAAGGTGGATGCCCTCATCACCTCGGCCAAGGGCCGCGAACTCCAGACCAAACTGCAAGAAAGCCGCAAGCCGTTTCGCGACGCCGTGGACAAGTTCATGGCCATGATCGCAGCGGGTGAGCGCGAGCCCGCCATCGCCTTCCTGTTCGACACGGTCCGCCCCGCCCAGTTGGCCTACTTCAAGACCATCGACGAGGCAGTGGCCTTCCAGACCGAGGGCGCACAAACGGCCAGCCAGGCTGCGCAGAACACGGTCAAGAACCTCATCATCACCATCGTGGCTGCGGTGCTGTTTGCCGCGGTTGTGGCCGCGGTCGTGGCGGTATGGATCATCCGCTCCATCACCGGCCCCATCAACAGCGCCGTGGAGCTGGCCCGCGCCGTGGCCGCCGGCGACCTGACCCATGTGGTCACCGTGAAATCGAAAGACGAGACCGGCGTGCTGATGCAGGCCCTGGCCGACATGCAGACCGGCCTGGTGCAGGTGGTGGGCCGTGTGCGCAGCGGCTCGGAGTCGGTGTCCAGTGCCAGCGAGCAGATCGCCCAGGGCAACCAGGACCTGAGCTCACGCACCGAGAGCCAGGCCAGCGCGCTGGAAGAAACCGCCGCCTCGATGGAAGAGCTGTCGTCCACCGTGCGCCAGAACGCCGACAACGCCCTGCAGGCCAACCAGCTCGCGCAGAGCGCGTCCCGGGTCGCGGTCGAAGGTGGTCAGGTGGTGAGCCAGGTGGTCGACACCATGAAGGGCATCAACGAGAGCAGCCGCAAGATCAGCGACATCATTTCGGTGATCGACGGCATCGCCTTCCAGACCAACATCCTCGCGCTCAACGCGGCGGTGGAAGCGGCCCGTGCGGGTGAGCAGGGCCGTGGTTTTGCGGTGGTCGCCGGCGAGGTGCGCAACCTGGCCCAGCGCAGCGCGGCAGCCGCCAAAGAGATCAAGCAACTCATCAACGACAGCGTGGAGCGCGTGGAGAGCGGCACCGCGCTGGTCGACAAGGCCGGCGCCACCATGAACGAGGTGGTGGACAGTGTGCGGCGCGTCACCGACATCATGGGCGAGATCAGCTCGGCCAGCAAAGAGCAGAGCGACGGCGTGGGCCAGATCGGCGAAGCCGTGACCCAGATGGACCAGGCCACGCAGCAGAACGCCGCGCTGGTGGAAGAAATGGCCGCTGCGGCCAGCAGCCTGCGCACGCAGGCCACCGATCTCGTGCAGGCGGTGGCGGTGTTCCGCCTCTCCACCAACGCGGTGGATTTCAGCGCGGTGACGCCGGTGGTGCGCACGCACGCGCCGGTGGCAGCGCCCAAAAAATCGCTGCCTCCAGTCGCCCAGAAAAAGCCCGCTGCACGCCCGGCACTGCCCGCAGCCAAACAGCCTGCGGCCCAGCCGGCTGCACGCCGCGAACCCGTGCAGGCCAGCGCCGACAGCGCTGGCGATTGGGAATCGTTCTGATCGGCTCCCAGCCTTTCTGAAACGCATCAGCCGCCCGAGGGCGGCTGATTTCATGGGGAACTCGAAAACGATGATGGGTCAGCGACCGCCGCCACCACCTCCACCTCCACCTCCACCGCCGCCGCCGCCGCCGCCGTTACCACCACCGTTACCGCCGCCCTTGCCACCACCTTTGCCACCGCCCTGACCTGCGGGGCCGGTGCCGATGGAAGCGGCCGCAACCGTGGAGCGGTCCGCGCGGGTGGTGGAACTCCTGGCGGTTTTCTGCGACTTGTCCGCACTGACTGCGCGGGCATCAACCGCCTTCTTGGCCTGGTTGGCGTCACTCACCGCATCACCGAGTCGCACACCGAGCGAGTTGGCGATGGCACCCCAGCCCATGCCGTCGTCGCGCATGCCCTGCACGCTGCTGGTGGCCGCGCCGAGCTGCGCGCTGGTGGGGTTGGAGATGCCTTCTTTGGCGAGGCTGGCCTTGGCGATGCTGGTCGCAAAGTCCTGCTTCGGTGCCACCGTGGCGGTGGGTGCGGTGGTCACCGTCACGCCCACGGTCTGGGCAAAGGCGCAGGACGCCGCGAACAAGGCGGCGCACAGGCCGGTCTTGAGCAAAAGCGGGTGGTTTGTTTTCATGGAAGTCTCCAGGTTCGTTGTGTCACGAGCCATGCTAACGAGACCCTGTGCTCCGCAGTTCGATCAAAGGTTACCAACGGTAGCTGCGAGACACCAGACGTTGACCCGCGTGTGTGGCAGCACACACCCGCACGGCGCGTCGGCACGCGCCGGCGTCCCGAACCCGCCTGCCCGCTTACTGCTTGGGACCTTCGCCGAGGCGGCGACCCATCGACACCGCGTACGGTGCAGCCCGCGCAGCGAGCATCGGATCGGTGGACGGCTCCACGCCCTTGGGCAAGACCATCGGGTTGAAGTTGATGGTCACGCAAGGGCCGGTTGAATCCGCGGCCACCGACTTGATGGTGAGGCGCCCCAGCGTGACCTTCTTGCGCTCCGCTGGCAGCGGCGTCACGGCGCTGTCGAGCTTGTCGCCCGGCTGTGCGAGTTGCAGGTTGAAGTCGAAGGCCACACCTCCGGCCGCCACGCGCTGGCGCAGGTCGGCGTGAAGGAAATCGGGGCCCTTGGCCTGGGCTTCCTCGTCGGTCAGGCTCTGGGTGCCGCCCACCGGTTCGAAGATCCATTTGCCGAACTGCTTCTTGCCGCTGGCATCGACAAACGCAAACGCGTGCACACCCCAGTAGTTCACCTTGCCGAAGCTCGCCGGCACCGGCTGGCTCGCAAAGTACTTGCCCTGCAGCAAGGTGTCGGGGTTGGCGTCGTTGAAGGCCTTGACCTTCTCCGGGTTCGGCTTCTTGGTCTCAGGGTCGGGTGCGACCGCCTCCAGGCGGGCCAGCATCTGTTCGGGCGAGGAAGCGCCGAAGACCGGCGCCGAGATGTTGCCCATCAGCCAGGTCTCGTTGCCGGGCAGGTCAAACTGCAGGGCCATGTTGCGCTGGCTGCGGCCGTTGTCCGGCGCCTTGGGGTTGCCCCCGCCGATCGAGAAGCGCGCCACCACCGGCACCGGCTGGCCACTGAAAGCCGACGATACCGACAGCTCGCGGCCCTGCGCACTGCCAACAAACTCGGCGGTGGCGCACACCCCCTTGGCGCCCGAGCGGCGGAAGCCTTCGAACTTGCCACCGGCGCGCTCAAAGGCGTCCACCATGCGGGTGGGATCGACCTGGGCGAAGGTGGGCGTGCACAGCGCGGCGGCTGCACATGCAACGACCGTCATCAGGGTGGGCAAGGAGACTGCAGTGTTCATGTGGGCTCTCGGGGTGGTTGGTGTGGGGCCTGAAAAACGGACGCTCTCAGAAAAACCCCTTATGAATTCTGTGTGAACTCACAAAACGCAGCCCGAGGCAACATCAAAGTCCCACGCCCGCACTCTGGCTCGATGCCAGCGCCGCCACCGCCGGCGGATAGCTCTGCCCGGCGGCCTGGCGCAACCACACGAGGCTTTGCGCCGCATCGCGTTCACGACCCTTGCCGGTGCGGTACATGACCGCCAGTGCGTACTGCGCCTCGGCCTCGCCGGCCACGGCGGCGCTCTCGAAGCGGCGCGCGGCCTCGGACAGGTCGCGCTCCACGCCCCGTCCGGCTTCGAACATCCAGGCCAGGCGCGTCTGCGCGCGGCGGTCCCCACCATCGGCGAGCTGGCGGTAGAGCGCGGCTGCCTGGGTGTGCTCCCCGGTGGCACCGAGGAACTCGGCGCGCTGGTACGGCGTGAGGCTGTCCGCTGGCTGGCCCAGCGTGGCCAGCGTGGCGACGGCGTCCTTGTCGCCGCCCTGCGCGGCCAGCGTGAGGAAGACGCGCGCCTTCTCCACATCGCGCGGCAGCAGCTTGCCCGCGCTGTAGAGCATGCCCAGGCGGTACTGCGCCTTGAAGTTGCCGGCCTGCGCGGCGCTGGTGTAGAACGTCTCGGCCTTCTTCATGTTTTTGGGTTCGCCCAGGCCGTCTTCGGCCAGGATGCCGAGGTTGAACAGCGCGTCGCCATTGCCCACCTCGGCCAGCGTTTCCCACACCTCGCGCGCTTCGGCGTAGTGGGCCATCTTGAACTCGGCGTAGGCCTTGTAGTTGCCCATGGCGGGGTTGCGCAGCCAGTCGCCACGGTGGCTGTCCTGGGCTTGAGAAACGCTGGTGAGCACCACCAGCGCAGCGCCGAGCAAGGTGCGCGGATGGATCATTTCGGGCTCTCCAGTCATGGTCAGGGGGACTCGATGCGCAGCTCGCTGAGCCAGCGTGCGCCGGGTGTGAAGGGGTCGCGATCCACCGGGCCGTAAGGTGGCACGGTCAGGTCATCCGGCGGCACGCCGATGCGGTTGAGGTCCACCGCCAGCGGCAAGCCCACCAGCGCGGTGGGCGTGGCGGTGAACTGGAAAACGATGCCGTTCCACAGCTTGGCGCCGAAGTCCTTGGGCTGCTTGTAGAAGAACAGCAGGCTGTGCTCCAGCCACGCGAGCTGGGTGGCGGATGCGGTGCCGGGTTGTGCGTACGGGTACGGCACGAAGCACGAGATCTCCTGCTCGGCCGGCAAACACTTGAACTCGCGCATGGAGAGGAAGTGGTCGCGCATCACCGCGTGGTCCATCTGCACCTTGAAGGCGCTGGCGCCACCGGCAGCGGGGGTGAACACCACACGGCCGATCTTTGTGCGCGCGCCGTCCTTGGTGACGGCGATCAGCGCCTTCTCGCCGTTGAACTCAAACGCGTGCGCGCCGCCGCTGCTCAACAGCAGGGCCAGGGCGGCCGCGCGCAACACCGTCATGGCTTGACGGTCAGCACCCAGGTCGAGAGGGTCTTGAGGTCCGCCGTGCTCAGGCTGGGGTGGCCGGGCATGGGAATGCGGCCCCACTTGCCTTTGGAGCCGTTTTGAATCGATTGCGCGAGCGACGCAGCGGCGTCTTTCTCGGTCGCGTATTTTTCTGCGATGGCGGCAAACGCCGGGCCCACCACTTTTTCGCCGTTGGCATGGCACGAATAACAGCCGCTGGCTTTGGCCAGGTCGGGGGCGCCGGCCAGATCGGCTTGCGCAAAGGCGCTGGCGCTGGTGATCAGGGTCGCAATGAAGAAAGTCGAGCGCATGGCAGGTCCGCCTGAAAACAGGAACATCAAAGAAAAAGGTGCCGGCCCGGTGCGTGCACCGCACCCGGCCGGCACCTCAGGACATCACTTCGCGAGCTTGAAGGTCCAGACGGAGCCGCCCTGCTCGAGGAAGTTGACCTTCTTGGCCACTTCACCGCCCCACAGAGGCACAGCACCGCCCCAGCCGGAGACCACGCTCACGTACTGCTCGCCGCCTTCGGTCCAGGTGATGGGAGGAGCCACCACGCCGGAACCGGTCTGGAACTGCCACACGACCTTGCCGGTCTTGGCATCGGCTGCCTTGAGGTAACCCTCAGGCGTGCCCCAGAACACCAGGTCGCCTGCGGTCAGCACACCACCCCACAGAGGCGCGTTGTTCTTGACTTCCCACGCCACTTTGCCGGTCTTGGGGTCGATCGCGCGCAGCGAACCGATGTGGTCTTCGAACAGCGGCTTGATGGTGAAGCCCGCACCCAGGAAGGCAGCGCCCTTCTTGTAGGTGATCGGCTCGTTCCAGATCTCCATGCCCCATTCGTTGGTGGGCACGTAGAACAGGCCGGTGCGCGGGCTGTAGGCCATGGGCATCTGGTTCTTGCCGCCCAGGAAGCCGGGTGCCGAGAACACCGACTTGCCCTTGGCGCCGTCGCCGCCGGCGGCGGTCGGGTCGCCAGGACGGTTGGTGTCGTCAAAGTTCGGACGGCCGGTCTTCAGGTCGATGCCGGTGGCCCAGGTCACTTTCTTCACGAACGGGAAGGCGTTGACCAGCTTGCCGGTGGTGGCGTCGTTCACGTAGAAGAAGCCGTTGCGGTCCGCCTTGGCGCCCATGCGCTTGCCGTCCATGTCGAAGGTGATGAACTCGTTCACACCGTCGTAGTCCCAGCCGTCGTTCGGGGTGTTCTGGTAGTGCCACACGATCTTGCCGGTCTTGGGGTCGATCGCCACCGTGGAGGCCGAGTACAGGTTGTCGCCCTTGCGCACATGGCTGTTCCATGGGCCGGGGTTGCCGGTGCCGAAATAGGCCAGACCGGTCTGCGGATCGTAGGTGCCGCCCAGCCATGGGGTGGCGCCGCCGGTTTTCCAGGTCTCGCCGGGCCACGATGCGTTGGTGGTGCCGGAGATGCCGTTTTCCTTGCCGTCCTTGTAGCCCATGTGGCCTTCAACCACGGGGCGCGACCAGACCATCTTGCCGGTCTTGGGGTCGCGCGCTTCCACGCGGCCAACCACGCCGAACTCACCACCGGAGACACCGGTCATGAGCAGGCCTTGTGCGATCAGCGGAGCGGCGGTGTAGCTGTAGCCGGCAGAGTAGTCGTCGATCTTCTCGCGCCACACCACCTTGCCGGTGTCCTGGTCCAGTGCCACCAGCTGCGCGTCGAGCGTGCCGAAGATCACCAGGTTGTCGTAGAGCGCAGCGCCGCGGTTGATCACGTCGCAGCAGGGCATGATGCCCTCGGGCAGGCGGTGCTCGTACTTCCAGAGCTTCTCGCCGGTCTTGGTGTCCACCGCGTAGATGCGCGAGTAGGACGCCGTGACGAACATCTTGCCCTTGTTGACCAGCGGCTGCGACTGCTGGCCGCGCTGCTTCTCACCACCGAACGACATGGACCACACGGGCACCAGCTTGCTGATGTTCTTGGCGGTGATGCCGTTGAGATCCGAATGGCGCTGACCCTGGGTACCGAGACCCCAGCTCAACACGTTCTCGGGCGACTTGGCGTCGTTGGCGATCATCGCGTCGGTGACGCCCTGGGCGCCAACGTGGGCCGTGGCGGCCATGATCATGAGGCTCAGTAGGGTGCGTTTCACAGTTTGTCTCCTGCTCGTCTGTGGGTTGGATGGCTGCGTCCAGGCAACATGCCCGGCTGCTCGTGATGCCCGACGCGACAGGTCAGTCAACGGGGCTGCACGCGTCTTGAATGGCAACATCTGTGCCAGGGTCCGGCGCGGCGCAATCGGCGGGTTTTCCAAGGGTTTTCGAGCACGTCAGGGTCGACAGGCGGCTGCAACTGCGCCATGTCGCCCAGGGCGTTTGTCACGCCGGGGTGACAGTGTTCAAAAATGAATCACAGAGGCCCGCAGGCCTGCAACAGTTCGCGGTCAGCGCCGGGCGGCGGGACCGCCGAGCACCTGCTGCTCGTAGCGCGGGTACCACTGGGTGATGCTGCGGTGCAGCTCGGCGGGCTGGGCGGCCCAGCCCTTGAAACGTTCGGGCACCGGCAGGCGCAGCACCTCGCTCAGGTCAAGGCCGCGCTCGGCGCTCTCGCGCATGTGGCTGGTGAGCCAGCGCAGCCAGTCGCGCGTCTGCTCCAGGCCGCCCATGCCGCTGTGCAGCGGGCCGTGGCTGGGCACCACCTGACGGATGCGGTGGTCGGCCATCCACTGCGAGAGCTTCACCAGGCTGGCTTGCCAGGCCTCGAAGTCGGCGTGTGGCGTGGTGGGCACCCGGTTGGCAAACAGCAGCCCGCCCGCAAACAGCACGCCGGTGGTGTGGTCGATCAGCACCAGGTCGTCGCTGGTGTGGCCACTCAGGCGGCGCAGCTCCAGCCGGTGGCTGCCGATCTGCATCGCACCGGGCTCCACCGTCTGGCGCGACGGTGTGGACTCGGTGCCTTTCATCCAGTCGCCGCACAGGCGGTAGAGGTTGTCGGCGTAGGCGCGGCCTTCGGCCTGCATGCCGTTGATGCTGCCCTGCAGCGCCTGGGTGGGCCGGTCGGCCCAGGCCTGGTTTCCGAAGAAGTAGTCGGGGTGCAGGTTGAGGCTGAGCACGCGAACCACCGGCTCGCGCGTGATGCGCTCGATCGCGCGGCGCTGCTGCTCGCCGTAGAGGCGCGATGGGCCGGTGTTGACCACGACCACGCCCGCACCGGTGGCGATGAAGGCGGTGTTGATGATGTTGCAGCCGTTGGCGCGCGAGAAATCCTCCACCGCGCCTTCAATGACCCAGGTGCGCTCGGCGATCTGGCGCGGGCGCAGGTCGTAGTCGAGGCGGGCCATGTCGGGCCTGGCCTGCGCCATGGCGGTGCTGGCCAGCGCTGCGGCCAGGCAAAGGAACAGGCTTCTCAAGCGCTCACCTCGGCATCGATCCGGTTGCCGTTGTTGTCGCGTCCGAGCAGTCGGAAGCCGCCCCCGTTTTGCGGTGGCAGTTCCAGGGTGATGAGCGGGTTCTCCGACACGGGCTCGTGCAGCGCCAGGCGCCACCAGGGCGCGCCTGCGCCGTCCACCAGCTGAAGTTGCTCGATGTAGAAGGCGGGCACGCCCGCCACCAGGCCGGTGTCCATGGGGTGCATCACGCGCACGCGCAGGCGCCGGCTGCCTTCGAGCACGTTGTTGAAAAAGCGCGCCTGCACCTGGTTGAGCGTGCGGCTCCACGAACCGTCGGCGCGCGTGGCGCCGGGCACCGTGCAGCCACCCCCGGCGGCCTGCACCCAGGTGCTGCCCACGTGCCAGGCGCCGTCGCGCGTCTGCACCAGTGCACGCACGGGCGAGGCCTGTTCCATGCGGATGCGGAACGCCAGCATGGGCAAGGCCTTGAGCGGCTCGAATTCCAGCACCTCGCGCACCGGGTTGCGGTCCACCACCACCTGGATGCGCGCCACGCCACCGCCGGTGCTGCTGAGTCCACGCGCGTCCACCAGCAGCGGAACGTTCATCGCGTCATCGGCAAAGGCGGGGCCGCTCACCAGAACGTCTTTGGTGAAGCGCATGGGCGCATCGCCCAGGTACTGCTTGCGCAGGCCGGGCCACTGCATGGAGCCCAGGGGATCACCGCCGGTGTGGTCCACCGCGGCCCACAGGGGGGAGCTGGCCGCGCCCAGCGCAGCGCCCAAGAGCAGGCGGCGGGTGTTGTCGTGTGTCATGAAGACCTTTCAGGAACCCTTCTGGCGGATCCAGCCGCGCTGCGGGTCGTAGCCCCACAGCGCCAGCACAAAAAACGCGATGCTGCAGACCACCACCACCGCCCACGACGTGGCGTTGAACTGCCCGTACATCGCAAAGCGCATGGCTTCCACCGCGTGGGTGAAGGGGTTGAACTCGGCCAGCTTGAGCAGCCAGACCGCGCCCGACTCTTCGAGCTTCCACAACGGGTAGAGCGCAGGGCTGATGAAGAACATCGGGAAGATCACGAAGTTCATGGTGCCGGCAAAGTTCTCCAGCTGCTTCACATACACCGAGAGCATGAGGCCGAGCGCGGCAAGCAGCGTGGCACCACACGCCATGGCCACCAGCAGGCCCGGCACATGCCGCAGCGCGATCTCGACGCCGAAGGCCCAGGAAATGCCGAGGAACACCACCATCTGCAACACCGACAGGCAGGTGCCTGCGAGCAGCTTGAAGGCGAGCAGCCAGCCGCGCGCCAGCGGCGCGGTGAGCAGCAGGCGCATCACGCCCATCTCGCGGTCGTACACCATGGAGAGCGAACTCTGCATGCCGTTGAACAGCGCCACCATGCCCAGCAGGCCGGGCACCATGTAGACCTTGTATTCGATGTAGGTCTCGTACGGCGGGATGATGGCCACACCAAACACGTTGTGAAAGCCCGCCGCGAACACGACGAACCACAGCAGCGGACGCACCAGCGCCGAGCCCAGGCGCGAGGGCTGGCGCAGGAAACGCCCGATCTCGCGGCCCACCACGGCACGCAGCGCGCGCGCCAGGTGCATGGGCAATGAAGGCTGACCCGCCGGCGGGATCAGGGTCGCTGTTTGCATGCGCTCTCCTGTTCGTCCACGCCGAGTGTGTCCAGCACTTCCTTGGGATGCAACACACCCTCCAGCGGTGCCAGGCCCACCACGCCGTCCACATGGCTCACGAACATGGGCTGGCGCAACTGGCCGTCCCACGCGCGGAAGGTCAGGCGCGGGCCTTTGAATCCGTCGATCACCACGGTGCCGGCGCGCAACTTCTTGAGCTGCTGCGGCACCGGGGCCTTGGCGTCGTCCACCAGCAGTGAAGCCACCGCCTTGCCCGCCGCCCAGGCGGCCCAGTCGTGGCTCTGCATGGGGCGCTGCGCCATTTTCTGAAAACGCCGCGTGAGCTGCGGCCCGCCGTTGCGCTCCCACTGCGGGTGCCAGGCTTGCGCCACCAGCCCGCTGGCGCCCACCACCGGGCGCGGCCACTGCGTGGCGTAGGGCAGCGTGCGGGCAAATTCGCCATCGGCGTCCATCACCGCCACCACCTCGTGCTCGCGCTCGCCGGTGAGCAGGCGGGTGTTGGAGAGATCGCGTTCGCGCGGGTCGCCGCTGAGTTTGAAGGGCTTGGTCTGCGTGATCTTCAGGCCGTAGCGTTTGGCCGCACGGTTGAACGCGGCGCCCATCAACACGTCGCCCGGCTCGGGGCCTTGCAGCAGCAGCACTTTGCGCCAATTGCGCGCGGCCAGGTACTGCGCCAGCGTGTCGGCGCGCATGCTGGCGCTGGGCAGTGTGTGCAGCAGGTGCGCGGCGCAGTTCTGGGCGCGCAGGCTGTCGTCGTCCAGGCCGGTGTTGAACACCACCGCACCACCAAGTGCCGCAGGTGCGGTCTGCACCAGCTGGCGCAGCTCGGCCAGCGGGAGGTCGGCCACGAGGTGTTGCACCTTCGCGGCTTTCAGGTCGGCCAGGGCTTTGGGCAGGGCCGCCATGTCGGGCAGCACCACGTCGCGCACGGTGAGCGCAACGCCTGCGGTGTCGAGCTCGAACGCCGCTTCTTCGAGCGCGAGCTGCACACCCTGCAGCGCCCGGCCCTGCGGGTGGCCGGGGTAGCCACGCTCCATGCGTCGGTTGGCGTAGCGCGCGTCGCCGGCCAGCGAGATCACCGCCAGGGTCATCTGCGTGGTGGCGGCCTGCGCCGCCGGCCAGGCCAACAGCGTGGCCGCCGCGGCCAGTGCGAACGCCACCCCTGTGCGCAAGGCGGGCACCGGCATCAGGGCTGCACCAGCACGCTGTGCGGCACGCGGCCCACGGCCACGGTCCGAACAGCCTTGGCGCTCGCCGTGTCGATCAGCGTCATGTCGTCCGAGAGGCCGTTGGTCACATACAGCGTCTTGCCATCGGGGTGCATGGTGAGACCCCACGCGCGTTTACCGACCAGCACCTGGCGGCCCGCCTTCCTGGTGGCCACATCCACCTCGACCACGTGGTTGGCCTTGCCCAGACCCACCCACATGGTTTTGCCGTCGGGGCTCGGGGTCATGCCCACAGGCGTGATGTCGGCCTCGCGCATGCCCTGCACCGCGAACTTGATCGTGGCCTTCACGCTGTGGTCCTTGGTGTTGACCACGCTCACCGTGGCGTCGAGTTCGTTGGTGACCCACAACTCGGAACCGCCTTCGGCCAGCACGAAGCGGCGCGGGCGCTTGCCCACCTTGATGTTCTTCAGAACCTTCTTCTGGCCGAGGTCGATGTAGTGCACGACGTTGGCGACTTCGGAGGTGACGTAGGCGAACTTGCCATCGGCCGTGACCAGCACACCTTCGGGCTCGCCACCGGTCTTCACCTCGAACAGCGGCTTCTTCGTGGCCAGGTCGTAGGCGGCCATCACGTTTTCGTCTTCGATCGACACATAGACCGTCTTGCCATCGGGGCTGAGGTCGAAAATTTCCGGACTGTCCCCCAATGGAACAGTGCCGGTCATCTTGCCGGTGGCCGTGTCCACCAGACCGAGCTGGTTGCTGTCGCCACAGCACACATAAATCTGGCTGCGGTTGGCGTTGAACATCATGTGGCGCGGGCGCTCGCAGGTGTCGATGGCGGACAGGCGCTCGCCCTTGGCATCGAACACGTAAATCTTGTTGTCCTTCTCGCTGGACACGTACACCTTGCCCTGGGCCAGAGCGGCCAGCGGGGTGACCAGTGCACAACCGAGCAGCGCTGCCCAGGCAAGCTGGCGAAAGCCCTGCGGGGCGGGTGCTGAACGAGTGGAACGAGTGGAACGAAGCATCGGTTTGTCTCCTTGGGTTGTTGCATGTGCGAAGCACGGAAGCAAAATCAGCGCCAGCGCAACGGGCGTGAATATTGCCTGCAAAAAGGCCAAACGATGATGGTGCAGGCCCACCCCGCCCTGCTGCTACGGACAAACCCTGAGACAAAACGGCACACCCGATGACTCAACGATTCCCCCGACCCTGCCCTGCGCAGCCACATGCTTCGCGCAGACAGTTCCTAGGGTGGGGTGCCGGCTGTGCGCTCGGGTTGTCGGGCCTCGCAACCAGCGCGCTCGCACAGGCCGCTGGCCCCTTTCCGCAACGCCCGATCCAGCTCATCGTGCCCTGGCCCGCCGGGGGAGCGACCGACCTCACGCTGCGCATCCTGTGCGAAGAGGCCGCGCCGCTGCTGGGCCAGCCCATCGTGGTGATCAACAAGCCCGGCGCCGCCGGCACGCAGGTGGCGCCGCTGCTCAAGGCCGCCGAGCCCGATGGCCACACCATCGGCCAGGTGCCGATCACCGTGTACCGCCACGCGCTCATGAACAAGGTGCCCTGGGACCCGGTGGCCGACCTCAGCCCCATCGTGCAGGTATCGGGCACCACCTTCGGCGTGCTGGTGCCGGCCAGCAGCGCGTGGAAGAGCTTCAACGACTTGCTGGCCTGGGCCAGGGCCCACCCGGGGCAACTCATCCTCGGCTCCACCGGCATCGGCACCACCGCCCACCTGGCCACCGAAGAAATCCTGCTGCGCAACAACATCCGCTACGTGCACGTGCCCTACCGCGGCACGGCCGACCAGATGCTCGGCGTGGCCGGCGGCCAGGTGATGGCGGGCGTGAACTCCACCGGCTTCGCGCCCTGGGTCGACCAGGGCAAGATCCGCGTGCTGGCCATCTTCAGCGCGCAGCGCAGCCCGCGCTGGCCCGACGCGCCCACGCTGCGCGAGCTGGGCTACGAACAATCCGTCTACACCTCGCCATGGGGCATCGCAGCGCCCCACGGCACACCCGAACCGGTGGTGCAGCGCCTGCACGACGCGTTTGCCAAAGCCATGCAGAGCGAGCGCCACTTGCAGGAACTGGCCCGCTACGATCAAACGCTGGACTACCTCAACACACGCGACTACCGCCAGGCGGTGCTGGAAACGGTGGAGCGCGAGAAGCGCCTGCTGCAACGCATGAACCTGCTGGCCAAACCCTCCGGCGCCTGACCACCCGATGACCGAAACCCACACCGCCACCACCCTCCTGCAGGCCACCCAGCTGCACAAGTCCTACGGTGCCAAACCCGCGCTCAAGGGCGTGGACGTGACGCTGCGCGCCGGCGAAATGGTGGCCCTGCTCGGCCCCAACGGTGCGGGCAAGTCCACCCTGCTGCAGTTGCTCACCGGACTCTTCACGCCCGACCAGGGCAGCATCGAAGTGCTCGGCCACAACATGCGCGAGCACCCCAGCCGCGCGCTGGCCGGCCTGGGCGTGGTGTTCCAGCAGAGCGCGCTCGACATGGACCTGAGCGTGATGGCCAACCTGCACTTCCACACCGACCTGCACGGCATGCCGCGCAAGCTGGCCAACCCACGCATCGCCACGCTGCTGGACACCATGGGCCTGGCCGACCAGGGCAAGGCCGTGGTGCGCAGCCTCTCGGGCGGCACGCGCCGCAAGATCGAACTGATCCGCGCGCTCCTGCACGAGCCCCGCGTGCTGCTCATGGACGAAGCCACCGTGGGCCTGGACCCGGCCTCGCGCCAGCAACTGCTGGACACCGTGCGCAGCCTCTGCGAGAGCCGCGGCATGGCCGTGCTCTGGGCCACCCACCTGATCGAAGAAACCCGCCAAGCCGACCGGCTGATGCTGCTGCACCAGGGCGCGGTGCGGTTTGAAGGATCGGTCGCCGAGTTCATGGCGCAAAGCGAAGGCGGGGACTTTCAGGCGGAGGTGCTCAAGCAGCTGGGGCGAGGGGCGGTTTGAGATAGCGTGGTGGTTGTACGTGCGAGCAGCTTGCGGAGGATGCAGAGTTGGTTGCTCTGGACGTGACGGCTGGGGTGCAGCGACTGCCGACTTTGGGGATGGAAAGCTGAGCCCGCAGTCCTTGCCGCATTTCGGTCATCCAGGCCCAGACATTCGCGGCGGCTGAATGTCAGCTCGTGAGGGTGCTTCAGACGCTGCACTGCTCTGCGTGGCCTGCACATGATTCTTTCCTGCACCTACCCCAGATGTTCTTCCGCCAACGAGAGCACACCGATAGCATGTCGATCATCGTTTAGGTTTGTTCGACACCTGCCCGCGAGCCTCACACACCACGATGCGCCAGGATGAAGGGCGGGTGTTGAACAAGCCTCGAGGGAGGAAACCGCGGCGAACGCGACGGTGCCCGCTCACGCTATGGCGATTGCATGCGTGCGGTGGCGCGGTGATGGTGCTTTTGGATGGCGCGCTGCCTCCCAACGACCGGGCTCATACGGACAAGGAGGCGCAAGGTCGTCATCGACGAGGCCTTGTGCGGGCGCGGACGTGAGTGTGTAGAGCGCCGAACACGAGCTGACCGTGCCGACGTTTGAAGCGTCAACAAACATGGGTTGCCGAGGCAGCGAGGAACGTTCATGGCGGCGCCTGAAGAGGTGGCGCACGGATCGTCTCGCCGCGCGTGAAGGTCAGCACGATGGTCATCGCGTGGCCGCAGTGCGGGCAGACGAAGGTTGGGCGCACGGTGTCCTGCGGATCGTCGCAGGGTGGCAGAACCTGTGGATCCTGCAGAGGCACTTGCAGCAGCTGGCGTGCGAGGGCCAGGCAGGCTGCTCGGTTGCAATTGGCCAGCAGCCCGTAGTGGCGGATGCGGTGGAAGCCACCAGGCAGCACGTGCAACAGAAAGCGGCGCATGAACTCGCCGGTATCGAGCGTCATCGTCTTGTGGCGTGTCTTGCCTTGGACTCGGCCCTTGTCACGGTAGTCCTTCCACCGGAAGGTCACGCCGCGCTCATCAAGTGCCACGAGTCGGCTGTTGGAGATGGCCACCCGGTGCGTGTAGCGCGACAGGTACGCCAGCACCGCCTGGGGTCCGGCGAACTGGCGCTTGGCGTAGACCACCCACTCGCATTGGCGCAGCGGTGCCAGCCAGCGGGCAAACGCCGCAGCGTCCGCCAGCGGCGCGTGTTCACCGAAGAATTGCAACCGGGCATCACGGTGCGCCTGTTGCAGCGCTTCGAGGAAGCGCCGGCGGAACAACCGGGAGAGCACGCGCACCGGCAGGAAGAACCCGCGCCGGCAGGCGATCCAGTGTTCGCCGTCGCTCGCCAGGCCGCCACCGGGGACGATGCCGTGCACGTGCGGGTGGTGTGTGAGCGCCGAGCCCCAAGTATGCAGCACCAGCGTTACACCCAGTCGAGCGCCCAGGTGCTTCGCATCGCCACCGATGGTCAGAAGAGTCTCAGCGGCGATGTCGAACAGCAAGCCATAGACCACCGCCTTGTTGCAGTACGCGATCTCGGCGATGGGTGCTGGCAACGTGAAGACCACGTGGAAGTACTCCACCGGCAGCAGGTCGGCGTTGCGCGCCTGGAGCCAACGCCGGGCCGCGTTGGCCTGGCACTTCGGGCAATGCCGGTTGCGGCAGGAGTTGTATGCGATCTGATCGGTGCCACACCCCTCGCAGCGCAAGACATGACCACCCAATGCCGCGCTGCGGCACTGCTCGATAGCCGACATGACCTTGAGTTGGGCCAGGCTCAGGTGGCCACGCTGAGCATGGCGCCAGGCGGGCCCATGAATGCGGAAGATGTCGGCGACTTCCAGGGCTGCGCGCCCCATGACCGCAGAGACTGCAGACTCACGACGAGGGCAGCGTCTCCAGTGGGCTGATCACCGCGCGCAGCACTTCGGTGGCCACGTGGGTGTACAGCGCGGTGGTCTCCAGCCGCTTGTGGCCCAGCAGCACCTGAATCACGCGGATGTCGACCTTCTGCTCCAGCAGGTGAGTCGCAAAGCTGTGGCGCAGCGTGTGCATCGACACGCGCTTGTCGATCTGGGCGGCGTCGGCCGCCAGGTGGATCGCGCGGTTGAGCTGCCGGGTGGACAGTGAGTCCATGGGGTTGAGCCCCGGAAACAGCCAGCCATTGGGCAGGATCTTGCCTTGCGCGTGACCCACCCGCCACCATGCCCGCAGCCGCTCGAGCAGCACGGGCGAGAGCATGGCGTAACGGTCCTTGCCCCCCTTGCCTTGCTCCACACGCAGCGTCATGCGCTCACTGTCGATATCGGTGACCTTCAACGCGCAGACTTCGCTGACGCGCAGTCCGGCCCCATAGGCCACGGACAGCGCCGCCTGGTACTTGGGGTTCGGTGCAGCAGCGATCAGACGGGCGACCTCGTCGCAGCTCAGCACAACGGGCAGCGGGCGTGGCTGGTGCACAGGTTGCACCTTGACCAGCAGCTCGGCGTGGCCCAGCGTCACATCGAAGAAGAACTTCAGGCCACTGAGCGTGGAGTTGATGGTCGGCGGTGCCGTGCCGGTCTCGACCATGTGCAGCTGGAAGGCCCGAAGGTCCTCGGCGGTGGCGGTGTCCGGCGATCGCTTGAGATAGGCGGCGAGCCTGCGAACGGCGCGGATGTAGTGGATCTGGGTCTTGCCGTTGAACTTGCGCATCCGCATGTCGTCGATCATGCGCTGGCGCAACGGGGAGACGGAGGGCGTCAATGAGTTCATGGTTCAACTCCTGTCGAAGAGCGAGGCGGATTGCCTCACCCGTCAACATGGCAGAACCAGCGGTGGAACGAATAACCACGATGCTGCCGGAGCGATTACCGCGAAAGCGGTTTAGTCCATCGCTGCAAATCAGCCCCACAGATTTGCCAAGTCAACGACAGCGAGGAAACGAGTACCTCACTCGACCATGGAACGGCACAAGGGCAAGGGTCGCTTTCGACTACCTGAGTTGCACTGAGGGGGTGGGCGTGGCACAAGCAAGGCACACATCGGGCACAGGCTTTTCTCAACAGACCTGTCCCGACTAATGGTCCATCAGTGCGGTGTGCCTCAATCCGTGGAATTGAGTTGCAGCGAAAGATGATGTGTTTCGCGCAATGTGTGCAGGCACTTGCTCGGTACGCAAGGCTTGGTGCGGCTGGCGGGGATCGAACCCACGACCCTCGGCTTCGGAGGCCGATACTCTATCCACTGAGCTACAGCCGCATGCTGTTTGGAGACCAAGAGTCTACCTGTCGCGTTTTGCTCCGATGACGACAGCCTTCGGAGGCCAATACTCTATCCACTGAGCTACAGCCGCAACCGCCTGAATTCTATCAGGCGAGGGGTATTTGAAAGGTCTGTGCAGAGGGGCTTGGCTATAATCGAAGGCTGTTCCGACCCCTTCCACGCGGGCAAGCTCCGTCGGTTTGTTGACCCGCCTTGCCACCCCTTGAGGACACCATGAGCGACCACGCGCACGAACACCACACCGGCCCGATCAAGACACCTTCGCAGTTGCTGTGGACGTCGTTCTTCGCATTTGTCGCTCCCATTTTCATCATCATCGGGCTGGTCTATTACGTGACCTCCGGCAACAAGCCCGCCATGGGCGCCGGTGACCCCGAACTGGCCATTGCGCAGCGCATCCAGCGCGTGGGCACGGTTGAACTGCGCGATGCCAACCGTCCACTGGCCACAGGTGAGGCGGTTTACGCCGCCCAGTGCGTGGCCTGCCACGCCGCCGGTGTGGCGGGTGCGCCCAAGTTCGGTGATGCAGCCGCCTGGGCTCCACGCATCGCCACCGGGTACGAAGCCTTGCTGACGTCTGCGCTCAAGGGCAAAGGCGCGATGGGCGCTCAAGGTGGTGGCGCCTACCGCGACCCGGAGATCGGCCGTGCCGTGGTGCACCTGGCCAATGCCGCTGGTGGCAAATTCGCCGTGCCCGAGGCAGCCCCCGCCGCCGCGCCGGCTGCTGCTCCCGTTGCTGCGGCACCGGCTGCCGCGCCAGCACCTGTTGCTGTGGCCGCGACTGTGCCAGCGGCTCCAGCGCCAGCAGCCACCGCCACGGTGGCCGCCGGAGCGGGTGAAGCGCTTTACAAGCAAGCTTGTTCTGTCTGCCACGTGGCCGGTGTGGCTGGTGCGCCCAAGTTCGCCGACAAAGCCGCATGGGCGCCCCGCGTGGGCCTGGGTCTGGAGGGTCTGACCGCGAGCGTGATCAAGGGCAAGGGCGCCATGCCCCCCAAAGGTGGCTCCGCCGCGTCCGACGCCGATATCAAGGCGGCTGTGCAATACATGCTTGCTGCGGTCAAGTAAGACCGCAACCTCGATGGCAAAAAAGCCGGCTTCAAGCCGGCTTTTTTGTGGGTGTGAGCTGGGGGCTGCGCACGAAACGGCACCGGGTGGGCAGGTCGGCGGCCAGCACGCCCTGCGGGGACCACAAGCCAGCATCCACAAGGTCAGCGGCTTGCACCATGTCGGCGCTGTGCACGAGCCCAATGCCGAGATCGGTCACCAGGTACAGCTTGCCGGCTTCGTCCAACAGACTGCTCTGGACCTGCACAAGCTCGCCGGTGTGACTGAGCACGCGTCCGTCGGGCTGCAGGCGCCAGATCCACGGTGTCGCTTCGAGCTCCACGTACACGCGCTGCGGACCGTTCTGGAAATACCACTGCCCATCGTCATCGGGGGCGTAGTTGCGTTGAATGAAATCGATGAGTTTTTCGTGCCGCAGCAGCGAGCCCTTGCTCGCGGGAAACGCGCCGGCCGCCTGCACGCGGTCGTCGCGCATGTACCAGTTGCCACGCGCATCCAGCCCCAGCCAGCCGAAGCAGTTGGGCACGTTGGGCCACTTGGCCATGGCGGCCTTGACGATGTCGTCCATGGGCGTCCGATCAAAGGTGGGCGAGCAGCCAGTGTCCCACGGCTTCGGGCATGGCGCGCACATGGCCAGGCATGCCGAAGGGTCCGTGAGAGACCGGAAAACCCACGTGTCCGCCCTGCGCGGGCTGCCACAGCGTCACACAGCTGCCGGCGTCCCGCGCGGTGGGCAATGAACTCGCGGGCACGAAGGGATCGTTGCGTGCGTTGAGCGCGAGCGCCGGCACGCGGATGCAGTGCAGCAACGGTTTGGCCGAGGCTCGCGACCAGTAGTCGGCGGTATCGCGAAAGCCGTGCAGCGGCGCGGTGAACAGGTTGTCGAACTCGTAGAGGTCGCGCGCGCGCAGCAGGGCTTCGCGGTCGAACAGGCCAGGGTGTTGCTCCAACTTGCTGAGCGCCTTGGGCACCATGGAGCGCATGAACATGCGCGTGTACACCAATCGGTTGAAACCACGCCCGATCGCGTGGCCGCCAGCGGCCAGGTCGAGCGGCGAACATACCGACGCGATGGCGCGCACCCGTTGCGCTGCGGCATCGCCCAGTTCACCAGCCCAGCGCATGAGCGCATTGCCACCCAGCGAGACACCCACGGCCAGCAACGGGCGTCCCGGGTGCTCGCTCGCAAAACGGCGCAGGATCCAGTCGATCTCCGCGAAGTCACCCGAGTGGTAGGCACGCGGTGCGTGGTTGAGTTCACCCGAGCAGCCTCTGAAATGCGGCACGGCGTAGGCCAGGCCGTGGGCGGCCGCGAAGTCGGCAAAAGCCACTGCGTACTGGCTGGTGGACGAGCCCTCGAGGCCGTGAAACAACACGAGCAAGGGAGCGTCGGGTGCGCTGGGGTGCAAGGCTTGGTCGACGTCGACGAAGTCGCCATCGGGCGTGATCCAGCGGCTGCGCGCCCAGCGGGGCGCGGGGCCGAAATGCCGGCGGCTGACCAACGCGGCCCACAAGGTCTGCGCATTGCCACCGGGCAGCCACCACGGCGCGGCGTAAGGAAAACCGTCGGAATTCAATGCAGTATCGGCTTGGCGGTGAGGATTTCCGGCGGCTCGGTGCGCATGCCCGGGCTGGCGTGGTGCGCCACCATGCGCCAGCCTTGCGCCGTCTTGGCGTACACGTTGGTGGCCACCACCCAGGCGTGTTGAAAGCCATCGTCGCTCATCACGGCCACACGCTCGACCACGCTGTGAACACTGCAGGCACCTGCGTCCAGGCGTCGCACCTTGTCGGGTGTGGCCTGCACGCTGCCGTTGGCAAACATGGCTTCGAACGCCGAGCGCACCGCTGCATGGCCCACCAGCCTGGGCCCACCCGGGTGCACACAGACGATGTCGTCCTCGTCGGCCCAGCAGGCCATGAGGCGTTCGATGTCGGCATGTTGCAGAGCGTCGTAGAACGCGGCTTCCGTGTCGTCCGGGGAGCCCGGCGGGAGTTTGGGTTTTCGCATGCGCCGTATTTTGACGGCAGCGCCGATCTTGTGCGACCAAGCGCACCGCCAGGCGCCATGCACCGGGGGTATAGTCCCGCAGATTCAGGGCTCAGCCAGAGCCTCCGCATGAGCGGCCATCAGTCATTGGAGGTTTTATGCACACATCCTTTCGCACCGTCACCGCCTGGGTTGCCGCCCTGTTGCTCTCGTTCAGCCTCACGGGCTGCGGCTACAACGACTTCCAGCGGCTCGACGAACAGACGCAATCGGCCTGGTCCGAAGTGCTCAACCAGTATCAGCGACGCGCCGATCTGATCCCCAACATCGTGGCCACCGTCAAGGGCGAGGCCAACTTCGAGCAGGAGACACTCACGCGCGTGATTGAGGCGCGCGCCAAGGCCACCAGCATCCAGGTGACGCCCGAGACTTTGAACGACCCGGCGGCCATGCAGCAGTTTCAGGCCGCGCAGGGCGAGCTGGGCAGTGCGCTCAGCCGCTTGATGGTGGTGGTGGAGCAGTACCCCAACCTCAAGGCAAACCAGGGCTTCAGCGACCTGCGCGTGCAGCTCGAAGGCACCGAGAACCGCATCACTGTGGCACGCAACCGCTACATCCAGACGGTGCAGGAGTACAACGTGCTCTCGCGCAGTTTCCCGAGCAACCTCACTGCCATGGTGTTCGGCTACAAGCCAAAGGCCAACTTCCAGGTGGCCAACGAGGCGGCCATCTCCGCGCCTCCGACGGTGGACTTCAAGAAGCCATGACGCGCTTCTGGGCCCGGTGCTTTCTGGCACTGGGGCTGTGGTGGATGGTGGCGTTCGCGTCGGCCCAGGGCCTCGTGCCAGTGCCCGCGCTGACTGCGCGTGTGATCGACCAGACCGGCACGCTGGACGCGGCGAGTCTCGCTGCCATCGAGGCCAAGCTGGCGGCGTTCGAACAATCCAACGGTTCGCAGGTGGTGGTCCTGATGGTGCCGAGCACCGCCCCTGAAGACATCGCCGATTTCACCCAACGCGTGGGTGATGCCTGGAAAATCGGTCGGGCCGACGTGGGGGACGGGGCGCTGTTTGTGATCGCCAAGGACGACCGGCGTTTGCGGATCGCCACGGCCAAGGCGCTCGAAGGCGCGATCCCCGACCTGATGGCGCGCCGCATCCTGGATGGCGCGGTCACGCCCGCGTTCCGCCAGGGCGACTACGCCGGCGGGATCAACGCCGGCGTGGACCAAATCCTGGCGCGCATCCGTGGGGAAGAGCTCCCCCTCCCCGATGCGACGGCGGCGCAACGCGCGGCGGGCTCCAGCGATTTTGAGTGGATGGACGCGCTGATCTTCCTCGTGTTTGCTGTCCCCATGCTCTCAGGCTTGCTGCGTGGCATGTTCGGCAACAAGCTCGGCACCGTGTTCACCGGCTTGGGCGCGGGTGCGCTGGCCTGGGTGCTCACCACCGTGCTCTGGGTGGCCATCGGCGCCGGCTTGCTCGGCATGCTCGCGGCGCTCTTCATGCAATTCCTGCCAGCCGCCTCCACGGGCAGCTCGGGCCGCGGGGGCCGCGGCGGTGGTTGGGGTGGAGGGGGTTTTGGCGGTGGAGGGTTCGGTGGCGGACGCGGTGGTGGTGGGTTCAGCTCGGGTGGTGGCGGCAACTTTGGAGGCGGCGGCGCCTCGGGCGGCTGGTGAGACCCATGAACAAGCTGCTGCGCATCTTCAAGCACCGCTGGATGGACCGGTCGGACACCGTGCGCGCGGTCCCCGACGACATGGCCGAGCGCATCGCGCGCCGCGTGGCGGCCAGCGAAGGGCGTCACACCGGCGAGGTTCGACTGTGTGTCGAAGCGTCACTGCCCCTGAGCTACCTCTGGCGCATCGGCTCGACCAGTCCGCTGCCAGCCGTGGTGCGGGAGCGCGCCCTGACATGGTTCGGGCGTATGCGCATCTGGGATACCGAGCACAACAACGGCGTGCTCATCTATGTGCTGCTGGCCGAGCACGCCATCGAGTTCGTGGCCGATCGTGCGCTCTCGCGCCGCGTGAGCCCGGTGGAGTGGCAGGCCATCGTTGATCGGCTCGGCTCACGCCTGCGCTCTGGGGAATTCGAAGACGGCCTCACACAAGCACTTGAAGAGGTATCCGCCCTGCTGGTCGCGCATTTTCCAGCCGATGCCGGGACCGCGCGCCCCAACGAACTCCCCGACGCCGTCGTACGCCAATAAACCGAGGCAGCGGCTCAGCCGCCCTTGCGCTTGTCCAGCGGACTGCGGCTGTTCATCACCACCTGCAGCTCCTGCTGCAAAGCCTTGTTCATCTGGGCAAAGGTCTTGAGCTTGCGGGTGGTTTCGCGCAAACGGTCGGCCATGCGCTTGGAGATGGCCAGCAGCAGACGAGAACCCAGGCGCGGATCCTCCTTGAGCAGGCGCATGAGTGCGGTGCGAGACAGCACTGCGGCGGCGATGTTGGTGTTGGCTGTGCAGGTGGCCGAGCGCGGTGCACCGTCGAGCACACCCATCTCACCGATCAGGTGGCCCGGCCCCATGATGTTGACCACCATGCTTTCGTGCAGGCCAGGCAGCTCGTTTTCCACGGCGATGTCTCCTTCGAGCACCAACAACATGTAGTCGGTCTGCCGGACTTCCCCTTCCTGGATGATCACCGTACCCGCCTTGATCAGCTTCGGTCGCATGTAGCCCACCACCTTCAGAGCGTCGCCCAGCGTGAGGTCGGCCAGGGCCGAGGGAGTGACCAACAACCGCGCGGCAACCTCTTCAGGTGCCAGTTCCGGACTTTGAAAAATCGATGACATCGTCTGCCTTTGTTCGCACTCACATGGTATTCGGTTACAACTTGCAGCGAACAACAGGCAAAAAAAAGACCGGCCTGCAGCCGATCTTTTCACGCAGAGCAGACCGAGGCCCGCAAGCGTATTCGCTCACTTCTTCTGCCGGTATTTGCGCAATGCAGCGATCTGGGCAGCCATGACCGCGAGCTCCGAAGTGGCCTTGGCCAGATCGATGTCGCTCTTGGCATTTTTCAAGGCCTCTTCAGCCTGTTTGCGGGCATCAAGGGCCTTGGCTTCGTCGAGGTCCTTGCCGCGGATCGCGGTGTCGGACAACACGGTGATGTGGTGCGGCTGCACTTCCAGGATGCCACCGGCCACGAACACGAACTCTTCGCCGCCGTCGGCTTTTTCGATGCGCACGGCACCGGGCTTGATGCGGGTGATGAGCGGAATGTGACCGGGCAGAATGCCCAGCTCGCCCGCTTCACCCGGCAGGGCCACGAACTTGGCCTCGCCAGAAAAGATGGAAGCTTCGGCGCTCACCACATCGACGCGGATGGTGCTCATAAGGTCTCCTTTGGAAGATGGTTGAAAAGCAAGCGGGCAGGTGACCGGTAAAAACCGGCACCCACCTCAGCCGCTTCACGCCATCTTCTTCGCTTTCTCAAAAGCTTCATCAATGGTGCCGACCATGTAGAACGACTGCTCGGGCAGGTGATCGCACTCGCCGGCGGTGATCATCTTGAAACCACGGATGGTCTCGGCCAGGGTCACGTACTTGCCGGGTGAACCGGTGAACACTTCAGCCACGTGGAACGGCTGCGACAGGAAACGCTGAATCTTGCGCGCGCGGGCCACGGCCAACTTGTCTTCCGGTGCCAGTTCGTCCATGCCGAGGATGGCGATGATGTCGCGCAGTTCCTTGTAGCGCTGCAGGGTGTTCTGCACGGCGCGGGCGGTTTCGTAGTGCTCCTGGCCCACGACCAGTGGGTCGAGCTGGCGGCTGGTGGAGTCCAGAGGGTCCACGGCGGGGTAGATACCCAGCGAAGCGATGTCACGGCTCAGCACCACGGTGGAATCCAGGTGGGCGAAGGTCGTGGCGGGAGACGGGTCGGTCAAGTCATCGGCTGGCACGTACACGGCCTGGATGGAGGTGATCGAGCCGACCTTGGTGGAGGTGATGCGCTCTTGCAGACGGCCCATTTCTTCGGCCAGCGTGGGCTGGTAGCCCACGGCGGAAGGCATGCGGCCCAGCAAGGCGGACACTTCGGTACCGGCCAGCGTGTAGCGGTAGATGTTGTCCACGAAGAAC
>JAZKHJ010000049.1:0-28665 GCA_040385485.1 Pseudomonadota bacterium | reverse complement strand
CACCGTCCTTGGTCACGGTGGGGGCGCCGAACGAGCGCTCGAGCACCACGTTGCGGCCTTTGGGGCCCAGGGTGACCTTGACTGCGTTGGCCAGGATGTTCACACCCTCGACCATGCGTGCGCGGGCTTCGCCGCCGAAAATGACGTCTTTTGCTGCCATGTTGATTTCTCCAGAATTCAGTTAAAAGGAAAAAAAAAGAAGAATTACTTCTCAACAACCGCAAACAGGTCGTCTTCTTTCATCACCAACAGTTCGTTGCCGTCGACCTTGACGGTCTGGCCACTGTATTTACCGAACAGAACGCGGTCACCGACCTTGACGTTCATGGCGGCCAGTTCGCCCTTATCGTTTTTCTTGCCAGGACCGACCGCCAGGATTTCGCCCTGGTCAGGCTTCTCTGCGGCTGCGTCAGGGATGACGATGCCGGAAGCGGTTTTGGTTTCGCTGTCAATGCGCTTGACGATCACGCGATCGCCGAGAGGACGAAGGTTCATTGCATCTCCTGGATATGAAACGGATGGGAAAGGGGCTCAGGTCGGCGGTGCCGGCTTGAAGCCGGGCGAATGCCGCCGATCACTTGGGGAGAGGTTGTTAGCACTCAACCCCAGCGAGTGCTAATGATAAGGGCGTCGGCAAGCCATTTCAAGGCTGGCGTGCTTTATTTCTGATGTGAGCGGGGCTCGTGACGACTCCATCCCCGGATGGATGACGCGAACATTTACGATCCATGAATGGATCGAATCACCTTATCACCCGATCCGGCCCCCCCTTTTGCTTTCCTCTTTCGCCGCTTGGCGGGATGGACCGTCGTGTTGTGCGGTCTCTGGTTGGCTCTGTGGCCGGACTTCGCCCGCGCTTCTTCCGCAGAGATGGACATCACCTTGGAGGCGCGCCACTGGATCGACACTTCCGGTGACCTGACCATCGAGGAGGTGACCCGCCGGCCGGGCGGAGATTTCGTGACCATGGAGGGGTACCAAAGCTTCCAACTCGACGGCGCCGCGCTGTGGTTGCGTCTGGATCTGCCGAAGCGTGACGCAGGGCGCCGCTGGTACCTGATGCTGAGCGCTGCGGCCTTCACGAATCGGGCCACGCTGTACACCGCGAGTCCGTCGGGCGCCTGGACGGCCCAGCAGGCCGGTGACCACCTGCCGGTCTCGCAATGGGCTCACCCGGACCAGACGCCGGTGTTTGCGCTCGACCCCCAAGCCACCGGCCCCGTCTGGCTGCGGCTGGAGAACCGGCCCGCACCGCTGAGCCCGCGCCTGAGCCTGCTGGATGAGCGGCAACTGCAGGAGAAGCGTCAATGGACCTTTCTCATGGTGGGCGGCTATCTGGGCTTCGGACTGCTGGTGCTGTTCATCGGCTGGGTGCATGCACGCCTCTATGCCGATCGGGCGTTCATCGCCTACTGCTGCTACGTGGCCTGCATGCTGGGCTTTCAGGCCGCGTTCACCGGCATCGGCGGCCTGTTTTTCTGGCCCGACCACGCAGCATGGAACGATGCGGCACCGGCTGTGTTCATGCTGTGGTTGACGGCGTCCGGCATCTGGTTCGTGCGCGAGGTTTGCATGGTGTCGCGCCACCACCGTGGAATCGACCGTCTGGTGCTTGCGTGGTCGGTGTTCGGCCTGCTGTTCCCCGCCGCGTACCTGATCCTGCTGAACCAGCCCGCCTTCATCGTGCTCAACCTGTATGGCCTGTTGTCGGTCGTGCTCAGCTTCTGGTTGTGTGTCTGGACCTGGCGCAGGGGCGAGACCTACGCCGGCTGGATGGCGCTGGGCTTCCTTCCGGTGCACCTGGCGTACCCCTTTCCCGCGCTGCGCAGCGCCGGTGTGCTGCCGGACAGCTGGGCAACGCAGTACGCCGTGCTGATCGGTTCGGCCATCGAGATTCCACTCCTGCTTTACATCCTGCACCGTCGTGCCAAGGATTTCAGCGAAAACAGGGCTCGCCTGCGTGCGATCGAAAGCACCGACCCCCTGACTGGCCTGACCATTGCGCCCGTGCTCCAACTGCGCCTGCGCGATGCGCTGCGCCGTTCTCGCCGCTACGGCCATCGCTGCGGTCTGGTGCTGGTGGAACTGTCCAACCACGTCGCCATCATCGAGCGTGAGGGCCGTGAGGCTGGCGACCGGTCGCTGGTGGTGGCCGCCTCCCGCTTGTCGGCTGTGGTGCGCGATGTGGACACTGTCAGCCGCATGGCGGAGACGCGCTTCGCAATGCTGGTCGAGGGGCCCGAGGATCTCAAGATGCTTGGGCAGCACATCGTGGCCAAGGGACTGGAGCGGGTGCCCTTGCTGCCAGCCGACCTGCCACTGCGTTTTCGCCTGGTCTCGGCAGCGCTGCCCGACGAAGCCGACGAGGCGCTTGACGACACCCATCTGATGGAACGCCTGCATCGCGCGCTGGATCGGCTCGCCGAAGATCCGCGCAAGGTCGTGATGCACCTGACTCAAACGGCGTAGGGCCGGTGGGTGCTCGAATCAAAAATGGGCCAGGTAGCCGCCGTCGACCACCAGCGTCTGCCCGGTCACGTAGCTGGCCGCGGGTGAGGCCAGAAAGACAGCGGCTCCTGCTATCTCGTCCGGTTGGCCCCAACGGCCGAGCGAACTGCGTTGTTGCAGCCAGGTCAGGGTCTGAGCGTCGTCAACCATGGCTGCGTTGGCTTCGGTGGCAAAGAAGCCCGGGGCGATGGCATTGACGTTGATGCCTTGCGGGCCCAACTCGGCCGCCAGGGCGCGGGTGAGGGCTTCGAGCGCACCTTTGCTGGTGGTGTAGGCCGCGTCTGCGCCACGGGCGATCGGCCCGGCGATGGAGGTCACATTGATGATGCGGCCGAACCCCTGTTCGCGCATGGGGCGCGCCGCTTCCCGGCACAGGTGCCATGCAGACACGAGATTGGCTTCCAGGACCTCGCGCAAGGCTTGGGCGGGCAGCTTGTCCAGCGGCTGGCGGCGGCGCTGCCCCACGTTGTTGATCAGGATATCCAGGCGACCGCTCTCAGCCAGCACATGGGCGACGGCGGCGGTGGCAGCGGTTTCGTCAGTCACGTCGAATGGCAGTCCGTGGGCCAGACCACCACCCGCTGGTCCGGCGGCGCGGGTTTGTTCCACGGCCATGTCGAGGCTGGCGACGTCGCGGCCATTGAGCCAGATCTCCGCCCCGTGGGCGGCGAGCGCACGGGCCATGGCCAGCCCCAGGCCGCGGCTGGCGCCGGTGACCAGGGCCACGCGGCCTTGCAAGGAGAAGAGGGGGGTTGTCGTCACGCGCGGATTATCGACGGGCATCGTGCCCGCCGGTCAACGCGCCTCAGGCCGTGAGTTCGACCATCGACGATTCTGGAAAAGCCAGGTCGGGCTCAATGCTCTCCAGCGGCAGCGTGAAGTAGAAGGTGCAGCCCGCGCCCGGAGCGGTTTCCGACCAGATACGACCGCCGTGCCGGTCGATGATGCGTTGCGCCAGGGCCAGACCTGTGCCGGTGCCCTCGAAGTCCATCGAGTGGTGCTGGCGCTGGAACATCACGAACAGGTTGTGCGCTTTCTCCAGATCGAAACCGGCGCCGTTGTCGCTCACGTAGAAGGTGCGGCCCCCCATGGGGTTGACCTTCCAGCCCACCTTGATGACGGCATCCATGCGCTTGCCGGTGTACTTCACCGCGTTGTCGAGCAGGTTGCCCCAGGCCTGGGCCAGCAGCATGGCGTCGCCACGAACCACCGGCAGATTTGGATCGATCGACCATTCAATGGAGCGATGGGGGTGCTCTTGTTTGAGGTGGGCGACGACGCCGTGCAGCAGCGGCGTGAGTGGCACGGGCTGGGCTTCGATCGTCACACGGCCCAGGCGCGCGTACTCCAGCAGGCCTTCGATCATCAGGCTCATGCGCTTGGACGCCTTGGCGATCGAGGTCTGGTACTGGCGGGCGAGGTTGTCGGTGGAGTCACCGGTCTGCTCCTGCAGCAGGCTCACGAAGCTGGCGATGTGGCGCAGCGGCGCGCGCAAATCGTGAGAGACCATGTGCGAGAAGACGTCCAGATCCTTGTTGGCCGCCACCAGCTGCTGCGTGCGTTCGGCCACGCGTTTTTCCAGCTCGCGGTTGAGGTCGTTCATGACGTCCTCCAGGCTCTTGGCGGCGGTCATGTCTCGCGTGATGCTCGACAAAGCCTGCAGTTCGCCGGCCTCGTTGCGCAGCGCGGTGAGCACGGTGTGCGCCCAGAAGCGAGAGCCGTCCTCGCGCAGGCGCCAGCCGCGCGACTCCCATTGGCCGTGGTCCTTGGCCAGGCGCAGCACCTGGCCGGGGTCCACTTCGTCTTCGCCAGCGTTGTCGGTGCACATCAGCGTCTCGTACGACTGGCCGACGATCTGCGAGCGCTGGTGGCCATGCAGACGCTGGGCGCTCTCGGTCCACTCCGTCACGGCGCCGGTCTCGTCCACAAAATAGATGCAGTAGTCCTGGATGGCATCGACCATCAGGCGGTAGCGCTGTTCGCTGGCAAACAGCTCTTCGGAGCGCTCGCGCACCCGCTCTTCCAGGTCCTGGTTGGCGTGCAACACGAACTCTTCGGTGCGGCGACGCTCGGTGATGTCGTGCAGTTCGATGAACAGGCCTTCGACCGAACCATTCTGCACATCGGGGATGTAGTGGATATCGAAGTAGTTCTGCTCGCCGTCGACGCCCTTGCGTGCCGCTTCGAAGTTTTGTGCCTGGCCGCCGAGCGTGGCCAGCACGCGCGACATGATTTCAGGCAGCACCTCGGGGCGCACCACCTCGCTCAGGTGCGAGCCCACCATGTCTTCAGGTTCCTTGGCATAGCGCTGGGCGTGCGCGTTGTTGGCAAAGCGGCAGATCAGGTTCTTGTCGTAGTAGGCCAGCCGTGCCGGGATGCGGTTGGTGATGCTGCGCAGGATCGCGTCCTTCGGCGCGTCGATGACGTGGTTGACCGGTACGTTGCCCTGGTCCGCCACCATGGTGCTGGTGTGCAGGAACTGGCCCTCGGCGTCGTAGACGGCGGTCGAGGTGAGCCGGGTCTGCAGCGAGTCGCCGTTGGCGCGGCGCAGCGTCAGCGACAGCGGCTCGGTGCGGCCGCTGATCAACAGTTGCTCTACGTGCGTGGACGCCAGGTTGTGACACTCTGGCGCGGCCAGATCCACGAGCGTCATGAACATGACCACCTCTTCCCGGTCCATGCCGAGCCAGTCCAGCAAAGTCTGGTTGACGTTCACGCAGCGCAGGTCGGCGTCCAGCGCCAACAGGCCGCAAGGCGCGTTGTCGTACAGGGCGCGCGCGGCGTTCAGGGCCGCCATCAGTTCGTCGGTGATGGGTGCCAGCTGCTGCTCAGTGGTCGATGCAGAGGTGTCCATGGGGAGGGCTCCAGGTCGGTTCGGATCGGGGCAAGGAATTGCTCGTACTTCCTTATCGGACGCTGGCGGCAAAAATTCAGGGCATGCAAGCGCTGGAATGGCGGATGAATCCGGCCCATTTCTGGCAAAAAAAAGCCCCGGGGCTTGCGCGCCGGGGCTTTTTGATGATTTGTAAGTGATCGCTTACAGGCCAGCAGCCTTACGCAGGGCTGCAGCGCGGTCGGTGCGCTCCCAGGTGAACTCGGGCTCTTCGCGGCCGAAGTGGCCGTAAGCGGCGGTCTTGGTGTAGATCGGGCGCAGCAGGTCCAGCATCTGGATGATGCCTTTGGGACGCAGGTCAAAGTGTTCATTCACCAAGGCGGCGATCTGCTCATCGGGAATCACACCGGTGCCTTCCGTGTAAACGGTCACGTTCATCGGGCGGGCCACACCGATGGCGTAAGCGACCTGGATCTGGCATTGCTTGGCCAGGCCGGCGGCCACCACGTTCTTGGCCACGTAACGCGCGGCATAGGCGGCCGAGCGGTCGACCTTGGACGGGTCTTTGCCGGAAAACGCACCACCACCGTGCGGACAGGCGCCGCCGTAGGTGTCCACGATGATCTTGCGTCCGGTCAGGCCGCAATCGCCTTGAGGACCGCCGATGACGAAACGGCCAGTTGGGTTGATCAGATAGCGCGTGTTCTGCAGCCACTCCTTGGGCAGCACCGGCTTGATGATCTCTTCGATGATGGCTTCATTGAACGAGGCCTTCATCTTGGTGGGAGTCTCGCTCTGGTCAGGGCTGTGCTGGGTGGACAGCACCACGGTGTCGATGCTGTGCGGCTTGCCGTCCACATAGCGCATCGTCACCTGGCTCTTGGCGTCGGGGCGCAGGAACGGCAGGCGGCCGTCCTTGCGCAACTGGGCCTGGCGCTCCACCAGGCGGTGGGCGTAATAAATGGGCGCCGGCATCAGCTCGGGCGTCTCGTCGCAGGCGTAGCCGAACATCAGGCCCTGGTCGCCTGCGCCGATGTTCAGGTGGTCGTCGCTGGCGTGGTCCACGCCCTGCGCGATGTCGTTGGACTGCTTGTCGTACGCGACCAGCACCGCACAACCCTTGTAGTCGATGCCGTACTCGGTGTTGTCGTAGCCGATGCGCTTCAAGGTGTCGCGCGCGACCTGGATGTAGTCAACGTGCGCGTTGGTCGTGATCTCGCCGGCCAGCACCACCAGACCGGTGTTGCACAGCGTCTCGGCCGCCACGCGGCTGCGTGGGTCCTGCTCGAAGATTGCGTCAAGGATCGCGTCGGAAATCTGGTCGGCGACCTTGTCGGGGTGGCCTTCAGAGACGGATTCGGAGGTGAAAAGGAAATCGTTCGCCATGTATAAACTCCAAGTTGGTTGATCGGCGTTGCCGGTCTGTCAGAGTTCGGCGAACGCTTTAGCGGAATTTGTGAATCGCCCCGCAATTAGTTCAGTAACTCGGCGATGGGCGAATTCTAGACCAAGGTCCGTGCCCCGTCCCGCCCCCCACCACCGCCTTGGCCCCGCTGATCCACTTCCTTTTTCGAGCCCTGAGTCTGCTGCCGTTGCCCGTGCTGCACGCGCTGGGCTGGGTGCTGGGCTGGGTGAGCTTTCTGCTCTCGGGCCGCTACCGCCGACGCCTGCTCGCTCATGCCAAGCAGGCGGGGTTTTCCTCAGGCGTTGCGCTGGCTTCCGTCGGCGAGGCGGGCAAGCTGGTGGCCGAGTTGCCACGCCTGTGGCTGGGCCGACCGGTGCGCGTGGATTGGGACGGCGCCGAGCTCATCGAGGCAGCGCAGGCGCAGGGTTCGGGTGTGCTGTTCCTGACGCCGCACCTGGGCTGCTTCGAGATCACCGCCCAAGCCTACGCGCAGCGCTTTGGCGCCCAGCGCCCCATGACGGTGCTGTTCCGCCCGGCGCGCCAGCCCTGGCTGCGCGATCTGGTGGCGGGCGCGCGCCAACGCCCGGGTTTGCGGGCCGCACCCACCAACCTCGCCGGTGTGAAGCAGCTCATCAAGGCGCTCAAGGGTGGCGATGTGGTGGGCCTGCTGCCCGATCAGGTGCCGCCTGAAGGGCAGGGCGTCTGGGCACCGTTTTTCGGGCGTGACGCCTACACCATGACGCTCTCGGCGCGGCTGGCGCACAGTGCTGACACGCAGATCCTGGTGAGCTGGGGCGAGCGGCTGAGCTGGGGGCAAGGCTTTCGGGTGCACGTGCGGCCGTTTGGTCCCTTGGCCGTCGACGCTTTGCTGGCAGCGCGGCAGATCAACCTGGCCATGGAAGCGTTGGTGCGAGAATGCCCGGCCCAATACCTCTGGTCATATGACCGTTACAAGAGCCCACCGCCTTTGCGCTGATGTCCGATCCCATTCCCGTCTCCGCCCACCAGTTGCCGCCCGGCGGCATCGCCAATCGGCTGGGGCTGGTTTTCATGCGCGTGTTGGCCGCTATGCCCTTGTCGTGGGTGCGCGCGCTGGGTTGGGTGCTGGGTCAGGTGTTGCACACGGTTGCCGCGCGCCGCCGCGGCATTGCCCGCACCAACTGGGATGTGTGTTTTCCGGAGCAAAGCGCCGCTGATCGCAATCGCGCGGTGCGCCAGCATTTCGTGTTTTTTGCCCAAGCCTGGATGGACCGCAGCTGGCTGTGGGAAGCCAGTGATGCGACCATCCGTCAGCGGCTGAAGCTCACGGGCGACCTGCAGGCGCTGGCCGGCAGCGAGCCTACGGTTTTGTTTGCGCCTCATTTCGTGGGCATGGATGCCGGCTGGACCGCCCTGACCGCCCACCTGGAGCGCCGCTTTTGCGGCATCTACGCCGAGCAGCTCAACGCCGACGTGGACCGCTGGATGTCCAAAGGCCGTCAGCGCTTTGGTGAGCCTCACATCGTGGCCATGCGCCAGGGGCTCAAGCCGCTCGTGGCTGCGCTGCGCCAGGGCATGCCGCTTTACCTGCTGCCCGATATGGACTACGGCACGCGCGATTCCGTCTTCGTGCCCTTCTTCGGCGTGCAGACCGCCACCATTACCTCACTCTCGCGGTTTGCGCGCATGGCCAAGGCGCAAGTGGTGCCGGTGGTCAGCCGCTTGACCAAGGATGGGTACGAGGTGACGGTGCATGCGCCCTGGCCAAACTACCCCACGGGCGACGTGGAGGCCGACACGGCCATGATGAACACCCATCTTGAGGGCTTCATACGCGCCACGCCCGAGCAGTACTACTGGGTGCACAAGCGTTTCAAGACGCGGCCTGTCGGCGAACCTTCGTTCTACGCCGGCCTTTGAGCATCCCCCTGCTCAGTTCTTCAGGAAAGCCCTGATCAGTGCTGCCACCTGCTTGGGCTGTTCGTGCACGATCCAGTGCGTGGCGCCCGGCACCCGCTCGATGCGCAGGTCGGCCACATGGCCGCAAAGCCCGTCCAGCAATGCCTCCGGCAAGGCGGTGTCGCCCAGTCCCCAGATCACCAGCGTGGGCACTTTGACCGCCACGCGCTCGCGCGGCAACTGCACCGCCAAGGCGCCGGGATCGCTGGCTGTGGGTGGGCGCAGCGGTGAGGCCGCATAGTAGGCACAAGGGCCATGCAGACCCATGTTCCAGGCTTCGCGATAGCGTTCGCGCGTGGCGTCGTCGAGCCAGGCCATGGGGCCGCTGTCGGCGGCCATGTTGGTGAAGAAGGGCCACAGCCTTGCAAAATCGTTCTCGGCGAGCAGCGACGGCGCGTCGGGTCGTGCGAGAAAATTCATGTAGGCGCTCGACGCCTGTTGCGTCGGCGAATTCGCCAGTTCGCGCTGGAAGGTGGCGGGGTGGGGCGCATTCACGATGGCTAGCTGGCGCATGGCCGCTGGCAGCTGCGCCGCCACGCTCCAGGCCAGCGCTCCGCCCCAGTCGTGCGCCACCAGACACGCGAGTTGCCCTGGCGTGGGGCTGTCCTGTGTGATGACCTCGATCAGTGCGGCAAGGTCCTGCACCAGCGGCTTGGCGCGGTAGGCCGCCACCTCCGTGGGCGCGCTGGAGTGTTCGTAGCCACGCAGGTTGGGCGCCACGCAGCGGTAGCCGCCGTGTTGGGGCTGCGCGAAATGTGCCAGCAGCTCGTCCCAAACGAACGCGGCTTCGGGAAAGCCGTGGAGAAACAGGAGAACCGGTCGGCCCGGCTGGCCCGCAGCCCGGCAGCTCAGCGTGATGCCGTGCGGCAGGGCTTGTTGAAACGTCTCGATCATCGCGGGCAGTCTCCTTTGGCCCGCGCAAAGTCAATCGAGGGCGGGCGGTTCGTCTTCGGGTTCGGCGACAGGTATGGCCACCGGCGGGCCGTCTTCATGCGTCCAACGCCAGAGCATCTGTGCCACCTCGTCCAAGCCCTTTTTCTTCAGGGCTGAGAAGAGTCTGGCTTCGCCGCCGCCAGACTGCAGTCGCGCAATCGACAGTGCTTTTTGCGCTTCGGCGTGGTTGAGCTTGTCCGACTTGGTGAGCAGCACCAGGAACTTCAGGCCTTCCTCGACCCGTGGGCGGATCACTTCGAGCAGGATCTCGTCGAGTTCGGTCAGGCCCAGGCGTGGGTCGATCAGCAGCACCACGCCTTTGAGGTTTTCGCGCGTCAGCAGGTAGTTGCCCATGACGCGCTGCCAGCGCAGTTTGGCCTCACGGGGTACCGCCGCGTAGCCGTAGCCAGGCAGGTCAGCCAGCACGGCGTCGGTGACGCCCTGTTTGCCCAGCGAGAACAGGTTGATGCTTTGCGTGCGCCCCGGTGTCTTGGAGGCGAACGCCAGACGTTTTTGCTGCGTCAGGGTGTTGATGCACGTCGATTTGCCAGCGTTGGAGCGGCCCACGAAGGCCACTTCGGGCACATCCAGCGCGGGCAAGTGCTCAAGCTGGGGAGCAGTGGTGAGAAAACGGGCGGTGTGCAACCAGCCGTGAGCGATCTTGACGTCAGGGGTCAGCGAATCAGGCGATTTTCCAGCGTTGGGTTTGCGGGCTTGGGGGCTCTTGGCGTCCGCAGACGGGGAAGCAGGGGTGTTGGCTGGAGTGTGGTTCTGGGTCATTGGGGGTGTTTCCCGAGTGGGCATTGTAAAATCGATTGGCTGTAACCAGACATCCCGCGAAATTCTTCAACCTGAACACGTCGCACGCGACGCCCGTCCTGTCATGAAATTGCCTGTTTCCCTTCTTTGCGCCGCCGCTGCCGCGGCTTTGTCGTTCAGTGTCCAGGCGCAGTCGGTCAAACCCGATCTGGCCAGGGGCGCGGCGGTGTTCGGTCAGGTTTGTGTGGCTTGCCACGCGGCAGACGGCAACTCCACCACGCCGGCCAACCCCAAACTCGCTCAGCAGCACCCGGAATACCTGGTGAAGCAACTGCAGGAATACAAATCGGGCAAGCGTGACAACGCCATCATGAAGGGCATGGCCGCTGGCTTGTCTGACGTCGACATGCGCAACATCGGCTTCTGGCTGGCGGCTCAGAAGGCCACGCCGGGCGCTGCCACCGACAAGGATCTGGTGACCTTGGGTGAGCGCATTTACCGAGGCGGCATCCCCGACCGCCAGATCGCCGCATGCGCCGGCTGCCACAGCCCCAACGGTGCCGGTATTCCCGCGCAGTACCCGCGCCTGTCCGGCCAACATGCCGACTACACCGAAACCCAGCTCAAGCATTTCCGCGGTGGTACCCGCGCCAACAACCTCCAGATGACGGGTGTGGCCGCGAAAATGAATGACCGCGAAATCAAGGCGGTGTCCGACTACATCGCCGGTCTGCGCTGAGATTCATCTCGGGCTCTTGCCCTGGGTCGGTTGCTGGGATATAAGCAAACGTTAATATTTGCCGGCACAATGCGATAAAGCCTCCCGGCGGTGAACCGCCAGCGAAAAACAACATCACAACAGGGCGCGTTCCGGGATCACTGGAGCCGCCCTGTTTTGTTGAACCGTTCTCCCCACTTCTCCATGACCGTTTCCACCCAAGGCTTGCACATCCGCACCGGCTCGCGCATCGTCAGCGAGACGGTGGAATTGTTGTCGTCGATGAGGTTCTCCATCTCGCTGCTCACCGTCATCTGCATCGCGTCGGTGATCGGCACGGTGGTCAAGCAGCACGAGCCCGTCAATAACTACGTGAACCAGTTCGGTCCGTTCTGGGCCGATGTCTTTACCAGCGCCAGCCTGACCTCGGTGTACAGCGCGTGGTGGTTTTTGCTGATTCTGGCGTTTCTGGTGACCAGCACCAGCCTTTGCATTGCCCGCAACACGCCCAAGATACTGGCCGACTTCAAGGCCTACAAGGAAAACATCCGCGAGCAAAGCTTGAAGGCTTTCCCGCACCGCGCCGAAAGCACTCTGGTGGAAACGCCGCAGGCCGCGGCCAATCGCATCGGCCAGACGCTGCTGGGCTCCGGGTGGAAGGTGAAACTGCAGTCGCGCGACACGCCGCAAGGGCAGGGCTGGATGGTGGCGGCCAAGGCCGGCGCGGTCAACAAGATCGGCTACATCGCGGCGCACAGTGCCATCGTGCTGGTGTGCATTGGTGGCTTGCTCGACGGCGATCTGATGGTGCGCGCCCAGACCTGGTTCAACGGCAAGTCGGCGTTCAGCGGCGGCGGACTCATTGCCGATGTGCCTGCCCAGCACCGCCTCTCCTCCAGCAACCCGACCTTTCGCGCCAACTTGCTGGTGACCGAGGGCACGACCGCCAGCACGGCCATCCTGGCCCAGCCCAACGGCGTGTTGCTGCAAGACCTGCCGTTCTCGGTCGAGCTGAAGAAGTTCATCGTCGAGTACTACGAGACCGGCATGCCCAAGCTGTTCGCCAGCGACATCGTGATCACCGACTTCGAGACCGGTGAGAAGAAGGAAGCGCGCGTTGAGGTGAACCATCCGGCCAGTCACCGCGGCATCAACATCTACCAGTCGAGCTTTGACGACGGTGGTTCGCGCGTGAAACTGCAGGCCGTTCCGTTGAACCGGCCCACTCGGCCGTTCGAGATCGAAGGCACCATCGGCAGTTCGAGTGCCTTGAGCAACGGCGATGACAAGCTGGTGCTGGAATACACCGGCCTGCGCACGATCAACGTCGAGAACTTCGCCGGCGTGAACCCGGCCGCTGGCGTGGACGTGCGCAAGGTCGACCTGCGCAGCTCGATCGAAAGCCGCCTGGGCAGTGGCCACAAGACCACCACCGAGAAAACCCTGCGCAACGTGGGTCCGAGCATCACCTACAAGCTGCGCGATGGTGCCGGCCAGGCGGTGGAGTACCACAACTACATGCTGCCCATGGACATTGAAGGCGCTCGCATGTACCTGCTGGGCCTGCGTGAAACGCCGTCGGAACCGTTCCGCTACCTGCGCATCCCCGTGGACGAGAACGACAGCATGGACGGCTTCGTGCGATTGCGTGCCGCGCTCGACGATCCGCAGATGCGCGAACTCGCGGTGCGCCGCTACGCTGTCACGGCGGTCGAAGACGGGCGCCCGGAGCTGGCTGAGGCCTTGGTGGCCTCGGCCACGCGCGCATTGGCCTTGTTTGCCGGCGCGGAACCCACGGCCAGCATTACGCCGGTGGCTGAGGTGAACGGTGGGGCGACCACCAAACCCGCGGCGCGGGGCGGCTTGCAGGCCGTGTCGAATTTTCTGGAAACCAATGTTCCGCAAGCCGAGCGCGAGCGCGCCAGTGAAGTGCTGGTGCGCATCCTGAACGGAACCTTGTTCGAGCTGTTGCAGGTCAGCCGCGAACGTGCCGGATTGCCGCCGCTGGAGCGCAACGACGCCACACAGCAGTTCATGACGCAGGCGGTGATCAGCCTGAGCGACACCTTCTTTTATCCTGCGCCCATGACGTTTCAGCTCAAGGATTTCACACATGTGCAGGCCAGCGTCTTCCAGGTGGCGCGCGCGCCGGGCCAAAACATCGTCTACCTCGGCTGCCTGTTGCTGATCGTGGGCGTGTTTGCCATGCTCTATGTGCGTGAGCGCCGTCTGTGGGTGTGGCTTGCGCCCTCGGGTGAGCAGGCTTCCCAAGCCAGCATGGCGCTGTCGTCGAACCGCAAGACGATGGAAGCCGACCGCGAATTTGAACTTTTGAAGACCCAGTTGTTGAAGGTGCCAGCATGAATACCGCCACCGCGAACCAGACCATCGAACTGAAAAAGGACCGGGGTGGCCAAGGCCTGGAGCCCAGCTACTTCGCTCGCCGCAATGTGTGGGACTGGCTCTTTGCCGCGCTGGCCGTGGCGGGCACAGCCATCGCGTTTGCGTTGTATGGCTCGGCCATGGACGGTTACGAAAAGGCCATCCTGGCGGGCGCGGCGCCGTCTCTGATCTGGCTGGGTTGGTTCTGGCGGCCACTGCGTGCCTTGTCGGTGGCCGTGGCGGCGTTTGCGTTGCTGGCGATCTGGCTGTACCAGACGCCCGCGGGCACCGCCGACCTGGCTCGTGCCGATCAGATGTTCATGTTGAAGTACTTCATCTCCAGCCAGTCGGCCATCCTGTGGATGAGCATGTTGTTCTTCATGAGCACGGCGTTTTACTGGATGGGCATGTTCACCCGAGGTGGCGACACTTTCGAATTGCTGGGCTCGCGTCTGGCTTGGGTGGCTGTGGCCTTGGCGCTCGTCGGCACCATGGTGCGATGGTACGAAAGCCACCAGATTGGCCCCGACATAGGTCACATCCCTGTGAGCAACCTGTACGAGGTGTTCGTGTTGTTCTGCTGGATGACAGCGGCCTTCTACCTGTACTACGAAGACCAGTACAAGACCCGCCGCATGGGCGCGTTCGTGATGCTGGTGGTCAGCGCCGCGGTGGGATTTTTGCTCTGGTACACGGTGATCCGCGAAGCGCATGAAATCCAGCCGCTGGTGCCTGCATTGCAGAGCTGGTGGATGAAGCTGCATGTGCCGGCCAACTTCATCGGTTACGGCACCTTTGCCATCGCGGCCATGCTGGCTTTTGCCTACCTGATCAAGCAAAGCGCCAGCGAAACCCGCTGGTACAAACTTGCCCCGCTGTGGGTCCTCGGCCTGGTGCTGTGCCTGGAGCCGATCGTGTTCCGACAGTCGGCGGCCGAGAAGGGTGGCAGCTACTGGTTCGTCTACTTCGGCGTATCTGCCCTAATCGTGGCCACGATCATGTTCGGACGCAAGCGCATTGCCGAGCGCCTGCCCAGCTTCGAGGTGCTGGATGACGTGATGTACAAGGCCATTGCGGTGGGTTTTGCCTTCTTCACCATTGCCACCGTGCTCGGCGCTCTGTGGGCGGCTGAGGCCTGGGGTGGGTACTGGAGCTGGGACCCGAAGGAGACCTGGGCGCTGATCGTCTGGCTGAACTACGCGGCCTGGCTGCACATGCGCCTCATGAAGGGCCTGCGTGGCACCGTGGCCGCTTGGTGGGCACTGGTGGGTCTCGCGGTCACAACCTTCGCGTTTCTCGGCGTGAACATGTTCCTCTCGGGCCTGCACAGCTACGGCGAACTCTGATCGCTGCGGTGGGGTCAAGCGGGCAGGTCGGCGCGGCCTGCCCTGGAACTTTGTAAGAATCGCAGCTGTCCGACGACTCACGACAAGTCCTGCGCGGCATCCTCTGCGCGGGGCGTTGCATCAGTCAGGACCGCCCCATGATCATCCGCACCACCTCAGACGGCTTCAACCATCCCTTCCCGAGCGAAATCACGTCCAGGGCGGCCTATCAGAACCGCCGGCAGTGGCTGCAGCGAAGCGCGTTCACGGCCGCTGCCCTGGGCGGCGCAGCCTCTTTGGCAACGCAAGATGCCTGGTCGCAGGCGACCGGCCCCACACCTCGGCCAGGCAAGCTGCTGCCATTGCCTGGCAAGGCCTCCAGTGTGCCCGGTGCGACCACGGTCGAGAAGCTGACCTCTTACGACGACGCCAGCACCTACAACAACTATTACGAGTTCAGCACCGACAAGGCCGACCCGGCGGTCTACGCCAAGTCGCTCAAACCACGCCCCTGGACGGTAGCCGTCGAGGGTCTGGTGAACAAGCCTGGCACGTTCGATCTGGACGCGCTGCTCAAGCTCAGCCCGATGGAGGAGCGCATCTACCGCTTGCGTTGCGTTGAAGGTTGGTCGATGGTGGTGCCTTGGGTGGGCTATTCGATGGCAGAGCTCATCAAACAGGTGCAGCCGCAGGGCAGCGCGAAGTTCGTGGAGTTCGTGACGCTGGCCGACAACAAGCAGATGCCGGGCTTGAATTCGAACGTGCTGGAGTGGCCGTATGTGGAAGGCCTGCGGCTCGATGAAGCCATGCACCCGCTCACGCTGCTGGCCTTTGGCATGTACGGCGAGCTGCTGCCCAATCAAAACGGTGCACCGGTGCGCTTGGTCGTGCCATGGAAATACGGTTTCAAGAGCGGCAAATCGATCGTCAAGATCCGCTTCACCGACAAGGAGCCGCGCACCGCGTGGAACCGCGCAGCACCGCAGGAATACGGCTTCTATTCGAACGTGAACCCTCAGGTGTCCCACCCGCGCTGGAGCCAGGCCACCGAACGCCGCATCGGCGAAGAGGGGGGCTTGTTTGCCAAGCGCCGCCAGACCCAGATGTTCAACGGCTACGAGCCTCAGGTCGGCCAGCTGTACGCGGGCATGGACCTTCGCAAGTTTTTCTGATGACGTCCATTCGCGCGCCCGGGGCGATGGTTGGTTCCCGTCCGGCGGGCTCGCGCTTCAACCGCTGGCTTGGCCACCGCACCGCCAAACCGGTCGGCTTCGTGCTGGCCTTGTTGCCGTTCGCCTGGCTGGTCTGGGCGGCGGCTGCCAACCAACTTGGCGCCAACCCGGCTGAAGCGTTGATCCGCTCGCTGGGCGACTGGACCATACGTTTTCTGATGCTCGTGCTGGCCGTCACGCCGCTGCGCACGGTAACCGGCTGGGTGGCGCTGGCGCGGCTGCGCCGCATGGTGGGGCTGTTCGTGTTCTTTTACGCCTGCATGCACCTGCTGGCCTATGCGTGGTTCGACATGGAATTCAGCGTGCCGGGCATCGTGGACGACGTGATCAAGCGGCCATTCATCCTGGTGGGATTCCTCAGCTGGCTGCTCTTGCTGGCGCTGGCAGCCACCTCGTTCAACCGCGCCATCCGGGCGATGGGTGCCCGACGCTGGCAGCTGCTGCACCGCGCGGTCTATGCCATCGCCGGTTTGGCCGTGCTGCATTTTTTCTGGATGCGCAGTGGCAAGAACGACTTTGCCGAGGTCGCGGTCTATGCCATCCTCTTTGCTGCGCTGCTCGGCTGGCGACTCTGGCGGCGGCTCTCGACGCCGCGCACCGCCTGACACACCGCCTTAGACCGGTGGCAGCAAGGATTCAAGGCGCAATTGATCCGCCGCAGACTCGCGCGCCCTGATCAGCGTGGCGGTGCTTCCATCCACCAGCACCTCGGCGGCCCGTCCGCGCGTGTTGTAGTTGCTCGCCATGCTCATGCAGTACGCACCTGCCGAGAGCACCGCCAGCAGATCACCCGCCTGTGCGGCCAGCGCGCGGTCGCGGCCCAGCCAGTCGCCGCTCTCGCACACCGGGCCCACCACATCCCAGGTGACGGGCGCTTCATCGCGGGGAGAGACCTCCACGATGCGGTGAAAAGCCTGGTACATGGCCGGGCGCGGCAGGTCGTTCATGGCCGCGTCCACGATCAGGAAGTTCTTTTGCTCGCCAGGCTTCTGGTAGAGCACCTCGGTGAGGCACACGCCCGCGTTGCCCACCAGCGAGCGCCCGGGTTCGATAAAAATCTTGCGGTCGCCAAAACTGCGTTCGTCCAGGCGCTGCAACAGCTGCTGCCAGAGTGCATCGGCCTGTGGTGGGGCGTCACCGTGGTAGTCGATACCCAGGCCGCCGCCGAAGTCGATGTGTTCGATGGGCACGCCTGCGGCTTCGATGCTTTCCACCAGGTCGATCACCCGGTCCATGGCGTCAAGGTAGGGCCCGGTCTGTGTGATCTGCGAGCCGATGTGGCAGTCAATACCGACCACGCGCAAACCGGCGCAGCTGGCCGCATGCCGATAAGTGGCCACCACGTCTTCGTGCGCGATGCCGAACTTGTTGCCCTTGAGGCCGGTGGAAATGTAGGGGTGGGTCTGGGCATCCACGTTGGGATTCACGCGCACGCTGACCGGCGCGCGCAGGCCCATGCCACGGGCCACTTCATCGAGCACGTCCAACTCCGCCCGGCTTTCGACGTTGAAGCACCCGATGCCGACTTCCAGCGCGCGGCGCATCTCGGCGCGCGTCTTGCCCACGCCGGAGAAGATCACCTTGCCCGGCTCGACATCCGCCGCCAACGCGCGTTCGAGTTCTCCGCCCGAGACGATGTCCAGCCCGCAACCCGCACGCACCAGCGTCTGCAGGATGCCCAAGGTGGAATTGGCCTTCATGGCGTAGCAGATCTGGTGCGAGCGTCCGGCCAGTCCGCGTTGGTAGGCAGCCAGCGCGTCCAGCATGGCGGCGCGGCTGTACACGAACAGGGGGGTCCCATGCTCAATGGCCAGTTGTTTGAGCGACACGCCCTCCATCACGAGATCACCCGCCTGGTACGAGATGAAGGGTGGCAGGTTCATGGGTGGCTGGCCGGGCAGGGTGGTCATGCTGGGTGGGTGGGGTGCGGATGAATCTGGTGAGCATGCCGGCGGAAGGACCCGCTGGGCATTTCAGCGCGGGGCTGTGCTGCCTGGTGTTGCCGGGGTGGCCTGCGGCAGGGTTGCAGAGGCCGGTGCTGGTGCGGGAGCGGGGAGGTACAGGGGGCCTTTTTGACCGCACGCCGTCAGCAGCAACAGGATCAAGACCATCCCCACACCCCGAGTGTGTGGAGGGGTGCGGCCTAGAATGCGTGTCGTTCTCAACATGCAACCATTGTAATGACCGACACCGAGTACCAAGACCTGGCGGAATCGCTGCTGAGGTCGATTGAGCTGGCCTGCGACCGCATCAACGATCAGACCGATGCCGATGTCGACAACCAGCGGGTGGGCGGCATGATCACGATGACGTTTGCCAACGGCAGCCAGATCATCATCAACTTGCAAAAGCCGTTGCAGGAAGTCTGGCTGGCGGCCCGTGCTGGCGGCTTCCACTACCGCCACGACGGGGCGGCGTGGATGGATACCAAAGGCCAGGGGGAGCTGTTGGCCCACCTTTCCCGCTTCGCCTCCGAACAGTCCGGTCAGGCGCTGGACTTCAGTTCCTGAACAGATCCAGGATGCCGCGCCGGTCCTCCACCTGAGGGGCTGGTGCCGTAGGGGGGATTGCCGGGTCCGGCGCCGGTGGCGCGGCACCTGGCCAGGCATCCTGCAGTCCCAGGCCGTGCACGCCGTTACCGGGACCATACTCTTCAAAGTACCACTCACCGTTCACATTGATGACGCCCGGAGGGGGCGCGTACGCTGCGATCGGCACATCCTTGAGGGCTTGTGTCATGAACGAGATCCAGATCGGCAGGCTCAAACCGCCACCTGTTTCCCGGCTACCCAGGTTGCGCGGCGTGTCGTAGCCCACCCAAGCGGCTGCCACCACTGTCGGCTGGTAGCCCACGAACCATGCGTCGACCGAATCGTTGGTGGTGCCGGTCTTTCCGAAAAGATCGGTCCGCTTCAACGTGGCCTGCGCGCGTGCAGCGGTGCCCGAGCGTGTGATCTCCTGAAGCAGGCTGTTCATGATGAAAGCGTTGCGCGGCTCAATGGCCCGCTGGGCGTCGGTGAGCGTGGGCTCGGGGGCCTCGTAGATCACCTTGCCTTTGTGATCGGCAACCCGGGTGATCAAGGTCGGGGCAACGCGGTAGCCACCGTTGGCGAACACGCCATAGCCCACAGCCATCTGCATCGGCGTGACCGAACCCGCCCCCAGAGCCATCGTGAGGTAGGGCGGGTGCTTGTCGACGTCGAAGCCAAAACGCCCCACCCACTGCTGAGCGCTCTGTGTGCCAACCAGCTGGAGCACGCGAATGGACACCATGTTCTTGGACTTGGCCAGGGCGCGGCGCACCGACATCGGCCCCTCGAACTGCCCGTCGTAGTTCTTGGGCTCCCAAGGCTTGCCCCCGGTCGCGTCGGCGCTGTAGAACAGCGGCGCGTCGTTGACCACCGTCATCGGGGTCAGCCCTTTTTCAAGGGCAGCGGAGTAGATGAATGGCTTGAAGCTGGAACCGGGCTGGCGCCAAGCCTGGGTCACATGGTTGAACTTGCTCTTCTGAAAATCGAAGCCGCCCACCAGTGCAAGGACTTTGCCCGTGCGGGGATCCATGGCCACAAAAGCCGACTCCACGTCGGGTAACTGCGTGATGCGCCATGCCTTGTTTGTGGTTTGAACCACCCTGACCACCGCGCCTGGCCGGATCTTGATGTTGGGCCCTGCCTTGTCCGACAAGCCGGACTGCACCGGCTTCAGACCATCACCTGTGATCTCGAAGGGTTCTCCATCCTGTCGCACCGCGAGCACACGCTTGGGCCCCGCTTCCAGCACCACAGCCGACATCAAGTCGTCGTTGTCCGGCCTCTCCGTCAGTGCGTCGTCCACCGCTTCATCCAGGGCGGCCTTGTCGGTGGGTAGATCAATGAACAGCTCGGGCCCCCGGTAGATCTGACGCCGTTCGTAGTCCAGCACACCCTGGCGCACAGCCCGATAAGCCGCCAACTGTTCCGTCTGCTTGAGGGAAGTCGTGACCACCAATCCTCGGGTGTAAGCCTCTTCGCCATACTGAGACACGATGGATTGCCGAACCATCTCGGCCACGAACTCCGCATGCACCTGGGGGGAGCTACCCACCGGGCGCAGTCTCAGATCCTCGGACTTGGCTTGCTCAGCCTGTTCGGCCGAGATGAACCCGTTTTCCACCATGCGGTCGATGATGTGCAACTGGCGAGCGCGGGCTCGGCGCGGATTCCTGACCGGGTTGTAGGCCGAAGGCGCCTGAGGCAGGCCCGCCAGCATGGCGGCCTCTGCGATCGTCACGTCCTTTAGCGCCTTGCCAAAATAGACTTGGGCAGCCGATGAGAACCCATAGGCTCGCTGGCCCAGGAAGATCTGGTTCATGTAGATCTCGAGAATTTGCTCCTTTGTGAGCATGTGCTCCAGTTTGAAGGTCAGCAGCACCTCGTAGATCTTGCGCGTGTAGCTCTTCTCGGCAGACAGGTACACGTTGCGTGCAACCTGCATGGTGATCGTCGACGCACCTTGGCTCTTGGCCTGACGCAGGTTTGCCAACGCGGCGCGGATCATGCCCCGATAGTCAACGCCGCTGTGCTGGAAAAATCGAGCGTCCTCGATGGCCAGCACCGCATTCTTCATGACCTCGGGAATCTCATTGATCGTGAGCAGGTTGCGGCGCTCCTCGCCGAACTCGCCGATCAGTTGTCCTTCCGCGGTCAGCACACGCAGTGGCAGCTTGGGTCGGTAGTCGGCGAGCCCCGTGACATCGGGAAGATTCGGGTAGGCCACAGCCAGCGCAATACCCACGGCCATCAACACGCTTACAACACCTGCCGCCGCCAGTCCGGCCACAGCCACCACCAAGCGTCCCACCCAGATGAGTGCTGTGTGCCCCGCAGATACTGGCTTGGAAGATTCGGAAGGGGTGGGGGTATCTTGGGTAGGCATGCAGTCGATCAAGGCCTCAAACCCTGATTATAAAAATGGCGCGAAGCGGCCTTGGCCAGCGTTGTCGGCATATTGTGAGTTGTTGTGCAGTTCGCTGACCAAAGGTGGACGACAGGGTCGGCAGCGGAGCACCGATACGTAGGATTTTGACAACGTTTCGATTTGTCGCAAAAGCAAAATTTCTTTGCTGGACAAAGGCCTTGCTGCTAGCATTCAAGTGAAGTCTTAAGTCTGGCGCCCACTGGCGTCATCATATCTGGGGGTCACCTTGATCTCATTGGGATCGTTATTCAGCCGGGAACCGGCGCCCATGTTGGGCATTGACGTGAGCTCGTCAAGCGTCAAGCTGGTTGAGCTGTCCCGCAACCGATCTGGTGATCTGGTGCTGGAGCGTTGCGCCATGGAGCCGCTCGAACGTGGCTGGATCACCGACGGCAACATCGAAAAGTTTGACGAGGTTGCCGAAGCCGTTCGGCGAGTTGTTCGCAAGAGCGGCAGCAAGACGAAAAACGTGGCCATGGCGCTCCCTGCATCCGCCGTGATCACCAAAAAGATCATCCTGCCCGGGGGATTGTCCGACAAGGAGCTGGAGGCGCAGGTTGAATCGGAAGCCAACCAATACATCCCTTTTTCACTCGACGAAGTGAGCTTGGACTTCTGTGTCATCGGTCCGAGCACCAATTCGGTGGGCGACGTCGAGGTGCTGATTGCTGCGTCGCGCAAGGAAAAAGTATCGGACCGCCAGGGTCTGGCCGAGGCGGCCGGGCTCAAGCCAGTGGTCATGGATGTCGAGTCTTACGCTTCCCGCATGGCCGCAGGAAGGGTCATCGAGACGCTCCCAAACCAAGGTATTGATTCCTTGGTGGCACTGTTTGAGGTGGGTGCCCTGACCACCAGCATGCAGGTGATGCGCAATGACGATGTTCTGTACGAGCGGGATCAAGCCTTTGGTGGCGCACAGCTGACGCAGTTGATTGTTCGCCAGTACGGCTTCTCCGCGGACGAGGCCGAGGCCAAGAAGCGTTCTGGTGACTTGCCGGATGACTACCGTGCGGCGGTTCTGGACCCGTTCATTGAAAGCATGGCGCAAGAGGTTGGTCGGGCACTGCAGTTCTTCTTCACCAGCACACCCTACAACAAGGTGGACCACATCCTGTTGGCAGGCGGCAGTGCAGCGTTGCCCGGCCTGACGGAAGCGGTGACCCACCAAACCTCGTTTGCCTGCATGGTCATCAATCCCTTCGACGCCATGGAGATGGCGCCCTCCATACAAGCTCGCAAGATCTCGCGCGAAGCCCCTTCGTACTTGACGTCAACCGGGTTGGCCTTGCGGAGGTTCTACCAATGATCTTGATCAACCTGCTGCCCCACCGAGAGGCGGCGCGCAAGCGGCAAAAGGATCAGTTCTTTACCCAGCTGGGTCTGTCAGCCTTGTTGGGCGGCATCGTGTGCGGCGCCGTGTTCACCTGGTATCAAGGGCAGATCGCCTCACAGCAGGAACGCAACGCGTTCCTGCAGGCCGAAATAACCCGCCTGGATGCCGAAATCAAAGACATCGCGGGTCTGCAGAAGGAAATTGCATCCCTTCGAGCCAGGCAAACCGCGGTTGAGGATCTGCAGGGCGACCGCAACACACCGGTGCATTTGCTGGACGAATTGGTGACTCAGTTGCCTGACGGTGTTTACCTCAAGTCCATGAAGCACGAGAACCAGAGCGTCTTGCTCAATGGCGTGGCCCAGTCCCAGGAGCGGGTGTCCGATTTGCTGCGCAATCTGGCCAACAACAGTCAGTGGTTGGTGCGCCCCGAGTTGATCGAAATTGTGTCTTCCAGCGTGGCTTTGGCTGCACAACAGAGGCGGGTATTCAACTTCTCCATACGCGCTTCACTCAAACGCCCCTCTGCCGAAGCAGGGACCACTCCCGCCGGCGCCCCTGCCGCCCCGGGCAAGGTCTGACACAGGCAACGCATCATGGCCAAATCGCCCAGCATCAACGTGGACTTCAAAGGAGTCCAGGAAAAACTCAAAAGCCAGTTCACCGGGCTTGATCCCAACGATCCATCGCAGTGGCCCGGTCTCCCGCGCAATCTGTTGTTTGTGGCGGTGTGTGTGGCAGTCATTGCCGGCCTGTGGTTTGCCTGGTTGAAAGATTCCGACGAGGAGTTGATCGCCGAGAAAGCCCGCGAGCAGTTGCTTCGAGAAGACTACAGAAAGAAGGCCGTGCAAGCGGTCAATCTGGATGCACTGCGCAAGCAACTGGAACAGGTTCAGCAGTACGTCACTCAGCTTGAAAAACAACTGCCCAGCAAAGCAGAAATGGATGCCTTGTTGTCAGATATCAACCAGGCGGGACTGGGGCGCAGCCTGCAGTTTGAGTTGTTCCGCCCGGGCGCTGTCAGCGTGAAGGAGTACTACGCTGAATTGCCTATCTCAGTTCGGGTGACGGGTACGTACCATGACATCGGACTGTTTGCCGCTGACATCGCAAACCTCTCCCGCATCGTGACGCTGAACAACCTGACGCTGACCCCGGTTGCCAATCGAGAAGGCGTTCTGACGATGGACTGCATTGCCAAGACCTTCCGGTACCTCGATCAGGACGAAATCGCTCTTCAACAAAAAGCGCAGGGAGCCAAGAAGTGACTTCCTCGACATATTTGAATCGCCTTGCTGTACTCGCAGTTGCGCTGGTGATGTCTGCTTGCACCTCTTCTGGACAAGACGAATTGCAGGCCTGGATGCAGAGCGAGCGCAACAGCATCAAGCCATCGGTCAAGCCCATACCGGCGCCCACGAAGTTTGAGCCGCAAGCCTATGCCGGGGAGCGATTGACTCCGCCTTTCAGCGTTGAAAAACTCACCAGCGTGTTGCGCGGAAGCCAATCAACCCCGGTGGTCAACGCGGCCTTGATCGAACCTGAACTCAACCGGCGCAAGCAGCCGCTTGAAGCCTATCCACTGGACACCATGGCCATGGTCGGCAGCATGAACAGAGATGGACAACTGGTTGCGCTCGTCAAGGTTGCCAACCTGCTGTATCAGGTTCGTCCGGGCAACTACCTGGGGCAGAACTATGGACGCGTGACCCGGATTTCGGAGACGGAGGTGGTCATGCGCGAGATCGTTCAGGATTCCGGCGGCGAATGGACAGAGCGCCCCGCAGCGCTGCAGTTACAAGAGGAAGCTTCTAAATGAACAAGCCAAACAAGGCTCCCGTGGTCTCTGCCGTGCAATGGGGCGTGGTCAAGAGCGCAGTATTTGCCTGCATGGCATTCACCTCCCTCTGGGCGCAGGCTCAAAACGCGATTCAGTCGGTGACGGGAGGTGTGCAGGGTGGGGTAGAGGTCATTCGCATCAACACCGCCCAGCCGCTCACCGCGGTCCCCACCGGTTTCACCATTCAGTCTCCTGCCCGCATTGCGCTGGATTTTCCAGGTGTTGCCAACGCCATTGGCCGCAGCACTGTTGAAATCAACGAAGGCAATCTGCGCTCGGCCAATGTGGTGCAGGCCGGCGACCGGACGCGTGTGGTGATCAATTTGAAGCAGACGGCTTCTTACGAAACCAAGATTGAAGGCAACTCACTTCTGGTCGTGTTGCAGCGCTCCGAGGCTGTGACAGCCGTGACTGCGCCTCCATCTTCTTTTGCAGAGAACCGAAACCGCGATGTTTCGTCTCTTCGCGACATCGACTTCCGGCGTGGCGTGGGCAATGCCGGGCGTGTGGTGGTGGAACTGGCCAACAATCAGGTGGGTGTTGACATACGTCAGCAAGGGCAGAACCTGGTGGTGGAGTTTCTGAAGACCTCCCTGCCTGAGGGCTTGCGCCGTCGGCTGGATGTGAGTGATTTCGGAACCCCTGTGCAGAGCGTCACCACCTCGCAAACCGGTGACCGGGTGCGCATGGTGGTAGCGCCCACCGGCAACTGGGAACATTCCGCCTACCAGAGTGACAACCAGTTCGTTCTGGAGATTCGCGAGCAGAAGATCGATTCGAGCAAGTTGACGCAAGGGCCTGGTTACAACGGGGAGAAGCTTTCGTTGAACTTCCAGAACATCGAAGTTCGCTCGCTGCTGCAGGTGATTGCCGACTTCACCAACTTCAACGTGGTGACTTCGGATTCTGTGACCGGATCGGTGACGCTGCGCCTCAAGGACGTACCTTGGGATCAGGCCTTGGACATCATCCTGCAAGCCAAAGGCTTGGGCATGCGCAAGTCGGGCAACGTGCTCTGGATTGCACCGAAAGACGAAATTGCTGCACGTGAGAAGCAGGACCTTGAAGCAAGGGCCTCGACGGAGAGCCTGGAGGCATTGCGCACACAGGGCTTCCAGATGAACTACGCGAAGGCGGTCGACATCGCGACCCAACTGACCTCTAGCGGCAGTGGTGGTGGCGCCGCAGGCGGCAGCAACGCTCGCATTCTGTCGGAGCGCGGCAGCGTCATCTCCGAGCCGCGGACCAACCAGCTGTTCGTCACGGACATTCCGTCCAAACTGCAGCAAGTTCAAGATCTGATCGCCAAGCTGGACATCCCGATTCGCCAGGTGATCATCGAGGCCCGCATCGTCGAGGCTGACGATACCTTCGGTAAATCGCTGGGTGTCAGGTTGGGTGGCGGTGTTCGTGGCTTCGGTGCGGGCTCCATCAACGGGAATCAAGTGCAGGGCAACTTTGGTTCCACCTATGGGGCCGTCTCAACGGGTCCCACAACATCATCGCAGCCGTTCGTGAGTTTGCCGGCCAACCCGGGTACGGCCTTGGCAGCCTCCTATGCGCTATCGCTCTTCAGCCCAAATGCGTCGCGCTTCTTGAGCCTTGAGATCTCTGCGCTGGAATCGGATTCCAAGGGCCGCATCGTGGCCAGCCCACGAGTCGTGACCGCTGATGGCGTCAAGGCCCTGATCGAGCAGGGCACGGAGTTCCCATACCAGACGGCGACGTCCAGCGGTGCAACGGCCATCGCGTTCCGCAAGGCCAATCTGAAGCTTGAGGTGACGCCTCAAATCACGCCCGAGGGCAACATCATTCTGGATCTGGACATCAACAAGGACAGCAGGGGTGTGGACACACCCGATGGTGTGGCCATCAACACCAAGCACGTGCAGACCCAGGTGCTGGTCGAAAATGGCGGAACTGTCGTGATCGGTGGCATTTTCGAGCAAACGCAACGCGACACAGTGAACAAGGTCCCACTTCTGGGGGATCTGCCTGGCGTGGGCAATTTGTTCAAATCGCGTGAACGGACCAACAACAAATCGGAGTTGCTCATCTTCATCACCCCACGCGTGCTCGGTCGATCTGCCATCAATTGAGTTCCACTTCCTGTTTCTTGATCGGCTTGCCTGGCTCGGGCAAGTCGACGGTGGGTCGGCAGTTGGCACGCCGCATTTCGCTTCCTTTCTTTGACTCGGATCATGTGATCGAACAACGGCTGGGTTGTTCGATTCGAGAGTTCTTCGAGCGTGAGGGCGAGGAGCGGTTTCGAGATATCGAAGCGTCCGTGATCGATGAACTGACTGCTGGGCCCACCTGCGTGGTGTCCACTGGTGGTGGTTCGGTGCTGCGTTCCGAAAACCGGGAGCGGCTGCATCAGCGCGGTTCCGTGGTGTACCTGCGCTCCACACCCGAAGAGGTGTTTCGCCGCCTGAGGCACGACCGCAACCGACCTTTGTTGCAGGTGGCCGACCCTCAGCAGCGACTGAGGGATCTGTATGCCGTGCGCGACCCGCTGTACCGCCAGACCGCCCACTTCGTGATAGAGACCGGACGGCCTTCTGTGGCCATGTTGGTGAACATGATCCTGATGCAACTGGAACTTGGCGGCGTGGTGTCGCCCGACTCTCCCGGCTCTGGCGATGCCGCCGGGCATTCTCCAGCTCGCTAGTGAGTCGACCCGGGGCTCGTCCCGGACAGGGCATAAACTTGGGGTCATGACCCTTCAAGCCAGCTCTTCCCTCCATCAACAGGTCGAGATCGATCTCGGCGATCGCAGCTACGCCATCGACATCGGCGCGGGTTTGCTCGATGCGCAGGAGAGCTACCGCTCGCTGCCGGCAGCGCACAGTGCGATGATCATCACCAATGAAACGGTGGCACCGATTTACGGAAAGCGCCTGGAGCGCGCGCTCTCATCGCGGTATGCGCAAGTCCACACGGTGAGCCTGCCCGACGGCGAGTCCTACAAGACCTGGGAATCGCTGAACCTGATCTTTGATGCCCTGCTGTCTCATGGCTGCGACCGCAAGACGGTCCTCTTTGCCCTGGGCGGTGGCGTGGTGGGCGACATGACCGGCTTCGCCGCCGCAAGCTACATGCGTGGCGTGCCTTTCGTGCAAGTGCCCACCACTTTGCTGGCACAGGTGGATTCGTCGGTCGGTGGCAAGACGGCCATCAACCATCCGTTGGGCAAGAACATGATCGGGGCCTTCTACCAGCCGCAGCGGGTTGTGTGTGACCTCGATACGCTCAATACATTGCCCGCGCGCGAGCTCAGCGCCGGGTTGGCTGAGGTCATAAAGTACGGGCCCATCGCCGACATGGCGTTTCTTGACTGGATCGAGGAACACATGGACCAGCTCATGGCACGTGACCCCGAGGCACTGGCCCACGCGGTCAAACGCAGTTGTGAGATCAAGGCATGGGTGGTGGGTCAGGACGAGCGCGAGTCTGGCTTGCGGGCCATCCTCAACTTCGGTCACACCTTTGGCCACGCCATCGAGGCGGGCATGGGCTATGGTGCCTGGCTGCACGGCGAGGCCGTGGGCTGCGGAATGGTGATGGCGGCGCGCCTTTCGCAGGCTCTGGGTGGGGTGGATGCGGCGTTCGTCGAACGCCTCACCCGTTTGGTGCAGGCGGCGGGTCTGCCCACCGCGGCGCCCGTGATCGATGCGCACGACAACGTCGGCCGCTACCTCGCCCTGATGCGGGTGGACAAGAAATCGGAGGCAGGTGAGATCAAATTCGTGGTGATCGATCGCCCGGGCAATGCCGTGGTCCGCACCGCGCCCGATGCGCTCGTGGCCCAGGTGATCGAGGCGAGTGTGCGCGCCTGATGGAGCGAGCGCCGGAACGAATCGTCCAGACGCTGGCGCCTTATGCCAGCGACCCGGCGCAGAGCCGTGGTCGCAGATTCCCCGAGGCGGAAGCACCCACACGCACGGCCTTCCAGCGCGACCGGGATCGTGTGATCCACTCCACCGCGTTTCGCCGCTTGGTCTACAAGACCCAGGTGTTTCTGAATCACGAAGGTGATCTGTTCCGCACGCGCCTGACGCACTCGCTCGAAGTGGCGCAGCTCGGGCGCAGCGTCGCCAGATCGTTGCGACTCAACGAGGATCTGGTGGAAGCCATTGCCTTGGCCCACGACCTGGGCCATACGCCTTTCGGCCACGCGGGCCAGGACGCGTTGAATGCCTGCATGCAGTCGCTCACACCCACTGAAGATGCCTTGGATGGCTGGGGCTTCGAGCACAACCTGCAGAGCTTGCGTGTGGTGGACGAACTGGAGGAGCGCTACCCGGCCTTTGACGGTTTGAACCTGTGCTTCGAGACCCGCGAAGGCATCCTCAAACATTGTTCACGGAACAACGCGAAGCGACTGGAGCAGCAGGAGCCGCAAGGCGTGGCCGCGCGCTTCCTCCAAGGTGGTTCGCCCAGCCTGGAGGCGCAGCTGTGCAACCTGGCCGACGAGATCGCCTACAACGCGCACGACATCGA
>JAZKHJ010000048.1:0-15447 GCA_040385485.1 Pseudomonadota bacterium | reverse complement strand
GTGGACCAGACCGTGCTGGCCAACGAGCAGGTGATCGACGGCAAGGGCTGGCGCACCGGCGCGGTGGTGGAGAAGCGCGAGATCCCGGGTTACTACCTCAACATCACCTCGTACGCCGAAGAGCTGCTCGACCACGTGCAGATCGGCAACCCCAAGGCCACGCTGAACGGCTGGCCCGACAAGGTGCGGCTGATGCAGGAGAACTGGATCGGCAAGAGCGAGGGTGTGCGCTTCGCGTTCCCTCACACCATTCAGGACGCATCGGGAGCGCTCATTGGCGACGGCAGGATGTATGTGTTCACCACACGCGCCGACACCATCATGGGCGTGACCTTCTGCGCCGTCGCACCCGAACATCCACTGGCCACGCACGCCGCGGCATCCAGTCCTGAGATCGCAGCCTTCATCGAAGAATGCAAGACCGGCGGCACCACCGAAGCCGAGCTCGCCACTCAGGAGAAGAAGGGCATGGCCACGGGCCTGACCGTCACGCACCCGCTCACCGGCGAAGCCGTGGCGGTGTGGGTGGGCAACTACGTGCTCATGAGCTACGGCGACGGCGCGGTGATGGGCGTGCCCGCGCACGACGAGCGCGATTTCGCATTCGCGAAGAAGTACGACCTGAAGATTCAACAAGTGGTGGCGGTGGAAGGCGAGACCTTCAGTCTGGACGCCTGGGCCGACTGGTACGGCGACAAGCAGCGCGCGGTGTGCGTGAACTCTGGTGCCTTCGACGGCATGCCGTACAAGGCGGCGGTGGACGCTGTGGCGGCGCAGCTCGCGGCCAAGGGCCTCGGCGAGAAGAAGACCACCTGGCGCTTGCGCGACTGGGGCGTGAGCCGCCAGCGCTACTGGGGCACGCCCATCCCCATCATCCATTGCACCGAACACGGGGCGGTGCCGGTGCCCGAAAAAGACCTGCCGGTCGTGCTGCCGCAGGACTGCATCCCCGACGGCTCGGGCAATCCGCTGCACAAGCACGAAGGCTTTCACGCCGGTGTGGTCTGCCCGGTCTGCGGAAAACCCGCGCGCCGCGAAACCGACACCATGGACACCTTCGTGGATTCGTCGTGGTACTTCATGCGCTATTGCGATCCGGGCAACAGCGAGAAGATGGTCGCCGATGGAGCCGACTACTGGATGCCGATGGACCAGTACATCGGCGGCATCGAACACGCGATCCTGCACCTGCTCTACGCGCGCTTCTGGACCAAGGTCATGCGCGACCTCGGCCTGGTGAAGGTCGACGAGCCCTTCACCCACCTGCTCACGCAAGGCATGGTGCTCAACCACCTCTACAGCCGGCGCACCGAGAAGGGTGGCAAGGACTACTTCTGGCCGCACGATGTGGAAAACGTACTCGACGAGACCGGCAAGGTCGTGGGTGCGAAGCTCAAGAACCCGGCCACCAGCGGCGACGGCATGTTGCCCGTGGGCACGCCCATCGACTACGAGGGCGTGGGCACCATGTCCAAGTCCAAGAACAACGGTGTCGACCCGCAAGACCTGATCGAGAAGTACGGCGCCGACACCGCGCGCCTGTACACCATGTTCACCGCCCCGCCCGAGGCCACGCTGGAGTGGAACGACGCGGCGGTGGAGGGCAGCTACCGCTTTCTGCGCCGCGTGTGGGCCTTCGGTCTGAAGCTCTCGGCCACCATCGGCCTGGGCGCACTCGCCGCCGGTGTCTCGAAGCAATCGCTGTCCAAAGGTGCGAAGGCCTTGCGGCTGGAGATGCACACCGTGCTCAAGCAGGTGGACTACGACTACCAGCGCATGCAATACAACACCGTGGTGTCGGGCGCCATGAAGATGCTCAATGCGCTTGAAGACTTCAAGCCCGACGGCTCAACTGGTGACAACGCCGCGCTGGCCGAAGGCCTGAGCATGCTGCTGCGCTGCATCTACCCGGCCACGCCGCACATCGCGCACACGCTGTGGAACGACCTGGGCTACGCGGGCGAGCTGCTCGACGCGCCCTGGCCCCAACCCGACGAGGCTGCCTTGCAGCGCGACGAGATCGAACTCGTGCTGCAGATCAACGGCAAGCTGCGCGGCAGCGTGCTGGTGCCGGCGAATGCCGACAAGGCCGCCATTGAAGCGGCGGCGCTGGCCAGCGAGGCCTTCATCAAGCAGGCCGCCGGTGCGCCGCCCAAAAAAGTGGTGGTCGTGCCCGGCCGCCTGGTCAACGTGGTGATCTGAAAGCTTCAGCATGACACTCCTTCGTTCCTTGATTCCGCGCCGCCGCGCCTTGCTGCAACTGGCCCTGGGCGCGACCGCGCTCGGTCTGTCGGGCTGCGGATTCGCACTGCGCAAGGCGCCCACCTTCGCCTTCGACACGGTGCGCATTCAAGGCATGGAGGGCGCTCAGGTGACCCGGGAGTTGCGCGACGCCCTCCAGGCCAACGGCCTTCGCGTGCTCACCTCGGCCACGCCGGCCAGCGGCGCCGGTGTCCCGGCAGCCCAGGCCATCCTCACGGTGCTGGTGGACCAGCGCGAGCGTGTGGTGGTGGGCCAGACGGCGGCGGGCCAGGTGCGTGAACTGCAACTGCGCACACGCTTTGTGTTCCGCTTGCGCACGCCCACCGACAAGATCCTGATCGACGACGTCGAGATGCTGCTCGAGCGCGACATCAGCTTCAACGAAACCCAGGTGCTGGCCAAGGATGCCGAAGAGGCAATGCTCTACCGCGACATGCGCAGCGACATCGTGCAGCAGGTGGTGCGCCGTCTGGCGGCCGTGAAGTCGCTCTGACCGCTCCATGCAGGTCGCAGCCAACCAACTCGCCGCCCAGCTGCAGCGCGGCCTCAAAAGCCTCTACACACTGCACGGCGACGAGCCGCTGCTGATCCAGGAGGCGGCCGATACGATCCGCGCGGAGGCGCGTGCGCAGGGCTGCGGCGAGCGCACGGTGCACACCGTGGCCGGCGCGCACTTTGACTGGGGCGAGGTGCTGGCCAGCGGCGGATCGATGAGCCTGTTTTCCGACAAACAACTCATCGAGATCCGCATCCCCTCGGGCAAGCCCGGCAAGGATGGCTCGCAGGTGCTGCAGCAGATCGCCCAGCAGGCCGAAAACAACGACAGCACGGTCACGGTGGTGATCCTGCCGCGGCTGGACATGGCCACGCAGAAGGGCGCCTGGTTCGCCGCGCTCGACAGTTTCGGCGTGACGGTGCGCGTGGAGCCCGTGGACCGCAAGGCGCTGCCGCAGTGGATCGCGCAGCGCTTGCAGCAGCAAGGCCAGCGCGTGGTGGCGGGCGAGGAGGGTCAGCGCACGCTGCAGTTCTTCGCCGACCGGGTCGAAGGCAATCTGCTCGCCGCGCACCAGGAGATCCAGAAGCTCGCGCTGCTGCACCCGGCGGGTGAGTTGTCGCTGGAGCAGGTGGAATCGGCCGTGCTCAACGTGGCGCGCTTTGATGCCTTCAAGCTGGCCGAGGCGGTGCTGGGCGGGCAGAGCGTGCGCGTGCAGCGCATGCTCGACGGCCTGCAGGCAGAGGGCGAAGCGCCGGTGCTGGTGCACTGGGCCTTGTCGGAAGACATCCGCACGCTGCACCGCGTGCGCACCGCGCTGGACGCAGGCCGCCCGCTGCCCATGGCGCTGCGCGAGAACCGGGTGTGGGGTGTGAAGGAAAAGCTCATGGAGCGCGCGCTGCCGCTGCTGAACCTGGCCACGCTCACGAAATGGCTGGACGACGCGCACACGGTGGACGGCATCGTCAAAGGCCTCAAGTCACCGGGCTGGCCGGCCGACCCCTGGCAGGCGTTGCAGCAGATGGCGATGCGCGTGGCCAGCGCCTGCGCGCTGCGCTGAGCACCGGGCTTCAGGCCCGCGGCACCCACAGCTCGAAACAGGAGCCCCGCCCGGGCACCGAGCGCAGGCCGACGCGAATGCCGAGCAACTGGGCGAAGCGGCGCACGATGGACAGTCCCAGTCCAAGGCCTTTGTCGTGCGATTGCGCGGCGCTGCCGCGCTGGTAGGCCTCGAAGATGGTGATCTGCTCGTGCTCGGAGATGCCGGGGCCTGTGTCCCAGATCTGGATGAGCAGATGATCCGCGCGCGTGCGGCAGGACAGCAACACGCCGCCTTGCTGCGTGTAGCGCATGGCGTTGGAGACCAGGTTGCAGACCATGCGCTCCAGCATCCGCGGATCGCTGTGCACCTGACTCAGGCTGGGCAACACGCGCCAGCTCAGGCCGGCTTGCTGTGCGCGCGTGTCGAACAGTGTCTCGATGCGCTCGAGCATCTCTTGCATCGAGAAGACCCGGATCTCGGGCTGCAGCTCCGCGCGCTCCAGACGCACGTTGAGTGCCAGCGTGGCCAGCAGTTCGTCGGCCGAATGCATGGCGGATCGCATCTGGTCGATGCTGTCATCGTCGCCCGCGTTCGCATGGCGGCGGGCCATGCTCTCGACGTTCAGACTCAGGGCGTACAACGGCTGCTGCAGGTCGTGCGCGATCGCCGCCATGAAGCGGGTCTTGTCTTCCAGGGCATGCTGGGCCTGCTCGCGCGCGACCTGTTCGCGTGCGCGCTGGGTTTCGGCTTCGGCGCGCGCGCGGCGCTCGGCGGCGAATCCGTCCGCCAGGGCCAGTGAGAGCAGCAGCATTTCAGCCGCCGTCGCCACTTGCAGACTGCCGTGCAGCAGCGGGTGGTAGGGTAGCCACCCGACGGGCGCCAGCAGCCGGATGATGATGGCGATCACCACGCCGATCCATCCCACCAGGAAATAGCCGGCGGCCGGCAGGCCCAGGCGCCATGCCCACCAGCCCGTGCCGATGACCAGCGCCCCGAACCAGAGCGCAAGCGGCGCCGTGAAGATGGCCATCCAACGATGGGGCAGAACCAGATGCCCGACGACCGACACCACGCACAGCAATGCCGTGCCCCGCAGCAGCCTCGACAGGCGAGGCGAGAAGCGAGCCACGCGCAGGAAGCTGTCGGTGAACATCATCGCCGCGAAGCCGAACACCCCCACCGACATGCGCAGCAGGTCGAGCGTCCACATCGCCCGGCCCGGCCAGAACAGATTGGGACCGAACAGGGTGCTGGAGAGCTGGTACACGCACATGGCCGCACCGAGGCAGACGTAGTATCCGTAGGCCGCCTCGCGCAGACGCAGGGCGATGAAGCCGTTGTAGAGCAACAGGCCGGCGAGCAGGCCGAAATAGATGCCTTGCCACATCAGGGCCTGGCGTTCATCGGCATCCCACGCCTCGGGGGCCCAGAGATCGACCGGCAGCATCAGGGGTCCGCGCGACTGCGCGCGCATGTGAACGACCACGGGCGTTCGCGCGTCGAGTGTCAGGGCCAGCCGCGGCTGCCTTTGCGGGGCCACGCGGCCGGCCTGGATGGCGCTCAGCCCCGCTTCGGCCCGCAGGGGCTCACGATCGGGCGCGCCGACCACCCACTCGATCGATTCCAGCTGGATGCCGGTGACGACCCACAGCCGCTGCACCGTCTCGGGCGCCCACAGGGTCACGCGGTACCAGACCGGATGGGGCGTGAAGCCGAAGGTGTCGCCCTTCGCACGATGCCGCAAGGCCTGCCAGGCTTGCGGTGGCGCTTCGCCCGATTCGGGCCGCCAGCCACCAGAGGTGTCGATGAAGTACTCGACGTGCTCGCTCAGCGCCACACGGTCGCGGTTGGTCGGTACCTCGAAAACCGGCTGGGCTTGCAGCGCCACGGGAAGCCAGCCCAGCCCCAGCAGCAGCAACAAGCAGCGCCACAGCCGGTGCCAGTGAAGACCCACAGGCGAGGGCGGCTGTGCGTGAGGATTTCTCATAGACCAGTCGCCGCTTCTGCTGTGGCCAACGGCACCCACAGCTCGAAGCAGGACCCGCGGCCCGGCACCGAGCGAAGGCCGACGCGGATGCCGAGCAGGCGTGCACAGCGGCTCACGATCGACAGGCCCAGCCCCAGGCCCTGGTCGTGCGGCCGCGCTGCGCTGCCGCGGTGGTGGGCCTCGAAGATGGTGGCCTGCTCGTGTGCCGGAATGCCCGGGCCTGTGTCCCAGACCTGGACCAGCAGGTGCCCGGGCCGCGAACGGCACGACAGCAGCACGCCACCCGCGCTGGTGTAACGCATGGCGTTGGACACCAGGTTGCCGACCATGCGCTCCAGCAACAGCGGGTTGCTGCGGACTTGGGACAGGCTGGGCAGCACCCGCCAGCGCAAGCCGCGCTCCTGCGCCCGCGTGGTGAACAGCGTGTCAATGCGCTCCAGCATGTCCTGCACCGAGAACACCTCGGTATCCGGTTGCAGGTCGTCACGTTCGAGCCGCACGTTCATTGCCAACGACGACAGCAGCTCGTCGGCGGCGAACACGGCCGACTGGATCTGGTTCAGCGTCTCGGCCGACATGACCTCGGTGCGCCGGCGCACCACGCTTTCGGTGGCCAGGCTCAGAGCGTAGATGGGTTGCTGAAGGTCGTGGGTGATGGCGGCCATGAAGCGGGTTTTCTCCTGCAGCGTGCGCTGCGCTTCCTCGCGCGCGACCTGCTCGCGCGCGCGCTGCAGGTCGGCCTCGGTTCGGGCCCGTCGCTCCGAGGTGATGCGGTCGGCCAGCGCCAGCGACAACACCAGCATCTCGAAAGCCGATGCGATCAGCAGGCTGTTGTAAAGAACAGGATGGGGCGGCAGCAAGCCCATGCGCAGCAGCACCCGCGGGATCACCGCGGCCACCAGACCGCTCCATCCCAGCAGGAAGTAGGTGGCCGCCGGCGTCTTCTGCAGCACGCCGCGCACGCCTGCGATCATGATCAGCAAGACGGTCCACAGCGCCAGCGGCAGGGTCGGGCCATTCATGATCGTCGGTGTCGGCACCCATATCTGCGCCAGCAACAGCAGCCCCCACACGAAGGCCGTGCCGCGCAGCACCCACGACAGGCGGGGATTGCGCCGACCCAGGTGCAGAAAGCTGTCGGTGAACAGCAAGGCAAATGCGCCGTAAACGTCGGTCATCGTGCTCATGAACACGTGGGTATTCAGCGAGAGGTCGGTCCACACGAAAGAAGGCCCCAGGCCCGTGCTGCCGAGCTGGAAAACGCCCAGGCCGACACCGAAGCCGACATAAAGGCCGTAAGCCAGGTCGCGCAGCCGCAGTGCCAGAAAACCGTTGTAGGCCAGCAGGCCGGCCAGCAAGCCGAAGTACGAGCCCAGCAGGGCCAGCGTGAGGCGCTCGCGTTCGTGCCACGCGTCGGGCTTCCACAGATCGACCGGGACCTGCATGAGCCCCGCGCCCCGCACCCGCAGGTGTACGGTCACAGGTTGGTTCGCCTCAAGCACCATCAGGAGGCTGGGCACACGATCTCGCACAGCGCGCCCCTCGCGCAGGGTTCCCAAGCCCGCGATCGTTTGCTGCGGTGGCCTGTCGGCCCGTGTCTGCACCCATTCAACCCAATCCAGCTGCGGCGTGTCGATGATCCAGAGGCGTTCGAGCGGGACCGGCGAGCGCAAGGTCACGCGGAACCAGACTGGGTGGTTCAGAAAACCGAAATTGCTCTTGCCGGCGCGGTCGCGCAGTTTTTGCCATCCGCCCGGTACAGGTTCACCCGACTCCGGTCGCCACCGGCCCGAGACATCGATGAAGTACTCCAGCTCCTGCGACAGCCCCACGCTGGCGATGTTCTGTGGAATGTCGAAGATAGGCTGAGCGTGCACCGCTGGGCCCAACAACCAAAGCCCCAACAAAAGGAGTCTGGAAAGTCGGAGCACAAGTCAGTCCACAAGGTCTGCGCCGACTGCTCACGTGCGCTGCTGAGCTGCTTCCCGGAAATCGCTCGGCGACACCCCCGTGTGCTCCCGAAACACGCGGCTGAAGTGCGCCGTGTTGTTGAAGCCCCAGGAAAATGCGATGTCGGTGATGGTGCGTTGCGCGCCACCGGTGTGGCGCAGCTCGCGCATGCAGGCCTGGATGCGCTGGCGCTGGATGTAGTGCGCGGGCGTGTCCTCTTCCGCGCTGAAGGCGTTGTGCAGGTGGCGCTTGCTGCAGTTCAGCGCCTGGGCGATGTGGTCCAGCGTGAGCGAAGGGTCGCGCAGGTGCTGGCCGATGTGCACCCGGATGCGGTCGCGGAAGGCCTCGAGCTGGGTGACGCTGCTCTCGCGCCCGGCGAGCTCCTGCAGTGACAAACGCACCAGCTCCACAATGAGTTCGCCAGCGCCGCGCGCCGCCGCCTCGCTCATCTGCGGCAGTTCCTGGTAGGTGGTGCGCATGGTCTCCAGCGCCACCCGGGCGATGCCGCTCACGCCACCCACGTGCCGCGCCATCAGTGGCTCAAGTTTCAGGCCGCGCTCGGTCAGCTGGTCTTTGGGCAGCATCACGATCAGGTGTTCCACGCGCTCGGGGTTGGCAATCTCGTAGCTGCCCGTGGTGTCGTAGATGGCCCAGCCGCCGGGGCGAACCCAGGCTTCGCGCCCCTGCTGCTGCACCGCCGCGCTGCCCCGCCAGGGCGCCACGATCTTGAGGTAGGCGCGGTCATTGGCGCGCGCCAGTTGCGGGCTCTTGAGCACGCGATGGCGGTTCGCTTCGAGCTTGGTGAGCACCACGTCGCCCGCGGCCGATGCGCTCATGTGGCCATCGAACCCGGTGTCGCCGTAGAGGTCGGATTCGAGGCCGCCGAAATGGGTCCACACCCAGTCGCGCCAGATGGCGGCGCGCTCGATCGGCGCAACGCTGTCGGTGCTCATCACGGAGGCAACGGTCATGGGGGACTCCGGGGAGGTGGTCTGGACACAAATTATCGGCCGCCGTGCGAGCCCTCGCCGCGCGCAAGGTTGAGGGTTTACCCGGGGCGTCATGCACGTTCCGTCAATCAGGTAGTGCACCCACAGCACAGCGCGCCGTTCCCATCGTGCCTACCATTCGGCTCTCAGCCAACCCATCCCTGCAGGAGACACAACATGGTTCAAGCCAATCGCCGTCTGGTCATCAAGAGCGCCGCCGCCGCGGTGGGCGCCATGTCCTTCGCTCCCCAGCTCATGGCGCAGTCCGCGCCCGTGCGCATCGGTTATTCGATGTCGCGCACCGGCCCCTGGACGGGTGGCGCGCAGGTGAGCCAGGAGCCCAACTACCTGCTCTGGGCCGAACAGCAGAACGCCGCGGGCGGCCTCGATGTGAAAGGCGTGAAGCGCCAGATCGAGCTCATCAGCAGCGACGACCGCAGCGACACCGAAACCGTGGTGCGCACCTACGAAAAACTCATGGGCAGCGACAAGGTCGACCTGGTGCTGCCGCCCTGGGGCTCCAACGCCAACTTCGCCGTGGCCCCGCTGGCCAACCGCTTCCAGTACCCGTTCCTGGCACCCACCGCGCTCTCGCGCCGCCTGGTCGAGATGCGCCTGCCGTACTTCTTCCTGCTGCTGCAGCAACCCGCGCCCATGACCAATGCGCTGGTCGACATGCTGAAAGCCAACGGCGTGAAGACCGTGGCGCTGATCTATGTGGACGACCTGTTCGGCCTGGAGAATTTCGCCGCCTTCAAGGTGGCGCTGCAGGGCAGCGGCATCACGCTGGTGGAAGACAAGAGCTACCCCGGTGGCGTGAAAGACCTCTCGCCCGTGCTGCGCTCCATGAAGGACAAGAACCCCGACGCGTTCGTGGGCTTCACCTACCCGCCCGACACCATCCTGGCCAGCCGCCAGGCCAAGGAAGTGGGCTTCAACCCGAAGTTCTTCTACGCCTCGGTGGGCACGGCCTTCCAGCTCTACCGCAACGTGATGACGCCTGCCGGTGCCGAAGGCGTGCTGGGCATGGGCTCGTGGAACAGCAAGACCAGCGCGGCCGCCAAGGCTTACTTCGATGCGCACACCAAGAAGTTCGCCGGCAAGGAACCCGACCGCTGGGCCAGTGGCGCCTGCTGGGCCGGCCTGGAGATCCTCACCAAGGCGGTGAAGGCACAAGGCCTGGACCGCAAGGCCATCCGCGACTATGTGGCGGGTACCACGCACAAAACCATCATCGGCGACATCAAGTTCAACGGCAGCGAGAACGTGGGTACGCCGGGGACCGTGGGTCAGTGGCAGAACGGGGAGTTCGAGGTGGTGTGGCCCAAGACGGTCGCAACCGCAGCCTTGAACCCCAACAAGCCCGCCTGGAAATAAGGTTCACCCCCGCGCCGCGCCTGCGGCGCGTCACCCCCTCCAGGGGGCAGCGCGTGCGGCCCGGCAAAGCCGGTTCCGCCGCGCTCCCGGATAACTCCCCTTCACTCGCATGTCTTTCTCCGCCTGGCTCGAACTCCTCGCCTCCGGTCTCATCACCGGGGGCATCTACGCGCTCGTCGCGCTCGGGCTGAACCTGCAGTACGGGCTGATGCGCATCCTCAACATCGCGCACGGCGAGTTCCTCATGGTCGGTGCCTACCTCACCTGGATGGCGCAGACCTCGCTCGGCCTGAACCCGCTGTTCATGGTGCCGGTGTCGTTTGCCATGCTGTTCGTGCTGGGCTGGGTGATCCACCGCCTCTGTTTCCGCCGCCTCACCGCCACCTCGCCCAACCTCGACATCTTCGAAGCGCGCGGCCTGATGGTGGCCTTCGGTCTCATGTTCCTCGTGCAGAACTTTGCTTCGTGGATGTGGGGTGGCGACCTGCGCGGCTACGACTTCCTGACCGAACCGGTGCAGATCCCGCTGCCCGATGGCACGGCCCAGTTCGCGGGCAACAAGCTGCTGGTGTTTGCGCTGGCCCTGCTGTTCTCGGGCGCGCTCATCGTGCTCATGCGCACCACGCTGCTGGGCAAGGGTGTGCGCGCGCTCATGCAGTCGCCCACCGGCGCGCAGCTCATGGGCATCAACACGCAGCGCCTGCACCCGCTCATGTTCGGGATCGGCCTGGGCCTCTCGGGTGTGGCCGGCACGCTCTTGTCCATGTCGTACACCATCAGCCCGTCCATGGGCGAGCCCTACACAGTCACCGCGCTCATCGTCATCACGCTGGGCGGCTTCGGCAGCATGGGCGGCGCGCTGGCCGGGGGTCTGCTGCTGGGGGTGATCGAAGCCCTGGGCATGCATTTCACCAACCCATCGCTCAAGGCCTTGTTGAGCTACGTGGTCTTCATCAGCGTGCTGTTGCTGCGGCCTGAAGGACTCTTCACCCGGAAAAGCCGCAAGTCATGAACTCAAGACAATTCCTCATCCGCGACCTGCTGGTCCTCTTCGGCCTCACCGGCTGGGCGCTGGCGCTGCCGGGCTTCGCCAGCGAGTTCGCCGTGTCCATGGCGCTCACCTGCTTGATGTACATCGCGCTCTCGTCGAGCTGGGCGCTGTTCTGCGGCACCACGCGTTATCTGTCGCTGGCCACCTCGGCCTTCTTCGGCATCGGCGCCTACACCAGCGCCATCTTGCTGGAGCACGTGTCGTGGGCGCAGGCCATCGGCCTGGGTGCGCTGATCGCCGCCGCCGTGGCCGTGGTCATGGGCGCTGCCGTGCTGCACCTGCGCGGCACCTACTTCGCGGTGCTCACCTTCGGCATGACCGAGCTGATCCGCCACGCCATCAGCTATTTCGAGAAGAGCGTGACCGGCACCGTGGGCCGCGTGCTCATGGTGGTGCCCGAGCGCGACACCATCTACCTCACCGTGCTCGCGCTTGCGGTGATCACGGTGGCGCTGTCCATCACCATCCGGCGCACGCGCTTCGGCCTGGCCATGCTCGGCATCGGGGCCGACGAGCAGCGCGCCCAGACCCTGGGCGTGAACACGCGCTGGGTCAAGGTGGCGGGCTTCGCCCTCACCGCTGCGGTGGCCGGTGCGGTGGGCGCGGCCATGTCGGTGCGCTGGACCTACATCGACCCGCACACCGTGTTCAACCCCTTCATCGGTTTCCAGACCGTGCTGATCGCGCTCATCGGCGGCGCGGCCACGCTGTGGGGCCCGCTCATCGCGGCCATCGTCTTCAGCGTGCTGGCCGAAACGCTGCGCCTGCAGGTGCCGCAGATCTACATGATGTCGCTCGGCCTGCTGCTCATCCTCTCGGTGCTGTACCTGCCGGGTGGCCTGGCATCGCTGCGCGCCGAGACCTTCCGGAGCTGGCGCGACGGCGCCAAGGCCTGGTGGATCGAAACACGCGACGACCTGAGTGGTGAAACCAAGCGACGCAAGCTCCGTGACAAACAACTCCGAGAGCGCCGTGATGTCTTCTGAACGCGAACCCCTGCTCGATGCCCGCGACATCACCGTGCGCTTCGGCGGCCTCACCGCGGTGGACGCGGTCAGCGCGCGTTTCATGCCGGGCGAACTCGTCGGCATCATTGGCCCCAACGGCGCGGGCAAGACCACCTTCTTCAACGCCATCTCGGGTGTCACCCAGGCCACCAGCGGCGCGCTCCTGATGCAGGGGCGCGAGCTCAGCGGCAAAGGCCCGCATCGCTTTGCGGCCCATGGCCTGGCGCGCACCTTCCAGACCCCGCGCACCTTTGCCGACATGCTCGTGCGCGACAACATCGCCTTCGGCCTCAAGTTCGCCGGTCGGCGGCCACGCAAGTACATCTGGTGGGGCGAAGAGACCACGGTGCCCTGGGTGCTGCGTACGCCCGAGAGCATCCTCGGCCTCATCGGCCTGGGTGCGCAGGCCGATCTGCCGGCCGCGGCCATCACGCCGTCGCAGCAGCGCCTGCTCGAGATAGGAATGGCCCTTGCCACGCGCCCGCGCATGTTGCTGCTCGACGAGGTGGCCGCCGGCCTGACCGAAAACGAGGTGGAGGAGATGGCCCGCCTGATCCGCCGCCTGCGCGACGAGCTCGACCTCACCGTGGTGTGGATCGAGCACGCCGTGACCACGCTGCTGCGCCACGTGGAGCGCGTGATCGTGCTGCACCAGGGCAGGAAGATCGCCGACGGCACACCCGCCGAGGTGGTGCGCAACGCCGAGGTGATCGAGGCCTACCTGGGCGACGAGATGAACGAGCCCACCGCAGAGGAGGCCACCGCATGATGTGGTACCGAACAACCCCCTTCGAACTCGGCGGCGGCGCGCGCGCTCGCCTCAAGGTGGATGGCCTCTCGGCCGGCTACGGCGCCTTCCTGGTGCTGCGCGATTTGAAGCTCGACATTCAGCCTGGTCTTACCGTGGTGCTCGGCCCCAACGGCGCAGGCAAGACCACGCTGCTCAAGGCGCTCAACGGCCTGATCCCGCGCGGCGGCTCGGTGCTGCTCAACGGCACCGAGATGCCGGAGAAGACGCATGAGATCGTGCAGGCCGGTGTGGCCCTGGTGCCCGAAGGCCGCCAGTTGTTTCCGCAACTCACCGTGGCTGAAAACCTCGAACTCGGCGGCTGGCTGGTGCCCAAGGCCTTGCGCGCCGAGCGTCTGGCCCGGGCCTTTGTGGACTTTCCCAAGCTCAAGGAGCGCGCCACGCAACTGGCCGGCACCATGAGCGGTGGTGAGCAGCAGATGGTGGCTGTCGCGCGCGCCATGATGTGCGCGCCGCGCCTGCTCATGCTCGACGAACCCTCGCTCGGTCTCGCGCCCAAGATGGTGGATGAATTGCTCACCATCGTGCGCCGCATCGCGGACGCCGGCACCACCGTGCTGATGGTGGAACAGAACGTGAAGAAGGCGCTGGCCGTGGCCGACCGCGGGTATGTGATGGAACGCGGCACGCTGGTGGCGAGTGGTCCGGCGAAGCTGCTCGCGCGCTCCACCGTGATCCGCGAGGCCTACCTGGGTGCCGACAAGGACCCTGCAACCGGCACCACCAGCGCAGCCGATGCCGTGCAGCGCCGTAAGGCCGTGGCCACCCCCTGACAACCCTTTCATCTGAACCCAAGGAGAACCCCATGTCCGACATGTCCATGCTCATCAACGGCCTCAAAGTCACCGCCGAAAAAGGCGCCACCTTCGAACGCCGCAACCCGCTCGACGGCAGCGTGGCCACGCGCGCGCCCGCCGCGTCACCGGCCGACGCCGTGATGGCGGTGGAAGCCGCCGCCGAAGCCTTCAAGACCTGGAGCGAAACCGGCCCGAGCCTGCGCCGCGCACTGTTGCTGAAAGCGGCCGACGCACTCGAAGCCAAGACGCCCGCGTTCATTGAAGCCGTGTCGGCCGAGACCGGCGCCACCGGCATGTGGGGCGGCTTCAACGTGATGCTGGCCGCCGGCATGATCCGCGAAGCCGCCGCGCTCACCACGCAGGTGGCCGGCGAAGTGATTCCGTCCGACGTGCCCGGGTCGCTCGCCATGGGCGTGCGCCAGCCGGCCGGTGTGGTGCTCGGCATCGCGCCGTGGAACGCACCCGTCATCCTGGCCGTGCGCGCCATCTGCGTGCCGCTGGCGTGTGGCAACACCGTCATCCTGAAAGGCAGCGAGAACTGCCCGCGCACCCACCAGCTCATCATCGAAGCGTTTCAGGAAGCGGGCTTCCCGCCTGGCGTGGTGAACTACATCACCAACGCACCAGCCGACGCCGGTGCCGTGGTCGAAGCCATGGTGGCCCACCCGGCGGTGCGCCGCGTGAACTTCACCGGCTCCACCAAGATCGGCAAGATCATCGCCATGACCTGCGCCAAGTACCTCAAGCCGGTGGTGCTTGAACTCGGTGGCAAGGCGCCGCTGGTGATCCTGGACGACGCCAACCTGGACGACGCTGTGAACGGCGCGGCCTTCGGCGCGTTTGCCAACAGCGGCCAGATCTGCATGAGCACCGAGCGCATCATCGTGGACCAGAAGATCGCGGACGCCTTCGTGAAGAAGTTCACCGACAAGGCCAAGGCCCTGCCGCTGGGCGACCCACGCAAACCCGAGCCAGTGGTGCTGGGCTCGGTGATCGGCATGAGCACGGTGCACCACTGCAACGAACTCATCGACGACGCCTTGGCCAAAGGCGCCAAGCTCGCGTGTGGCGGCAAGGCCGACACCACGCTCATGCCCGCCACCGTGCTCGACTTTGTGACCCCCGCCATGCGCATCTACCACGAGGAAACCTTTGGCCCCGTGAAGTGTGTGGTGCGCGTGAACGGCGTGGAAGAGGCGATTGCCTGCGCGAACGACAACGAGTACGGCCTCTCGGCCGCCGTGTTCGGCGGCGACATCGCCCGCGCCTTCAACGTGGCCCGCAAGATCGACAGCGGCATCTGCCACGTGAACGGCCCCACCGTGCACGACGAAGCGCAGATGCCGTTTGGCGGCGTGAAGGGAAGTGGCATTGGCCGCTTCGGTGGAAAGGCCGGCATTGCCGAGTTCACCGAACTGCGGTGGATCACCTTGCAGACGACGCCGCGGCACTACCCGTTCTGATTTTCGGTTGGTGAGAAGGGAAGAAGAACAAAAGGCCCTGGAGGGTGAGCGGCCAGCGATCGGGTAGCTGTCCCCGCGCCCCAAGGCTAGAGTTCAGGAATCGGCCAGAAGCAATCGGTGGAGTACTTCCGAAGCGGAGGTTCAATGTTCGAGTTCACCCGCGCGTCTAGTGGACTGTAACGATTGAATCGGGAGTAATGCGTCGTGACAGATCACAGTAC
>JAZKHJ010000047.1:0-30866 GCA_040385485.1 Pseudomonadota bacterium | reverse complement strand
GGCGCTCTGCTCCGCGAATGTCCCCCGGCGGCTGGTGCCGCCTCCTCCTTGATTTCGCTGCGCCATTCGCCCAGTCAGCACAGACCGGAGCACCGCCAAGGCCAAAACTCAACCCTTCACAAGCCCGGTCACCTCAGGCCGATCGTTCTGCTGCGGCTTCAACGGTGCAGCCGTCTTGCCCTCTGCTCGCTCACGGCGCCATTGCTCCTTGCGTGTATTCCACTCGGCCAGCCTCGCATGCGCCGTCTTGCTTTCTTCGAGCATTTCGAACTCGTCGGCCAACTGCGCCGTCAACTCCAGGCGAATGCCGTTGGGATCGAAGAAGTAAATGCTCTTGAAGATGTGGTGGTCGGTCACACCCAGCACCTCGATGCCGCTGGCTTGCAGCCGCGCCTTGGTGTTCTCCAGCTCCTGTTCGGTGTTCACGCGAAAGCTGATGTGGTTGACCCATTTCGGCGTGTTCGGACTGGGCAACGCGGCCTCGTCGTCGCCCAGGTCGAAGAAGGCAATGAAGGAGCCGTCCTGCAAACGGAAGAAGAAGTGCGTGTACGGGCAGTACTCGCCCGTGCTGGGCACGTGGTCACTCTGGATGATGTGGTACAGCGGCAGGCCCAGGATGTCTTCGTAGAAACGACGCGTTTCTTCCGCGTCCTTCGCCCGGTAGGCGTAGTGGTGCAATTGCTGGATCGGTGCCGGGGCGGGCAGGGCGACTGCGTTCATGGAGGTCTCCTCAAGATCGAGTGTGATTCAACATTATGCAACTCATTTCCCTTATCGTAATGAAATGCCCTGCAATCGAGGCCAGTTTGCGGCTTTCACCCGGGGCTGTCGATGGCGGTGAGATGGTTACCAGTTGAGCTGGGTTGATAGCCGGAAGCAATCCAGTGCATAGCCCAGAACAATTAGACGCTGCTCCCCACCAGGACTAAGGTTTGCCAGTCTCTGCGGATGCGGGCACTGCCCTGCACCCGTTGAGCGCTTCTTCAACCCACGCAAGGAGAAACACATGCCCGCATTGAAAGGCTCGAAAACCGAGCAATGCCTGAAGGACGCCTTCGCCGGCGAATCCCAGGCCAACCGTCGCTACCTGTACTTCGCGAACAAGGCCGACGTGGAGGGCCAGAACGATGTGGCGGCGCTGTTCCGCTCGACCGCCGAAGGCGAGACCGGCCATGCGCATGGCCATCTTGAATTCCTGGAGCAGTCCGGCGACCCTGCCACCGGCATGCCGATCGGCGCCACCCGCCTGAACCTGGCGTCGGCCGTCGCGGGTGAAACCCACGAGTACACCGACATGTACCCCGGCATGGCCAAGACCGCGCGCGAGGAAGGTTTTGACGAAGTGGCCGACTGGTTCGAGACGCTGGCCAAGGCCGAGCGCTCGCACGCCAACCGCTACACCAAGGCGCTGAACGAGCTGGTGGATTGACTGGCTCACCCCCGCCGCGCTGCGCGCGACCCCCTTTGCAGGGGGCGACACCTGCGGCCTGGCGGAGCCAGTTCCGCGGTGTCCTGGAGGCTGCGCTCACTGGAGCGCAGCGTTGTGACGTAACCTGCACCCAGCGAGGATCCCATGGCCACCGAAGGCAATCTGCAGGCGCCCACGCGGCATCCTCTTGATTGGAAGAACCCCGACTTCCACGACGAAGAAGCGTGTCTCCATGAAATGGAGCGCATCTTCGACATCTGCCACGGTTGCCGCCGCTGTGTGAGCCTGTGCGGGGCCTTTCCCACGCTGTTCGACCTGGTCGACGAGAGCAAGACCATGGAAGTGGACGGGGTGGACAAGCGGGACTACTGGAAGGTGGTCGACCAGTGCTACATGTGCGACCTCTGCTACATGACCAAGTGCCCGTACACCCCGCCGCACGAGTGGAACCTGGACTTCCCGCACACCATGCTGCGCGCCAAGTCCATCAAATTCAAGAAGGGTGGGGTCGGCCTGGCCGAGAGACTCCTTGCTTCCACCGACGTGCACGGCCAGTTCGCCGGCATCCCCATCGTGGTTCAGGCCGTCAACGCGGTGAACAAGACAAAGGTGGCGCGCAACGTGATGGAAAGCGTGGCCGGTGTCGACAAGAACGCGTGGTTGCCGGACCTCGCCACCAAGCGGTTCCGCTCCGGTACACCCGAAGCGCGGGCCACGGTGGTCAAGGACGGCGAGAAAACGCCCGGCAAGGTCGCCATCTTCGCCACCTGTTACATCAATTACAACGAACCCGGCATTGGACTGGACCTGCTCAAGATCCTGGACCACAACGAGATCCCGTACGTGATCGTGGAGAAGGAAAAATGCTGCGGCATGCCCAAGCTGGAGCTGGGCGATCTGGACGCCGTGCAGGCGAGCAAGGAGGCCAACATCCCCGTGCTCGCGAAGTACGCGAAGGACGGCTTCGCCATCCTGGCCGCGGTGCCGAGCTGCGCACTGATGTTCAAACAGGAAATCCCGCTCATGTTCCCCGACGATGCCGACACCCAACTGGTGAAGGAACACCTGTGGGATCCGTTCGAGTACTTCATGGCGCGCAAGCGCGACGGCTTGCTCAAGACCGAATTCCCGCAGAAGCTGGGCAACGTGAGCTATCAGATCCCCTGCCATGGTCGGGTGCAGAACATCGGGCGCAAGACCGAAGAGATGCTCAAGATGATCCCTGACACCACCCTCAACACCATCGAGCGCTGCTCGGGCCACGCCGGTACGTTCGGCGTGAAGAAGGCCTACCACCAGACCGCGATGAAGATCGGCAAGCCGGTGTTCAAGGCCATGGCGACCATGAAGGACGGCGCCAAGCCCGACTACATCAGTTCGGACTGCCCGCTGGGTGGTCACCACATCGCGCAGGGGTTTGAAGTGAATGGTCTGGGCGCGCCGGAGCTGCAGCACCCGTTGAGTCTGGTTGCCCGGGCCTATGGACTGAAATGAAGACAGCCTCTACGGCAAACCCTGAAGGAGACGACATGCAACTCACCGGACACATCACCGCCGACAGCCTCATGAGCCTGGAGGCCTACACCAAGTGGCGCAAGGTGCACAAGCCCGACGTGATTGCGCACCGCAAGCTGCGCAGCGTGCGGCTGGGGGAACACATCAACCTGCAGTTCGAGAGCGAGACCACCATCCGCTACCAGATTCAGGAAATGCTGCGCGTCGAGAAGGTGTTCGAGGAAGAGGGCATCCAGCAGGAAATCGAGGCCTACGCGCCGCTGGTGCCCGATGGCCACAACTGGAAGGCCACGATGATGATCGAGTACACCGATGTCAACGAGCGCAAGCGCGAGCTCGCGCGCCTGATCGGTGTGGAGGACCGCTTGTTCGTCGAGGTTGAAGGGTATGCGCGCGTCTACGCCATTGCCGACGAAGACATGGACCGCGAGAACGACGTGAAGACCTCGGCGGTGCACTTCGTGCGCTTCGAATTCACGCCCCCCATGCGCGCGGCCATCCAGGCCGGGGCCGCTGTGAAGATCGGGTGCGATCACACCCACTATCCGGCTCATGTGCAGGTGTCCCCTGAAGCGCTGGCGTCTCTTGCGGGCGACCTGAAGTAAACCGGTGCGGTGGCGATAATCGGGGCTTCCTGCGGGAAGCCCTTTTTCATTGATTCACCGCACACCCGCGATCCCGCCTGGCACCCCCATCAACATGCTGTTCCTCATTTCTCCCGCCAAGGCACTCGACTACGAGACCCCGCCCCATGTGGCCACCCACACCCAGCCGCTGTTCGTGAAGCAGGCCACCGAGCTCATCAGCGTGCTGCGCGACCAATCGCCCCAGCAGATCGCCGACCTCATGAGCCTGTCCGACACGCTCTCGGGTCTGAACGTGGCGCGCTACCAAGCCTGGCGCCCGAAGTTCACCACCAAGAATTCCAAGCAGGCCGTGCTGGCCTTTGACGGCGACGTGTACGGCGGACTCGACGCGAAGACACTCGCCGAACCCGATCTCGACTGGCTGCAGCAACACCTGTGCATTCTGAGTGGCCTGTACGGCGTGTTGCGCCCGCTCGACCTCATGCAGCCCTACCGGCTGGAGATGGGCACGCGCCTGGCCACCGGCCGGGGCAAGAACCTCTACGGGTTCTGGGGCCGGAGCATTGCCGACCATCTCAACGAACGCGCCCGGGCCGACGTGAGCCCGGTGGTGATCAACCTGGCCAGCGAAGAGTATTTCAAGGTGGTGGATCGCAAGGTGCTGCTGCCGCGCGTGGTCACCTGCGTGTTTGAAGAGCGCAAGGCCGATGTCTACAAGGTCATCAGCTTGATGGCCAAGCGCGCGCGTGGCCTCATGGTGCGATACGCCGTGCAGCACCGCGTCACCACGCCCGAGCAGCTCAAACATTTCGATCTGGAGGGCTACCGTTTCAACAATGCCGCCTCTGGTCCTGATCGCCTGGTGTTCCGCCGCGAGGCCAAGGCTTGAGGGGATGGCCATGAACCAGTCCGTCACCATCGAACTGCGCCAATGGATCGCGGAACAAGCCGCGGCCGGCTTCTCGCGTGACGCGGTGATGGCGTCCATGGTGGCCTCAGGCTGGCAACAAGCGGTGGCGCTCAAGGCGCTGGCGTCCACCTGGAAGGAGCCCGTGCCGGTGCTGACCCAGCCCGCCCTGGCCGTGCGCCGCGAAGGCGCTGCGGCATTGCACCGCTTGCCCGACCTCGACCTGAGCCTCTCGCCGCGCCAGATCGACGCGGGCGACCGCATGGTGAACGTGATCGCTTCGCTGAGCCATCCGCGCGTGGTGGTGCTGGGCAATCTGCTTAGCACTGAGGAGTGCGATGCGCTGATCGAATCGGCCCGCCCGCAGCTGGCGCGCTCGCTCACCGTGGCCACCAAGACCGGTGGCGAAGAGCTCAATCCCGACCGCACCAGCAGCGGCACGTTCTTCGCGCGCGGGCAAACACCCGAGGTCGCGCGCATCGAGGCACGCATTGCCCGCCTGCTGAACTGGCCTGTGGAGAACGGCGAGGGCCTTCAGGTGCTGCACTACCGCCCGGGCGCCGAGTACAAGCCGCACTACGACTACTTCGACCCCGACGAACCCGGCACGCCCACCATCCTCAAGCGTGGTGGGCAACGCCTGGCGACGCTGGTGATGTACCTGAGCGAGCCCGCGCGCGGCGGCGGCACCACCTTCCCCGACGCCGGACTGGAAGTGGCCCCGGTGCGCGGCAACGCGGTGTTCTTCAACTACGACCGACCGCACCCTTCCACCCGCACGCTGCACGGTGGCGCACCGGTGATCGAGGGCGACAAATGGGTGGCGACCAAATGGCTGCGCGAACGCGAGTTCGTGTGAAGCGCCCGGCATGAACATCACCCACAACGGCCTGCGCATCGAATACGAGAGTGACGGCGATGAACACGCGCCCGCCGTGGTGCTGACCATGGGCCTGGGCATGCAGCTCACCGCATGGCCCGCCGCGTTGGTGCAGGCCATCGTGCAGGCCGGCTACCGCGTGATCCGCTTCGACAACCGCGACATCGGACTCTCCAGCGGGCTGGACCACCTCGGCGTGCCCAACATCGGCTGGCAGGTCGTCCGCTCCCGCCTGGGCCTGGCTGTCCGATCACCCTACAGCCTGCAGGACATGGCGCAGGACGTCATTGGCCTGCTCGATGTGCTGGGTGTGCAGCGCGCCCACCTGGTGGGTGTTTCCATGGGAGGCATGATCTCGCAGCGCATCGCCGCCACCGTGCCCGGCCGCGTGTTGAGCCTCACCAGCGTGATGAGCTCCAGCGGCGCCCCGGGCTTGCCCGGCCCGCGCGCTGACGTGACCCGCGCCCTGCTCAAGCGCCCGCGCGGCCGCCGCCCCGAAGACGTGGCCGCCCATGCACTGAAGCTGTTCAGGTTGATCGGCAGCCCCGCCTTTGCGCAAGACATGCCGGCCTTCGAACAGCGTGTGCTCGCCGATGCGGTGCGCAGCCACCGGCCTGCCGGCGAGGCGCGGCAGTTGCTCGCCGTGGTGTCCGACACGCGGCGCCACGCCCTGTTGCAGGGCATCGTCTGCCCCACGCTCGTGGTGCACGGCACGGCCGACCCGCTGGTGCCCCTGGCCTGCGGACAGGACACCGCCGCGCGCATTGCAGGCGCGCGTTTTGAATCCATCGAAGGCATGGGCCACGACTGGCCTCCCGGCGTGGTCACGCTGCTGTCCACCCACATCGTTGCGCACATCCAGACTGCACAGGTCCCGACATGAACCAGAACACCCCCGAACAATCCCAACTTGGGCAAACCTCGGCCTATGTCGATCAGTACGACGCAGGCTTGCTGTTTCCCCTGCCGCGCGAAACCAAGCGCCGCGAGATCGGCATCACCGGCAACGTGCCGTTTCTCGGCGCCGACCTGTGGACCGCGTTCGAACTCAGCTGGCTGAACCCACGCGGCAAACCGCAGGTGGCCCTGGCCCACATCACCGTGCCGTGCGAGAGCACGCACATCGTGGAGAGCAAGTCGTTCAAGCTCTACCTCAACAGCTTCAACAACAGCACCTTCGCCAGCGCCGACGCGGTGCGTGACCGCATCCGTGCCGACGTGAGTGCCGCCATCTGGCACGGCGGACCCCTGCAGTCCAGCGCGGGCGTGAAGCTGCTGCTGCCCGAGCAACTGGAGCGGGAGAAAGTGCAGGAACTCGCCGGTTTGTCGATCGACCGGCTCGATGTGGAGTGCACGCGTTACCAGCCCGCGCCCGAATTGCTCACCGCTGCGTTTGATGAAAAGCCGGTGGACGAAATTCTGGTGAGCCACCTGCTCAAGAGCAACTGCCTTGTGACCGGCCAGCCCGACTGGGGCAGCGTGCAGATCAGCTACAGCGGCCCGCAGATCGACCAGGCCGGGCTGCTGCAGTACATCGTGAGTTTCCGCAACCACAACGAATTCCACGAGCAGTGCGTGGAGCGCATCTACATGGACATCCTGGCGCGCTGCAAGCCGACCAAGCTGGCGGTGTACGCGCGCTACACGCGCCGCGGCGGCCTGGACATCAATCCCTGGCGCACCAGCCACCCGCAGTCACCGCCGGCCAACGTGCGCACGGCGCGGCAGTGAGCTGCGTCACAACATCTTCTGGATCAGTGCACCCTTGAACAGCACCGGCCCGGTCGGGCCGCGTTCGCTCGGCACACCGCCCTTGGGCTCCAGGCTGATGGCCAGCGTGGGCACCTCGCGCACGTCACCCACGCCAGCCGTGAGCTGGAGCAAACGCTCCTGACTCAGCACGCCCAGTGAGCGCGGACCACCCGAGGGTGGCAGGGCCCAGAGTTGCAGCGACTTGTCGCTGGCTTCCTGGAAGCCGCCCACACGCTGCAGGGTGAGCTTGCCGTTTTTCGGGTCGAAGGTCACCAGCATCGATGCGCTGGCCTGGTCGTCGTTGAGCACGGCCACGTATTCGATCTGCGGTGTGGCCGAGAGCCTGGCCTGCAGTTCGTCGATCTGCGCGCCCAGGTTGTCGCGCAGGCCCACGGCGGTCACGAGCGCCAGCACGGTGGCCAGCGCACCGGCGGCGGTGGCGCCGCGCCACAGCGCCAGGCTGCGCAGCCAGCCAGTGGCCGGCGGCTTCACGGGTTGGGCACGGGCGGCGGCCATGGCCTGCTGCTGGTTGTCGCCCTGCACCAGGTTTTCAATGCGCGTCCACACGACGGGCGCGGGTTGCTGCGGTGTCTGCAGTTCGTTCATGCTGGCCACGCGGCTTTGCCACACCAGGGCGGCGGCGCGCACCGGGGCTTGCTCGCGGGCCAGGGCTTCAAAGCGGCGGCGGGCGCCCCCGCGCAAGGTGCCCAGCGCGTGCGCTGCGGCCAGGCGGTCGAGCAGTTCGGGGTGTTGAATGAGGTTCATGCTCTTCCTCAGGCGAAGCGCGCCATGCAGTTGCGCAACTGGTCCAGCCCGCGGCGTATCCAGGTCTTGACGGTGCCCAGGGGCAGGCTGAGCTGCTCGGCCAGCTCGCTGTGGCTGAGGTCGCGCAGGTAGGCCAGGCTCACCACCTCGCGCTGGCGGTTCTCCAGCTTGGCCAGGCACTGGTGCAGCGCCCAGGCCTGCTGGCTGGCCAGGGTGGTGTCCATCGGGTTGGGTGAATTGCCTTCCATCGTGTCCGCCATCGCGTCGTCGATCTCGTCTGTGAGGTGCGTGCGCTCGGCGGTGCGCCGACGCAGGTAATCCAGCGAGCGGCTGCGCACGATCAGGCCCAGCCACGCCATGGGTGGGCTGAGCGAGGCGCGGTAGTCGCCCGCGCTGCGCCAGATCTGCAGAAAGGTTTCCTGCAGCGCGTCTTCAGCCCACTCGCTCTTGCCGACCACCCGCATGGACAACCCATAAAGTTTGGAGGATGTCATGTCGTAAAGGGCTTTGAGGGCGGCTTCGTCGCGAAGGGCGATTCGGTCGATCAAGGCCATCATTTGGTCGTCGGGTTGTGCGCTCATGCGGGCATTGTGGGGCACCGGCTCGCCCCATGCCCGTGCCGGGACATGAAAGAAGGCGGGCAGCGTGTTCATGGTCGGCGCCGACGCGGCTGCACCTGCGTGGGCAGGCTCAGGGCCGTGACCGGCGAGATGTTGACCGCCAACGGCGGTGCTTCAAGGATCTGGTCGGCGTGAACCACGCGCACCGTGGCAGCGCCCTCGGGCACGCCTTGCACCGTGGCCACGCCGTTCGCGTCGGTCACCAGCGTCCAGGGGGAGTCGGTCACGAAGATGAAGCCGCGCATGGAGCCGTGCAGGTGGCAGCCCAGCTGCACCGCACCAGCCTTGGTCAGCGTCACTTCGGTGCTGGCGGGTTGCTTGCCTTCGGCCTTGCCATCGAGCCGCAGCTCAAAGCCGGACGAGGTGCCGGCATTCAGCGAGGCCAGGCCCGCCGGCACGCCGCGCACATGGTGTTCCCAGGTGTCGAGGTTGGTGAAGGTCACCCTGGAGCCCACCGGCACCACGCTGGTGCCGGGCATGAACTGCATCTTCTGTTGGGTGACGACGACCGAGAGCGGTGCCGGGGCCGCCGGCTTGGCGCCCGACGTCGGCTCGATGACCACCACCGCATCGGACAGGGGTCTGCCGTCGCGCCCGAGCACGGTCACCTGCACGGTGGCGGCCTGCGCGGCCAGGGGCAGCAGGGTGGCGGCGGCGATCAGCCAGGCAGCTGTGTTCGAGCGGTTCATGGTCGGGTCTGGTGGTCGGTTCAGCGAACGGTGATCACGTCGCGGTGCATCGGGGCCAGCAGCGCGAGCATCTGGTTCTGGCGCGTGAACGGAATGCCACGCGCGTCCATGCTCTGCTGCAGCACTTCAACCAGGGCGTTGAACTGGGCACGGGTCGTGTCGCGGTCGGCGTGCGCGGTTTTCATGTCGGGGCCCTTGTAGACGCAGGGACCGCCCGAGAGCTGGCAGAGCTGGTCGCTCAGGGACTTCGCGAGGTTGGCCAGGTTGGTGTCCTTGAACTGCTCGCCAAATCGCGGATCGGCTTTGAGGCGAACCACGAAGTCGTCCATGAGGCTGCGGATGCCCGCTTGCTCGCCGAAGGCCTGGTAGAGGCCGGCGGCCGGCGCCACCGGGTAGGCGCTGGCGGCTGAGGGGATGGGTTGCAGGGTCTGGGCGAGCGTGGCGCCGCTGGCGAGGGCGAGCAGGGTGAGGGCGGTGGAGGTGATGAGGTGTTTCATGGTGAGGCTCAATCGAGAAGAGTTCAGAAGGCAATCTGGGCCGAGACGTACACACCCGTCTGCTTGCGCCCACCGGTTGTGGCCGGAACGATGCGGCCCAGGTCGACATAAGCGGCGGTGATTGAGACGTTCTTGCTCGGCGCGTACGCGATGAAGATGTCTTTCCAGTCGTCGGCGCGCAGACCAGCGCCCAGGCCTGCGGCCTGGCCGGCACGCTGCAGCTTGTTGGGCATGGCGCGGTATTCAACGCCCACCGCCAGCTTGCTGTTGATCAAATACGCCACCGACATCTCCGGCTGCAGCTCGTAGCCGTTGTCGGCACCGCCCAGCGTGGCGCCAAACCCCAGCAGGCCGCCCTGATTGGCCTTGGTCGCGCGCAGCGTGCCGTTGACCAGGATGCCTTGCGCGAGGAACAGCTTGGTCGCGCTCACGTACACGTCGGCCCCGTGGCGCTTGGCGCCCAGTGCACTCAGCGTGCCGTCCAGGCCGGAGGACTGCAGGTTCTTGAACTGCACGCCCACGGCGATCTGCGGCATCAGACTGTCGCTGTCCAGCACGGCGTCACCGGCCACGCGCACTTTGGCGCCCACGATGTCCTGCTTCAGGTGCAGACCTGGCAGGCCCAGACCCGTGCCGGTGATGCCGGTGTTGAAGTCCTGCCGACCCACCGAGAGTTCGACGCGGTCGTGAATGCCCACGGCCACGCCATAAGCGGTGAGGCCGTAGTCCCGCGTCCTGGCGCGGCTGAGATAGGCCGATACGCCCACTTCGCCTTCGGTGGCCTGGCTGCCGATCACGGCCCAGGGGGAAATGCCGCCACCGGCCGCGCCTTCAATGCTGCTCACTCCCCCCGTGAGCAGCAGCTTGCCGGTGTCGGCACGGACGGGGGATGTGGCCAGCAGCGCAACGGCTGCGGCCAGGGGAAGCAGGCGGGATGTCGTGCATGCGGTGGTCGGCTTCAGGAAGGGCATGGTGAAAGGAGGGTGGCGTGTTGACGGGAGCCCCGAAGGCCGTGGCATTGGGGCGGTGTTGCCTGACCCACTGAATACGCAGCGCCTCCCTCAACGGATTCAACCGGGTTCATCCGGCAGAAGTCGAGCGTGATCAAAGGGTTCTGTGAATCCGCCGGTGTGGCGCAGCGGTGGTGTCCCTGAGCGTGATTCCGGCACTGGGTGACCGCGAGCTGGCCAAGGTGGCTGCGCGCCTGGCCGCCGACGAAACCATGCACTGCACCGTGCTCACCAGCGCCCTGGGCCGTCCGCTGCCCCCCCCCGGCGCGCTCTCGTTCGGCGCCTGATCAGGCAGCCCGCTGGAAACCTTCCAGCAGGTTCACCGCGTTGGTGCCCACGGCGTCCACCGCATAGCCGCCTTCAAACGTGAACACCGTGGGCAGCCCGGCACCGGCCAGGGCTTCGCCCATGGTGAAGTAGTCGGCGCTCTTCAAGGTGAAACCCGAGATCGGGTCGCCCTCGAAGGTGTCCAGCCCCATGGGCACCACCAGGGCCGATGCACCAAAACGCTGGACCGCTTGCAGGGCCGTGGCCAGTGCTGCGCGCCAGGTGTCAAAGCCGGTGCCGCGGGGCAGCGCCAGGTTCAGGTTGAAACCTTCGCCCGCACCCGCGCCGCGCTCGTCCGCATGGCCCAGGAAGAATGGGTATTCGGTGGCCGGATCGCCGTGGATGGAGACCGTGAACACATCGGCTCGCTCATAGAAGATGGTCTGCGTGCCGTTGCCGTGGTGGTAGTCCACGTCCAGCACCGCCACCTTCGCGTGGCCCGCATCGCGCAGCGCCTGCGCGGCGATCGCCGCGTTGTTCAAAAAGCAGTAGCCCCCGAGAAAGTCGGGCCCCGCGTGGTGGCCCGGTGGGCGCGAGAGCGAAAACGCACTGCGCGCACCCGCTGACACGTCCTGTGCCGCCGCCAATGCACAGGCGGCTCCCCCGCGCGCGGCAGCCCAGGTGCCCGCCGTGAGCGGAGAGCCCGAATCAAAGCTGAAGAGGCCCAGGCGCGCTGCAAAGTTGGTCGGCAGCACATCGTTGCGAAAGCCATGGCGGTTGGCCAGCGGCCACACCGAGGGCAGCGCATCGCGCTCTGCATTGGCCGGGTCCATGGCCACCCACTCCGCCCAGGCACCGCGCAGGAAGTCCACATAACGCGCGCTGTGCACACGGCCGATGGCGGCATCCAGGGCGGCGTCATCCACCTCGGGCGTTTGCAATGCGCCCAGCGGGCGGCGCTGCAACTCGGCCAGCACGAAATCAAGCCGCGCGGGCACCTCGTGGCAGGGCACCATGCGCCCGCGAAACATCTCTTGCTGGCCGGCGTGGGCGGCGTGGTGGGGGTTGTGGAAGGTTTTCATGAATCTGAATCGGGTTGGTTGGAGGCTGACGCTGTGTTGTATCGCCAAACAAGGAGAATCTTCCGGAAAGCTGCCTCATTTCGGAGCGGTACCCTGTCTTTGGTTCAAATGACCTTCCATGTTCGTCGAGCGAGATCTGAGGATGCCGAGGCCGCGTGTGGGGCGGTGCGCTGTTCCATCGAGATGTGTTGTCTGGAGGATCATGGGGGCAAGCGCGCGAAGCTAGACGCCTGGCTGAGAAACAAGACGCCTGAGAACTTTCTTGCCTGGATTGAAAGCGACGGCCTGTACTGCACGGTGGTCGAACGGGGCTCCAGCGTCGTCGGCTTCGGCATGGCTTCCGTTTCCGGCGAACTGTTGCTGTGTTTCGTCACGCCGGAGGTGCGTTTTCAAGGTGTGGGCAAGGCCATTCTGCTTGCGATCGAGCGTTGGGCTGCTACCGCTTCCATCGCCACACTGCGACTGGAGAGCACGCGGACCGCCTTGCCTTTCTATCGGCGCAATGGTTTCGAGAGCTGCGGTCCTGTGGCCACCTTTGCTGGTCTGGAGAGCCAGCCGATGTGCAAGCAACTGCTGAAGTATGGGTATGAGGCGTAGGGCTTGGGACCCGTTGCACGATCACGGGCGGTTCGTCAGCCAGGAAATCAGTAGTGGTACCGAAGCTGAGCGATCAGCAGCGAGCCGCCCTCGACCTTGTAGACCATGCGGTGCTCGTCGTTGATGCGCCGCGACCAGAAGCCCGACAGGGCATGTTTGAGCGGCTCCGGTTTCCCGACGCCGGCGAACGGATCGCGCTTGACTTCGGCAATCAGCTTGTTGATCCGCTCCACCATCTTTCTGTCTTGCTTCTGCCAGTACACATAGTCTTCCCAGGCATCGTCGGCAAAGATCAGCTTCACTGCGCCAGCTTTCTTTCCACGCCTTTGCCGGCAGACAGCTGCGCCGCAGCGGAGAGCAGGCGCTTGGCGTTCGTCGGATTGCGCAGAAGATAGGCGGTTTCTTCAAGTGCTTGGTAGTCTTCAAGCGATAGCATCACCACCGACTGTTCGCCATTGCGCGTGATGATCAGAGCCTCGTGGTCGTCGCACACGCGGTCCATGGTGCGGGCCAGGTTGGCGCGGGCAGACGAATAAGTGATGGCGTCCATGGGGATCTCCAATAAGTACGTGTTATTGTACAACTCATCCCCGAAAGCGTTCAACTCCACCCGCAGTGCATCAACGCCATCATGTCTCTCCTGCCCATCCGACTCTCCCCCGGCGTCGATCTTCGGCGCGCCCTTGAAGCGCTCCCGACCAGCCAGGGCACGGACTCCGCCTTCGTGGTGGCCGGCATGGGCAGTCTTGTGCAGGCCAGCCTGCGGTACGCGGACGCGCCAGACGCAAGCATGGTCACCGGGCCGCTGGAAATTGTGAGCCTGTCCGGCAGCCTCAGCGCGGCGGGTGCCCACCTGCACATGTCGGTGGCCGATGCATCGGGCCGAGTGATCGGTGGTCACCTGGGCTACGGGAGCACGGTCAGGACCACGGCCGAGGTGCTGCTGGCGCTGCTGCCGCAGGGCAAGCTCACGCGCGAACACGATGAGGCAACGGGCTTCAAGGAGCTGGTTGTCCGGCCTGCGGTGTGAGGGCCGCGAACATTCAATGCGAAAAGGAAGCTGACATGCCGGCACACGAGAAGATCAACTACGTCGAGTACCCCGCCCGAGACCTTCAGGCCACCAAGGCGTTTTTCCAGGCGGCTTTCGGCTGGTCGTTTGAGGACTACGGCCCCGACTACGTGGCCTTCTCGGGCCAGGGACTGGATGGCGGCTTTTTCAGGGCCGAAATGGCCTCGACCACCGGCCAGGGCGGCGCACTCATCGTTTTCTACAGCGACCGGTTGGAGGAGACGCTCGCCAAGGTCACCGCCGCTGGCGGGCAGATCGTGAAACCGATCTTCCCGTTTCCGGGCGGGCGACGGTTCCACTTTCTGGAGCCCAGCGGCAACGAGTTTGCGGTGTGGGCCGCACCGGACGCCTGACGTCCATGCACGCTCCATGAAATTAAAGGAACCCCGATGCCCTTGTTAGGTCAAGCCGCCATGCTGCTGTCGTTCGACATCGTCGAAGACATGATCGACGAACACGATGACTGGCACACCCACGAGCATTTGCCCGAGCGCCTGTCGATACCCGGTTTCTTCAGGGGAACACGCTGGGTGGTCACCTCGGGGGCGCCCAGGTATCTCGTGCTCTACGAAGTCGAGCGTCTGGAAACGCTCGCGTCGCCCGCCTACCTGGAGCGCCTGAACAACCCCTCGCCCTGGACGCAGAAGATGATGCCGAACTACCGCGGCATGAAGCGCGGGCTGTGCGCTGTGGCCAGCAGCCACGGGCATGGCATGGGGCATTTTGGGTTGCTGCTTCGCTTCAAGCCGGGTCCTGGCAACGACGCGTCACTCGAATCCTGGCTGAGCCAGGAGATGCTGCCCCAGCTCCCCCCGCAGCGTGGACTGAGCAGCGTTCACCTGCTGCGCAGCGGTCTGACGCCCGAGATGACCGCTGAACAACGGATTCGGGGGGCCGACACCGGTGTGGATTGGGCCTTGCTTGTGACCGGCTATGAGCAGGCTGCCGTTGCCGAGCTGGCGCAGGTCGGGCTCAGCGCCGCGGAGCTGGAGCGGCACGGCGCTGTCGAGGTGGTGGGCGCGGGCTACGAGGCCGTTCATGCGCTCACCGCAGTTGAAGTGACATCCATGGCAGCGAGGGCCATGCCATGACCAGCGCTCTGCTCATCATCGACATGCAACAAGGTCTGTGTGAAGGCGAGGGCCGCGCTTTCGAATCCGACCAGGTGATCGCGCGCATCAACAACCTTGCCGCCCGGGCCCGCAGCGCCCACGTGCCCGTGGTGTTCATCCAGCACGAGTCCTCGGACGGATATCTGGAGCACGCCAGCCGTGAATGGCAACTGGCCGATGGCTTGCAGGTGGAGCCGGGCGATCTTCGGGTGCGCAAGACCACGCCGGACTCGTTCCTGAACACCGATCTCCAGGCGCTTCTCGATGCGCATGGCGTGAGCGAACTGATCGTCTGCGGCATGCACACCGAGTTCTGCGTGGACACCACCACCCGCCGCGCGCTGGCGCTGGGCTACCCGGTCACGCTGGTGGCCGATGCGCACACCTCGGCCGGCAATGCGGTGCTCACGCCGCGCCAGGTGATTGATCACCACAACGCGACGCTGACCAACATCTCCAGCTTCGGGCCGCGCGTGCGCGCGGTGGCCAGCGCCGACTTGAAGATCGCGGCTTGAGGCGACCGCTCAGCCCAGCGTCTTGAACGGCTGCAAAGCCGAGAGCGGCGTGAAAGCTCCCGCGCGTTTCCCTTTCATCGCCGTGATGGCTTCGCGCACATGCGCGTTGCTCCACACCGCGCCCTGCAGCCAGCCCATCTGGCGCAGGCTGTCCTCCACCGAGTGGTCGCGCGCGTAGTTCACCGCCTGTTTGGTGCCCCAGATCGCCACCGGAGGTTTGGATGCAATTTCTTTCGCACACTGCAGCGCGGCGGCCACCGTGGCCTCGTGTGTATCGAACACCTCGTTGACCAAGCCGTAGGTCAGCGCCTTGCTCGCGCTCAGGCGGCGGCCCGTGTAGGCCAGTTCTTTCACCACCGCCAGCGGGATCAGCTTGGGCAGGCGCTGCAGCGTGCCCACGTCGGCCACCATGCCGATGTTGATTTCCTGGATGCAGAAGAAGGCGTCGGCCGAGGCGTAGCGGATGCAGGCGGCGGTCACCATGTCGACCGCGCCGCCGATGCAGCCGCCCTGGATTGCGCAGATCACGGGGACGCGCAGGTTCTCCAGTTTCGTGAAGGTGGCCTGCATGTCGGTGAGCAGGTCGAAGATGGCGGCGCGGCCCTCCGGGCTCTGGTCGTCCATGCTGATGGCGCCCGCGAAGGTTTCCAGCGACATGCCGGCGCTGAAGTGTTTTCCGGTGCTGCTGATCACGAGTGCGCGCACCAAACCCTCGGCGTGGAGCTGGGTCAGGACCTCGTCAAGCTCGCGCCAGAAGGTCGGATTCATGGTGTTGAGCTCGGCGGGCCGGTTCAGCACCAGATGGGCTACCAGGTCCGTCGTGACGAGGGAAAAGCAGGTGGGGGTGTTCATGGTGGCTCAATGTATCCCGCGATGGGCACTGCGGGCTGTCACGGGGCGGACCCGATCAGTCGGCCAGATCGATCCAGTCGCAGCGCAGGCGTTGCGCCGCGTGCACCCGCTGGCGCCAGCGCACGTACAAGCCCGGGGTGCAGATGCCGACCATGCACACAGGCAGCAGCCACAGTGCTTGCATGATCATGGCCGGCATGCAGCCCACCCAGCCCATGAGCCACAAGGTGAGCACCCCGTCCCACAGGTGGTGTTCCAGGGGGTGGTCCTGGCGGTGCGCCACGTGCCAGCGCTTGATGCGCTCCAACTCCCCCAGGCTCATGAAGAGATGCATGGCTGACTCCTCGGAAATCCGGCTGACATCCGGTACTTCCCAATGTAAGTTTCGCGTCAGCACCCGTCAACCGACGCGGTCGCTCAGAACAGCTGGTCTGCCACGGCAGCGGGCTCCAGGGCCGGGGCGATCTCGGTGGCCTTGACCAGCGAGCCCACGCGCACGCCCAGCAGGCGGATGCGCTGACCCAGGTCCACGCGCTTGAGGCACAGGCCGGCCTGCCGGCGGATGGTGGCGGCGTCCTGCGTGAAGTGATCGATGGTGGTGTCGCGCGTCACGCCCTTGAAGTTGTCGTAACGCAGCTTGATGCCGATCGTCTTGCCTGCGTAGCCCTTGGCGTTCAGGTCGGCAGCCACTTGCTCGCAGAGCCGGGTGAAGATGGCGCCGAGCTCCGCACGGTCGCGCACGGCGTGCAGATCGCGTTCGAAGGTGGTCTCGCGGCTCATGCTCACCGGCTCGCTCTCGGTCTGCACCACGCGCTGGTCCCGACCCCACGACACCTCGTGCAGCCATGCGCCGTAGCTCCGGCCGAAGTGTTCAACCAGCCAGCCGCGCTCGCGCTGCGCGAGCTCGCCGATGGTGTGGATGCCGTGGCCTTGCAGCTTCTCGTCGGCTTTGGGGCCCACGCCGTTGATCTTGCGGCAGGGCAGTGGCCAGATCAGCGCTTGCAGGTCGCCCGGTTGCACGATGCTGATGCCGTTGGGCTTGTTGAACTCGCTGGCCATCTTGGCAATCAGCTTGTTGGGCGCCACACCGATGGAGCAGGTCAACCCCGTGGCCTGGAAGATGCTCTTCTGGATCAGCCGCGCCAGCACCCGCCCACCCTCGCGCTGGCCGCCAGGCACGTGGGTGAAGTCGATGTAGACCTCGTCCACGCCGCGGTCTTCCACCACCGGTGCGATCTCGCGGATGGTGCTCTTGAACAGGCGCGAGATGCGTTTGACCTCGTCGAAGTCCACCGGCAGCAGGATGGCTTGCGGGCACAGCTTGGCGGCTTTCATCAAGCCCATGGCCGAGCCCACGCCGAACTGGCGCGCCGCGTAGGTGGCGGTGGTGGCCACGCCGCGCCCGGTGTAGCCGGCCAGGCGTGGAAAGAAGTCGACTGGGATGTGGTCCAGGCTGTCGGTGGCCCACTCGCGGTCCGGGTAGGCCTCGCGCAGGCGCAGCAGCAGGTCGTCCTCGCGCCGCCGTCCGCCACCAATGACTACTGGCAAACCTTTGAGTTGCGGGTAACGCAGCAACTCGACCGACGCGAAAAACGCGTCCATGTCGAGGTGGGCGATGCGCCGCGGCAGGGTCTGATCAGAAGAGGCGTCCACGCGGTCGAGCATAGCGGGATTGCCATGCTGCGAGATGCGGGCCACCGGCCCGCGACGTGGAGAGCGACTCCGCCGTTGCGCACGAAGCGGTTGCGTGTGGTGAGCACATTCGAATATGAGCTGACGTGAGCCCAGGTCAAAGCGCTTTCTGGATCAGCCAACCCTGAAACAGGTATGGCAGGCGCGGCCCGACCAGTTCGGGAACGCCGCCCTTGCCTTCGACGCTGATCGCCAACTGGGTGACGCCCTCCAGCGCGGCCTCTTTCGCGGGCAGCTGGAGCGTCTTGAACTTGCTCTGGATCACGCCCAGCGAACGGGGTGGTTTGCCGCTGGCGAGCGCCCACAGCTGCATGCTGTCCTCGCGCCCTTCCTTCACCTCGTTGAGCCGCTGCACCTGCAGCACACCGGCCTGCGGATCCATCGTCACCAGCAGGGCCGGCAGCTCCTGTGCGTCCAGCAGCACCGACACGTAACGCACCTGCGGCGTGACCGCCAGGCGCTCCTGCAGGTGCATGATCTGCGCCTTGAGCTGCTCGTACATGCTGGCCATGGTGGCCGCGCCCACCAGCAGCACCAGCGCCAGTGCCACGCTGACGCCCAGCCACAGTTTCGAGGTGCGGGGCCGCGCCGCTGGTTCGGTGGGGCTCATGGTGTTGCCGTGGGGAACGTGCCGGGCAGCAGGATCGATTTGTCCACCGTCTCGATGTTGGTGTGGCCGCAGAAGGCCATGGTGAGGTCGAGTTCGCGGTGGATGATCTCCAGGCACTTGCTCACGCCGGCCTCGCCCATGGCTCCCAGGCCGTAGAGCATGGGCCGGCCGATGTAAACCCCGCGCGCACCCAGTGCACGGGCTTTGAGCACGTCCTGGCCGCTGCGAATGCCGCCGTCCATGTGCACTTCGATCTGGCTGCCCACCGCGTCAACGATGGCCGGCAGCGCCTCGATGCTGCTCTGCGCCCCGTCGAGCTGGCGCCCGCCGTGGTTGCTCACGATCAGCGCGTCGGCGCCCGAGGCCACCGAGAGCTTCGCGTCCTCCACGTCCTGGATGCCTTTGAGGATCAGCTTGCCGCCCCAGCGTTTCTTGATCCACTCCACGTCGCCCCAGTTGAGCGCCGGGTCGAACTGCTGCGCCGTCCAGGCGCTCAGGCTGCTCATGTCGGCCACGCCGCTGACGTGACCGACGATGTTGCCGAACTGCTTGCGTTTGGTGCCCAGCATGCCCAGCGCCCAGCGCGGCTTGCCGGCGATGTTGATCATGTTGGCGATGGTCAGCTTGGGCGGGGCGGACAGCCCGTTCTTCAGGTCCTTGTGGCGCTGGCCGAGGATCTGCAGATCGAGCGTGAGCACGAGGGCGCTGCAGTTCGCCGCCTTGGCCCGGTCGATCAGGCGCTCGATGAAGGCGCGGTCCTTCATCACGTACAACTGGAACCAGAAACCTTCGCCGGCGTGCTGCGCCACGTCTTCGATGGAGCAGATGCTCATGGTGGAGAGCGTGAACGGGATGTCCATCTTTTTCGCGGCACGCGCGGCCAGGATCTCGCCATCGGCATGCTGCATGCCGGTGAGACCCGTGGGCGCAATCGCCACCGGCATGGCCACGCTCTGGCCGACCATGGTGGTGCGGGTGCTTCGGTTCTCCATGTTGACCGCCACCCGCTGGCGCAGCTTGATCTTCTGGAAATCACTGGCGTTGGCGCGGTAGGTGCCCTCGGTCCATGAACCGCTGTCGGCGTAGTCGTAGAACATGCGGGGCACGCGCTTCTGGGCGAGCACGCGCAGGTCTTCCACGGTGGTGATGACGGTCATGAGGTCTCCGGTGTTGTTGGGGCAGGCGTTGGGCCGATGGTAGCGGCGCCCCGGACAAATGGCTTGTGAAAGCGCGACAGCGCGGATTGAAATTTTTGGTGAACAGCTCAGGGTGCCACGGGCAGGCACCGTGCACGTTCGTCCACGCTCAGGGGCTCCAGCCAGCCCAGCTGCTGCTCCAGCACCGCCACCGTGGCCTCGGACGCGTCGCCCCCGCGCCTCTGGCGCGCGTTGATGCGCTCGCGCAGCGTGTCCAGCGGGGCCTCGGTCGCCAGGATGTGAAACGGGCAGGCGAGAGCCTGCGCCAGGGCGTGGAAGGCCTCGCGCTCGTGGCGCCGCAGGAAGGCCGCATCCACCAGCACCGACCAACCCTCTTGCAGCAGGTGCCGCGCACGCTCCAGCAGGTGGGCGTAGGTATCGCCATGCGCCTGCGGGCTGTACAGGCCGGTATTCAGGCCCGAGCCACTGGCCTGCGTGGCGCTCAGGCCGTGCAGGCGCTTGCGCTCCACGTCGGAACGCAGGCGGACGGCCCGGCCGCTGGATTCGGCTTGCAACCAGCCGCTGGAGGCCCAGGTCTTGCCGCTGCCCGAGAGCCCGTGGGTGATGACGAGCTGCGGCGCGGGCGGTTGCGCGATGCGCCTGGCCAGCGCGGTGTAGCCGCGCGCTTCGTTCAGCGACGTGGCCACGTCGGCGCCTGCCTGCGCGCTGCGGATCACCGCCACCTTGGCGCGCACCAGCGCGCGGTAGACCGCGAAGAACGGCAGCACGTCGGGCGCGCTGGTGTCGCCGCTGGCGTCCAGCCAGTCGCTGAACAAGCCGTTGGCCAGGCCGGGCTGGCCGTGGTCGAGCAGGTCCATCCAGACAAAGGCCATGTCGCTGGCGACATCGATCCAGCGCAGCGCATCGTTGAACTCGATGCCGTCAAAGGGCACCACCTCGTCGCCGATGAGCACGAGGTTGGCCAGGTGCAGGTCGCCATGGCCTTCGCGCACCCGGCCTTCGGCCAGGCGCTGTGCCAGCTGCGAGGCCCGTTGCGTGAAGCTCGATTCGGTCCACTGGCTCAGTTGTTCGATCTGCGTCGCATCGTTGGCGTGTTTCAAGCCGTGGCGCAAGGTGCCGAGGTTGTCGCGCGCGAAGGCCAGGGTGTCCGAGGTCAGACCCCAGGTGCCGTCCGCGGGTGCCACTGCCGCCGCGGCCTGAAAACAGGCCATGCGCTGCGCCAGCGACGTGAGGTGTTCGGGTTTCAGTGTGCCGTTCGCACACAGGTGGTCGAGTCGCTGGGCCTCGTCGAAACGGCGCATGTGCACCGCCCATTCGATGGCCTGCTCGTCGTCTTGGCCGGGTTCGCCCCAGCGGGGCTGCTCGGCCGGGCCGACGATGGGGAGAGCGCCCAGGTAGAGGTGCGAGGCCGGGTTGCTGGTTTCGAAGCGCTGGTTGAGCCGCACCTCGGCCTGGCAGGCCGCGCGGCGCAGGGCGAGCGTGCCGAAGTCCATGAAGGGCAGGCGCACCGGCTTCTTGATCTTGTAGGCATGAACACCTGCCAGCAGCACCCACGCACCATGGGTTTCCATGAGTTCGACCTTCGCTACCGCGTGCGGGTAGCGTGCCGGGTCCAGCAGGGCCTCGATCAAACGGGGCAGGGGAGCGTCCATGCGGCTCAACTGCAGCTCACACTCCCGCAGCCGCTCATGCTGGCCGGGCGCACTCGGCCGGGGTCGGCCAGGGTCTCGGTGTGTGTATCGAAGCCCACCGATTGCAAATGCAGCGCCAATCCGGCGTCCATGCTGGCGGCGTGTTGGGGGAACCATTCGGCCAGCGCTTCGGCCAGGCGGGTGATGATGTCAAGGTCACCCTGCTGGTGGTGCGTTTCCACGGCCCGCATGGTTTCCAGAATGGTCGCGTGGTGGGCGGCGTGGCAGTTGTCGGGCGCAAAGCCTGTGGCCAGCATCCAGCGCTCTTCCTGAGCGAAGTGCTCCACCGTGTGAGCCAGAAAATGCCGGTAAAGCGGCAACTGTTGATCGGCAGGGGTGGCCAGCAGCCGGTTGAGCTGTTCCACGAATTCGGTGTGGGTGTGGTCCATGCGGTCGTCTCCCACCGACAGGGCGGACGACCATTCCAGGGTGGCGGTGGGGTGGGCGGTGGTTTCCATGAGTCGGACTCTAGCGCCGGCACGCCGGTCGGCTCTTGACGCACATCAAGACCCCCAGGAACCCTGGCGCCCCGAGCGTGTCAGAGGGAAATGAAACCGAACAAGCTTCTCAAGATCTTGAGCCTGGTGGTCGCTGTCGGCCTGCCGCTGTCGGTGCTGAGCGCGGAGCTGGTGCGCTGGACCGACGACGGTGGCCGTCTGCACTATGGCGTCATGACCGATGTGCCGCAGCGCTACGCCGACCGCGTGGTGCCCGCCACCGCGCCTTTGCCGCCCGGCACGACGGCCTGCGAGGCGCACTGGCACCGGTATGCGGCCAGCGCGGCGTGTTTTGACCAGTACCGCGTGGTGGGCGGTGGTCTCAAGCCGGAGGCTTTTCAGCGCTGCACCGAGGTGCCGCAGCCCGACCCCTGCACCTGAGTCAGCGGGGTTCCTTGAAAACCGCGGAAGCGCGTTCTTTCACCCCCGCCCCGCGCACTTCGAAGCGCACCTCGTCCAGCACAGTGCCGCGCGCGTCGGTGAGCTGCATCACATGTTTGCCCGGCCAGGGCAGCCACTGCACCTGCGTGCCCTGGGCCATGGGCTTGCCATCCAGGCGCCAGCGGCCGCCCGCGCCGCTGGCGACGAAGGTGAGGCGCTGGCGGTTGGGCGGGATGTCCGGGTCCAGCGCGACGATGGTGCCGGGGGCCGGTGAGCGGATGTGCAGCGCGGCGGCGGTGCGCCCCGTCTCCGCAGCGGCGGGCGCGTTCATCGCGAAGCGCGCCTGCTCGGTGCCGGCGATGAACCATTCGCTGCGCGCCGCTTCCAGCGGCCCGCCGTTACCGGGGCCATCGAACGTGGCGTGCGCCTGCACCATGCCGGCGGGCGGGCGCGGCGCCCGGCTGGGCGTGTGGGCGTGCAGGTGCTGCATGACGGCCGCCCAGACGGGCGCCGCGCCGCTGGTGCCGCTGACGTTCCACATGGGCGCGCCGCTGGCGTTGCCGACCCACACGCCAACGCTGTAGCGCTCGGACCAGCCCACCGCCCAGTTGTCGCGCATGTCCTTGCTGGTGCCGGTCTTCACGGCGGCCCAGAAGCGCGTGGCCAGGAGGCTGTCCGTGCCGAAAGTGCGGGCCCGCGCGTTGGTGTCGCTCAGGATGTCGCCGACGATGAAGGCGGCGCGCGGGTCGAGGGCGGGCGTGGCCTGCGGCGGTGCGCCGACCGGGCCGTAGCGCCCGCCGTTGGCGAGCGTGCGGAAGGCGTTCGTCAGCGACAGCAGCGGCACTTCGGCGCTGCCCAGCGCGAGGCTGTAGCCGTAGTAGCCGGCGGGCTCGCGCAAGGGCAGGCCGACCGCGCCGAGCTCGCGGTGAAAGGCGTCGGGCGACACCATGGTCAGCGTGCGCACGGCCGGCACGTTGAGCGAGGACGCCAGCGCCGTGCGCGCCGAGACCCAACCCTTGAACCGGCGGTCGTAGTTCTGCGGAATGTAGAGGCCGCTGGTGGTGGGGATGGCAGCGGGCGAATCTTCCAGCAGCGACGCCGCCGTCATACGCCGCTCTGCCATGGCCTGGGCGTAGAGGAACGGTTTGAGCGTGGAGCCGGGCTGGCGCAGAGCCAGCACACCGTCCACCTCCGACGCCGCGCTCAGCTCGCCCGACGAACCGACCCAGGCCAGCACCTCGCCGCTCGCGTTGTCCAGCACCACCAGCGCACCGTCCTGCACGTTGCGGCCGTGCAGCTCGCGCAGGTGGCGTTGCAGGGTTTGCAGGGCGAAGCGCTGTAGCGGCGCGGATACGGTGGACCTCACCGTGCGCACCGGGTTCTTCTGCGCTTCGGAGGCCAGCAGGCGCCGCGCCAGGTGCGGCGCGATGCCTTCACTCGCGGTGAACTCTCTGCCCTCCAGCGCGATGGTGGTGAACATGTGCAGCTCCCCGCAATCCACCCGGGTGCCTGCCTGCATGAGCTTGAGCACGCCACAGGCACGCTGTGACACCTGTCGCGGCTTCGCATTGGGTGCGCGCACCAGCGCGGCGGCCACGGCGGCTTCGCGCTCGTCCAGGCCGTGCGCGGCCTTGCCGAAGAGCGCGCGCGAGAGCGCATCGATGCCGACGAGTTCGCCCTTGAAGGGCACGAGGTTGAGGTAGGCCTCGAGGATCTGGTCCTTGCGCCAGCGCCGTTCCAGTTGTTGCGCGGCCAGCGCCTGGCCGATCTTCTGTGGCAGGCGGCGCCCGCCCGCGCCGCGCTGCAGCTCGCCGTCGGGCTCGTCGAGCAGGGCGGCCAACTGCATGGTGATGGTCGAGGCGCCGCGCGTGCGGCTGTTCCACAGATTGCCCCAGGCCGCCGCCGAGACGGCGCGCCAGTCGACGCCGCTGTGCTCGTGGAAACGCTTGTCCTCGCTCAAGACCATGGCCGTGCGCAGCGCGGGCGACACGTCGGGCAACCCTATCCATTCCCCGCGGCGCACGTGGAGGTCGATGCGCACGCGCTGCAGCAGTTCGCCGTGGCGGTCGAGCACGCGCGCATCCGACGAGCGCCAGTCGGCGCGCACCTCGGTGAAGCTCTGCAACGCGTGCGCAGGCTGCGCCAGGCCGATGCCGAGCACGAGCGCTGCGAGCGCGTGGCGCAGGTTCACCGCACCGCCTCCACTTTCACGCGGGCGTTCGGTGTCTCGCCGAACATCTCGGGTGCGTACATCGCTTCCACGCGGCTGGGCGGCAGCGAGAACTCGCCGACGTTGTTCAGGCGCACCGTGTACTCCATCTTGATCACGCCCTTCGGCACGTACTCGTAGTAGCTGCGGTAGGACTCGAAGCTGCGCTCCTCGAAAGCCGGCCAGGCGTTGCCCGTCTGGCTCTTCTGGCCCGAGGTCGCGATCTGCGAATCGCGGCCCAGCCCGCCGCCGAGGATGGTTGCGCCGCCCGGGATCGGGTCGGTGATGACCACCCAGGTCATGTCGGCGGAGGCGTTGATCTCCAGCGCCACGCGCCACACGTCGCCGCGCGTGTGCTTGCCGCCGACCGCCTGCTCCACCGGCGTGATGGTCTTCTTGATCGTGTAGCCGGCGCTGAAGGGCGCCTTGAGCGGGATGGCGGCGATGGACTGCAGCGTGAGCCAGGGCTTGCCGGTGCCCTGGTGCGCCACGCCCAGCGTGCCCTTGCCGCCGTCGGCCTGCCACGGCAGGAAGCCGGTGTTGTTCTTCAGGTTGCCGGGGCTGGCGGGGGCGCCGAACCAGGTGGTCTGGTTGGGCGCGCCGAGCGCGTCGCTCGCCTTCACCCGCTCGACCCTGGCCCAGTCGATCGCGGCGGCACCCGTGCCCAGGGTGGCGCGCGTGATGCCCGCGACCGGCACCGCCTCGAACTTCGCCGAGAACTTCTCCAGCGCCAGGCCGCCCCACAGGTTGGCCGTCGTGGTGTGCCAGGCGCCGTTCTGCTGGCGGCCGATGAAGCCGCTGGCCAGACGCCCCATGTCGTCCTGCCAGGCCGGGTCGTCCATGACCGTGAGCATCAGGCGCGCGGTGTTCACGTCGCCGTTGGCCATGAGCCACCACCAGTAGTCGTCCTGTTCGGTGCTGAACACGAGCTTCGTGCCCTGGAAGCTCAGGCGCGCACGCAGCACCTGCATGGCCTCGGCCAGGCGTTGATCGCGCTGCGGCACGTCGGTCACGCGTTTCAGGATGTTCACCCAGTCGATCACCGCGCTGGTGGGCCACTGGTTGGGCGCAAGGGTGACGCTGCCCACCATGCGGCCGCGTGCCTTGCCGTAGCGCGAGAGGGCCTCGATGGCGGCGAGCTTGCGCACGTCCAGGTCCTTGCGCGGGCTCCAGAACTCGCGCGTGATGCGGCCTTCGACGAAGGCGATCAACCCACGCTCCATTGGCGCGCGCACCTCGTCGGGCAGGCCGAAGGCCGGGTCGATGGCCGACGCTTCGTGCGCGGCCGCCAGCAGGTAGGCCGTCAGCGTGTCGCTGCCGCGGTTGCCGTCGCCCTCGCGCGGCGGGAAGTAGCTGGCCAGACCGTCGGCGTCCAGGTAGGTGGGCAACTGCGCCACCACGCCCTGCCACAGCTTGGCGTCGCGCAGGCCCACGGCCTTGCTGGTCTTCTGCTCCAGGCAGACGAAGGGGTAGTTGGCAAACCAGTCGCGCACACCGGGCAGGCCTGCGGCCAGTTTCGGTTGCAGCGCGAGCTTCAAGCCGCCCCGGCCCGGCAGCGCGCCGGCGGGTGGCGCCACTTCGAGGTTGAACGCCCCATCGACCTGCACCAGCGTCGCCTGTTGCACCGTCAGCGGCACGGCGGGCACGATGCGTTGCCGCGCCTTCAGCGCGTCCTTCGCACCGCCCAGCGTGTCTTTCGCCTCGATCTCCCACAGGATGGCTTCAGCGCGTGTCTGTGCCAATTGAGCGGGCGCCGTCACCGTCCACGCGACCTCGCGCGCTTCGCCCGCCGGGATGTCCACCGTCTGCGGTTGGAGGTCGAGCAAGGTGGCGCGTGGAGACACGGCCACCTTCATGGCCTTCTGCGTGGTGTTGCGCAGCGTGAGCTGCGCGCGGAACTGGTCGTCCTCGCGCACCAGCGGCGGCAGGCCGCTGATGATCTGCAGGTCCTGCGTGGACCGTACGCTCGCCTGGCCCGTGCCGAAGAGGCCGGTGCCCATGTCGGCCACGGCGACGATCTGGAAGGTGGTGAGCGCGTCGTTGAGCGGCACCACCACCGTGGCCTGGCCCTTGGCGTCCAGCGCCACCTTGGGGTTCCACAGCAGCAGGGTGTCGAGCAGCTCGCGCGTGCCGCTCTTGCCGCCGCCACCGCCGGCGGGCACCGCCTTGCGGCCGTAGTGCCGCCGGCCGATGATCTCCATCTGCGCGGTGGACGTTTCCACGCCCCAGGCGCGCTGTTGCAGCATGGCGTCCAGCAGGTTCCAGCTGCGGTTGGGCATGAGTTCCAGCAGGGCCTGGTCCACCGCGGCAAGCGCCACTTCCGCGTGCGCCGCGGGCTGGCCGTTCGGCAGCTTGGCGGTGATGGTGACCTTGGCCTGCCCGCGCACCGGGTAACTCTCCTGGTCGGCCTTCACGCTCACGTCGAGCTGGTGCGCCTGGGTTCCGACGCGAATCTCGGCCAGGCCCAGTCGGAATGCCGGCTTGCTCAGGTCGACCAGCGCCGTCGGCGCCACGTACTCGCGGCCCTCGACCCAGAACGAGGTCCACCACTCGCGCGGTGCCTTGTAGCCCCAGGTGAAAAACGAGTACCACGGCACCTCGCGCAGCCGGCCGCGCAGGGCCAGTACGCTCACGTACACGTTGGGTCCCCAGCCTTCCTGGATCTTCAGCTGCACGGTGGGGTCCTGCCCGTTGAGCTGCACAACCTGCGTGTCCATGATGCCTTCGCGTTCCACCGTCAGCAGCGCGGTGGCGAAGCGGAACGGCATGCGCACCTGGAATTTCGCGGTCTCGCCGGGTTGGTAGGTTTTCTTCTCGGGCAGCAGGTCAATGCGGTCGTGGTTCTCGCCGCCGAACCAGAGCTCGCCCTGGCGTGTCACGTACACCGAGCTGGCGGCCTGGATGCTGTGGCCCGCCGCGTCCTTCGCAGTCACGATGAGTTCCACCTCGCCCGGCTCGCCGAGCCTGGCCTCGCACAACAGCAGGCCGCGCGCATCGCTCTTGCCGCTGCAGACCGAGCCCAGCTCCTTGGTTTCGGACTTGTTGTCGTAGGTGTAGAAGCCGCCCACCATGCGCTTGCGGCTGGTGGTGGTGATGTGGGCCACCGCCTTCACGTCCAGCGAGACGCCCGCTGCGGTCTTGCCCGCCAGGTCCAGCGCCAGCGCCTGGAACTTGATCTTCTGGCTGGCCGACACCCAGCCTTCGGTCTTGATGCCCGCCACCACGTTCGCGGGCCAGACGGTGGAGACGCTGCGCAGCGTCTGCACCTCGCCGTTCGGATCGGCGTAGGTGGCCTCCAGCAGCAGTTCCTGCGGCTGCGACGCGGTGGGCACCTCGTCGATGGTGACCGCGCCCGCGCCGTTGCGGTCCAGCGTGACGGGCAGCTTGTCGGCGATCACGCGCTGGTCCTGCGATGCGGTGGCTTCTTCCTCACCGTCTTCATCGCCCTGCGCGCCGTCGACCCTTGGCGCGCGCGGCGGCTGGAAGCTGAAGCCGTCGAAGTCGCGGAAACTCAGCGTCTTGTCGCGCACCAGGGCCGACACGCGCACCGGCAGGTTGGCCGCGCCGCCGCCCGACACGTAGTTGATCTGCAACTGCGTGGCCACGGATTGCACATTGACCAGGGCCTTCTTCTCCTGCGGCGCGATGCGGCCTTCGAGCACCGGCAAGCGGAACTCCTCCACGCGGAACTCGCCGGTGCTGTACTGGTGCTCCCGGTCGTTGGTGCTCTTGAGCGTGACCTCGTAGTTGCCCAGCTTGGCGCCACCCGACACGGCAAAGCTGTTCTCGGCGCTCTGGCCGCCGGTGGCCGTCTTGCGCCACACGGCGGGTTGCGTGAACTGCTGGCCGCTGCCCGTGTGCGTGATCACCAGGGTGTCGGGCAGCGTGTCCGGCAGGCCAAAGCCTTTGCTGGTCTCGTTGCGGATCAGGTGCTTCATCGACACCGTTTCGCCGGCGCGCAGCAGCGTGCGGTCGAAGATCGTGTGGGCGCGTTCGTCGGGCCGTGCGTCGCGGCTGGTCGGCACGTTGAAGCGCCACGGCTCGATGCTGCGGTACCAGTCGCTCCAGGTAAAGGCCATGTCTTCCATGGCGCCGTCTTTCAGGCGCGCGCTGACGAAATACGCCTGCGTGCTTTCACCGCCCTCGCTGCTGCAGCGTGGCGCCTGGGGCGGCACGCCCTTGAGGTCGACCACACCCTGCGCGTTGGTGGTGCCCGTGGCCACTTCCTTGCCGGCGCAGTCGGACACGCGCACGAAAGCGCCCGCGGCGGGCTTGCCTTTGTCCAGCGTGGTCACCCAGGCCAGGGCGTTCTCGCGGCCGAGCTTGAAATGCACACCCAGGTTGGTGACCAGCGCCGAGGTCCGCACATACATCGTGCGCGAGCCGCCATAACGCGCATCCAGCAGCGAGTCCCCCAGCGCGGGCGATGCGATCTCGACCACGTGGAACCCCGGCGTGAGCGGAATGCCGACCACCTCGAACGGGCGGGGATCGTTGTTCGCGGGTCGGGGCAGGTCCATCGCCTTCACGCCGGCCTGGCCCTTGAGCAGCGACACGGCGCGCGCTTCGACCCAGCGCTTGTCCCGGTCTTCCAGCACCGCGGGCAGGGGACCCAGCCCATCGGCCTGCGCCTGCTTGCGCGTGACGTTGAACTGGTTGTAGCGCTGCACCTTGCGGAACCAGGCAATGATGTCCGCGTCGGTCTTCGGCTGCAGTTCGTTCACCTGGCCGGGGGTGAGGCCCTGCACCTTGAGAGCGGACTCGACGTTGCGCAGCGTCACGGGCAGCAGGGGCGTGCCGCCGGGTTCGGCAAACCGTTCGACGATGCCGAAGGGCGATGCGGCGAACTTGGCCAGCGGCGGCATCGCGCCCGTGGCCACGGGCAGTGGAAAGCTGTCGCCATTGACCGGCGCGCGGTCCGCGGCGTCCTTGAAGTTGCGTGGCAGTTCGATGGTGAACGTGGCCTGTTCGGCGAAGGGTGCCTTGAACGATAGGTCCGAGACCAGGCTGTCGCCGTCGGCGTTGTCCTCGTCGAACACCGGTTTGTGTGTCTGCTTGTCCGACTTGAGGCGGATGCCTTCGGCCAGCTTGCGCGGCACCGGCGCGCTGAAGTTCAGCGTCATCGGCCGGATCGGCAGGCATGCGGCCTGCGCGTTCTCGCGCTCACAGCTGAAGCCGACGGTGAAGGCCTCGCGCACCTGGAAGTCGAAGCGCTTCTCCACAGTGTTCGCCACGCCCGACGGTGTGGCCACGCCCTTGCCGAACACGATGGACACCTTGGAATCCGGCGTGAAACGCCGGTTGCACGCGAGCGTCACGTAGCGCTGTGGCTCCTGGGCCGCGGGCTTGTCCCAGCCGTTCGCCTTCAGCAAGGCGGCGCGGTCCTTGCCGTCGATGAGCCGGACGGGCACCCGCTCGCCCAGGCCCTCGACCGCGCACCACACGTTGGACTGCACGCTGGCGGCCGTCGCCGCGCCGTTGAGCCGCAGGACGAAGTACTGTTCCTCGTCGATGCGCGAAGACGGGCTCGGTCGCATCTGCTGCACGAAGGGTCCGCCGGTGTTGAAGGTGGAGCGGGTCACAGCCAGCTCCGCGCCCTTGGGCGACTTGAAGCCGCTTTTGACCTGCACCGTGCAGTTCACGCCGGGCGGCAGGTCGTTCTCGAAATCGAAGATCCACTCGCGGTCGCTGGTCCAGCGGCCATTGCCCTGGGTCGCCTGCGCATCGCTGCAGCCGAGCGACACGGGTGCGGGGGCTTTGAGATCGCCGAAAGCGACGGCGCTGTCATCGAACTTGACGACCACCTGGCGGACCCTGGCCGCCTCGCCTTTGGGTGAGATGCCGACGATCTGGAGCGCGGACGCCGGGAGGGCGGCGGCCAGCAGGGCGGCTGCAAAAAAGCGGGGCACGATGTTCTTCAAGGCTTCCTCCATGGCAGATGCCGAGCGTAGCTGAAAGCACGCCGCATCAAGGGGTCGGTCTACCCTGTGGAACGGCCCGCTGCCGCGGGCGGGGGGATCAGCCCAGGCGCCGGCGGTGGCGCGCGATCTGCGTCAGCACCTGGGCCGGTGCGGTGCCGCCCAGCGTGTTGCGCGCATTGAGGCTGCCGCGCAGGCTCAGGCACTCGTACACGTCCTTCTCGATCGAGGCGTTGAAGCCCTGCAGCACCGCCAGCGGCAGCTCGGAGAGGTCGCAGTTGTGCGACACGGCGGCCTTGACCGCGTGCGCCACGGTCTCGTGCGCGTCGCGGAACGGCAGGCCTTTTTTCACCAGGTAGTCGGCCAGGTCGGTGGCGGTGGCGTAGCCCTTCTTGGCCGCTTCTTCCATGGCGATGGCGTTGACGGTGATGCCGCCTTCCTTCGCGCCCGTGGCCGGGTTCAGCTGGCCACCCACCATCTCCACGAAGATGCGCAGCGTGTCTTTCAAGGTGTCCACCGTGTCGAACAGCGGCTCCTTGTCTTCCTGGTTGTCCTTGTTGTAG
>JAZKHJ010000046.1:0-48749 GCA_040385485.1 Pseudomonadota bacterium | reverse complement strand
ACGACCCGCAGCGTTTTCTGGAGCGCAACGCCAAGCTGCAGTGGGGCATCATGGTCTGCGTTTACGGCATGAGCCACGTGCCCGCGCTGCTGCTGCTGAACTTCCCCGGCTTCGCGGGTCGCACCGCCTTCCTGGTGTTCTTCCTGGTGCTGGTGGTGCAAACCTGCATGCTGGTGCAGCACATCGCCTCGCGCCGCATGGGCACGCCGGTGGCCCCCGCCATCAGCGACAGCTTCCACTGGCGCAGTTGGGCCATGGGGCTGGCCGCCGGCGGCCTGCTCGGTGCGCTGCTGGCCGGCCTCACACCCTTCAAGCCGCTGCCGGCACTGGCGATGGCCCTCGTGGCCTGCGTGGCAGGATCGCTCGGCCATCTGGTCATGAAAGCCATCAAGCGCGACCGCGGCGTGACCCACTGGGGCTTTGCGGGCCGCTCCACGACCGGCGCCAGCGGATTGCTCGACCGCGTGGACGCGCTGTGTTTTGCCGCGCCGGTGTTTTTCCATTCGGTGCGCTGGACGTTCGATTTATGAGAATCCTCGGCATCGACCCCGGCCTGCAGTGCACCGGTTTCGGCGTGATCGACACCGACGGCCCGCACCTGCACTACGTGGCCAGCGGCACCATCCAGACCAGCCCGAAAGATGGCGCCTTGCTGCCCGCGCGGCTCAAGATCCTGTTTGACGGCATCACCGAAGTGGTGGCGCGTTACCAGCCCGAGGTGTCGGCCTGCGAGATCGTGTTCGTCAACGTCAACCCGCAGGCCACGTTGCTGCTGGGCCAGGCGCGCGGCGCCTGCCTGACTGCCCTGGTGGCCAACCACCTGCCGGTGGCCGAGTACACCGCGCTGCAGCTCAAGAAGGCGGTGGTGGGCTACGGCAAGGCGGCCAAGCCGCAGGTGCAGGAAATGGTCAAACGCTTGCTGAAGCTGCCCGGCCTGCCCGGCAAGGACGCTGCCGATGCGCTGGGCCTGGCCATCACGCACGCCCAGGTAAGCCGCACGCTGCAGGCCATCAACAAGGTCTCTCCACTGCAGGCGCGTTCCAGCGCGTCGTACAAGGCCGGCAGGATCTACTGAGCGTGGTCAACCTCATGCAACGCCAAGTCAGCCTGAGTGCATGGCTCGCACTCGCGTTCACCCTGTTGTCTTTGCTGCTCACGGTGATGCTCACCGTGTTCAGCGACCGCACCGCCAGCTTCCAGGTGCGCCACAGCATTGGTACCAATCTCGCCGAGCTGGCCAACCAGACCACCAGCCGCCTGGACCAGTCAATGTTCGAGCGCTACCGCGAGGTCCGCCTGATCGCCAACCGGCTGAGTGGCCCGCTGGATCTGGCAGAGGTGCGCAGCGAAATCGATGCGCTGCAGCAGAGCTACCCCACCTACGCCTGGATCGGCGTGACCGACCCTGCCGGCACGGTGCTGGCCGCCACCCGCAACATGCTCGAAGGCGTCGACGTGTCGAAGCGCCCGTGGTTTCAGAACGCGCTCAAGGGACAGGCCATGGGCGACGTGCACGAAGCCCTGCTGCTGGCCCAGCTCATGGGCAGCCCGGAGGGTGAGCCCATGCGCTTCGTCGACATCGCCTTCCCGCTCAAGGACGACAACGGCCAGATCACCGGCGTGCTGGGTGTGCACCTGTCCTGGAAGTGGGCGCGCGAGATCGAGCAGGCGATCTTCGTGCCGGTGGGTCGCAGCCGCACCATCGACCCATTGATCATCTCCAGCACCGGCGCCGTGTTGCTCGGGCCGCCCGAGGTGGAAGGCACGGTGCTCAAGCTGCGCAGTGTCGATGCCTCACTGCAGGGCAAGCAGGGTTTCGTGCGGGAGATCTGGCCCGATGGCGAGGACTACCTGGTGGGTTTCAGCAGCGACCGGGGATTCGAGGACTATCCCGGACTCGGGTGGCGCGTGCTCGTGCGGCAGGATCTGAAAGAAGCCTATGCACCGGTGAACCAGATGCACCGGCGCATGCTGCTGGGCGGCATGGTGGCCGCGTTGCTGTTCTCGTTGTTGGGTTGGGGTTTGGCGCGCTGGATCACGCGCCCGCTGCTGGGTCTGGCCGACGTGGCGCGTGGCCTGGAAGCCGGTTATGCGGTGAAGGCACCGGCGTCCAACGCTTACGCAGAAGTGGCCATCCTCGGCGGCGCCTTCAATGCCATGGTGAAGACCCTTCAACACAACGAAGAAGAACTGCGCCACCTCAATGTGTCGCTGGAGCGGCGTGTGCATGAGCGCACCGCCGGACTGCAGGACAGCTTCGAGCGCATGGACGACAACGAAGCCCGCGCCCGGGCCATGATCGACACGGCACAGGAGCCGTTCATCGGCATGGACTTCGAGGGTTGCGTCACCGACTGGAACAGCCAGGCCGAGAAGCTCTTTGGCTGGAGCCGCGAGGAAGCGCTGGGGGAATCGCTGGCGCACCTGGTGGTGCCGGTGCGCTATCAGGTGGCGTTCATCGAAGCCCTGGCGCAGTTCCACCAGACAGGCGACGCACCCTTTGTGGGGCAGCGCATGCGCCGCATTCTGGTGGACCGCAATGGGCACGAATTGCCGGTGGAAATGAAGATCGGGCTGATCAACACCGACCGGCTCAAGCTATTCAGCGCCTTCATCAGGGACTTGCGCGAGCAGCCCTGACCTCGCCACGAGGCTGGCTCACAAGAGCCGTTCGAGCACCAGCACCGCAAAGAATCCCAGCGCGGCGATCACCGTCCATTTGAGAATGATCACGCCCCAGGTGCGAAAGCGGATCTGACCGGTGCCCACGTAAAACGCAAAGCACACGCCGGCAGCAATCAACAGCAGCAGGACGGTCCAGCGAAACAGCAGCATGTTTGCGTGCTTACCAGGCCGGCGCCAGCTGCGCAAACCCCTGCGGCGCTTCGCGATCCTGCTCGAAGCTCACGGTCTCCCAGGCGTCGGTGCGCGCCAGCAGGGCGCGCAACAGCTGGTTGTTCATGGCGTGCCCACTGCGAAACGCGCTGTAGGCGGCCAGCAAGGGCTTGCCCACGATGTAGAGGTCGCCCATGGCGTCGAGGATCTTGTGTTTGACGAACTCGTCCTGGTAGCGCAAACCGTCGGCGTTGAGCACCTTCACGTCGTCCATCACGATGGCGTTGTCCAGCCCGCCGCCAAGCGCCAAGCCGTGCGAGCGCATGGACTCCACGTCTTTCGTGAACCCAAAGGTGCGGGCGCGCGCGATTTCACGGGCGTACTGGCCGCTGCCGAAATCGAACTCCACGCGCTGCCCGGTGGAGTTGACGGCCGGATGGTCGAACTCGATCTCGAAGGCAAGCTTGTAGCCGTGGTACGGGTCGAGCCGGGCCCATTTCACGCTCTTGCCCTCGCCTTCGCGCACTTCCACCGGTTTGGTGACGCGGATGAAGCGCTTGGGCGCCTTCTGCATCACGATGCCGGCGCTTTGCAGCAGGTAGACAAACGAGGCCGAAGAGCCATCGAGGATGGGCACTTCTTCGGCGGTGATGTCCACGTACAGGTTGTCCAGCCCCAGGCCGGCGCAGGCGCTCATGAGGTGCTCGATGGTGTGCACCTTCACGTTGCCGTTGGAGATGGTGGAGGCCAGCCGGGTGTCGGTCACCGCCGTGGCATTGACCGCGATCTCCACCGGCTCGGGCAGGTCCACGCGCCGGAACACGATACCGGTGTCGGGCGGGGCCGGGCGCAGCGTCAGCTCCACGCGCTGACCGCTGTGCAGGCCGACGCCGACCGCCTTGGTCAGGGATTTGAGGGTACGTTGCGCGAGCATGCGTTGATTTTAAGTTTTGCGGCGTTTCAGCGTCGTCAGAAATGGCGATGACCGCCATAGGGAAAGGCATTCGCCTTCGACGTCAGCGGTCATCGGCAACCGGGTGAACGGCTCCGCGAATGTCCCCCGGGACGGCTTCGCCGCCCCTCCTCCTTGATTTCGCTGCGCCGTTCACCCGATTACCGATCACCTCAAGGCATGCGAAGCGCAGGAACTCCACCGCATCTCCGGCTCGCGGAGGCATGGTGCTCTGCGCAGCGAAATCAAGGAGGAGAACCGGCGCAGCCGGTTCGGGGGACATTCGCGGAGCAGAGCGCCGTGCGTCCGCGAGCCCGCGAGGTGCAGGCCCGCGATGCACCCGCACCCCGATCAGTCGGCCTGTTTACGCAAAAAGGCAGGGATCTCGAAATCGTCCATGCCCCCTGAAGCCAACGCGTCCACCTTGGCCGCAGCCTGGGTCCGGTTGGTCCGCCACACGCTGGGCACGGCCATGGAGTTGTAGTCGGGCTGGGTCGCGCCCGGGCCACCCACGGCAGAGTGCACGGTCGGCACGTTGAAAGGCACGTTGTCGGTGCCGGTGCGCAGCACCTGCAGCGGAGGCGCGGTGCGGCGCACACCCTGGCGCGAGAGACCGGTGGCCACCACCGTCACGCGCATCTCGTCGCCCAGGCTGTCGTCGTACGCCGCGCCGTAGATCACGTGCGCTTCGGAAGATGCATAGGCGCGGATCGTGTTCATCGCCAGCTTCGATTCGGACAGCTTGAGCGAACCCTTGGCCGCGGTGACCAGCACCAGCACACCCTTGGCGCCCGAGAGGTCGATACCTTCGAGCAGCGGGCAGGCCACGGCCTGCTCGGCTGCAATGCGCGCGCGGTCCGGGCCTGCGGCCACTGCCGTGCCCATCATGGCCTTGCCGGGTTCACCCATCACGGTGCGCACGTCTTCAAAGTCGACGTTCACGTTGCCGTACTCGTTGATGATCTCGGCGATACCGCCCACGGCGTTTTTCAGCACGTCGTTGGCATGGGCAAAGGCCTCGTCCTGCGTCACGTCGTCGCCCAGCACTTCAAGCAACTTCTCGTTGAGCACCACGATCAGCGAGTCCACGTTGGCCTCGAGTTCGGCCAGACCGTGGTCGGCGTTGGTCATGCGGCGGCCGCCTTCCCAGTCGAACGGCTTGGTGACCACACCCACGGTCAGGATGCCCATTTCTTTCGCCACGCGGGCGATCACGGGTGCCGCGCCGGTGCCGGTGCCGCCGCCCATGCCGGCGGTGATGAAGAGCATGTGCGCGCCAGCGATGGCTTCGCGGATCGAGTCCACGGCCACTTCGGCGGCGTCGCGGCCCTTGTCGGGCTTGCTGCCGGCGCCCAGGCCCGTGGTGCCGAGCTGGATGGTCTTGTGCGCGGCGCTGCGCGAGAGTGACTGCGCATCGGTGTTGGCGCAGATGAACTCCACGCCCTGCACGCTGCGCGCGATCATGTGCTCGACCGCGTTGCCGCCGCCACCGCCCACGCCGATGACTTTGATCTGGGTGCCCAGGTTGAATTCTTCGACTTCAATCATTTCGATGCTCATGGTGTGCTCCTTGTGTGCCTGTTGATGGGCGCTTGTGATTCAAAAAAACGTTTCGGATTCGGGTCGAGGTCGGGGTTCAGCCAGGCGGTCCAGTGCACTCGCTACATCGGGTGCGGAAACGGGGCCGGGTGTGAGGCGCAGGTGTGATCGTGTGTTTCATCAGAAGGTCCCCACAAACCAGTTTTTCATGCGCTCGAGCGCTCCCTGAACCGAGCCCGCTTTCTGCGAAACCTTGTGCCCGCGAACCCGCGCCAGGCGCGCTTCTTCGAGCAGGCCCATCACCGTGGCCGCGCGGGTCTGCGCCACCATGTCGGACAGGGCGCTGGCGTAGTTCGGGATACCGCGACGCACGGGCTTCAGAAAGATGTCTTCACCGAGTTCGACCATGCCGGGCATTACGGCGCTGCCGCCGGTGAGCACGATGCCGGAGGACAACATTTCCTCGTGGCCCGAATCGCGCAGCACCTGCTGCACGAGCGAAAAGATCTCTTCCACGCGCGGCTCGATCACGCCGGCCAGCGCCTGGCGGCTGAGCATGCGGGGCGCGCGATCGCCCAGGCCGGGCACTTCCACCTGCGTGTCCGGGTCGGCCAGCAGCTGTTTGGCGCAGCCGCTTTCCACCTTGATGTCTTCGGCGTCCTTCGTGGGCGTGCGCAGCGCCATGGCGATGTCGCTGGTGATCAGGTCGCCCGCGATCGGGATCACCGCGGTGTGGCGGATCGCACCGCCCGAGAAGATGGCCACGTCGGTGGTGCCGGCGCCGATGTCGACCAGCGCCACGCCGAGTTCTTTCTCATCGTCGGTCAGCACCGCCTGGCTCGAAGCCAACGGGTTGAGCATGAGCTGGTCCACTTCCAGGCCACAACGGCGCACGCACTTGATGATGTTTTCCGCTGCGCTCTGCGCGCCGGTGACGATGTGGACCTTGGCTTCCAGGCGGATGCCGCTCATGCCGATCGGCTCCTTCACTTCCTGGCCGTCGATCACGAATTCTTGTGGCTCCACCAGCAGCAGGCGCTGGTCGGTGGAGATGTTGATCGCCTTGGCGGTCTCGATCACGCGCGCAACGTCGGTGGCGGTGACTTCACGGTCCTTGATGGCCACCATGCCGCTGGAGTTGATGCCGCGGATGTGGCTGCCGGTGATGCCGGTGTAGACACGCGCGATGCGGCAGTCGGCCATCAGCTCGGCCTCTTTCAAGGCCTGCTGGATGCTCTGCACGGTGGCGTCGATGTTGACCACCACGCCACGTTTCAAACCGTGGCTGGCGGCCACACCCAGGCCCGCGAGCTTGAGTTCGCCGTTGGGCTGGACCTCGGCGACCACCACCATGATCTTGGCGGTTCCGATGTCGAGTCCGACCACCAAATCCTTGTATTCCTTGGCCATGATTGCTTCTTGATTACCGTGTGGGTTGCGTTGTGGTGGGGGCGATGTCGGTGACGGTGGTCACGCCGCGCAGGCGCAGGGCGTAACCGTTGGGGTAGCGCAGATCGACCGACTGCAGCGCACCGGCGTAGCGCTCGGTGAGCTGGGACAGCGTGGCGCTGAAGCGGCGCGTGCGCGCCAGCAATTCGTCTGGCGTGCCGCGGCCCAGCTCCACCTGCGCACCGTTGTCCAGCCGTGCGCGCCAGCCGCCGCGCTCGGTGAGTTCCAGGCGATCGAGCCCGAGTTCGAGCGGTGCGAGTTCGGCTTGCAGCCGCTGGTACAGCGCCCACACCTGGGCCGACTGTTCGGCGGGGCCGGCGAGTTCGGGAAGGTTGTCGCTGTCGTCCGGGCTGGCTTCAAACACTTCACCGAGCGCGCTGACCAACCGGCCCGAGCCCGACTCGCCCCACCAGGCCACGGCCTGGTGTTCCTGCAGCGTCACGCGCAGGCGGTTGGGGAACTCGCGCTGCACCACGGCCTGGCGCACCCAGGGGACGGCTTCGAACAATTCGCGCACCTGTTGCAAGTCGACCGTGAGGAAGCTGCTTGAGAGGCGGGTCTTCATCTGTGTCGCCAGCTGCGCCCGAAAGCTCACCGCGTTCTGGTGCGTCACGTCACCCTGCACCGTGATGGCCTTCACCGTCCACACCGGGTGGCGCACCAGCCAGGTGCCTAAAGCGCCCAGGCACAGCACGGCAAACAGCACGACCAGCGCTTGCGTGAGCGCGGTCATGAGCTTGACGTCCAGGGGCATGGGTGTGGTGGCCATGGGGTGGTGCGGTGATCAGGCCGGGTTGTCCAGCGCGGCGCTGGCCAGCAACGAGAAGCACAGGTCTTCGTATGACAGACCGGCCGCCTTGGCCGACATCGGCACCAGCGAATGGCCGGTCATGCCGGGCGAGGTGTTGATTTCCAGCAGGTAAGGCTTGCGCGTCTTCGCGTCGATCATCACATCGGCACGTGCCCAGCCACGGCAGTCCAGCGTGCGGAAGGCCTTGAGCACCAGCGCCTGGATCACCGCTTCTTCGCCTTCGGGCAGACCGCAGGGCACGAGGTATTTCGTGTCGTCGGTGAAGTACTTGTTCTGGTAGTCATAGTTGCCCTCGGGCGCCACGATGCGGATCACCGGCAAGGCCTGCGCGGTGTCGCCCGTGCCCAGCACCGGGCAGGTGACCTCGTCGCCTGCAATGAACTGCTCGCACATGACCAGTGGGTCCTGCTTCGCGGCCAGCTCGTAGGCGGCGGCGCATTGCGCTTCGCTGGTGACCTTGGTCAGGCCGATGGTCGAACCTTCGCGCACGGGCTTGACGATCATCGGCGAGCCCAGGGCGCGGTACGCGGCCACGGTTTGCTCGGCGCTGTGCACCTGGCGCCAGGCCGGCGTGGCCAGGTCTTCGGCCAGCCAGATGCGCTTGGTCATGAGCTTGTCCATCGCCACGCTTGATGCCATCACGCCAGGTCCGGTGTAGGGAATGCCCAGCAACTCAAGCGCGCCCTGCACCGTGCCGTCTTCGCCGAAGCGGCCATGCAGCGCAATGAAGCAACGGCTGAAACCTTCGCGCTGGAGCTCGTCCATGCTGCGCTCGGCCGGGTCGAAGGCGTGGGCGTCAACGCCTTTGGACTTCAGCGCGGCAAGCACGCCGGTGCCCGACATCATCGAGACCTCGCGTTCGGCCGAACGCCCGCCCATCAAGACCGCCACCTTGCCCAGTGCCTTCGGATCGATCACCGTGTTGTCCTTTGTCTTTGTGTTCATGTGAGCCGGCGCCGGGCCGCCCCAAGCCGGCTCCGCCCCCTCGGGGGGCAGCGACCCGTGCAGCGGTGGAGCGTGGGGGCTCATTGACTCACTCCATCCGCCAGTTCCATCACGCGACCGGCCACTGCGCCCACGGTGCCCGCGCCCATGCACAGGATCACGTCACCGTCCTGCGCGTTGTCCAGCACCGCCTGGGGCATGGCGTTGATGTCGTCCACGAAGACCGGCTCCAGCTTGCCAGCCACGCGCAGCGCCCGCGCCAGCGAACGGCCATCGGCCGCCACGATGGGGCTCTCGCCCGCGGCGTAGACCTCGGCCAGCAGCACCGCGTCGGCGTGGTTGATCACCTTCACGAAATCTTCAAAACAGTCGCGCGTGCGGGTGTAGCGGTGCGGCTGGAAGGCCAGCACCAGGCGGCGGCCCGGGTAGGCGCCGCGCGCAGCCGCCAGCGTGGCAGCCATTTCCACCGGGTGGTGACCGTAGTCGTCCACCACCGTGCAGTGGCCGCCGCGGGGCAGCGCGGCTTCGCCGTAGCGCTGGAAGCGCCGGCCCACGCCCTTGAACTCGGCGAGTGCCTTCATCACGGCGGCGTCGTCCACACCGAGCTCCACCGCGATGCCGATGGCGGCCAGCGAGTTGAGCACGTTGTGGTCGCCCGGCAGGTTCAGCACCACGTCAAGATCGGGCAGCTCCACGCCATTGCGCCGCTGCACGGTGAAGTGCATCTGGGTGCCCACCGCACGCACGTTGATGGCCCGCACCTGCGCGTCTTCCGAAAAACCGTAGCTGGTGATGGGCCGCGCGATCAGCGGCAGGATCTCGCGAATCGCGGCGTCGTCCACGCACACCACGGCCGCGCCGTAGAACGGCATCTTGTGCAGAAACTCCACGAACGCGGCCTTGAGCTTGCCGAAGTCGTGGCCGTAGGTGTCCATGTGGTCGGCGTCGATGTTGGTGACGACCGAGAGCACCGGCAGCAGGTTGAGGAAAGAGGCGTCGGACTCGTCGGCCTCGACCACGATGTACTCGCCCGAGCCCAGCGCGGCATTGACACCGGCGCTGTTCAGGCGCCCGCCGATCACGTAGGTCGGGTCCAGTTCGGCGGCGGCCAGCACGCTGGCCACCAGGCTGGTGGTGGTGGTCTTGCCGTGCGTGCCGGCAATCGCCACGCCCTTCTTCATGCGCATGAGCTCGGCCAGCATCACGGCGCGCGGCACCACCGGCACCAGCTTGGCGTGGGCGGCTACGACCTCGGGGTTGTCTTCTTTCACTGCGGTGGACGTGACGATGGCATCAGCCCCTTCGATGTTCGCAGCGTCGTGGCCAATGAACACCTCGGCACCCAGGGCCACCAGCCGACGCGTGACCGTGCTCTCACCCAGGTCGCTGCCGGAGATGCGGTAACCCTGGTTCAGCAGCACCTCGGCAATGCCGTTCATGCCGGCGCCGCCGATGCCGACGAAGTGGATGTGTCGAATGGCGTGTTTCATGTTGTCTGGACTTTCGCGAGTTGCTCGCAGGCGGACACCACGGCCGCCACGGCTTCTGTTTTCTGCATCTGTTTGGCCTTCTCGGCCATCGCCACCAGTTGTTCGCGCTGCACGCTTTGCAAGCGCAGAGCGAGTTGTTGGGGGCTGAGTTCGGTTTGCGGCACCAGCCAGGCCGCGCCCGCGTCCACGAGGAAGCGCGCATTGGTGGTCTGGTGGTCGTCCACCGCCGACGGGAACGGCACGAACAGCGCGGCCGCGCCCACAGCGGCGATCTCGGTCACGGTGCTGGCGCCACTGCGGCAGACGATGAGGTCGGCATCCGCGAAGGCCTGGGCCGTGTTGTCGATGAAGGGCGTGAGTTCGGCGTGCACGCCGGCCGCGATGTAGTTGGCGCGCAGGGCGTCGATCTGCTTCTCACCGCTCTGGTGGACCACCGTGGGGCGTTGCGGCTCGGGGATCAGCGCCAGCGCCTGCGGCACCACGTCGTTGAGCGCCTTGGCGCCCAGGCTGCCGCCCACCACCAGCAGACGCAGCGGACCGCTGCGGCCGGTGAAACGGTCGGCGGGTGGAGGTTGGTGCAGGAACGGCGCACGCAGCGGGTTGCCCACCCACTGGGCTTTCCTAAACACGTTGGGGAAGGCGGTGAACACGCGGTCGGCCACCCCGGCCAGCACCCTGTTTGCCATGCCGGCCACCGAGTTCTGCTCGTGCAGCACCAGCGGTTTGCCGGCGAGCACGCCCATCATGCCGCCAGGGAAACTGATGTAGCCACCCAGGCCCACCACCACGTCGGGCTTCACGCGGCGCACCACCTGCAAGGCTTGCCAGAAGGCGCGCAGCAGGCGCAGCGGCAACAGGGCCAGCGTGATGGGACCCTTGCCGCGCACGCCACCGAAGTCGATGGTCTCCAGCGCGAAGCCGCGCGGGGGCACCAGCCGGCTTTCCATGCTGGCGGGCGCGCCCAGCCAGTGCACACGCCAGCCCAGTTCGCGAAGTGCTTCTGCCACGGCCAGACCCGGGAAGATGTGACCACCGGTGCCTCCGGCCATCACGAGAGCGCAGGGTTGGCGTTTCATGAACGGCCGCCCTTCATCATTTGGCGGTTCTCGTAGTCCACGCGCAGCACGATGGCGATGGCCACGAGGTTCAGCAGGATCGCGGAGCCGCCATAGCTCATCAAGGGCAACGTCAGACCCTTGGTCGGCAAGGCACCCAGGTTCACCCCGATGTTGATGAAGGCCTGGAAGCCCATCCACAGGCCCACGCCCTGCGCCACCAGGCCGGCGAAGACCTGATCGAGCGCGATGGCCTGGCGACCGATGTGCATGATGCGACGCGTGAGCCACAGGAACAGGGCAATCAACACCACCACGCCGAGCAGGCCGAACTCTTCGCCGATCACCGCCAGCAGGAAGTCGGTGTGGGCCTCGGGCAGCCAGTGCAGCTTCTCCACGCTGCCGCCCAAGCCCACGCCAAAGATCTCGCCGCGCCCGAACGCGATCAAGGAGTGCGAAAGCTGGTAGCCCTTGCCCAGCGCGTGCTCCACGCTCCACGGGTCGAGGTAGGCAAACACCCGCTGGCGTCGGAACTCGCTGGTCATGACCATGAGCGCGAACGCGCCCACGACCACCAACGCCATCAGGAAGAACATGCGCGCGTTCACGCCCCCCAGGAACAGGATGCCCATGGCGATCACCACGATCACCATGAAGGCGCCCATGTCTGGCTCGGCCAGCAGCAACATGCCGACCACGGCCACGGCCACGGCCATCGGCGCCACGGCCTGGAAGAAGCGCTGCTTCACCTCCATCTTGCGCACCATGTAGTCGGCGGCGTAAATCAGCACGGCCAGTTTGGCCAGCTCGGAGGGCTGGAAGTTCATGATGCCCAGCGAGATCCAGCGCCGGGCGCCATTCACACCCTTGCCGATGAAGGGCAGCAGCACCAGCGCCAGCAGCACCAGCGCAATGGCAAACAGGAAGGGCGCCATCTTTTCCCAGCTGCGCAAGGGGAACTGGAACGCCACCACGCCGGCCACCAGCCCGATGGCCATCGAGATCGCGTGGCGCAGCACGAAATGGGTGTGTGCGTAGTTGGCAAAACGCGGGTTGTCGGGCAGTGCGATCGAGGCCGAATACACCATCACCAGACCCCAGGCGAGCAAAGCCACCACCACCCACAGCAGGGGCTGATCGAAGCCGAGCTCGCGCACGGCCACGTTGCGCGTGCCGGCGTAGGTGCGGTTGGACAAGCGCACCGGCAGGCCGTCGCGCGACGAGCCGCCGGCGAGCGCGCCTGCCAGGTCTCGACCCAACAAGCGCGGATTGAGCGCGGCCAGTCCTTCGCGCAGGCGCTGTGACCAGGTCAGCGTGGGCACGGTTCTCTTTTTCACAGGCCACCCTCCAGGCTCATGCCGCGTTCCGCGGCCAGCGCTGCGACGGCGTCAACGAACACGCGGGCACGGTGCTCGTAGTTCTCGAACATGTCCAGGCTCGCGCAGGCGGGCGACATGAGTACCGCGTCGCCCGAGCGGGCCTGTTGCGCAGCGAGCGTGACGGCCTCGGGCAGCGTGGCGGCATCGAGTTGGGGCACATGGTCCTCGTCCAGCGTATCGCCCACCGCTGCGCGGATGCGCGCGGCGTCGCGGCCGATGTAGACCACGGCGCGCGCATAGCGCGCCAGCGGCTCGGCCAGCGGCGCGAAGTCCTGTCCCTTGCCGTCGCCACCCAGGATCACGACCAGCCGGCGCTCGGCGCCCAGACCGTTCACCGCCGCCAGCGTTGCGCCCACGTTGGTGCCCTTGCTGTCGTCGAAGTACTCGACCTCGTCGATGATGGCCACGGGTTCGACGCGATGCGGTTCACCCCGGTACTCGCGCAGGCCGTGCAGCATGGGGCCGAGGGCAGCGCCGGTGGAGGTGGCCAGCGCCAGCGCGGCCAGGGCGTTGGCCGCGTTGTGGCGGCCGCGAATGCGCAGCGCGTCGACCGGCATCAAACGCTGGAAATAGATTTCCTCGGTTTCATCGGAGGCACGACCGCGTTTGCGCGTTTCGTCCAGCGCCAGGGCACGCACCAGCCAGGCCATGCCGTTGAGCGACTCGATGCCCCAGTCGCCGGCGCGCGTGGGTGCGTCCAGCCCGAAGCTGGCCCAGGGCCGCGCGCTCTGCTGGCGGTTGCGGTTGCCCACCTTCACCGTCACCAGGCCGGGTTGCAGCGCCATGACCTGCGGGTCGTCGCGGTTGAGCAGCATGAGGGCCTGGGTGCCGAACACGGCGGCCTTGGCCTGCGTGTAAGCGGCCATGCTGCCGTGCCAGTCCAGGTGGTCTTCGGTGATGTTGAGCACGCTGGCGGCGGTGGGCACACGGTCCCAGTCGGTTCCGGCCGCGCCGTCGAGCTGGAAGCTGGAGAGTTCGAGCACCCAGACGCGGGGCAGGTGCACCGGCTGGGGTGGCTCGATGGGGGGCGGCACGAGCATGACCGGGCCTTCTTCGTCGGCCTCGGCAGCAGGCATGGGTGCTTCGTCTTCAACGGGTTCGATTTCGTCGACCGTCTCGGTCTCTGTGTCAGCTGGCGGAGCCACCACCAGCGGTGCTTCGGCCAAGACCTCGGCGGCCGCGCGCTCGTCGTCGGCTTGCTGGGCCACGGCTTCGGCGTCGAGTGCGGCGGACAACACGTCCAGCAGGGCTGGGCCGATGTTGCCGGCCATGGCCACGTGCAAGCCTGCGCGCTGCAGCAGCAAGGTGGTGAGCGAGGTCACGGTGGTCTTGCCGTTGGTGCCGGTGATGGCCAGCACCTTGGGGCGGTAGGGCAGACGCTCGCGTTCGGCGAGGGTCTTCAAGGCGCGGGCAAACAGGCCCAGTTCGCCGAGCACCGCCACGTTGTGCGTCTGCGCCCAGCCAAACACCTGCTGCAGCGCGGCCGGCGCCAGGCCTGGGCTGCGCGCGACCAGGTTCCAGTCCTGGCGCGTCAGGAGCGAACCGTCGAAGGCGCCGCTCACGAAGGTGGCCCCCGGGCATTCGGTGCGCAGAGCAGCCAGCTGCGGCGGTTGCTCGCGCGTGTCGGCCACGGTCACGTGCGCACCCTGGCGCACGCACCAGCGCGCCATGGCCAGGCCGGAGGCGCCCAAGCCGAGGATGAGGACGTGTTGGTCGTGCATGTTCAGCGCAGCTTCAGCGTGGACAGGCCAACGAGGCACAACAACATGGTGATGATCCAGAAGCGCACGACGACCTGCGTTTCCTTCCAGCCCTTTTTCTCGAAGTGGTGGTGCAGCGGCGCCATCTGGAACAGCCGGCGACCGGTGCCAAAACGGCGCTTGGTGTACTTGAACCAGGTCACCTGCAGCATCACCGAAAGCGCCTCGACCACGAAGATGCCGCCCATGATGGCCAGCACGATCTCTTGCCGCACGATGACGGCGATGGTGCCCAGGGCGCCACCGAGCGCGAGCGCGCCCACGTCACCCATGAAGACCTGGGCCGGGTGGGTGTTGAACCACAGAAAGGCCAGACCCGCGCCAGCCATGGCGGCGCAGAAGATCAACAGCTCACCGGCGCCCGGGATGTGCGGCAGCAGCAGGTACTTGGCGAACACCGCGTTGCCGGTGACGTAGGCGAACACACCCAGGGCCGAGCCCACCATCACCACCGGCATGATGGCCAGGCCGTCCAGACCGTCGGTGAGGTTGACCGCGTTGCTCGAACCGACGATGACGAGGTACGTCATGACCACGAAGCCGAACACGCCCAGCGGGTAACTGATCTCTTTGAAGAAGGGCACGAGCAGACCGGCCTGCGGCGGCAGGTCGAGCGTGAAGCCGGAAGACACCCAGGCAAAGAACAGCTGCAACACACGCAGGTTGCTGGTCTCCGACACGCTGAACACCAGGTAGAACGCGGCGACCAGACCGATGATGGATTGCCACATGTACTTCTCGCGCGATCGCATGCCTTCGGGGTCCTTGTGCACCACCTTGCGCCAGTCGTCCACCCAGCCGATGGCGCCAAAGCCCAGCGTGACCAGCAGCACGATCCACACGAAACGGTTGGACAGGTCGAACCACAGGATGGTGGAGAGCGCAATGGAAAACAGGATCAGCACACCGCCCATGGTGGGCGTGCCGCCCTTGCTGATGTGCGTCTGCATCGCATATTCGCGGATCGGTTGGCCGATCTTGAGCGCGGCGAGACGACGGATGAAGAAGGGACCCGCGCCCAGACCGACCAGGAGCGCAGTCATGGCGGCCATGACCGCGCGGAACGTCAGGTACTGGAACACCCGCAGGAAACCGAAATCGGGCGACAGGCCTTGCAGCCACAGGGCCAGGCTAGGCAGCATGGGCGTTGTCCTTCTTGTTGTTGTGTTGTGTGGGATCGAGCGCCAGCAAAGCCTGCACCACGCGCTCGGTGCGCATGAAGCGCGAGCCCTTGACCAGCACGCTCTGGAACACGGGGCGGTCGTCGCTCACGGCGGCGCACACCGCGCCGGCCATGGCGGGCACTTCGTTCCAGTGCGTGACGGCGGGCCACACCTGGGCGGCCTGGCCCATCCAGTCACCGGCCACGTGCACTGCCTCGATGCCGCGTTGGCGCGCGTGGAGCAGCACCTCTTCGTGAAACGCAAGGCCTTGTTCACCCACTTCACCCATGTCGCCCAGCACCAGCAGGCGGGGCGCGGGCAGCTCGGCCAGCACGTCGATGGCCGCGCGCACCGAGTCGGGGTTGGCGTTGTAGGTGTCGTCGATCAGGGTGAGGGTGCGGCCGTCCAGATGCAGCGCCAGTGCGCGCGAGCGTCCGCCCACCGGCTCGAAGGCGTCGAGTCCGCGCACCACAGCGTCCAGCGTCACGCCCGCTGCCAGCGCGCAGGCTGTGGCCGCCAGGGCGTTGCGCACGTTGTGCCGGCCGGCAATCTTCAGATGCACCGTGCCCTTGCCCGCGGGCGAGGTGAAACACAGCGTCCAGGCGCCGTCCTGCCACTCGGTCTTGAGCGCCATGACGTCGGCCGCAGGGTCGGTGTCGCTGAAGGTCATCACGCGGCGGCCAGCGGCGAGACCACGCCACAGCGGCGTCCAGGTGTCGTCGGACGGGAACACGGCCACGCCGTCGCCCGCCAGCGCCTGGATGACCTGGCCGTTTTCAAGCGCCACCGCTTCCACCGTGGCCATGAATTCCTGGTGCTCGCGCTGCGCGTTGTTCACCAGAGCCACCGTCGGCTGCGTGAGTGCCGCGAGTTCGGCGATCTCCCCGGGATGGTTCATGCCGAGCTCAACCACCGAGAGCTTGTGCGCTGCGCAGAGGCGCAGCAGGGTGAGCGGTACACCAATGTCGTTGTTGAAATTGCCCTGCGTGGCGTGGGCCGCATCGCCCACCGCCGCGCGCAGGATGGACGCGATCATCTGCGTCACGGTGGTCTTGCCATTGCTGCCGGTCACGGCGATCAGCGGCAGATTGAACTGGGCGCGCCACAGACGGCCGAGCTCGCCGAGCGCGCGGCGCGTGTCGGGCACTTCCACACCGGGAAGCCCTGCCTCGGCCAGGCCCGCATGGGCAATGGCGGCCACGGCGCCTTGCACCGCCGCCTGCGGCAGGAAGTCGTGCGCATCGAAGCGCTCACCCTTGAGTGCCACAAACAGGTCGCCCGGCTGCAGGCTGCGCGTGTCGGTGTGCACACGGCTGATGGCCACATCGGGCTGGCCCACAACGCGGGCGCCGCTGAGTTGGGTAAGCAACCGACCGAGAGTGTTCATGCGTGGCCTCCCTGCGCCGCGCGATCGGCCAGCGCCTGGCGTGCGTGAACCAGATCGGAGAACGGTTTCTTCACACCCATCACCTCCTGGTAGTCCTCGTGGCCCTTGCCGGCGATCAGCACCACGTCAGCGGCCTGGGCGCGCGCCACCGCCATGGCGATGGCCGCCGCACGGTCGGGCTCAACCAGCGCAGCTCCGGAGTGGGCAAGGCCTGCGACCATCTGGCCCAGGATGCGGATCGGGTCTTCGCTGCGCGGGTTGTCACTGGTGAGCACGGCGTAGACGGCTTCGCGCTCGGCCACGGCGGCCATGATCGGGCGCTTGCCGGCATCGCGGTCGCCGCCGCAGCCCACCACCACCCACAGTACCCCGCCCCGTTGGGCCGCCAGGGGCTGCAGGGCCTGCAGCGCTTTTTCCAGTGCATCGGGCGTGTGTGCGTAGTCCACCAGCACAAGTGGCTGATCGATGGCGGTGGCTTCGGCCTGCTCCATGCGCCCGGGCACGGGTGTAAGCGCTCCGCAGGCCTTCACGGCTTGTTGCAGGGAAATGCCCAAGCTGCGGGCCGCCGCGATCACGCACAGCAGGTTGGACACGTTGTAGCGCCCCACCAAAGGCACTTGCAAGGTGTGGCGCTCGAGCTCGGCGCCCTGCAGATCCCGCTCCACAACGCCGAAGGCCATGCCGGTACGGGTGAAGGTGATGTCGACGGCGTTCAGCCGGGCCGTTGAATCGATGCCCACGGTCCACAGGTCCAGCCCGCGTCCGTTCGCACGAGACGCCAGTTGCCCGCTTCGGGCATCGTCGGTGTTGACCACCGCTGCACCCAGACCAGGCCAGTCGAACAGCGCGGCCTTGGCTTCCCAGTAGGCGTCCATGCTGCCGTGGAAGTCGAGGTGGTCCTGGGTGAAATTGGTGAACACGGCCACGCGCACCTGGGTGGCGTTCAGGCGTCCTTCGACCAGGCCGATGGACGAGGCTTCAATCGCACAGGCTTTCAGACCTTCGTTCACGAACTGGCGCAACTGCTGCTGCAGCATCACCGGATCGGGCGTGGTGAGACCCGTGGGCACAAGCGTCGAACCCGGCTGACCCATGCCCAGGGTACCGACCACGGCGCAGGGCCGCGCGCAGACCGAGAGCAGCTGCGCCGTCCACCAGGCGCACGAGGTCTTGCCGTTCGTGCCGGTGATGGCCACCACATCGAGCGCTCCGCTCGGGTGGTCACAAAACCCGCTGGCAATGGCGCCGGCCTGCGCCTTGAGGCCAGGCACAGCCCGCACGCGCTCATCGTCCAGCGCAAAAGCCTCGACACCGTCCCGCTCGACCACAGCCGCCACGGCGCCAGACGCCAGGGCGCTGTGCACGAAGCGGCGCCCGTCGGTGGCCGCACCGGGCCAGGCGACGAAACCATCACCTGCCTGCAGGCGGCGGCTGTCGCAGTGCAGCGCGCCGGTCACGCTCGCACGGAGCCAGGCAGCAACGTCAAGGGGTTGGCCCAGTGTCTTCATCAGAACGACTCCTCGACCACTTCGGTGACGATTTGCGGCTTCACGCTCATGTCGGGCTGCACACCGAGGATGCGCAAGGTCTGCTGCACCGTTTCGCTGAACACGGGCGCCGCCACCAGACCACCGTAGTACTGGCCGTTGGTGGGTTCGTCGACCATCACGGCCACCACAATGCGCGGAGCCTCCACCGGCGCCAGCCCCACGAAGAAGCTGCGGTACTTCTTGTCGGCGTAGCCCTTGCCTTCCTGTTTGCGCGCGGTGCCCGACTTGCCGCCCACCGAGTAGCCCATGGTCTGCGCACGCGAGCCGGTGCCGCCCGGGCCCGCCGCGAGCTGCAGCATGGCGCGCACGGCCACCGCGTTCTTCTCGCTGAACACACGCACACCACCCACCGGCTCCTCGGCCTTCTGCAGCGTGACAGGGATCAGCTCGCCGTCGCGCGCGAAGATGGTGTAAGCCTGTGCGAGCTGGAACAACGAGGCCGAGAGGCCGTAGCCGTAGCTCATGGTGGCCTGCTCGATCGGACGCCAGGACTTGTAGGGACGCAGGCGGCCGGTCACGGCGCCGGGAAACGGCACCTGAGGCTTCTGGCCGAAACCGGCCTGGGCGTAGGTCTCCCACATTTCGCGCGGGCTCATCTGCATGGCCAGCTTGACGGTGCCCACGTTGCTCGACTTCTGGATGATCTGGGACACGGTCAGCACATCGTTGGGATGCGAATCGCTGATGGTGGAGCCACCGATCGTGATGCGGCCGGGTGCCGTGTTGATCGGTGTGGTGGGCTTGACCAGCCCCTTGTCCAGCGCGAGTGCGGTGATGAAGGGCTTCATGGTCGAACCGGGCTCGAAGCTGTCGGTGAGCACGCGGTTGCGCAACTGCTCGCCGCTGAGGTTCATGCGACGGTTGGGGTTGTAGCTGGGGTAGTTGGCCAGGGCGAGCACCTCGCCGGTCTGGGTATCGAGCACCACCACGCTGCCCGCGCGCGCCTTGTGGGTCAGCACGGCTTCCTTGAGCTTCTGATACGCGAAGTACTGCACCTTGCTGTCGATGGAGAGCTGCAGGTCGGGGCCATCCACCGGCGGCACCACGGCGCGCACGTCTTCGACCACGCGACCCAGGCGGTCCTTGATGACGCGGCGCGAACCGTTCTTGCCCGAGAGCTGCTGGTTGAACGCCAGCTCCACGCCTTCCTGACCCCGGTCTTCCACGTTGGTGAAGCCGACCACGTGCGCGGCCGCTTCACCCTCGGGGTATTGGCGCTTGTACTCACGGCGCTGGTAGACGCCCTTGATGCCCAGCGCGGCGATCTCTTTGGCCACCGGCTCGTCCACCTGGCGTTTGACCCACACGAAAGTCTTGTCGTCCACCAGCAGGCGTTTGCGCAGCTCGGCCAGGGGCATCTCCAGCAGCTTGGCCAGTTGGCGCAGTTTGGGATCGGCACGGTCCACGTCTTCGGGGATGGCCCAGATGCTTTGCGCCACCACGCTGGAAGCGAGGATCAAACCATTGCGATCGAGCACGCGGCCCCGGTTGGCCGGCAGCTCCAGGGTGCGGGCAAAGCGGACCTCGCCCTGGCGCTGGAAAAAGTCGTTGCCGAACACCTGCACATACGCCGCACGGCCGCCCAGACCTGCAAACGCAACGGCCAACGCAGCGACGATGAACTTGCTGCGCCACACCGGCGTCTTGCTGGCCAGCAGCGGACTGGCGCTGTAGTTGATGCTGCGGCTCATTTGGCCACCTCCGCAGGTGCCGCGGGCTCGAACACCGTCACGTACTGCGTGATGCCGGGCGTGACCGGGCGCATCTGCAGCTGGCGCGTGGCGAGCTGTTGCACCCGCGCCGGCGTGGCTTGCGCGCGCTTTTGCACCTGCAGCTGCTCGTGCTCGGACTCCAGCTTGCGCGACTGCGCTTGTGCCTTGTCGAGTGCGGCGTACAGCCGGCGCGACTCGTACTGGGTGTGCACCAGGTAGAAGGCGCTGGCCACCACGGCCAGCAGCAGCACGAGATTCAACCGGATCATGCTGCGGCCTCGGTTCTTTCGGCCACGCGCATCACTGCACTGCGGGATCGCGCATTGGCCTTGACCTCTTCGTCCGACGGCATCATGCGCTTCAAACCGCGCAACGCCATGGGCGCGGGCTCGGCAAACGGCACGCGGCGGTCCACCACGGCGCGCGAATGGCGCGCCATGAACTGCTTGACCATGCGGTCTTCGAGCGAGTGGAAGCTGATCACCACCAGATGTCCTCCGGGACGCAAGACGTGCAGGCTGGCCTCTAGCGCTTGTTGCAGCTCTTCAAGCTCGGCGTTGATGAAAATCCGAAAAGCCTGAAATGTGCGCGTTGCAGGGTCCTTGCCCGGCTCGCGGGTTTTGACCGCGCCAGCCACGACTTCGGCCAGCTCGCGGGTGGTTCGAAAAGGGCCCCGTTCCTGTCGGCGACGATCAATCGCCTTTGCAATCGGTTGAGCAAACCGTTCTTCGCCATATTCACGGATGACCTCCGACAGGGTTGAAACATCGGCCGTTTCCAGCCACTGAGCCACGCTCTGGCCACGCGTGGTGTCCATGCGCATGTCCAGAGGACCATCGTGGCGAAAAGAAAAACCCCTCTCGGGGTCGTCGATCTGCGGCGAACTCACGCCGAGGTCCATGAGCACACCGTCCACGCTGGCCGCCCCCAGCTCGCCCAGGTGCGAAAAGCCCTCGTGGCGGATGGAAAGGCGTGCATCGCTGGCGGCCAGCGCCTGCGCCGCTTCCACGGCTTGAGGATCCTTGTCGAAGACAGTCAGCCGCCCTTGACGGGACAGCTGCTCGAGAATCAATCGGGAGTGTCCGCCGCGCCCGAAGGTGGCGTCGACGTAGTGACCGTCCGGGTTGATCGCCAGTGCTTGCACGGCTTCGTTCAACAGGACGGTGTGGTGAATCCATGTGCCTTGCACCATCACCCTTAGAAAGAGAAGTCCTTGAAGACATCGGGCATCTCGGCCTTCATGGCTTCGGCTTCCTGGGCGGCGTAGACCTGCGCATCCCACAACTCGAAATAGGCGCCCATGCCGAGCAGCACCACGTCCCTGCTGATGCCGGCGGCCGCGCGCAGCTCGGGCGAGACAAGCACGCGACCAGTGCCATCCATCTCCACGTCCATGGCGTTGCCCAGGAAAATGCGCTTCCACCACTGGGCCTGCATGGGCAAGGAGGCGATGCGTTCGCGGAACTGCTCCCACGCGGTGCGCGGGAAAATCATCAGGCAGCCGTGGGGGTGTTTGGTGATGGTGAGCTGGCTCGCGCCCGCGCTCAGGACGTCACGGTGCCGGGTTGGCACCGAGAGCCGACCCTTGGCATCGAGACTGAGAGAAGAAGCACCCTGAAACACCGCGATCAATCCTTGGAAAACACTTTTCACCACTTAAATGCACTTTTTTCCACTTTATCAGGAAAACCAAGGCGTGCAACTCAGCGGAGACAAATTTTTTCCAATGAAATCAACCACTTAGGATCGATTTTGAAGCTCACGGCGAACCAAAAACGCATTAAAAGCAAGCACTTACAACTGGCTTTGCATGTGAAGCTTCAAAACCCTGAACCGCGCGGGGTCGCCCCGCGAGACCCGAGGCCGTGAGATGGGCCGACCGACGGCGCGCGCGATCGACTTAGGGCGTCACCGGACCGGTCCCGGGTCCAGATGCGCACTTACAGGATGTAGCGCGAGAGATCTTCGTTGCGGCTGAGCGCGGCCAGGCGACCATTCACGTAGGCCGCATCGATCGTGACGGTCTGGCCCTGCAGCTTCGTGGCGTCAAAACTCACCTCGTCAAGCAGGTGTTCCATCACCGTGGCGAGGCGGCGCGCACCAATGTTCTCGGTGCGCTCGTTCACGTCGCAGGCGATCTGAGCCAGCTGACGGATGCCTTCGGGCGAGAACTCCAGCGTCACCCCCTCGGTGGCCAGCAACGCCTGGTACTGGCGCACCAGCGAGGCATGGGTCTGGATGAGGATGGCCTCGAAGTCGTCAACCGAGAGCGACTGCAGCTCGACGCGGATGGGAAAGCGGCCCTGCAGTTCGGGAATCAGATCGCTCGGCTTGCTCAGGTGGAAAGCGCCGCTGGCGATGAAGAGGATGTGGTCGGTCTTGATCACACCGTATTTGGTGGTCACCGTCGTTCCTTCCACCAGGGGCAGCAGGTCGCGCTGCACGCCCTGACGCGACACCTCTGCGCTGCCGGAGTCGTTGCGCGAGGTCACCTTGTCGATCTCGTCAATGAACACGATGCCGTTTTGCTCCGCGTTGTGCAGCGCACGCGTCTTGATCTCGTCTTCGTTGACCAGCTTGCCCGCCTCTTCGTCAATCAGCAGCCTCATGGCCTCGGCGATCCTGAGTTTGCGGGTCTGGCGTTTGCCTGCACCGATCTGGCTGAACATGCCGCGCAATTGTTCGGCCATGTCTTCCATGCCGGCAGGACCCATGATCTCCATGGTGGGGCGCGGCTCCAGCAAATCGATCTCGATTTCGCGATCGTTCAAGTCGCCTTCGCGCAGCTTCTTGCGGAAGTTCTGCCGGGCCGTGCTCTCGGGCAGCGGCACCACATTGGTCACTGGCTCGGCGCTGCGGGCCGGCGGGATCAGGATGTCGAGGATGCGATCCTCGGCAGCGTCTTCGGCACGCACGCGCTGCTTGCGCATTTCCACCTCGCGCGTCTGCTTGATCGCGATCTCTGCGAGGTCGCGGATGATGCTGTCCACATCCTTGCCCACGTAACCCACTTCGGTGAACTTGGTGGCTTCGACCTTGATGAAGGGCGCGTCGGCCAGCCGCGCCAGGCGGCGCGCAATCTCGGTCTTGCCCACGCCGGTGGGGCCGATCATGAGGATGTTCTTGGGTGTGATCTCGGGGCGCAGTTTTTCGTCGACCTGCTGGCGCCGCCAGCGGTTGCGCAGTGCAATGGCCACGGCGCGCTTGGCGCCCTTCTGGCCAATGATGAAACGGTCGAGTTCGGAAACGATTTCCTGAGGGGTCATGGAAGACATGTAGAGCTCAATCCAGCGTTTCGATCGTGTGGTTCATGTTGGTGTAAATGCACAACTCGCCAGCAATCCCCAGCGACTTGCGCACCACCTCTTCGGCACTGAGATCGGTGTGATCAAGCAGGGCCTTGGCCGCGGCCTGCGCATAGGCGCCTCCCGATCCGATGGCCACAATGCCGTGCTCGGGCTCCAGCACGTCTCCATTGCCGGTGATGATCAACGAGGCACTGTGATCGGCCACGGCGAGCATGGCCTCCAGGCGGCGCAGCACACGGTCGGTGCGCCAATCGCGCGTGAGCTCGATGGCCGCGCGCACCAAGTGGCCCTGGTGCTTCTCCAGCTTGGCTTCGAAACGTTCGAACAGCGTGAAGGCATCGGCGGTGGCGCCGGCAAAACCGGCCAACACCTTGTCGTGGTGCAGCTTGCGCACCTTGCGGGCCGTCCCCTTGACAATGATGTTGCCCAGCGTGACCTGCCCGTCCCCACCGATGGCGACCTGCGCACCAGCGGTTGTCTGGCGGCGCACACAGATGATGGTGGTTCCGTGAAATGATTCCATGGCATTCAGTTGGGGTTGGTCTGGGGCCATGCAACAGCGCCAGGCATCGTTGTTTGAAACAACGTGTAGGACCCGCCGTACACGACCCGCACACTGCGGATCAGTCGTTGCGGACGACGACCTTGGCGTATTCGGTGATGCCGATCACGTGAAAGAACGCCGACACCAGTCGGTGGGCATCAACGAACTGCACCAGCCGGCGTTCAGCGTGGTGCTGAGACACCCAGTTGAGCAAGGTGCCGGCAGCAGAAAAGTCCACCCGAATCAGGTTGCGACAGGAAATGATCAACACATCGGCGCCCATCAGGCGGCGCTCTAGCATGTCCAGGGTGGCTTGAGGGTCGCCACGGATCTCGCCGGAAAGCTCCACCAGGCCGAGCTGGTTGAATTCGGACTGCTGACCTTCAAGCACCGACTCGCCGGGATAAGCAGAAGGCACCGACTCCAGAACAGCTTCACTCAGAACGGACTGTCCTGCGTCTTCGGGTCGATCGGCCGCAATGGATGTGACGTGGCAGCGCGGACGCTCCCAACCCGGAGGTGACACTTCGTAGGTGACGCAAAAATCCAGCGCTGTCAGCTCGAACTCGTCCGGTCGGTTCATGACCCGAAGAACGGCCATGCGCAGTTCCCACCACAGCTGCTCGACATCCCGACGACCCGATGGTGTGAAGTGCTTGAGCAGATCGCGGAACACGGCCGAACCCAGAAATCGCAGCTCCACGTCCTGGTCACCCCAGAGCGTGAAGATGCCGAGCAGCGCACGTGCCGCCTTGAGGTCCATGGACTCCATCGGCGTCCAGTCAAGCACCCAGGGTTGTTTGGCGCGAAGCAAGACGTTTTGCAAGGTGCCCACCGCATGGGCATCGAGTTCGGCCTCGCTGACCCAGACAGCCCGGTTGTTGGTGGTCGTGGGCGTGAAGGTCTTGCCGGTCATGGACGACACCGTATCGGGCATGTCGTACCACTGAGGGGCGGACCGGTTGAAACGGTTGGCAAAGTCGACCGCGCGGCTCTCGAACGGAGCCAGTTGCCCAGTGGCCCGGTACAGATCGAAGAGGGCGAGCCAGTCGTCGATCTGGTCGACTTTCGAACCGCCTTCACCCAACACCTCCATGAGGCCTTGCTCGGCGCCAGCGTCATCGCCATTGGCAAACCGGATGGCAGCTTCTTCGACATCCGGATCCTGAACGATTTCCTGCACGTCGAGCGAGTAGAAATGGGACGCGGAAAAACCGCCTCCGCGAGAATTTGAACTGGAGAGTTCGCTGGGCTGTGTAGGCGCCATCAAACCGGTTCGCGACGGGCTGGCGGGCGTGGTCTTGCCGAACTCCACGATGTCTCGCGCATTGACAGCTGGATTGCGTGTGTCCAGCGCTTTGTTCGCAGCCAGAGAGGCCATTGCATTCGCCGCAACGGGCAGTGGGGCAGGCTCGGTCTCGTCGTACTGCGCTTTGCGCTGGCGGGCCACGGCATCGGGCGCAGTGCCCGCCACCGGCACGTCTTCCTTGTTCTTGAGCGGCGTGCCACCCGTGCTGTGGGCACCGGTATTGAGACTGGACCCGGTGCTCACCAGGGAATCAGGGCCTTTGGTCTTCCACCACTGCATCGACATCTGGGCTTCGATTTCGTCGATTTTCTTCAGTGTCTCGGCGCGATCGTCCGGCTTGGAGGGCAGGCTGCTCTGGAAGAAAGAAGGTCGCATGCCCGGACCCTCGGGACTCGTGCCCTCGCGGCTGCGAATCTTGCGCAGCATGTCGAACTCGCGCTTGCGCACGAAGTCGTTGCGCCGCTTGCGCTCGATCATCTCTTTGAGCGCGGCCTTGCTGTACTCACTTTCGCGATCGGCCTGTCGGGTGTCCAGATCGGCCCAGCTCGTGGTCGGATGGCGCACGAACTTCACCACCTTGGAGAGGAAGCCGCCGTTGGAATCGTCCTTGGACATGGGTCAGTGGTTGCCGAAAATGAGTCGGATCGGGATCGATGGCGGTGGTTCAGTCCCCGAACATTTTCTGCTTGAGCTCGCGCCGCTGCTGGGCTTCGAGCGACAGGCTGGCGGTCGGGCGGGCCATCAGGCGGCCGACGCCAATGGGCTCACCGGTTTCTTCGCAATAACCGTAGTCGCCGGAGTCGATGCGCACGATCGCCTGCTCGATCTTCTTGAGCAACTTGCGCTCGCGGTCACGGGTGCGCAACTCCAGGGCATGCTCTTCTTCAATGGTGGCGCGGTCCGCGGGATCGGGCACCACCACGGTGTCTTCACGCAGGTGCTCGGTGGTCTCGCCCGCATTGGCCAGCATGTCGGCCTTGAGCTGCGACAGCTTGCGGCGGAAATAGGCCAGCTGAAGGTCGCTCATGTATTCGCTGTCAGGCATGGCCTGAACATCCTGATCGGTCAATTGATCGGCAGGCAGGGTTTTCCAGTTGTTGGCCCGCTTGGGGTCCTTCTGGACGGATGAGGGGACGGGAGGGGTCATGACGGCACGTTCGTTCATATGAGAAAAAGTCGCCTTGGCGGCATCGGGTGCGTGGGTCGGCACCACCGCAGCCTGGGTCATCTGCTCCATCATGACTTTTTTCGCAGCCCTCTTGCCCAATGGGCGAGGGGTGGGCTCAACAACCACAGGAGCAGGCGCCGGGGCGCGCTTGGCGCTGGCAGCTTTGGAAACGGGAGCGGCGGACGCCGCCCGGGGAGCAGAAGAAGTCACGGTGGGGACAGCCGCCTTGGCGGCGGGCTGTGCCTTGGATTTGGCGGTACTCGCCGGAATGGGCTTGACCGCGGGTGTGCGGGAAGGCGTGGGCTTGCTCGCAACAGTGGGCTTGCCCACTGGCTTGGATGCGGCTTTCGCGGGAGGCGAAGCGGTTTTCTTGGACGGCGCGGGTACTTTCGATGGGGCAGGCGCCTTGGCCACTGGTTTGGCCGCGGCTTTCACAGGCAGCTTGGCCGCTATTTTCACAATGGGCTTGGAGGACGCCTTGGTCACGGCTTTCGCCGCCACCTTGGCAACTGGCTTCCCGGCGCTCTTGGCTGCGGGCTTGCGCGCCGCAGACACCACGGCCTTGGCCGCCGACGTGCGCCCCTTGGTGCCCGAAGCGGCGGGCTTGGCTGATTTCGCTGACTTGGTAGCCGGGGCTTTCACAACGGGTCTCCTCTCAGTGCCTGACGGTGCTAGATCCGGGTCCGGTGTGCGGGATTGAGCCGCATCAACCTGTGTCGGCGTGGCCGACGGATGCGTGGTTATACCCTTACCGGAACCGAGATTCAGCCATGGGCGAATACCAGTTGTGCAAGACCGCCGGGCCACCGGCATGGGGCGCGATTGTAACGAGATGGCGGCGGCACTCCCGGAATCCGGTCGGGAGGGGAAACCCAGGCGTTGGAGAAGCGAGACAAACAGCACGGTGCGCCGGCTTCAGACCAGGCTCTGGTCCAGCCCCTGCACCAGGATGTCGCGCGGCAGGTCGATGCCGATGAACACCATCTTGCTGGTGCGCGGCTCGCCCTCGGCCCATGGTGGGCCGAGATCGCTGCCCATCAGCTGGTGCACGCCCTGGAAAATCACCTTGCGGTCTGTGCCCTCCATGTCGAGCACGCCCTTGTAGCGCAGCATGCGCGGGCCGTAAACCTGCACGATGGCGCCCAGGAAGTCTTCGAGCTTGGCGGGATTGAACGGGCGGGTGGCGCGGTAGACGAAGCTCTTCACATCGTCGTCGTGGTGATGGTGGTGACCCTGCCCTTCGTGGCCATGGCCGTGATCGTGTTGGTGCGAAGGGTGGTCGCAGTGCTCGCCGTGCTCGTGCTCATGGTGTTCGTGTCCATGGTCGTGCTCGTCGGCCTTGAGGAAATCGGGGTCGATGTCGAGCTTGGCGTTGAGGTTGAAGCCCCGCAAGTCGAACACCTCCTTGAGCGCCACCTCGCCGAAATGCACCGGGCGCATGGGCGCGCGCGGATTCATGTGCTTGAGGCGGTGCGTCAGCGCGTCGAGGTCTTGGGCGCTCACCAGGTCGGCCTTGCTGATGAAGATCTGGTCGGCAAAGCCCACCTGGCGGCGCGCCTCCTGGCGGTCATTGAGCTGCTCGGCCGCGTGCTTGGCGTCCACCAGCGTGAGGATGGAGTCCAGCAGGTACTGCTCGGCCACCTCGTCGTCCATGAAGAAGGTCTGTGCCACCGGGCCAGGATCGGCCAGGCCGGTGGTCTCGATCACCACACGATCAAAATCCAGCTCGCCCTTGCGCTTCTTCTCGGCCAGGTCGTGCAGCGTGGCGCGCAGGTCGTCACGGATGGTGCAGCAGATGCAGCCATTGCTCATCTGGATGATGTTTTCGGTGGTGTCGGCCACCAGAATCTCGTTGTCGATGTTCTCTTCACCGAACTCGTTTTCGATCACCGCGATCTTCTGTCCATGCGCCTCGCTGAGCACGCGTTTGAGCAGCGTGGTTTTGCCCGAGCCGAGGAAACCGGTGAGGATGGTGGCGGGGATGAGGGACATGGCGGGCGCGACGGTGTCGGAGGTGGGCAGAAGGTGGGCAATCGAAAGAAGCGCGCAAGTGTATGCGAGCCCTCCAAGGTCTGCACACCCTACTGTTTTTTCATGACAACCAGGCCCTTGAGGTACTCGCCCTCGGGGAAATTCACGGTCATGGGGTGGTCGCTGGCGCCACCCAGGCGCTGCAGGATTGCACCATCCACACCGGCATCGAGTCCGGCAGAAGCAACGATCTTGTGGAACAGCTCCACCCCGATGCCGCCCGAGCAGGAAAAAGTGAACAGCACGCCGCCGGGCGTGAGCAGTTTGAAGGCCAGGCGGTTGATGTCCTTGTAGGCGCGGGCGGCGCGTTCGGCGTGCGCCACGGTGGGGGCGAGCTTGGGCGGGTCGAGCACGATGGCGTCGAACTGGCGCCCCTCAGTCACGAACTGGCGCAGCGAGGCGTTCACATCGGCGTCCATGAAGGTGGCACGCGCGGCGTCGAAGCCGTTGAGCGCCACATTGGCCGCCGCCTGCTGCAAGGCGGGCGCCGACGAATCGATGGAGGTGACGTGCCCCGCCCCGCCCGCCAGCGCGGCCACAGTAAACCCGCCGGTGTAGCTGTAGCAGTTGAGCACCTGTTTGAACTGCAGGCGCCTGGCGTACTGGCTGCAGGCCAGCCGGCTGTCGCGCTGGTCCAGATAGAAACCGGTCTTGTGACCCTGGGCGATGTCCAGTCCGAGTTGCCAGCCGTGTTCGCGCACAACCAGCGCGGTGGGGCCGGTACCGCGCAGCCAGCCGGTGGCTTCGGGCAGGCCTTCGAGCTTGCGGCTGCTGGTGTCGGAGCGCTCGTACAGGCGCGGACAACCGGTGAGTTCGATCAGCGCATCGGCGATCACCGTCTTGTGGCGCTCCACGCCGCAGGCGGTGAACTGGGCCACCAGCGTGTCGCCATAACGATCCACGATGAGACCGGGCACGCCGTCTGACTCGCCGTGCACGAGCCGCACGCCATCGCTCTCGATGCCCAGTCTCGTGCGCAATGCAATGGCCCGTGCGAGGGTGGCGCGCAGGAAGTCGGCGTCGATGCGCTGGGTTTCGTCGAAGCTCCAGGCACGCACCCGGATGCGTGATTCGGGCGAGAAAGCGCCCCAGGCGAGGAACTGCCCCTCGGCGCTCTCCACGCGCACGGTTTCGCCGGCATCGCCGCCACCTTTGGCAATGGCGCCGTCGAACACCCAGGGGTGACGACGCAGGAGGGAACGGTCTTTGCCGGGCTTGAGGCGGATGGTTTTCATGCGGGTATTGTCGGCCCCGCGTCCAAGCTTCTCAGCCCTTGGGCGGTTTGCCCTTGGCGTGCGCACGCGGGTGCGCCGCGTCGTACACCTTGGCCAGGTGCTGAAAATCGAGCCGGGTGTAGACCTGCGTGGTGCTGATGCTGGCGTGGCCCAGCAACTCCTGCACCGCGCGCAAGTCACCACTGGACTGCAGCACATGGCTGGCGAACGAATGGCGCAGCATGTGCGGGTGCACCGGCGTGGCCAGACCGGCCAGATGCGAGCGGCGCTTGAGGCGCACGCGGATGTGCTGCGGCGTGAGGCGCTGGCCACGCGAGCCGATGAACAGGGCCGCATCTTCGCGCGCCCAGCTAGCGCGGAGCTCGAGCCAGCGTGCCAGCGCCGCCAGAGCGGCCTTGCCCACCGGCACGCTGCGCCGCTTGGAGCCCTTGCCCAACACGTGCGCTTCGCCGTCCTGCGCGTCGATCCAGCCGCGCGCCCCGCTGCTGGCTGCCACGTCCAGGCCCACCAGCTCGCCGATTCGCAGGCCGCAGCCGTACAGCAGTTCGGTGATGCAGGCGTCGCGCGCTTCCAGCGCTGGGTGATCGGCCTCTTCCACGTGGGAGGCGAGCTGGACCGACTCGTCAACGCCCAGCGCCTTGGGCAGTGGTTTGCCGGCTTTGGGGGCCCGCACGTCCTGCACGGGGTTGTGATCGATCAGACCCTGGCGGCCGAGCCAGACATAAAAGCCGCGCCACCCGGAGAGGATGAGGGCGATGCCGCGCGCGCTGCGCCCGGCACTGTGCATTTGCGCGATCCAGCGCCGGATGTGCGCGTTCTGGATGTCCTTGAGGCCGACACCGGCCTCACCTGCGTGTGCGCAAAGCCGCTGCAGATCCAGTGTGTAGAGCACCACCGTGCGCTCTGCCAGGCGCTTTTCCACCTTGACGTGGTTCAGGTAGGCCTGCACCAGCGAGCCATCGCCACCCGTCGGGGCGTCACCGGCGGCAGGCACAGGCAGGTCCATTGAGAACTTACTCGGGGCGCAAGCGCGAAAGTGCCGCGCTGGTGATCTCGCCGATGCGCTCCAGGAAGTCGGTGCCCATGTCGCTGGCGAAACGCTGTTGATCAGCAGACGCCAGCACCAGCAGGCCGAAAGCCTGTGGCGAGATGCCGGCGCGCAGCGGAATGAGCGCGAGCGACACGGCGCTCGATGGATCGTCCAGCCAGCCGGCGGCTTCCAGCCCCGGGTTGGCACCGCAGTAGGGCCGGGTGAGCGATGAGGCAAAGGCTTTCACGTCGTCGCTGGCCCCTTGAGCAAACGGTTGGTCCTCAAACGCAGGCGCCACGCCCCAGACCTTGATGGCGACCTGGGGCACCATGAACTGGTTGGCTATTTCGCGCACAGCCACCACGGGCAGCTCGGCAGGTTCGCGGGTGAGCAACAGCGCGCGAGTCCAGAGCTGCAATTTGTCGGCGATGGTGGTGTTTTCGTGGCCATTGCGGATCATCTCGGCCGCCTTGAGCTCCAGTCCCTTGATCTTTTCGCGCAGCATCTCGGCCTGGCGCTCCTGCAGGCTGACTGCCCGGTGGCCGTGTGGACTGGTGAGCTGCACGGCGGCCAGCAGGCTGGCATGGCGCTCGAAAAAATCGGGCGTGTTGGCCAGGTAGTTGGCGATGTCGTCTTCGGTGATGGGTGGGATGCTGTTGGTGTTCATGTGTGTGTGGATTCGGAGCTGGGTTCAGCCGATGTCGGGAATGTCGATCTCGCCTTCGAACACGGTGGTGGCCGGTCCGGTCATGAAAACGGCGTTGTCATGGCGGCGGCTGTCCTGCCATTCGATGGTGAGCACGCCGCCCTGGGTGTGAACGTCGACGCGTGCATCGAGCAGGCCCAGCCGGATGCCGGCCACCACCGCCGCGCAGGCTCCGGTGCCGCAGGCCAGGGTTTCGCCGGCACCGCGCTCGAACACACGCAGCTTCACCTCGGTGCGGCTCACCACCTGCAAAAATCCGGCGTTGACGCGCTGTGGAAAACGATCGTGCCGCTCGATCATGGGCCCCCAGGCCTGCACCGGTGCGCTCTTGACATCGTCCACCATCAGCACCGCGTGCGGGTTGCCCATGGACAACACGGCCACAGGCACATCGCCCGCGTAGGGCAGCGCCAGGGGCCAGCGCTCGAAGTTGCCCATCGCCTGGGGTTGAAGGTCTTGGGCCAGGAAGGGCACGCGGTCCAGGGCAAACACCGGCGGCCCCATGTCCACCGTCACCCCGCCGTCCTGGTGGGCATGCAGCTCCAGCTCGCCATTGGCCACCTTCACACGCAGCGGATTGCGCTGGCTCAGGCCCTTGTCGTGCACGAAGCGCACGAAGCAGCGTGCGCCGTTGCCGCAGTGCTCCACCTCGCCCCCATCGGCGTTGTGGATCACGTACTCGAAGTCCAAGTCTGGCTCGATGGAGGCCCGCACGCTGAGGATCTGGTCGGCGCCCACGCCGAAGTGCCGGTCGGCGAGGAAGCGGTATTGGGCTGCGGAGAGGCCCAGTCGGCCGCGCGTCTCGTCGAGCACCACGAAGTCGTTGCCCGCGCCCTGCATCTTGGTGAATCGAATGTGCATCGCTCAATTATCGGCGCAGGTCCACAGCCGATGCCACAAGTGCCCGGGCTTCCCGCAAAATGCTTCCATGGTCAGACCCACCCAACTCCTGCATTCACAACGCCCACCCGCCCCGCTGCGTGCGGCCGCCACCGTCCTGCTGCTGCGAGACAGCACCGATCCCACCCAACCCGGCATTGAAGTTTTGATGACACGCCGCTCCCTGACGGCGAGCTTCGCGCCAGGGGCTTACGTGTTTCCGGGCGGTGGCATCGACGCGGCGGATGCCCAGTCGCACGGCATTGCCACGCGCCGCGCCACGCAGAGCGACCTGCACCTCACTCAGGCCATCGCGGCCATCCGCGAGAGTTTTGAAGAGCTGGGGGTGCTGCTGGCCCACCGGGCCGATGGTTCGCCCGTGGATGACAGCGACATCGCCACGCTGGACCGCCAGGCCCCGTTTGCCGCGCAATGCCAGGCCAAGGGCCTCATGCTCGACGGCGCGGGCGTGTTCGTGCTGGCGCACTGGATCACCGACCGCGACCTGCCGCGCCGCTTCGACGTGCCTTTCCTCGTGGCCCGCATGCCCGAGGGGCAGGCTCCCGTGGCCGACGAGACGGAGCAGTTCGAGCCGGTGTGGGTGCGCGCGGCCGATGCGCTGGCGCGCCACGAGGCCGGCAACTTCTTCATCATCTTTCCCACCATCCGCACGCTGGAACGCCTGCGAGCCTACGCAACGGTGCAAGACGTGCTGGATGCCTGCGCCGTGAATGATCAACCGTTGTGGACGAGCTGTCCCAGAGCAGGCATGCTGGCCGGGCACGAATCTCGCCACATGGAGCACGAACCGCCCTTTGGCGAACTCGCCCTGGTGTGCCCAGACGGGCTCATCGCGCACAGCCTGGACTGGCAGCACGAACAACCCGTGCAGTTGCTCAGGAACGTGCAGCGCCTGACAGCGCCCAACCCCGGCTTCATGACCGGCCCGGGCACCAACAGCTACGTGGTGGGCGACCCCGCCAGTGGCCACATCGTGATCGATCCGGGCCCGGACGATCCAGCGCACATCGAGCGGCTGTGGCGCGCCGCCGGTGGCCGCATCCAGGCCATCGTCTGCACCCACTCGCATCCCGACCATTCGCCCGGAGCGCCCAGGCTGCAAGCCCTGTGTGTGTCCGCCGGGTTGGGACGGCCGCCCATCCTGGGATTGCCCAGCCAGCCGACCGCACGCGAGAACAGCCGCTTCGTGCCCGAACGCTCGCTGGCCGATGGCGAACAACTCGTGTTGCGCGGCCAGTCGGGCGAATCGACCATCTCCCACACGCTGGAAGTGGTGCACACCCCCGGCCATGCGGCCAACCACCTGTGCCTGCTGCTGGTTGAAGACGGTCTTCTGTTCACCGGCGATCACATCCTCAACGGCAGCACCACGGTGATCGATCCACCCGACGGCAGCATGGGTGCCTACCTCGATTCACTCGACAAACTGGCAGAGCGTTGCCGCACGCATGGCGTTGAGTTCATCCTGCCCGCGCACGGCTACGTGCTGGGGGATCTGCGGGCCAGCGCCGAGAACACCAGCGCGCCGGCCGAGGGTGGTGCGCTGGTGGCCATTGCGCATCTCAAGGCGCACCGGCTGCAACGCGAAGCCAAGGTGGCGCGCGCTTTGCAAAAGGCACCCGAAGGTACGCCTGACGATTGGGTGAGGCTGGCCTACGACGATGTGCCCGAGCGGCTATGGCCGGTGGCCAAACGCTCCCTTATGGCGCATGTGGAGCGCCTGCAAAGCTTGAGTGGCTTCAACCTGTAGAGGCCGAACGATGAAGATCGCGATCCTCTCCGACGTCCACGGGAATTTCTCAGCGCTCGATGCTGTCATCGCCGACATGAACCGGCGCGGCGGCGTGGACGAGGTAATCAACCTGGGCAATATGGTCAGCGGGCCTTTGATGCCTCTGCAGACTGCGCATTTCCTGATGCGGCAGAACTGGTTGCAAATTGCCGGCAACCACGATCCCCAGGTGCTGCAAGAGACCACGGGCGTGCGCAGCGCATCGGACGCTTTTGCCGCCGGGGAACTGGACGATCCATCACGGTGGTGGCTCACCTCGCTCAACGACTCCCTGGATGCACGCCTGCACACGGGTGAACTTTGGGCGGATCGTCTGGGCGGAGATGTGGCGATGTGCCATGGCACCCCCCGCAGCCCGGTTGAATACCTGCTTGAGACAGCCGAAGGAGAAGGCATCCGTCTGGCGCTGGGGCCGGAGATTGCCGAGCGGCTCGGTGAACATGTGCCCGACAACATCCGGTTGCTGGTCTGCGGTCACAGCCATATTCAGCGTGCCTTGCGACTGCCGGGCGGCATGCTGATCGTGAACCCGGGTGCCGTGGGCATGCCCGCCTACGATGTCAGCCGCGCTCACCCGCTTTCCACTTACCACCGCGTCGAAAACGGCAGTCCCGATGCGCGGTATGCGATTGCAGAGACCATACAGGGTCAGTGGCAGGTCGACCTGATCTCGGTTCCCTACGACTTCGAATCCACCGCTCAGCTCGCCATCAAGAACGGTCGGCCCGATTGGGCCCATGCCCTGCGCACAGGCTACATGCCACGCTTGCTCTGAGCCAGAGCGTGGCAGTCGCACACCTGATCCTCCAGCACCGCGCGGCTCAGGAGCCGCAACCGACCCGGCTCACATGCCAGCGCTCCCAGGCCGACCAACCGAGCTGCCGCGCCTTCCAGCGCATCGGCTGGCGCATCGAGTTGCGCCGCCAAGTCACCCAAGTCCATGGCCAGCACATCGTCGGGCACGCGGCTGAAGGCCATCAGCAGCCAGCGGCACAGGCGTTGTTCAACGCCGTGTTTCTGTTGGCACAGGGCCGTCTGCGACATCTGGTCCGTGAGCGCCTGCAGGTAGCCGAGCACCACCTGGGTCACCCGCAGCGAATCGGGTCCGTGGGCTGTCAAGGCGCTGGTGGGCAGCGTGCAGGCAGCACCGGGGTGTAGCACCACCGCCCGGCCGGATTCGAAAAAATCACCCATGAATGCCGCCAAACCCAACATGCCGTCGTTGCCGACCAAGGCCACCGACACATCGCCTCCGCCCGGCATGGGCTGCATCAAGGCGACGAGCGCCGTCGTGGGGAAATACATGTGGGCGGTTGCGGTGCCAGGCGCATGCACCTCGTGCCCGGCCGGCAGGTTGACCCACTGAAGATGTTCAAGCCAGGGCAGTTGGCCGTCATCGGACAACGAGGCCAGTATCCTGTTTGAACGGTGATCTTCTGACAATGTCGGAACTCCCGCCCGGGGGCGATCGAGGGTGCGTGGCCGGCAGTTCCGGGGGTGCGCAAGTGTAGGTGCAAAGACGATCCAATATGTTCGATATCGAACACATCCATCCTTGACCAATGGAAATGCTTTCCCCTCCAACTGGAACGACGGCGCGCGCCGGCTTTCGAAAGCCACGACACGATTGGCGTTTGGAAGCCCCTGCCCCGTACACTCGCCCGTAACAGACCTTCGCTCGCCCCGGCCATTTCGCCATGGACCTCTCGTCGCAGTGTCGTTCTTCGACCATCCTCGGGAGCCCCATTGACTCTGACGCACAACGGCCTCGTGGCCCAGTTGTCAAACGACGACCAGCGCTTGCTTGAGAGCCGCTGCAAGTCCGTGGAACTGGGCACGGGCGACATCCTGGCGGCCCCCCACCAGCCCAACGGACACATTCACTTCCTCACCAGTGCGAGCGTGGCGCTGGTGGTTCGCCACACCGACGGCAGCGGCCTGGCCGTGGGGCTGACAGGCCAGGAAGGTGCCGTGGGCCTTCAGCATGCGCTGGGGCTCGGCGCGGGCAACCTGACACTGCATGTCCAACGCGGCGGCACGGCTTTTCGCGCCGAGGGCGAGGCCCTGCGGCGGCTGGTGGCGCGACGCGGCAGCATGCTGCGGGTGTTCGCCATCTACATGTGGGTGTTCTCGCAAGAAGTGGCGTCGATGGCCGCGGCATCCCAGTCGCACGATATCAAGGCACGGCTCGCGAACTGGATCCTGCTGAGCCACGCCCGCAACGGACAAGGGGATCTCTACCTGACCCACGCGCATCTGGCCGACATGCTGGGCGTGCGCCGTGCGGGTGTGACGCTGGCCGCCGTCGAACTCAAGGAGATGGGTCTGGTGAACTACCAGCGAGGGCGCGTACACATCCTCGATATGGATGGGCTGCGCGCCGTGGCCAAGCGACCTGCCTTGAACAACGCCCTGCCGCAAGCAAAAGTGTGAAGCGCGCCGTTACGCCGGATTCTGTGCATCCGGAACCTTCTTGCGAAGGCCCGGATGTGACCGCCATTCATCTGGGCCGGGAGTTGCCCACCCGGCTCGGTGCTACCTACCCGCCAGCTCTCCTCGCGGAACCACGAGGATCCTCAACACGGCGAACCGTGTCGCCTCAGGCTGGCCTATTTGGTATTGCTGCGCGTAGAGATTGCCCGTTTCACCCGCACTGAAGCGGCTCGTCTCTGTTGCTCTGATCCTCACCTTAGGGCCTTGCGGCTTGTCGGTGGAGAGGTGTTACCTCCTACGCTGTCCTGTGCAGTCCGGACGTTCCTCCAGCACCCCCTTTCGGGTCCTCTTGCGAGGCAGTGCCAGCGACGGCCTGGCGCGCTTCACGCGTGGATTATCCCCTGCCCTCAGACCAGGCGCTCGATCTTGCGGTGGCGCCACACCAGCCGGTAGTAGCTGGCCTGCAGCACCAGCATGGCGACATACGCCACCGGGAATGCGACCCACACACCGGCCAGGCCCATCCGGGCATCGAGCAGATACGCCGCCGGCAGCTGGATGCCCAGGATGCAGAAGACCGAGATCGCCATCGGCACCAGCACGTCGCCGCTGGCGCGCATGAGGCCGCCCACCACCGCCTGGAAGCCGAACACCAGGATGCTCCACAGCATGATGTGCAGCAGGTATTCGGCCTGCACGCGCACCTCGGGCTGCGTGAGGAACAGGCCCATCAGGCGGTGCGAGAGCGCATAACCCAGCAGCACCAGGGTGCCGGTAAGCAGCAGGTTGAGCCACAGGCCGGTGCGCAGGATCGCGCCCAGGCGGTCAACGCGACCCGCGCCGATGGACTGCGCCGCGAGAATGGACGCGGTGATCGCGATGGACAGCGCGGGGAACTGCACGTAGTTCACGATCTGCGTGACCGCGCCGTAAGCCGCCGTGGCCTGCGAACCATGGCCGTTCACCAGCGCGAGGATCACCAGTTCGGAGACCGAGATCACCACCATCTGCAGGCCGGTGGGCAGGCCGATGCGCATCACCTTGCCGAGGATGGCGCGGTCCAGCCGCAGCGCGTGCAGCAGCTCGCGGTCGAAGGCCAGCACGTGCTGGCGCCGACCCAGCCGCCACACGAGGAAGCCCAGCGCCGCTGCGTAGGACACCAGCCCCGCGTAGGCCGCGCTCTGGATGCCCAGGCGCGGCAGGCCGAGCCAACCCTGGATCAGCGCCGGCGTGAGCAGCAGGCCGATCGCCGTCGACAGCAACAGCGCGACCAGCGGCGAAACCGTGTCGCTCACACCGCGCAGCAACTGCGTGAACAGGATGAACACCAGCAGCAGCGGCATGATGAGCAGCATCACCCGCGCGTAGGCCACGGCATCGTCGAGCACGTCCAGCGGCGTGCCCAGCGCCTGCATCGCCGGCCGCGCGAACGCCACGCCCAGCACCGCCGCCACGATGCCGATCAAGGCGCCCACCACCAGCGCCGTGCCCGCGATGGCCTTCACCTTGTGCGGCTCGCGCGCACCCCAGGCCTGGCCGATCAGCACCGACGCGCCTGCGCCAATGCCGATCACCAGCGAGATGAAGAAGAAGACGATGGGGAACATGCCCGAGACCGCCGCCAGCGCATGCGTGCCCAGCATCTGGCCGATGTAGATGCCGTTGAGCGTGCCCGACAGGCCTTGCAGGATGTTGGACAGCACCATGGGCACCAGGAACAAGAGATAGACGCGCCAGAGCGGGCCTTGGGGAGCGTTTGGCATACGGATTCCGTTGCAAGAGGAAGCGAAGGGTCAGGCAGACGGTGGGGCGGCTTCGGGCGCGAAGGCGTCCCGTGCCAGCCAGGCCAGGTGGGACTGCACATCCGGTGGCCAGCCGGCGATGCAGCGCGCGAACGCGTCGGCGTCCTGCGCAAACAGCGCGCGCGAGGCTTCCTCGAAGCCTGGGAAACCGCCCGCGATCGCGCTCATGAAGCGGTAGGCGCGTTCCTTGGCATGCCGCCAGCCGTCGCGCCCGGCGTGGCTGCGGCGGGCTTCTTCGACCAGGCGCCGCAAGGCCGCCGACGCGCCGCCGGGTTGCTGCGACAGCCATTCCCAGTGACGCGGGAGCAGCGTCACCTCGCGCGCCACCACACCCATGCGCGGCCGACCCACCTGGGGTGCGGCAGCCGGCGCCGCGCGGGTGACCTCCTGGGTGGGTGTGAGGGGGTAGCCCGCAGGCCAGGGGTGATCGACCTGCGCGCCCGTGGTGTCGTCGAACACCAGCAGGCCACCGGCCGAGAGGTCGAGCGTGGCCAGCGCCCGTGCCACCTCGTCGTAAGCGCCAAAGGCCACGCGCCGAGCGCCCAGAAACGCGGTGCAGGCAGGGGAAGATGGAGAAGACATGCGGCGCATTGTACCCGGGTTTAATAGTTTTACCCGGGTTATTTAAAACCAGGGCCGTTCACCCCCGCCGCGCATTGACGACAATACGCGGGCTCCGTCTTCTGCTTGATCAACACAAGCCCCACGACACATGATCCGCCTCTCCGAACTCAAACTGCCCCTGGCCGAGGTGCCGGCCGAACACCGCCGCGCCGCCGACGCCCCCACCGAAACCGAGGTTGACCGGCAACCGCCGCCGCACCCGGTGGACGCCCTCACCCGCCTCGCGGCGGCCGCCCTGGGCGTCGACCCCGCGCAGATCGCCCACCTGCACGTCTTCAAGCGCAGCTTCGACGCGCGCAAGGCCGACCTGCTCGCGGTCTACATCGTGGACGTGACCCTGGCCGACCCGACGCAGGAAGCCGCTCTGCTCGCCGCGCACGCGGGCAAGCCCCATGTGCAGCCCACGCCCGACATGGCCTGGCACCCGCCCGGCCACGCCCCGGCCGACTGGCCTGCCGACGAACGCGAACGCCCGGTGGTGGTCGGCCTGGGCCCCTGCGGCCTGTTCACCGCGCTGGCCCTGGCGCAAATGGGGTTCAAGCCCATCGTGCTGGAGCGCGGCAAGCCGGTGCGCGAGCGCACCAAGGACACTTGGGGCCTGTGGCGCAAACACGTGCTCAACCCCGAAAGCAACGTGCAGTACGGCGAGGGGGGCGCGGGGCTGTTCTCCGACGGCAAGCTCTACAGCCAGATCAAGGACCCACGCTTTCTCGGCCGCAAGGTCATGCAGGAATTCGTGGATGCGGGCGCGCCGCCCGAGATCCTCTACACCGCGCACCCGCACATCGGCACCTTCAAGCTGGTGCGGGTGGTGGAAGCCATGCGCGAGAAGATCGTCGCGCTCGGTGGCGAGATCCGCTTCCAGCACCAGGTCTGCGGTCTCACGCTGGCGCGCGACGGCGACGCCCAGCGCATCGAGTCACTGCAGGTGCGCCGCCTCGACACCGGCGACACCGTGGACATGCCGGCGCAGCGCGTGGTGCTCGCGCTGGGCCACAGCTCGCGCGACACCTTCGCCCTGCTCTGGGACGCGGGCGTGTTCATGGAGGCCAAGCCGTTCTCCATCGGCTTTCGCATCGAACACCCGCAGGGCGTGATCGACCGCGCGCGCTGGGGCCGCCACGCCGGCCACCCGCTGCTGGGCGCGGCCGACTACAAGCTGGTGCACCACGCGAAGAACGGCCGTGCGGTCTACAGCTTCTGCATGTGCCCGGGCGGCATGGTGGTGGCCGCCACCTCCGAGCCCGGTCGCGTGGTCACCAACGGCATGAGCCAGTACTCGCGCAACGAACGCAACGCCAACGCCGGTCTGGTGGTCGGCATCGAGCCGGTGGATTTTCCGCAAAACTTCCCACGCGATGCGCCACTGTGGACTGCCGCCTTCGGCGCATCGGACGGTCGGCGCTACGCCGCACAGGCCGCACAACTCGCTTCCACCGGCCAGAACCATCCGCTGGCCGGCATCGTGCTGCAGCGCGAACTCGAAGCGCGTGCCTACCAACTCGGGGGCGGCACTTACGAAGCCCCTGGGCAACTGGTGGGTGATTTTCTTGCGCAGCGCCCGTCCAGCGCACTGGGCGAGGTGGTGCCTTCGTACCAGCCGGGCGTGAAGCTAGGAGATCTGGCGCCGGCCCTGCCCGCCTACGCCATCGAGGCCATGATGGAGGCGCTTCCGGTGTTCGGCCGAAAACTCAAGGGCTACGACATGGCCGACGCGGTGCTGACCGGCGTGGAGACCCGCACGTCTGCACCGCTGCGCATCACGCGTGGTGACGACTTGCAGAGCCTGAACACACGCGGGCTGTACCCGGCCGGTGAAGGCGCAGGCTATGCGGGCGGCATCCTCTCGGCGGGGGTCGACGGCCTGAAGGTGGCCGAAGCATTGGTGCTGGATCTGCTCCAGGACCGCACCCCATCGCCAGGCGCTGCAAAAATTCCGGCGTTGTGACGATTCTTTACACGCGGTGCATCAGGGCTTGACAACAAGAGAGCAGACTTCAAGCTACCCCCATCAGGAGTTCCCCCATGAAAACCCCAGCCCTCATTCCCTTCGCTGCCGGCCTGCTTGCCCTGGCTGGCAGCGGTGTGGCGCACGCCCAGGAAGAACAGGGCCGCGTGATCAGCAGCACGCCAGTGGTGCAACAGGTGGCCGTGCCGCGCGAGGTGTGCAGCGACGAGCGCGTGACCTACCAAGGTCAGAAATCGGGCGCTGGCGCCTTGCTCGGCGGCATCGCCGGCGGGGCAGCGGGCAATGCGATCGGCAATGGCGGAGGCCGTGCCGCGGCCACCGTGATCGGTCTGGTCGGAGGCGCGATTCTGGGTGATCGCATCGAAGGCCCGGGCCAGCCCTACACCGAAACCTACCGCCAGTGCGGCACGCAAACGTTTTATGAAAACCGCACCGTGGCCTACAACGTGGTCTATGAGTACGCCGGGCGCCAGTACAACGTGCAGACGCCGCAGGACCCGGGCAACTACATCCGCCTGAATGTGTCCCCGGTGGACGTGTTGCCGCCGCCCATCTACAACAACGCACCGGTGTACCAGCCCCAAGTGGAGTACTACCCGAACAACACCCGCATCACGATCGGCACGCAGTACTACCCGCGCTACCAGGTCTCACCGGGCGTGATCTACATCAACGGCTACCGCTCGGGCCACCGCCACGACGACCGACGCTACCGAGATGGGCGTCGTGACCATGACCGCTGGGACCGCAACCGCTGATCCAGGCACACACAAAAAAAGCGACCCGAGGGTCGCTTTTGCGTTTCCGGAGAGCGTGCCCCTAGCCAGAGATACCGAGGAACCGGCTTTGCCGGGCCTCAGGTGTCGCCCCCCTCCCAGGGGGTGGCGCCGCAGGCGACGCGGGGGGTCAACTTTTGTTCTGCAGCGCCGCGATCCGCTCTTCAATCGGCGGGTGCGTCGAGAAGAGCTTGCCCAGGCTGCCAGTGATGCCGAGTGCCTGCATGGTCTTGGGCAGTTCGCCCGGTGTGAGTCCACCCAGGCGGGCCAGCGCGTTGATCATGGGCTGCTTGCGGCCCATGAGGCCGGCGGCACCGGCGTCGGCGCGGAACTCGCGCTGTCGGCTGAACCAGGCCACGATGATGGCCGCAACGAAGCCCAGCACGATGTCCATCACGATGGTGGTGATCATGTAGCCGATGCCGGGACCGCTGCTGTTGCTGTCGCCCTTGCGCAGAAAGCTGTCCACCGCGTAGCCGATGACGCGGCTGAGGAACACCACGAAGGTGTTCATCACGCCCTGGATCAGCGTCATGGTGACCATGTCACCGTTGGCCACGTGGGCGACCTCGTGGCCGATCACGGCCTCGACTTCTTCCTTCGTCATGTTCTGCAGCAGGCCGGTGGACACCGCCACGAGCGCCGAGTTCTTGAACGCACCCGTGGCAAACGCATTGGGCGCGCCTTCAAAGATGGCAACCTCGGGCATGCCGATGCCGGCCTTCTCCGCGAAACGGCGCACGGTCTCCACGATCCAGGCTTCGTCGGATGTTTGAGGCTGGTTGATCACGCGCGCACCCGTGCTGAACTTGGCCATGGGCTTGCTGATCAGCAGCGAGATGATGGCGCCACCAAAGCCGATGACGAGCGAGAACCCGGCCAGCGCCGTCATGTTCAGGCCATTGGCAGTGAGGAAGCGGTCCACGCCCAGGATGCGGGTGGTGATCAACAGCACCGCCATCACGGCGAAGTTGGTCAGGACGAACAGCAGGATGCGTTTCATGGGGACTCCGGGTAGTGTCAAAGACAACGGGATGATAAGTGGGGCTTGCTGTGCGGTTCTTCAAGGCACACCAGCTTCAGGTGATCCCCGATGGTCAGACCTGCGGCAGCAAGAACCGCCGTTCCCATGCGCTGATCTCGTTCAGGAAGCTGTCGTGCTCCATCGCCTTGACCGCGAGATAGGCCCGCACGAAGCGCTCGCCCAGCAGGCGCGGCGCGTGTTCACTCTGGGCCATTTGTTCGTGGGCGGTTGAAAAAGTTCGCGGCAGACCACGCGGCAGGTCGTAGCCGTTGCCTTGCACCGGATCGCCCGGCAGACAGCGCGCCTGCAGCCCGGCCAGGCCGGCGGCCAGCGTGGCGGCCATGGCCAGATAGGGGTTGGCGTCGGCGCCGGCCAGCCGGTTTTCCACCCGGCGAGCCGCAGCCGGGCTCACCGGCACACGCAGGCCGGCGGTGCGGTTGTCGTAGCCCCACGCCACGTTGGTGGGCGCCTGACTGCCACTGACATAGCGGCGGTACGAATTGACCGTGGGCGCATAGATGAGCGTGAGGTCGGGCGTGAAGGCCTGCAAGCCGCCGATGTAGTGCAGGAAAGCGTCGCTGGCGGAGCCATCGGCCTGGCTGAAGATGTTGCGGCCTTCAGCGTCCACGACACTCTGGTGCAGGTGCATCGAGCTGCCAGCCTCGCCCGCGATGGGCTTGGCCATGAACACCGCGTTCAACCCATGCTGCAAGGCGATCTCGCGCGCCGCCGTCTTGAACAGGAAAGCCTGATCGGCCACCGCCACCGGGTCGCCATGCAGGAGGTTGATCTCGTACTGGCACGGACCCACCTCGTGCAGCCAAGTATCGGCGCGGATGCCCAGAGCGTCGATGGCAGCGTGAAACGCATCCCAGAACGGCGCCAGCTCGTTGAGCGCGTTCAGGCTGAAGGCCGACTGCCCCACCTCGGGCCGGCCACCACGCCCCAGGGGCGCGGTGAGTGGCTGGGCCGGGTCGGTCATGGCGGCGGTCAGGTAGAACTCGATCTCGGGCGCCACCACGGGTGTGAGGCCCACGGCCTGGTAGCGCGCGACCACGTTCTTGAGCACCGAGCGCGGCGCGAACTCGCACAGGCTGCCGTCGAGTTCCACGCAGTCGTGCACCGCCAGGTAGCGCGGCACGCTGGCCCAAGGTGCGAGCTTGAGCGTGGCCAGGTCGGGCACCAGGCGCACGTCGGGGTCGCTGTCGGGAAAGATCGGGTCGTAGGAGTACTCGCCCGTCACGCACTGCATGGGAATGGCCTGGCAGATGCGCAGCTCGCCGCCCGCCGCGAAGCTGCCCGCAGGCATGAGCTTGCCGCGCGGGTAACCGGTGACGTCGGCAAACAGGCACTCGACGTCGCGCACGCCGCTGACGCGGAAATGGGCCGCGAGTTCGGCGCGGTCGGCGTCCTGTGCCAGATTCAGGTGGGACCAGGAGGGCGATGTCGGCAAGGTCATGGGTTGTCCAATGGGGCGTCGGGACGCCGGGGGCGGAACACGCTGGCGTCGGCATAGTAAGTGGGATCGTCGTTGGTGGGCCACCAGCCCGGCACGCCCAGCACCGGCAAGGGCGTGAACGGCTTGGCCGCCAACACCGGCGCGCTCAGGCCCTGCGCCAGCCAGGCGTCCCAGGCAGCGAGGTCGTCACCCAAGTCAATGGGCACAGGCTCACGCAACACATGGGCGGTGATGGATTTGTAGGGCGTGACCAGTTTTTCGAGCAGCGCATGGCCGAACAGCACCAGCCGCGCCTGGGCCCACAGTGGGCGCAGCGTGACGAACAGCCGCTGCCAGTCGCGCGCCGTCAAGGCGTCCCACAGCGGCTCAGGGGCTTGCAGCAGCGCCGCGTTTTCGTCGAACAGTGTGAGCGAATCGCGCACCGGCCCGCGCACCTCGCGCACGCCAGCCCGTGCAATTTCGGCCGCCTGCAGCTGGTTGAGGCGATGCTTGGTGAGGGGAAAACGCAACCAGCACAGGCCGTTGAAAAAATCGTGCAGATTCTCGCGCGTGGGAACCTGGCCGGTGTCGAAGATGAACTGCTCGTATGCCATGCCTGCGGGCAAATCGGCTTGCGGCACGAATCGCACCGCGCATGGGCTTCGGAATTGCAAGGCTTGCGGCAAAGCCTCGCCGCGCGCGAGAGCCTGGGCCACCGCCCGCCCCTCGGCCGCCACAGGCGCAAACCAGGGTTCGTTCCAGTCGGGTGACAAGCCCAAGGGGCTCAGGCCTGCAACCGCCAAGGCAGCGCCTCACCCCCGCGCAGTGGCTTGAGATCGGCCTCGCCGAAGCGAAAGCTCTCGGGTGTGGTCCAGCTCTCTCTCAACAGCGTCACGGTACCGCTGTTGCGCGGCAGGCCATAGAAGGCCGGGCCGTTGAAGCTGGCAAAGGCTTCGAGCTTGTTGAGCGCGCCCACAGTGTCAAAGGCCTCAGCGTACATCTCGATTGCAGCGTGCGCGGTGTAGCAACCGGCGCAGCCCATGGCGTGCTCCTTCAGATGCGCGGGGTGTGGCGCGCTGTCGGTGCCGAGGAAGAAGCGGTCGTTGCCGCTGGTGGCCGCGGCCAGCAGGGCCTGGCGGTGCGTTTCGCGCTTGAGCACCGGCAGGCAGTAATAGTGCGGGCGGATACCGCCGGTGAAGATGGCGTTGCGGTTGTAAAGCAAGTGGTGCGCGGTGAGCGTGGCGGCAGTAAACAGGCCGGCCTCGGCCACGTACTGCGCGGCTTCCTTGGTGGTGATGTGCTCGAACACCACCTTCAGCTCGGGGAAGTCGCGCCGCAGCGGGATCATCTGCTGGTCGATAAAGACGGCTTCGCGGTCGAACAAGTCGATGTCGGGTGAAGTGACCTCCCCGTGCACCAGCAGCAGCAGCCCGGCACGCTGCATGGCTTCCAGCGTCTTGTAGGTCTTGCGGATGTCGGTCACGCCGGCATCGCTGTTGGTGGTGGCGCCGGCGGGGTAGAGCTTGAGGGCCACCACCCCGGCGTCTTTGGCGCGCGCGATCTCGTCGGCGGGCAGGTTGTCGGTGAGGTAGAGCGTCATCAGCGGCTCGAAACTCACGCCCTCGGGCACGGCCGCCTGGATGCGGTCGCGGTAAGCCACGGCCTGCGCCGCGGTGGTCACCGGCGGCTTGAGGTTGGGCATGATGATGGCGCGCCCGAACTGGGCAGCGGTGTGCGGCACCACGGTGCGCAGGGCGTCGCCGTCGCGCACGTGCAGGTGCCAGTCGTCGGGTCGGGTGAGGGTCAGGGTGTTGGTGAGGGGGGCGGTCGCTGCATTCATGCACCGATTGTCGCAAACCGCCAGTGCGTCCTCAGGGCACCTTGTCGGTGGGGTACTTCCAGAAGTCCTTCAGCAGGTAACTGACGGGCAGGTTCAGCGACTGGCCCTTGGGCGGGATGGGCCTCTCGAACCATTCGGCATAGATTGCCTTGATCTCGCCGCTGTAGATGAGGCGGCGCATTTCATCGTCAATGATCTTCTTGAAGCCCGGATCATCCTTGGACAACATGATGGCCAATGGCTCCGTGGTGAAGAACCTGCCCACCACCTTGAGCGCCTTGGGGTCGGGGCGTCCGGCCGCCAGGCCGAAGAGCAGCACGTCGTCCATGGCAAACGCATCAGCCTCGCCTTTTTCAACCATCGCCACGGCCTGCTGGTGATCCTCGGCTTCCAGGATGCGCAACTTGAGGAAACGCTCCAGATCCAGGCGGCGCAGCGCCACGAGCGGGGTCGTATTGCGGGTGGACACCACGGTCTTGAGTTGGGGGTGATCGATGCGATCCACCGGGCTGTCCGACTTGACCAGCAGGCGCGCGCCGGTGATGAAGTGCGGAACCGTGAAGGCCACCTTTTCGCGACGGCTGGCGTTGTTGGTGGTTGAACCGCACTCCAGGTGGGCTTTGCCTTGCGCGACCATGTCGATGCGGTTGGCAGGCGTGACCTGCAGGTACTCCACCGTCAAAGGGGTCCCGCCCATCTTCTGCTGCACCGCAAGCAGCAGCCGGCGACAGATGTCCAGCGCATAGCCCACGGGCTTCGCGTTGGCGTCCAGGTACGAAAACGGCACCGACGATTCGCGATGAGCGATCACCAGCCGTCCCGTGGCACGAATCTGGTCCTGCACCGGACCTGACTGCGCCTGGCCGGCGACTGCCAAGCCCATGAGCGATGCAACGGCACACCGCTTCAACGACGACACAAGTGCCATGGAGAGCCTCCAGTCGGTCAACACCCAGTTGGGCAAAAAAAGGTGTTGCGATCCTTCTTTGTCCGCAACCGGACAAAGAATAGGCACATGTCTCGCCCGAGTATCTACCCCATTGACAGTATTTTTGAGCGTCCTGCAGACCGGCTTCAGTGCGCCAGGATCTTGTTGAGGAAGTCCTTGGTGCGCGGTTGGCGGTCTTCGGGCTTGCCGAAGAAGTCGTCCTTGGAGCAGTCCTCAAGGATCTTGCCGCCCACGTCCATGAAGATCACGCGGTTGCTGACCTTGCGCGCGAAGCCCATTTCGTGCGTCACGCACATCATGGTCATGCCTTCGTTGGCCAGGCCGATCATCACGTCGAGCACCTCGCCGACCATTTCGGGATCGAGCGCCGAGGTGGGTTCGTCGAACAGCATCACGATCGGATCCATCGACAGCGCTCGCGCGATTGCCACGCGCTGCTGCTGGCCGCCCGAGAGCTGGCCCGGGAACTTGTCCTTGTGCAGAGACAGGCCCACGCGGTCGAGCATCTTGAGGCCGCGCTTCTTGGCCTCGTCCGGGTTGCGGCCCAGCACCTTGATCTGGGCGATCGTGAGGTTCTCGGTCACCGACAGGTGCGGAAACAACTCGAAGTGCTGGAACACCATGCCCACGCGGCTGCGCAGCTTGGGCAGGTCGGTCTTGGGGTCGTGCACCGGCACGCCATCGACCGTGATCTCGCCCTTCTGGAAAGGCTCGAGCGCGTTGATGGTCTTGATGAGGGTGGACTTGCCCGAGCCCGACGGGCCGCAGACCACGACCACTTCACCCTTCTGGATCTCGGTGGAGCAATCGGTCAGCACCTGGACACTGCCGTACCACTTGGAGACGTTCTTGAGTTCAATCATGGCAATTCCTGAGTAACGGGTGCTTCAACGGATGATGGCGATCTTCTTGTGCAGCTGCTTGACGGACCACGACAACGCGTAACACATGACGAAATAGACCACGGCGGCGGCGAGGTAGGCCTCGATCGGACGACCGAAGTTCTTGCCCGCGACCTCGAAGCCCTTGAGCATGTCGTAGGCGCCGATGGCGTACACGAGCGAGGTGTCCTGGAACAGGATGATGGTCTGTGTGAGCAGCACCGGCAGCATGTTGCGGAAGGCCTGTGGCAACACCACCAGCTTCATGTTCTGCCCGTAGCTCATGCCCAGCGCCTGCCCCGCATGCACCTGGCCACGCGGGATCGACTGGATGCCGGCGCGCATGATCTCGCTGAAGTACGCCGCCTCGAAGGCGATGAACGTGACCACCGCCGACACCTCGGCACCGATCGGTCGCCCGATCAGCAAGGGCACCAGCAGGAAGAACCACAGGATCACCATCACCAGCGGAATGCTGCGCATGCCGTTGACGTAGATCGTGGCCGGCGTGTCGAGCCACTTCTTGCCCGACAGGCGCATGAGTGCGAGCACGGTGCCAAAGATGATGCCGCCGATGGTGGCCACGATGGTCAGCATCAAACTGAAGTACAGGCCCTTCAGCACGAAGTTGCTGATGAGGTCCCAGTTGTAGAAGGAAAAGTCGAGATTGAGGTTCATGTCAATGCCCGCCTGTTCCACCGGCCACCACGAAGCCCGGTATGCGTGCACGCTTCTCGATCACGGCCATGATGCGGTTGATCGCGAAGGCCGAAATGATGTACAGGCCGGTCACAGCCAGGTACACCTCAACACCGCGCGAGGTCTCTTCCTGCGCCTGCATGGCAAACATGGTGAGTTCTGAGACCGACACCGCGAACGCCACAGAGGAGTTCTTGAAGATGTTCATGGTCTCGCTGGTCAGCGGCGGGATGATGATGCGAAACGCCATGGGCAGCAGCACAT
>JAZKHJ010000045.1:0-76135 GCA_040385485.1 Pseudomonadota bacterium | reverse complement strand
GGCATCGTGCCGCAGGAGACCTACAACCAGCTGTTCACGATGCACGGCTCGGTGATGATGTTCCTCTTTGCCGTGCCCGCCGTCGAGGCCATCGCGGTGCTGCTGCTGCCGCAGATGATCGGCGCGCGCGACCTGCCTTTCCCGCGGCTGTCGGCCTACTCGTACTGGGCCTACCTGATCGGCGGTGTCGTCTTCTTCTGCTCGATCTTCTTCAGCCTGGCGCCAAGCGGCGGCTGGTTCATGTACCCGCCGCTCAGCGCGGGGGTCTACGCCAAGGGCATCAACGCCGACTTCTGGCTGCTGGGCATCGGCTTCATCGAGATCAGCGCGATTGCCGGCGCCATCGAACTCATCGTGGGCGTGCTGCGCACGCGCGCCCCGGGCATGCTGCTTTCGAAGATGCCCATCTACGCCTGGGCCGTGCTGATCTTCGGCGTGATGATCATCCTGGCCTTCCCGGCGATGATCATGGTGACCTTTCTGCTGGAACTCGAGCGCGCCTTCAACTGGCCGCTGTTCGACGCCACGCGCGGTGGCGACCCGCTGCTGTACCAGCACCTGTTCTGGTTCTTTGGCCACCCCGACGTCTACATCATCTTCATCCCGGCCTCGGCCATGGTGTCCGCGATGATCGTCACGGTCGCGCAGAAGCCGCTGGTGGGCCACGAGATCGTCGTGCTGGCGTTGATCGCCACCGGCTTCATCAGCTTCGGGGTCTGGGCACACCACATGTTCACGGTGGGCCTGCCGGGCTTGTCGGCCGGCTACTTCTCCGCCGCGTCGATGGCGGTGGCCATTCCGGCGGGCGCCCAGGTGTTCGCGTGGATCGCCACGCTCGCCTCGGGCAAGGTGCAGCGCCACGTGCCCTCGCTGTTTCTTGTTGGAGGCATCCTCATCTTCGTGATGGGCGGCCTCACCGGCGTGATGGTGGGCATGGTCGCTTTCGATGGCCAGGCCCACGACACCTACTTCGTCGTCGCGCACTTTCATTACGTGCTGATCGGCAGCATGGTCTTCCCGCTGTTCGCCGGGTTCTATTACTGGACGCCGATGATCAACGGTCGGCAGCTGTCGGAGCGCGTGGGGCGCTGGGTCTTCTGGCTCAACTTCGTCGGCGTGCATGTGTGCTTTCTGCCCATGCACCTGAGCGGGCTGATGGGCATGCCCAGGCGCGTCGACACCTACCTGCCGGGCCGGGCCATGGAGGTGCCGAACCTGATTTCGACCGTGGGTGCCTTCATCATGGCGGCCGGCGTGCTGCTGTTCCTGATCGACGCCATCCGCTGCTACGGCCGCAAGGGCAATGACGACGGGAACGCCCGCAACGTGTACCAGGGCGGCACGCTGGAGTGGCTGGCCACCGGCAACTACGGGCTGCGTTCGATTCCTGTCGTCAGCGACCTCGAGCCCTTGTGGGCCGATGCCCGGCTGCGCCAGGACGTCGAGGCGGGGCGCTACTTCCTGCCGGGCACCATCACCGGCGCGCGTGAGACGCTGATCACCAGCAGCTCGCGCGCGGAGCCGCAGTACGTGCAGATCATGCCGGGCCCCTCCTGGTGGCCGTTTCTGGCGGCACTCTTCACCGCGGGCTTCTTCCTGCTGCTGACGGTGAAGGCCATGGCGCTGAGCGCGGTCTGCGGCGTGCTGACCGTCGTGTGCGTGATGCGCTGGGTCTGGAACAACGACCGACACATCCCGCAGAAGCAGGTCGACGCGGGCGCAGGCATCCTGCTGCCGACCTATGTGACCGGCCCGCAATCGCACGGCTGGTGGGCAGCGGTGCTGCTGGTCATCGTGCTCGGGATGATTTTTCTGATGTCGATGTTTTCATACCTGTACCTGTTCGGCGCCCACCCGGACTGGTGGAAGGTGGCCGCTCCGCACGGCGCCCTCGCACCGGGCCTGCTGCTGCTGGGTGCATCGGCGGGCCTGGCCTGGGCGGCCCGGCCGTTGATGGCGAGGTTCAAGCGCGGCAGCGGAGTCAGCGCCTTGACGATGACGCTGAGCATGGTGTGCCTCGTTGCTGCGCTGGCGGTGGACGCTCTCGACTGGTGGAACGCCGGGTTGCGCGGGGATGCCAGCGCGCAAGGCGCAGCGATCTACGCCATGTTGGCGTGGCACAGCAGCATCGTGCTTGCGGTGATGCTGTCGGCCTGCTACTACCTGGCACGCTGGATGCGCGGCCTTGCACCAGCCCCGGCCAACAAGACGCTGGAGGCGCTGCGCATCCTGTTCATGTTTGCCGCGGTGGAAGGCACAGCCGGCCTGCTGCTGCCGCGCTTGTTGCCATGGGGCGGCTTGTGAAGGCGCTGAAGCAACTGAGCTGGCGGCCGATCGTGACGGCCTTCGTAATCTGGTTCGTGCACTTCATGGTGGTGTGGGCAGCGAGCGAGATCTGGCCTCACCAGTGGACCGCCAATGCGGTGGCGTGGGGTGCCACCGCCATCGCGTTGCTTGCGGTGGGTGTGCACTGGGTACGGGTCAAGGGCCAACACGCGGTTGGCGGACTTGCAGACTGGAACTACCACTTCGCGCTGGGCGCCGTTGCCATTGCCACCGTGGCGGTGGTGTTCAGCGCATTGCCTTCGTTTGTCTTTCTGCCTTGAGGGGAAAGCCTTCCAAGGCGACGGTGTCGGTGCCCGCGTCATACTTCCAATGGTTCAAGAGTCATGGGTGACGTGCAAGCCCACTCCCTCCCACTTCGATGCGCATGAAAACGTTCCGTATGCAGATTGACGGCCAAGGGGCTGCCATAGTGACCGACAGCGAGACCAGCTTGTTCGCTGCGATGACACGCGCGGGAATTGCATGGCCGGTGTCCTGTCGCAACGGAACCTGCCGCACCTGCATTGCTCGCTTGCTGCAGGGGCAAGTGCGCTATGAAATTCCCTGGCCCGGCCTGAGCTCCGATGAAAAGGAGGAGGGCTATTGCCTGCCCTGCGTGGCCCGGCCCATGGCGGATATTGTCATCGGCCAAGCCTGAACATCGATCCACGCAGCATGCGTCGGTCAGCCTTGCCTTGATTGCTGAAAGCGACTGGTCTCAGACATTCCTTGTCAAGTGATTGAGAAGTAGTGAATCAATCATCCGCCTTGTGCATGCAGCAGTACGAGCGTCGGCAAAGCGTCCAGAACCGGCCCCCACGGCGGACGGGTGGCGAGGGAAGTCCAAGCTCATGTTCGCACCCGCGACTATCCACCCACTTTGCTGCTGGATGACTCACTCCCGCTCCATCTCCAGGTAGATGCGACTCGCGTTGCCGGGGTGCAGGTCGGCCGCATTGAGAAGATGTGCAAACGGCGCCATGTCAAAACTTCGCGCCGCAGCACCAATGTCGTCGCCGCGTTCCACCGCCGGTTTGAGGTGGGCGCGCAGTCGAACGAGGTAGTCACGCGTCTGAGCTCGTGCCGTGGCCGAGTCCGTGACCTTGCCGTGTCCCGGCACGATGTGCGTCGGGTTGAGAGCTTCCATTTCATCGATCGCCAAGAGCCACTGACGGGTGTTGCTGACCGGAAGCACTGCGAGCATGCGGTCTACGTAGACGATGTCACCCGTGAACAGCACATTTGCATTTGGAAGCCACACCATCATGTCTCCGGGTGTGTGTCCGCCGCCGCGATGGCGCAGCTCAAATCGGACGCCGCCCAGGTCAAGTTGCGCGTCGGGGGCGGCGATGAGCCGGGTCGGGTAGACGGCTAGCGTGCCCTCGAATCGGGGCCCGAGCATGCCCTTGAGTGCCTGCATCTGGTCACCCGACCGGGCCCGCATATCCGGTATGGCGCTGGCGTGCGCGATGATTTCGGCGCCTTGGGCCTGAAAGTGGCTGTTGCCCAACCAGCGGTGGTCCTGCCCGCCGGTGTTGATCACCCAGCGGATGGGCTGGTCTGTTACGCGGCGGGCCGCTTGGTCAATGTCGCGGGCACTCAGGTGGGTCGCCCCACTGTCGATCAGCACCGCACCGCGGGGTGTGAGCACCAGGCCGATGTTGGCGTTCAACGCTTCGTTCTCGCGTGTGCGGGCCCCCAGTTCGCCGACGTGGGCATAGACGCCTTCTGTCACTTTCTCGAACCGGACTTCCACCGCACCGCAGGCAGTGTGCAGGAGCGCGATCAACAGCGTGGCAAGGATTTTGGGCATGGCGTGGTGTTCAGAGGCGACGAGGGATGGGAAGCGATGGCCGTGAGAGTGTGACTCAGTCAAGGACGTTGGCCCCTCCCCGGGCTCCAGGGGCATGCCGCCATTGCTCCAGCCTTCGATGCCGCCAATCAGGTGGCGCGCGTCCCTGCCACTGGCGCGCAGTCGCATACCCCTTCGCCATGGTGATGGTCACCCGCGTGCCGGCCTCACACCAACCACCCCGCGCCGACTGTTGACCGTCCACGAAGAAGTCGTGCACGCAAGATTGAGATTCACCACGAACCCAACGCGTGAGATGCGGGCGAGCAGCGCGATCGCGCTGATACACAAGTTTCTGCGGGCCGAGGGGGGTGATCAGGTGCGCGCGCTCGGCCAATGGGGATGTTGGTCATCCACCACAAAAGCGTGCGCATGGCGCACCCGACTGCCGCTGGCGACCGCCCCCTGCGTGTGAGCGTGTCCGGCCGGCAGGTCCGGGTGCTCGTGCTCGATCACCTCCGGGTCTTGCGTCGGCCAAACCTTTGACGCCATCCAGATGGCCGATGCGCCTGCAATCCCCAGCACCACAAACGTCGCCGACATGCCGAAACGGGTACCGAGCCAACCGGCCAGGGGATAGAACACCAACCAGCAGGCGTGCGACAACGCGAACTGCGCAGCGAACAACGCAGGCCGATCCTCTGCGTGCGCAGACCGCCGCAACAAGCGCCCGGAAGGCGTCTGGGCGGTGGAGTAGCCCAGTCCGAGCACGAACCACAAGACCATCAACGAAGCCTGTCCGACCACGAAGACACCCGCGAACAGACCCACGACCATCAAACCGATGCCCCCAAGCATCGCGGTGCGATCGGGCAGCCTCTCCAGAAGTTGCGGCAAGGCCAGCGCAGCCACCATGGAGCCTGCGCCGAAGCTGGCCAAGGCCAGGGCGACGGCGCTCTGGCTCAGTCCCATGCCGGCCTGCACGATGATCACCGTGTTGACAAACACCATGGAACCCGCCGCCGCCACGGCCGCACTGATCGCCAGCAGCCCACGCAGCCGGGGAGTGGCCAGGTAGATGCGCAGCCCGCGTGTGGTGCGCTCGTAAATGCCGCGGCGCTGCGGCGCCGGATGCGCGGGCAACACCACCGAGACCACCAGCGCGGCCGACGCCAGGAAGCCCACCACCGTGCCGGCAAACAGATCGTGGAAACCGATCACCGTGAGCAGGGCGGCCGCCAGCATCGGGCTCACCAGACTCTCCATGTCGTAGGCCAGGCGCGAGAGCGACAGCGCCTTGGTGTAGTCCTTCTCCAGCGGCAGCACATCGGGGATGGTGGCCTGAAAGGTGGGCGTGAACGCGGCCGACGCTGCCTGCAGCACAAAGATCAACACGTACACCTCCCAGATCTGGGAGACAAACGGCAGCAGCAGCGCCACTGCTGCACGCACCAGGTCCAGCGCAACCAGCATGGTGCGCCGTGGCAGACGATCAGCGAACGCCGCGGCCACCGGCGCCACGCCCACGTAGGCAATCATCTTGATGGCCAAGGCTGTGCCCAGCACCATGCCTGCGTTGTCGCCGGCCAGGTCGAAGGCCAGCAGGCCCAGCGCCACAGTGGCCAGCCCGGTCCCGATCAGGGCGATCACCTGCGCGGCGAAGAGGTGGCGGTAGGTGCGGTTGGAAAGGATGTCCAGCATGTCTGTTGTTCTCGTTGTGCATGCGCTCGGGGCCATGGACGCCACGGGCTCAGAGGTAGCGCGTGATTTCCCTGAACTCGTCCAGCGAATGGCGTTGCCCCGATTTCAGGGGGCCCATCAAGTCTTCGAGGCAGTGGTCCAGGTGGTCCTGGATCAAGGCCTTCTTGGCTTGCTGAATCGCCTTCTCCACCGCCTGCAACTGCTGCGCAACATCGAGGCAGTCGCGCCCCTGGGCGATCATGTCTATGGTGCTGCTCAGATGTCCACTGGCCCGGCGAAGGCGTTTGATGATGGCCGGATGGGAAGCATGTGTGTGCGGTTGTGTCATGGCTGATCGTATCCCCTCGGGGGGGTTACTATATCGCCCTTGTCAGCGATGAACACCACACTGCCCATGACCACAAGCCTTAAACGCTGCCTGCGCCCCGACAGGACAGCGCTGGGTATGCGCTGGCTGGTGTTGCTGGTGATCCTGTTCGGCACCCTCATCTCGTCGGTGGGGGGCGTGAACTCCCATGGCATCGCCGCCATTGCCGCAGTGAGCCACATGTCTCCAGCGTCATCGGACACTGAGCACGACCATGCTCACGGCCATGCCCACGAAGATGGCGAGGGCGATTTGGTATCGGGGCATGGTGCAAGCGCCGACCATCCCCACCACGGGGCCGACCACTCGCACGACAAAGCCCACGCCCTGCCCATCACATGGAGCGTGGCTGTTCCGCTGCTTCCTGGCTGGATCGGACAAGCGCAGCTGCGGATTGACATGGCCGAGGCATCACGGCTCGAACGCCCACCCATGGGCTGAGACCGCTCGTCTGCTCTCGTGCGGCTTCGTGCCGCGCTCCCCTTTTCTTTCAGACCATCGGAGTCTTCATGCACAGCCATGTCCACGACAGGCTGCCCCGTTCGCCATGGGCGATCGGGCACCCCCGTCTCTTCTTGCTCTTTGCCTTCTTCATGTGCCTTCTCCTGGGCACCGCAGAGGCCTTTGCCCACGCCGTCACCGAAGGTGACAAGGGCTACATCCAGGAAATCTCGGGGGTCAATCTGTTGCCCTTTGTGTACCTGGGCGCCAAACACATGATGACGGGCTACGACCACATCCTGTTTTTGTTCGGCGTGATCTTCTTTCTCTACCGCATCAAACACATCGGCATCTATGTGAGCTTGTTTGCGCTGGGTCACTCCACCACCATGATCCTGGGCGTGTACTTCAACGTCGGGATCAACAGCTACCTGATCGACGCGATCATTGGTCTCTCGGTGGTCTACAAGGCGCTGGACAACATCGGCGCTTTCCAGCGCTGGCTGGGGTTCCAGCCCAACACCAAGGTCGCCACCCTCGTGTTTGGTCTGTTCCACGGCTTTGGCCTGGCCACCAAGATCATCGAGTACGAGATCTCGCCCGACGGCCTGGTGCCCAACTTGCTGGCCTTCAACGTCGGTGTGGAAATCGGGCAGCTGCTGGCTCTGGCCGTCATCCTCATCGGCATGAGCTACTGGCGCCGAACAACCAGTTTCATTCGCCATGCCTACACCGCCAACGTCGCCATGATGAGCGCGGGTTTCATTCTGGTGGGCATGCAGCTCACCGGCTACTTCGTGTCGTGAACACCCAAGGAATATTCAACATGTACAACAGCGATTCCCCCACACGCGCCGAGCTGCCTTCTTCCAAACAGCTGCTGCGCTCCACCATCCTCGCCGCTGTGTCGGCCGTGGTCCTCCTCGTGGCCGTCGTGCTGCCGGCCGAATACGGCGTCGACCCCACGGGTATCGGCCGGGTCTTGCGCATGACCGAGATGGGCGAGATCAAGCAGCAGCTGGCGGCGGAGGCCGCGGCCGATGCTGCCGCAGCCCCTGCCGCTCCTGCGCAGGCAGTCGGGACGGCCGCCGCCGGCATGGTCGCGGCCAATGCCGCTCAGCCTTCAACTCCAGCTCCTGCACCAGCCCCCGTGGCCGTGGCCGCCGCGCCCAAGGTTGAGTGGCGCGACGAGATGCCCGTCACCTTGACGCCAGGCGAAGGCACGGAAATCAAGCTCAAGATGGTCCAGGGCGCCAAGGCGCAGTATTCGTGGGTCGTCGAAGGTGGGCAGGTCAACTTCGACACCCACGGTGATGCGCCGGGCAAATCGATCAGCTACGAGAAAGGTCGTGGTGTTGCAGCCGATGAAGGTGTGCTGGAGGCCGCGTTCACCGGTAACCACGGCTGGTACTGGCGCAACCGCGGCCAGGCCGATGTGAAGGTGATCCTGCGCACGCGCGGTGACTACACCGACATCAAACAAATGAAGTGATCGAAGGGCGCTGCGGCCTTCGCCGTGGCGCCTGCCTCACCCACACCCTTTGCAAACCTCTTCGATTCAGCACACCATGAAAACTCTCAAATCCCTCGTCAGCGCATTGCTGATCGTCGCCTTCCTGGGCTCACTCGCTGGTTGCGACAGGTTCGGCTCACACGGCATGGATGGCGGTCACGGTCACAGCCACGAGTAATCGCCTGCGCGAGGCCGTAGACATCTCATCTCCGGCCGCGCGGTTTCAATCTCGCTTCACGAACCCTGCGGCCGAGGAACGCGGCAACAAGGCAGCGCGGTGGCTGATGGTCAGGAGTCAATGCCAAGCGGTCGTTCAAAGATGCAGTTTGGGCGTGTGCAGTTTTACGAATCTCGTTGGCCAAGGCGGGGAGCCGAGTCTCGGCAATCGCTGCGAAGCGGCTGCTCGGCTGTTGTACATGCGCAGGTCAAGCCTGTCGTGGTCCGGCTGTCGATGTCCGTGCGCCAGCCCCAGCGCAGGCCGCCCTGGCCGGGCGTGCACGCCATTGATCAGAGAGGCTTCGAATTTCTTGCGTCCCATGGTGTCGTCTCCTCCATAAGTGCAGCGCCGTGGCGGAAGGGGGTGGTGCTACGCGCGCGAGTAACGTCGCGCGAGCTCGATCGCCGCGATGCACAGCGTGAGCCACGCCGCGCCAAACGCGAACCCCGCGATCACATCGCTCGCCCAGTGCACCTGCAGGATCACGCGGCTCCAGCCCGTGGTGAACGCCAGCGTGGCGGTGAGCAGCACACAGGGCAGGTGCCAGCGCAGCGGCAGCAGCCGCAGGCACAGGTAAGCCAGCATGCCATACACCACCAGCGAGCCCGAGGTGTGTCCGCTGGGAAAGCTGTAGCCATCGGCCTGTGCAAAACCGTGCTCGTGCACAGGGCGCACGCGCTCGAAGATCTGCTTGAGCAAACGGTTGAGCAGGCCCGCGCCCGCACACGCCACCACCCAGCCCAGCGCCAGCGCGAAGTGCCGGCGCACGAGCAGCAGCACGCCAACCCCGCTCACCAGCAGCGTCAGCAACCACGGGTCACCCAGGTGCGTCCACAGGCCGAAGAAGCGTAGCGCCATGGGCGACAGCTCGCGCGCGAGCGTCTCGGTGAGCCGCTCATCAAAGCGGCCGATCTCCTCCTCGGCGTCGAACGCTTCCAGCATTTCCGCGAAGAGCGACGCCATGCCGATCAGCACACCCGCACCCAGGACCAGGCACGCGCCCAGCAGCAGCGGGCGCGGTAAACGTTGCCACGCGGTGTGGGCGCCGTAGCGGTGGAGGCCGATGACGAGGGTGGTGCACGCGATCAGCACCGCAAACAGGGCGGCGGCGAGCACGGGGAGCGCATGCGCGCCGAGCCGTTCTGCCCAGGCCAGGGCCTGAGTGAGGTCATCGTCCATGGAGGGTGCGGGTCATCGGGGTTTGGCGGTCGCAGTCGCGGGGATTCGGGATTTTGCGGGAGGGATGATTCTCTGCGTGATGTGGCCGGGGACGGTTTCAGACTGGTCCAGGACAGCCACCGTTGAGGCCGTGAATGGTCGCCACGTTTCTTTCCAGCGAACCTTGTCCATCGCCATTCTTTACATCGGGCCTTGTCTTCGGGGTCGACATTCGAACGGCAACGTTGATTACGCAAGCAATTTTCCGGTTGGCACCCTAGTTGCTCGCATTGCAAATTCTTCAATCAACACAAGGACGAATTTCATGAAACGTATCCTGACGACCTTCATGTTGCTGCTCGGCCTTTGTGCCAGCGCCCAGGCGGCTCTGGTGTATTCGTTCACCTCGGACCCGATCGAGTTCAAGTTCACCGCCACCGATTTCCTGACGTCGCCCACGGTCCTGCAGTCTGCAGACTTGTTCGATGTGGTCAACAACCTGACGGATGAAACGCTGGACTCGGTGAACTTCATGTCCCCGGGGTTCATGTTGTCGGGCATCGAGATGAATTTCCCCGGTGGGGCGCCGCTCATTTCGATCATCTATTCATTCGTTGGCCCGTTCGACCATCTGGGCACCTACATCAGTTATGGGTTGACCGGCCCCAGCGATGGGGTGTTGACCATCGCCGAAGTCGCGGTGGAGGTGCCCGAGCCCGGCTCGCTGCTGCTGCTGGGCGCCGCACTCGCCGCGCTTTCTCTCATGCAGTTCCGTCGGCGCCATCAGCGCCGACAGGCCTGCGCCTGAACTGCCCCCGTTTCACGGTTCTGTCATCGCTTCGCCAAGGTAGTTTCATCTTGGGCTTGCAGCATGTTCTCCAACCAATGGAGAACAGCCATGAAGATTGCAGTGGTGGGTGCAGGGTATGTGGGTCTGGTCACCGCGACCTGCCTGGCGGAGCTGGGCAATGATGTCATCTGCGTGGACCGCGACCACGGGCGCGTGGCGGTGCTGCAAGCCGGCGGTGTGCCGATCTTCGAGCCCGGTCTTGAAGACCTGTTGCAGCGCAACCGCCATGCCGACCGCCTGCGCTTCACCACGTCGATCGCGGTTGCGGTGCGGCATGCGGAGGTGATCTTCATCGCGGTGGGAACGCCACCGCAGGAAGACGGATCGGCGGATCTGCAGCATGTGCTGGCGGTTGCCACGCAGATCGGCCAGCACATGGCCGACTTCAAGGTGGTGGTCAACAAGTCGACCGTCCCGGTGGGCACCGGGGGGCGCGTGGAGCAGGTCCTGCGCGGAGCGCTGGCCGCCAGGGGCCTGGATGCGCTGGATTTCGCGGTTGTGTCCAATCCGGAGTTTCTCAAGGAGGGCGCTGCACTGGACGACTTCATGCGCCCGGACCGCATCGTCATCGGCCTGCCCACCGGAGCCGCCGGCGAAGCCGCCCGGCGCCTGATGACCCGGCTCTATGCCCCGTTCAACCGCCATCACGAGCGCAGTCTGTGGATGGATGTGGCCAGCGCCGAACTGACCAAGTACGCCGCCAACGCCATGCTGGCGACGCGGATCTCGTTCATGAATGAAATGGCGCATCTGGCCGACGCCGTGGGTGCCGACATCGACTCCGTGCGCCGGGGCATCGGGTCCGACAGCAGGATCGGCCACGGCTTCCTTTACGCCGGCACGGGCTATGGGGGCAGCTGCTTTCCAAAGGACACCCGCGCGCTGATCCACGAAGCGGCCGCGCAGGGCTTGCGCATGCGCGTGGTCGAGGCCACCGAGTCGGTGAACCACGAACAGAAGCAGGTGCTGGTGGATCGGGTCTGCGCGCACTTCGGCGCTGACCTGCGCGGGCTGCGCCTGGGTGTGTGGGGGCTGGCCTTCAAGCCCAACACCGACGACATGCGCGACGCGCCCAGCCGCATCGTGATCCCCGAGCTGCTGAGCCGGGGTGCCGAGATACTGGTGCACGACCCGGTGGCTTCGAGCGAGGCACAGCGCGCGCTCAGTGCCGATCTGGGGCGACCGGTGAGCGAGATGGATGGCCTCACATTCGTCGATTCCCCACTCGATGCGGTGGCCGGCGTGGATGCCCTGCTGGTGTTGACGGAGTGGAAGTGTTTCCACAATCCCGATTTTGACGCCATGGCCCGCAGGATGCGTGGCCGTGTCATCTTCGACGGCCGCAACCTCTACGACCCGGCGTTGATGGATGCGCTGGGCTTCGTCTACCAGGGCATCGGGCGGCGCGGTCTTCTCAAGGCTGCCCACCCGGCGCGGGAACTGCCGCAGCCCGCTTGATCAGGCCCGCGCGCCCGTGAGGCGCGCGGCCACCAGGTGGTGCCAGACGCCCTCGACCTGCCGCACGATCTGCTCCCAGTCCTGCGTGAGCGTGGTGGCGCGGCTGCGCGCGCGCAGTTGCTGGACGAGACCTGGGTTGCTCATCAGTTCAACCGCGTTCCGAAGAAACGCCGCCTCATCGCCTCGGGGCGCCAGCAAGCCGTTGTCGCCATGGCGGATCAGCTCGGCGGCGGCGGCGTAGTCGAAGGCCAACACGGCCAGGCCGCTGGCCAGCGCCTCGGGTGTGACATTGCCGTAGGTCTCGGTCACGCTGGGGAAGACGAACAGGTCGGCGCTGGCGTAGTGGCGGGCGAGCTCGTCGCCACTCTGCGCGCCCACCATCAGGGCATCGGGGCAGGCTTGTGCCAGAGCGTTGCGCGAGGGTCCGTCACCCACCACCACCAACTTGAGATCGGGCCGCACGGCGTGCATCGCGTGCCAGCTGCGCGCCAGCAGATCGAGGTTCTTTTCGCGGGCGAGGCGGCCCACCGACAGCAGCACCGGCTGATCGGGCGCCACACCCCACTGCGCACGCAGGGCCTCGCTGCGGTGCACCGGTGAGAACCGGGCGGCATCCACACCACGGGCCACCACCATCAGCCGCTCGAAGCCTTGGGCGGACAGGTCTTGCAGCAGGTCGTTCGACGGCACCATCGTGCAATCCGCGAGGTTGTGGAATTTTCGAAGGTAGGCCGCGATCGGCTTGCGAAGCCAGCCAATGCCGTAGTGCTGGCTGTAGGCGTGGAAGTTAGTTCGGAAGTCGGTGCTCAGCGGCAGCCGCAGCTTGCGGGCGGCCTGCACGGCCGACCAGCCCAGCGGGCCTTCCGTGGCCACGTGCACCAGGTCGGGCCGTTGCCGGGTCCATTGCGCGAGCAGGGCGCGCTTGATCGGCATGCCCAGGCGAAGCTGCGGATACCGGGGAATCTCCAGCCCCCGCACCAGCAGTTCGTCCGAGGTGGTGTCGCGATCCTTGTCGGTCAGGGGCTGGCGTGGCCGGATCAGCTGGATCTGGTGGTTGCCAGCCTGCAGCCGCTGCACCAGCTGCTGCAATGTGACGGCCACACCATTGACCTCGGGCGGATACGTTTCGGTGACCACGGCCACCCGCAGGCTGGGTCGCGGCACGGGCAGGTGTTCGACCAGCAGGGCGTCGCAGACGTCGGATGTGTTCATGGGGACGATGTTCATCGCTTGCGATAACAGTTGTGTGACAGACCGCTGTCAAACAACGGCCTGACAAGTCATGGGAATGTCTCGGTTGATGTCACCGTCGTTTCATGGAGGCGCCTGACCATCCAGTGCAGGTTCGCTCATTGTGATCGGGCCCCTCCGTGACTGAACAAGAGGAATTGAATGAACACGTTTTTCAAAGAGCTCGAGACACAGCGCTGGGACGACCACCGCTACTACCACCACAGCCGCATCAACCAGAGCCTGCACCTGCTCAGCGCCCTGAGTTTCCTGGTGGCCTACGCCTTGTTGTTCACCGATCCCGCGCTGGCCGCTCTGGTGGCCTGGCTGGTGTCCATGGTGAGCCGTCAGGCCGGTCACTTCTTTTTCGAACCCAAGGGTTACGACGAGATCAACCAGGCCACGCATGCGTACAAGGAGGCCGTGAAGGTGGGCTACAACCTGCAGCGCAAGGTGGTGTTGATGCTGATCTGGGCAGCGTCGCCGCTGCTCCTGGTGGCACAACCCGACCTGTTCGGCCTGATGGAGCCCCACACCGACGCGCTGGGCCTCGCGCACAACGTGGGCTGGATGTGGCTCTGGGTGGGTGTTGGTGGTCTGGCCTTTCGCGTCATGCAGTTGTGGGTGTTGAAGGATCTGCGCACGGGTCTGGTGTGGGCCATCAAGATCGTGACCGACCCGTTTCACGACATCAAGCTGTACCACCGCGCGCCGCTGCAGTTGCTGCGCGGCGAGTGGATGGAGCCGGGGCCGCGCGCCAGCTGAGTCCTTCAGGCGCGTCCGGTCCAGCGGGCGCGCCACATTTCCTTGAACACCTGCCGCTGCAGATCCCGCGCGGTCGCTCCGGTGGGGTTGGCCCACCAGCCGTCCTCGGTCATGCGCTGGCAGGCCAGCACCAGGCGGCGCAGCACTTCATCCATGTCCTGCTCGCTGTAGTTCAGGCTGAAGACCATGCGCCCGGTGCCCACCCAGCTCAGCGCCAGCCCCTGCTCGCGCAGGTAGAACTGCAGCATCCAGTGGTAGCGCGAGGGTGCCGTGAAGTTCACGGTCCAGATGCTGGAGAGCCCGGCCACCCGAACCGGCACATCAGCCTGCTGCAGCGCGTGGTTGAAACGGGTGAGGTGGTTTTGCCAGCGTTCGTCCAGGCCTTCGTAAATGGCTTGGACTTCAGGTGTCTCCAGCCGCCGCAGAAACGCGTTCATCGCTCCCATGACGTAGGGGTGTGCATTGAAGGTGCCGCGGGCAAAGCAGATGTCGGCCGGGCGTTCGGGGCGAAACCGCTGCATCCAGGCGGCCTTGCCACAGACCACGCCCACCGGCAGACCGCCACCGAGCGTCTTGCCGTAGGTGACCAGATCGGCCTGCACGCCATAGTGTTCCTGGGCTCCGCCGCGCGCCAGCCGAAACCCGACGAAGACCTCGTCGAAGATCAGCGCAATGCCGCGTTCGGTGCAGACCTCGCGCAAACGCGCCAGCCACTGCGCGTAGGCCTTTTGATCGGCAGGGTCGCTCTGGCGTGCGGTCATCACCGTCGAGTCGCCCGGCGCATTTCTGTTCGGGTGCAGTGCCTGCAGCGGGTTGACCAGCACGCAGGCAATGTCCTTTCGGGTCCGCAGCACGTTCAGGCTGCGTTCGTCCATGTCCTTCAGTGTGTAGGTGTGGCCCGGCGGCATCGGGTTGCCGGGCCCTGGCTGCACGTCGTCCCACCAGCCGTGGTACGCGCCGCAAAAGCGCACCAGCTTCTTGCGACCGGTGTGAAAACGCGCGAGCCGCACCGCCTGCATCACCGCTTCGGTGCCGGACATGTGGAACGACACGGCATCCAGGCCCGAGATGGCCTTCAGCCGCTCCACGTTGTCGGCCACGCAGGGGTGGTAACCGCCCAGCACGGGGCCCAGTGCGGCGCCCAGCTCGGCGCCCTCGGCCATGGTGGCCTTGTAGAAGTCGACACCGAAGACATTGACGCCGTAGGAGCCGGTCAGGTCGAAGCAGTGGTTGCCGTCGATGTCGGTCAGGCCAACGCCGGCGGCTTGCGCCCAGAAGGCGGGCAGCGCGAGGTGTTCGCGCACCAGTTCGCTGAACTGGAACGGCACGCGGTAGCGGCCGGTGAATTGCAGGTCCGGCAGTCCGCTGCGCAGCTGTGCCGTGAGTGCCAGCCCCTGCGGAGCCTTCGCGCTCAGCTGAGCCGAGAGCCGATAGAAGGCCGCCTTGCGCTGGGCCGCCACGCCGGGCGGTGCACCGTCGGCCGCGAAGAAGCGGTCTTCGGCGTAACTGTAGCCGGGCAACCAGCGCGCCAGGCGCTTGGCCATGAGCGAATGCCCGGCCAGCGAGCGGTGCTTTGCCCGCGACAGCTGGATGCGCTGGTGAACGAAAGGAAAGGACGCTGCCAGTGCGCTGGCTGAAAGAACCCATGCGGTGGACATCTGACACACACCTGAAAAGTGAAGGTGTGACATTTGTAGAACATTGCTTTGACAGAACCATGAACAAAAACGCCTGGCGCGAAAAATTCCTTCTCAACGAAGATCTCAACTTCCTGTTGACCAACCGCATACCGCGTGTGGCGGCCACCCGTTTCATGGGCTGGTTCAGCCGCATCCAGAGCCCTGTGCTCACGCGGCTCTCCATCGCGGTGTGGCGGCTGTTCACCGACCTCGACCTGAGCGAGGCGAAACAGCAAAGCTTTCAGAGCCTGCGCGACTGCTTCACGCGGGAGCTCAAACCCGGCCTGCGTCCCTTTGATCCCGACCCGGCCGTGGTGTGCAGCCCCAGCGACGCCATCGTGGGCGCCTGCGGGCCGATCGATGGCACCGACGTGCTGCAGGCCAAAGGCTTTCCCTACCCGTTGCGAGAGCTGCTGCGCTCCGAAGACATGGCGCAGCGCATGCAGGGCGGGCGCTACACCACCTTGCGCCTCACCTCGGCCATGTACCACCGCTTCCATGCCCCGCATGCGCTGGCGGTGGACCGGGTGACCTACATCAGCGGTGACACCTGGAACGTCAACCCCATCGCGCTCAAACGCGTGGAGCGCCTGTTCTGCAAGAACGAGCGTGCCGTCATCGAATGTCGCTTGCCCGCGCTGGGCGATGCCCCGCTGATCCTGGTGCCGGTGGCCGCGGTGCTGGTGGCGAGCATTCGCCTGCACTGGCTCAACATCCTGCTGCACCTGCGCTGGCCCGGCCCCAACGTGATCCCCTGCGCCGCCAGCATGACCAAGGGAGAAGAGATGGGCTGGTTCGAACACGGCTCGACCATCATCGTGCTCACACCCCCCGGCCTGGACCCGGTGCCAGGCATCGAAAGCGGGGTGCGCATCAAGGCTGGCCAGGCCTTGCTCCGGCAAGGAGCCGATGGATCGCAGGCAGGCCAGAGCGAAGCCGTTTAGTTTCTCTTCACAGCCAGCAGTTGCACCTGGAACACCAGAACGCTGTTGCTTGGGATCACGCCGGGAATGCCCCGCTCGCCGTAGGCCATGGCCGGTGGGCAGGTTATTTCAGCCGTGTCGCCCACTTTCATTTCCTGCAAGGCCTGTGTCCAGCAGGGCACGACGCGGTTGAGCGGGAAGGTGGCGGGCTCGCCGCGTTTGAACGAGCTGTCGAACTCTTTGCCGTCGGTCAATGTGCCGCGGTAGTGCACCTGCACGGTATCGGTGGCCAAGGGCTTTTGACCCGTTCCGGCCGTGGTCCATTTCAAAGCGACGCCCGATGGGAGGACCTTGTTGGCAGGGAGGGCAGCCGTCGTTTGGGCATGAACAGAAGAGATGACCGACAGGGCGGCCAGGAAGGCGGCGATTTGAAGACGTGTTTTCATGGGGCAAAGGGTGGGGGGAAAAGAGAGTGCAAAGGCACTGTTGGGTGATCGGTCCGACTTTAGCTGCAGCGATTGCTGCGCGGCAGAACTTGCAGTTTCAGACTGGACTGAGTCACTAGAGGCCGACGCCCCGAAAGACAGCGGCGGGCACAACCGGACATTCGATACGCAGCGCTCCGTGTGACCGCTGTGCCTCGAGGACCGGGTACTCGAGCGGAAAATTTGCAACAAACTTTGTAGCGAATTTGCGGCCTTAGCCCTTGCTTGACCCGTCATACAACCGTTTGGGATTAGGATCAGGCAAATTGCTGAGAGCATATTCAGACTTGCAAATCGCCTTTTGGAGAATGCCACATGGCAGAAATGGACCCTGCTCTATTGGAAAAACTACGCTTGTTGGCAGCGAGTTACGGGGCGAAGCGAGACTACACAGTGGTGAAATGCGCGGGTTCCGGTGGTTCCGCAGCGGTATTTCAGATGCACTCGGTCGATAACGACATTGCACTTAAAGTTTACGACCCCTCATTTTTTGAGGGTGATGGTGGCCCCGCTGAGCGTCGCAGAATCGAGCTTCAAAGGAAGCTTATAGGTCATGCCTGCGAAAGTTTGGTGGGTGTTCTTCAAGTGGATTATGAGGAGGAAACTTGCTTTATCCAAATGTCCTACATTCCGTGGAAAGACCTGAGCAGGGAGCTTTTAAATGTCCCCAGAAATTTCATCTATACGCTGCTCGCACAGCTTGCGCAGGCAGTTCGTTTTCTTGAAGGTGAAGGCTTGGTGCACCGCGACATCAAGCCCGCCAACATAATGGTGTCTCCGACTTGGGACCAATTGATCCTCATCGACCTTGGTGTAGTACGCGAGTGGTCACGAGAAGAAGATAGTACCGAAGGAACTGATCATGGTCGGAAAAGACCTTTCATCGCAACGAATCAGTACAGTTCTCCAGAGTACTTGTTTAGAACCCATGCACCTTCTGAAGAATTGTGGAAGGCGCTGACCTGGTATCAGCTTGGTGGGGTATTGCATGACCTTATTGCTCGCCGACCATTGTTTCAAGATGAGGTCGAAACCGGCAACCGATATGCAGTCGCATTAGCTGTGCAGCAGGGGATGCCAAATTTGGACGTGATGGACGATGTGCCCTTACATCTAAAAAGCTTGACGTTGCGCTGCCTGACAAAAGACCCGAAGCGGCGTTTGCGTCTTGTGACATGGGAAGATTTTGCCCCACCTTCCGTCAATCCTATACAACTTGCAAAACGCCTGAGTTCTTTATCTGTATCCCAAGACCGTCAACATACTGTTCAACAAGAGAAGCTGCAAACGGCAGTTTCCCGGAGTCAGATGGCAAATGAACTTATGGGAAAGGTCGAAAGTGCACTTAAAGAAAACTTCGCCGACGTTCTACTAGAGGTAGTGCATCCGGCTGATGGAACAACGAAATACGTAATAAGGTGGCATTTCCCTCCGTTGCAATGGGCAATGGATAGTTCAATAAACGTCAAGTGGCCTTCCTATGAGATTGTTGGAGGTCAAGCAGAGGTTCTTCTCCACACTGTTTTGGTCAAAACACATCAAAGGCCTCAGTTTGTTGACGGGCTACTTATATGCGCAACTTCGGAGGACGCTCCTAATTTAGATGCGATTGTTGGAAGTCTAATTGAAACCATTTGTCTTAGACTGGGAGAGGCCCTCAGCCATCTCGAACAAGGCGAACCACAAAATATGATAGAGCTAGGGGACTAATATGCAAGAGAGCTGGTGGAAAGATGAGAAAGATCTCAGGGACGAGCAAAAAGCCATCATTAATCTACCTCCGGAGGGTAACTATTTAGTTCTTGGCCCGCCAGGAAGCGGCAAGACAAATCTTTTGCTTCTACGCGTTAAATGGCTCTCCGTCTCTGGAAAGAAAAATATTCTTTTTTTAACATTAGGTCGCTCGCTTGCAGAATTTATTAAGACAGGGATTGGACCTAAGAAGATAATCGACCCCGATCAAGTTAAAACCTATATGCGTTGGGCGTATGATCTGGCAGTAGAGAATAGACCATCTTTATTGACCTCTGTTCCTGATGGCTTTGAAGAGAGCCGCGCTTATTGGGCAATGCACTTAAAGAGTTTAACTGCAGGTTTACCGAATGGCTATTACGACGCAATTGTTATTGACGAAATTCAGGACCTGAGCGGGCCAGAACTTGCCATACTTCAGCGGTTGACGCCACGCCTCATGGCGGCTGGGGACAGTCGACAGTCAATTTATGCTGGAAGCGGCGTTGAAGTGGCCACAGAAGCTGGCTTCATTGTGAAGTCCCTTCAGTTCCACTACCGGATTGGTAAGGCAATATGTAGCGTTGCTGATATCGTGTATCCGCCCGAGCTTGGCGAACCTACATTGCTACAGCGGAGTCAGTACGACGAGAAATTAGTGTCGTCGGCAGAGCCGGTGCACTGCTCTAGTCTAGAAGAGCAGGCTGTGCGTTTAGTTGACAACGTTCGCCTTCAGCTCAAGTCCTATCCAGGGGAGTCTGTCGGTGTGCTCGCTCCAACATTTAAGAAGGGTGTCCTAGACGCGATCCGAGATGCCTTTGATGCGGCCGATTTCAGTGATCTCGTTGAGTATCATGGAGGCAAAGAGCGCGACTTTCCAGAGGGGAAAAGGGTTTTTGTACTCACGTGCCATTCTGCAAAGGGAATGGAGTTTCGCGCTGTGAACATTGTGGCAGCGGAGAATATGGTCCATGGCAGCCTGGGACGCCGCGCCTTGATTTTTACCAGTGTGACACGCGCTAAAACTTCACTGCGGGTGTACTACGCTGGTAAGCTTCCAGCAACACTAGATACCGCTTTTAGCAAGCCCGCCGTTCCCGAAATTAGCTCTATCTTCTAAGCTCTGATGCACAGCTCTATCCAATGGACTTCTCATCCACCTAGCGAAGCGGTGAGGAATGTCTTTTCTCACCGAAGCGACTTGCCAGTTGGGTTTCGCTCTCAGCCTTCGCCCGCACAAGGCGAGATATCTTTGGGGTACAGCGAAAACTCAGCGGGTGGTCCAAACCTTGCGCTCGTCAACAACAGCGAGGCAAGGGAAGTTCTCGCGTGGGTCGCAACGTACACACCCGAAGCATTTCCTTTGTCTCAGGTCTTGCGAATCTTGCCTGTTGAGGAATATGAGCTCCTCTCATCTCTAACCAGAAAGCTCAGTGCAAATACCGCAAATACCGGCACATGGGCAAGTGTTGTGCTAGGGGAAATAATTTCGCAAGGGGACAGCTTTAGTTATCCAGACAAAGCGCCTATTTCTAGATCCATAGCCTGTTTCAGCTATGCAGTTGCACGAACGAGCCTCCTGTTTCGTAGTGACGAGGAGGTTTTTCGAACCTCAATTGATCGCCTTCACCTACTTGAAAAGGATAAAATTTTCTCCGGTCGAAAGCTCGGCGTACACACGTTGGCGCCTATTTGGCGGGTGGTCCAGGGAAATGAATGGGATCAAAAGAACACTCACAACACAGTCCGCACAATAGTTGCATACGCTAGGGAAGGGAATATTGACCGGTCCCCTTTGCCTGAGCTTGAGAAGCTGCAGATCGATGTTAAAAAAATGTCGTCAGGGACAATTGAACAACGTGTTCAAGAGTTCGAAAATGCGTCAGTGAAGCTGATCAATAGTGTTGGTAATCAGCGTCTGTTTGACGCGACGCCAATGTACTTGGCCGGGTTCGCTTTTTGGGTAGGCGGGGGTACCTCGCACATTACTCTACTTGAAGAGTTTTCAGACGCTTTTCCATCCGTGTATAGTTGGCTGGGACTTTTCGCAGGTTTGGCCGGCAGATCCACTTGGGACAGCAAGTGGTTAAGAGGAGTCTCAACCGTCGAGCGTGCACTGAAAATGCCTTTCGCGCTTTCCGATCCTCCAATTTCCGATCTTTGTTGGACGGAGTATGAGTTAATCGCGGCGCAGAGGCTGCCGATGGAGTGGGTTAAAGAGCTTCCCAAACTATCCCCAAAGACTCTCTCAGTGGAAGTACTCCCCGGAGCGGTTTGTCAAATGCGCCTCACAGGAGCAGACAGCGAGTTGCAGGATGCTCGTCGATCCGTTCCATTGAAACAGCAAGGTGTATGGCTTAGCATAGAAGAGTTTGCCAAGCTCAAAGTCGCTAGCGATGTCATTCAGTCCATTCTGGCAAAGGACGGATCCTCTAAGCAGCAATCTCTTTTTGAGCGAAGCGGAGGATCAAAAGAAGAAAACTCCTCTACCTTGGTAAGTAGGTCTAAAAAACGGACTGCTAAACAGCAGCCTAAGTCATAGTTTCCGCAGGCACTATATATCCCAATTGCAGATTTCAATCCGAGTTCGCAGGGATGCTTCTCGGCAGGAATAGAGAATGACCCCAGCAGCAAGAAAGCTAGGCGATTAAGGGCGGCTAGACAAATGGGGCGATTCATACGATAGATTTGGAACGCCTGCTTCTGGCCGATCAGTGCGGCGCGTCTCGGCTTCATCCAAAGACCTCAATCGAACTGACGCATCGAGCACCTGCGTCGAAGGCTGAAGGCCGGTTTCGCTGCAACACCACCATCCACAAACCGACGTTGAACGCCCGAAACGGGGTCGGGTGCCCAGTGTCAATAAGCACCCATGTAGTCGCGTTTACCGATCTCAATGCCGTTGTGGCGCAAGATGGCATAGGCGGTGGTCACGTGGAAGAAAAACTGCGGTAGGCCGTAGTGCAGCAGATATGCGGTGGCCATCAGCTTCTTTTCCTTGGGGGTGCCGGGGCGCAATACGATCTCGCGGCTCTCGCTTGCATCAAATTGATCAGGCTTGAAGGAGCCGATATGGTCCAATGCCTTGGTGATCAATGCTTGCAGGTCCGCGAAGCTGACCTCGGTGTCGGGCCAGGACGGCACCTCGGCACCAGCCAGGCGGGAGGCAATGCCTTTGGAGAAATCTGCGGCGATCTGTACCTGACGTATCAGCGGCAACATGTCGGGAAACAGCCGCGCCTGGAGCAGGGCATTGGGATCGATATTCTTTTGCGTGGCGTGGTCTTCGGCTTTCTTGAGCACATCCGACAAGGCGCGCAGCATCTGCTGCAGGACGGGAACGGAGGCGGTGTACAGCGGGCTGGTCATGATGAATTCACTTTTAAATGGGGCGCGATTGGCCGACCAAGTGAGGCTAACAGCATTGGTCCAACCCTCGCGCGTGCCCACCCTCCTCAAACCGTCCCTCGCCCCAACTGCTTCAACACCTCCGCCTGAAAATCCCCACCCTCGCTCTGCGCCATGAACTCGGCGGTGGAGCCCTCAAACCGCACCGCGCCCTGGTGCAGCAGCATCAGCCGGTCGGCGTGCCGGGTTTCTTCAATCAGGTGGGTGGCCCACAGCACGCCCATGCCTCGGCTCTGGCACAGGCCGCGCACGGTGTCCAGCAGTTGCTGGCGTGAGGCCGGGTCCAGGCCCACGGTGGCTTCGTCCATGAGCAGCACGCGGGGTTCGTGCAGCAGCGCGCGGATCAGTTCGATCTTGCGGCGCGTGCCGCCCGAGAGGCTGCGCACCACGGCCTTGCCCTGGTCGGCCAGGCCCATGGTGTCCAGCAGCGTGGCGATGCGTGGGTTGGCCAGCTTGCGCGGCATGCCGTGCAGGTCGGTGTGGAAGTGCAGGTTGGCCATCACGCTCAGGTCCATGTCGAGCGCGCTTTGTTGAAACACCACGCCCAGGCCGGCGAGCGCGCGGCTGGGGTGCTGGCGCATGTCGTGGCCCAGCACTTCGATGCTGCCCTGGTCGGGCGTGAAGAGGCCGGTGAGCAACTGCAGCAGGGTGGACTTGCCCGCGCCGTTGGGGCCGAGCAGGGCCACCATTTCGCCGGCGCGCAGGGTCACGTCCACACCCTTGAGCGCGGGCTTGGCGCCGTAGGCCTTGTGCAGCTGGTGGGCGTGGAGCAGGGTGGCGGGTTCGGTCATCGGGGGTCAGGCGCCGTGGGTTGCGGCCAGCAGGTTCATGCGGTGCAGCAGTCGCTTCTCGCGCTCCACCGTGTCCAGCACGGCCTGGCGGTAGTCGCGGGTGTTGAGGTAGTCCAGTGTCTGGTCGTAGCGGGCCAGCTCCTGCAGGTGGCGCTCGCTCTGCATGGCTTTGGCAAAGGCATCGTGCAGGCGTTGCACCACGGGTTCGGGTGTGCCGTGCGGCGCGGCCAGGCCCCAGGGCGAGGTGTAGACGGAGTGTTCGTAACCCAGCTCGCGCAGCGTGGGCGCGTCGGGCCAGCGGGGGCTGCGCTGCGCGCTGAAGATGGCGAGCACGCGAAGCTTGCCCTGGTCCACCCAGGGCGCGAAGCCGGTGGAGTTCACGCCCGCCATCACCTGGCCGCCGGCCACGCCGAGCATCTGGTCGGCCGTGCCGCGGTAGGGCACGTGCACGTAGCGGATGTTGTTGCGCAGCAGGATTTCTTCGGTGGCCAGGTGGGCGGTGGTGCCGATGCCGGTGGAGCCGAGGATGAGTTGCCCCGGGTGGGCCCTGGCCCAGGCCAGCAAGTCGTTGAAGCTCTTCCACGCGCTGCTGGCCGGCACCAGCACGCCGAAGGTGGTGCCCGATACCTGCACGATGGGGCTGAGGTCGGCCACCGGGTCCCAGGGCACCTTGTTCATGAGCGCATGGCGGTACACGGTGATGGGCACCTGGCCGATGGTGTGGCCGTCGGGCTCGGCGGCCTTGAGCAACGGCGCCACCTGGGTGCCCGCCACGCCGGGCTTGTTGATGACGACGATGGGCTGGCCCAGCAGCGGCGCGGCTTCGTCGCAGAGGATGCGCAGCGTGAGGTCGGTCGCGCCGCCGGCGGGCCAGGGCACGATGAGCTGGATGGGCCGCTGCGGAAATGCGCCACCGGCCTGCGCGATGGCGCCGTGTGCGAGGCCTGAAACACCGAGCGCAGAGCCGACCCCCCACGCCAGGAACTGTCTGCGCGAAGCATGTGGCTGCGCGAGGCGGGGTGGTGTGGAGCGGTGTGTCATCGGGTGTGCCGTTTTGTCTCAGGGTTTGTCCGTAGCAAGGGGTCTGACTGCGCTGGAACCCCGCTTTTTCAGGGGTTGGCAGGCAATTTCCAGGCCTGTTGCGCTGGCACTGTTTTTGCAGACAAGGAGGGCGCACCCAAGAAATTCAAGGAGACAAACCCATGAGCTGTTCCGTACCTTCAGCACCTGCACCGCAGGGCCTGCGTCGCCTGGCCTGGGCCGCCGTGCTCGGCTGCGCGCTGGGCTCACCGCTGGCCGCGCAGGCGCAAGGCAAGGTGTACGTCTCCAGTGAGAAGGACAACAAGATCCACGTGTTCGATGCCAGGGGCGAGCGCCTGTCCGCCATCGACACCTGTGAGCGGCCGCGCCACATGATGTTCAACGCGAGCCGCAGCCAGATTTACGTGTGTTGCGGCGACAGCAACCAGCTCGGCGTGGTGGACACGGCCACCGGCAAGATGACCGGGACTGTTCCATTGGGGGACAGTCCGGAGATTTTTGACCTCAGCCCCGACGGCAAGATCGCCTATGTGTCGATCGAGGACGAGAACGTGATGGCCGCCTACGACCTGGCCACGAAGAAACCCTTGTTCGAGGTGAAGACCGGTGGTGAGCCCGAAGGCGTGCTGGTCACGGCCGACGGCAAGTTCGCCTACGTCACCTCCGAGGTGGCCAACGTGGTTCACCTCATCGACCTCGGTCAGAAGAAGGTGCTCAAGAACATCAAGGTGGGCAAGCGACCGCGCCGCTTCGTGCTGGCCGAGGGCGGCGCCGAGCTCTGGGTCACCAACGAGCTTGATGCCACCGTGAGCGTGGTCAACACCAAAGACCACAGCGTGAAGGCCACCATCAAGTTCGCGGTGCAGGGCATGCGCGAGGCCGACATCACGCCCGTGGGCATGACGCTCAGCGCTGATGGCAAGACCATGTGGGTCGGCCTGGGCAAGGCCAACCACGTGGCCGAGGTGGACGTGGCCAGCAAGAAGGTGGGCCGCCAGGTGCTGGTGGGCAAACGCGCCTGGGGTCTCACCATGCACCCCGATGGCAAGACGCTGTATGTGACCAACGGCCTCTCGGACGACATGACGCTGATCGACACGGCGAGCGCCAAGGCTGTTCGGACCGTGGCCGTGGGCCGCGTGCCGCACAGCGTGCTGGTGCAGCCCTGATGCCCATGCGCTCGCTCAGCCGTGCGATGACGGCGCTCGCGCTGTACGCCGTGCTGTCTTGGCCTTCAGCGCAGGCCGCCACCACGCAGATGACGATGGCGGTGATCTCGCTGGCCGGTGACGCGCGCTACGCCAACCGCCGCATGGAACGCGGCTACCCCGGCCATCCGCAGGGCAGGGCACTGCAGGGTGTGCAGCTGGCGCTGGAAGAAGCGGCGTTTGAGCTCGACACCGCCGGCATAAAGCTGACCGTGCGTGACGTGGTGCTGCCCGACATGGCGGCACTGCCCAAGGCGCTGGCCGATCTGAAAGCCGCCAAGGTGCAGCACCTGGTGGCCGACCTGCCGCTGGCCGAGCTGCGCCAGCTGGTGCAGGCCGCACCCGCCGCACTCGGTGGGGCGGTGGTGTTCAACACCGGGCTGGACGACGACAGCCTGCGCGCGCAGCACTGCGCCGCGCACCTGCTGCACACACTGCCCAGCGCGAGCATGCGCGCCGACACACTGGCCCAGTACCTGGCCGCGCGCAACTGGCGCAAGGTGCTGCTGCTGCAAGGCCCCGAGCCGGCCGACGTGTTGATGGGCGAGGCCTTCAGCCGCGCGGCCAAACGCTACGGCCTGAAGATCACGCAGACCAAGGCCTTCAAGCTCAGCGGTGATCCGCGCGAACGCGACCTGGCCAACACCCGCCTGCTCACCGGCGAGCGCGAGCACGAGGTGGTGGCGGTGATGGACGCCAACGGCGAGTTCGCCCGCACGCTGCCTTACGCCACCCAGTGGCCGCGCCCGGTGGTGGGCGCCAGCGGTCTGGTGGGGCAGGCCTGGCACCCGCAGTGGGAGCGCAACGGCGGCCCGCAACTCACGCGCCGTTTCCAGAAGCTCGCGCAGCGCCCCATGCAGAGCCACGACTGGGCCGGCTGGGCCGCGGGCAAGGCGGTGGCCGCGCTCCTGGTGGACGATGCCAAGGCGGGCGTGCCGCAGCAGCTCAAGAAGCTGCGCTCGGGCGCGGTGGTGATCGACGGTTTCAAGGGACCGCGCCTGACCTTCCGCGCGTGGGACGGTCAACTGCGCCAGCCGATGTTTGTGAGCCACGTGGACGGTGTGGTGGGTCTCGCACCCCTGGACGGTGTGTTGCATCCCAAGGAAGTGCTGGACACGCTGGGCGTGGACGAAGCGGAGAGCACATGCAGACAACAACCCTGATCCCGCCGGCTGGCCAGCCCTCCATGCCCATGCACCTGGCGCGCGCGCTGCGTGCCGTGGTAGGTCGCGAGATCGGGCGCTTCCTGCGCCAGCCCTCGCGGCTGGGCTCGGCGCTGGTGCGCCCGCTGCTGTGGTTCGTGGTGTTCGCGGCGGGTTTCCACAACGTGTTCGGCGTGGCCATCATCCCGCCCTACGAGACCTACATCGAATACAAGGTCTACATGGTGCCGGGCCTGCTGGGCATGGTGGCGCTGTTCAACGGCATGCAGAGTTCGCTCTCCATGGTGTACGACCGCGAGATGGGCGTGATGCGCCTGCTGCTCACAGCGCCGCTGGCGCGCGGCTGGCTGCTCGCCTTCAAGCTGCTCGCGGGCACTTGCCTCTCGGTACTGCAGATGGTGGTGTTCCTTGCCATCTCCTGGGCCTTCGGCGTGGAGATCGCGCTGCTGCACCTGCCGGGCCTGCTGCTGGCCATGGCGTGTGGTGCGACGCTGCTCGCCGCACTCGGTCTCATGCTCTCGGTGTACGTGAAGCAGTTGGAGAACTTCGCCGGCACCATGAACTTCGTGATCTTCCCGATGTTCTTCATCAGCCCCGCGCTGTACCCGTTGTGGAAGTTGGAGGAGTCGGGCGCCTACTGGCTGCTCAAGCTCGCGGAGTTCAACCCCTTCACCCACGCCGTGGAAGCCATGCGTTTTGCCATGTACGGGCAATTCAACGCCACGTCGTGGGCGGTGGTGGTGGTGTGCAGCATCGCCTTCTTTGTGCTGGCGCTGTGGGGCTACGACCCGCAGCGCGGCTGGATCCGCCAAAAAGGTTCCTGAAAGTTCTTCATGTCACAAGACAACACCCGCCGCCTGTTCCTGGGCGCTGCGCTGGGCGCGGCGAGCACTGCGCTGTGGGCCGCCGACGACCCCACCGGCGGCGACCCGCTGGGCTCGATGCAGTGGCCGGGCTTGCGCAAGCAGTACCTGGGGAACGCGCCCATGCGTTTCTCCACGGCGGTGGTGGTGAGCGGACCCACGTTTGCCGATGACGCGATGAACGTGCCGCTGCTGGTGGACGCGCGGGGCCTGGGCAACACCGGCGGCGGTGTGGCGCGCATCCAGGTGGTGGTGGACCGCAACCCGGTTCGCGAGGTGCTGGAGTTTGAACCGCTGAAGGCCTTGCCCATGCTGGCGTTTCGCATCCGAATGGAGCAGGCCTCACCCGTGCGTGCGCTGGTGCAGACGCGCGACGGCGCCTGGCACGTGGGCAGCACCTGGGTGCAGGCCGCCGGTGGTGGCTGCACGGTGCCGGGCGCCACCCGCGCCGATGGTTCGTGGAGCCGCACGCTCAACCAGGTGCAGGCGCGTTTCTTCAACAACGTGCTCGAAGGCAGCCGCCGCTTGCGCGTGCGCGTGATGCACCCCATGGACACCGGCCTGGTCGCCGGCATCCCGGCCTTCTACATTGAGCAGCTGCAACTGGTGGACGGTGCGGGCGCGCCCTGGTGGCGCCTGGCGCTGCACGAGCCGGTGTCGGAAAACCCACTCATCACGGTGGAGCTGCCGCCGCAGGACGGCAGCGGCTTCCGGCTGGTGGGGCGCGACAACAACGGCAACCGGATTGATGCCGAGGTGGGCGCGTGAGAAGCCTGCTGTGGTTGGTGGCGGCGTGGGCCAGCGCCACGATGGCGCAGGCCGTTCCCGACATGGCCCGCCTTGATTACGACCTGCGCCCGCGTCAGATCGCCGAGGGCACCTGGGTCATTGAAGGCGCGGTGCAGGACTTCTCGCGCGCCAATGGTTGCAACATCATCAACACCGCGTTCATCGCCACCGGCGCGGGCGTGGTGGTGGTCAACACCGGGCCTTCGCGCGGCTACGGCGAGCAGCAGCGCCGGGCCATCGAACGCGTCACGCGCGAGCCGGTGGCGCGCGTGCTCAGCCTCAACCTGCACCCCGATTACTTCTTCGGCAATCAGGCCTGGGCCGACCGGCCCACGCAGGCGCTGCAGGGCAGCATCAACGGCATGCAGGCCGAGGGCCGCGCCTACGCCGACAACCTCTACCGCCTGTGTGGCGACTGGATGAAGGGCACCGAGTCCACCCCGTCGCGCGAGCCCATCAAGGCCGGCGTGTTTCAACTCGGCAGCCACCGGCTGGAGCTGCGCCGCCTGAACGGCCACACCAGCGACGACCTCGTGCTGATCGACCACACCACCGGCGTGCTGTTTGCCGGTGGCCTGGTGTTTGCCGAGCGCGTGCCCACCACGCCGCACGCCGACTTTGAAGCGTGGCAGGCCAGCCTGGTGAAGCTCTCGCAGTGGATCGCCGACGACAGGATTCGCCAGGTGGTGCCCAGCCACGGCCCGCTGCACAGCGGCCTGGGCGGTGTGGACCAGACGCGCGACTGGCTGCGCTGGCTCACCACGCACATGCGCGAGAGCGCCGAGCGCGGGCTGGACATGAGTGAGGTGCTGCGCCTGCCGGTGCCCCAGCGTTTCCAGGCCTGGGCTGCCCAGCCGGCCGAGCTGCACCGCAGCATCACGCAGTGGTACCCGCGCTACGAGCAGCAGGTGCTCAGCGGCCCCGCGACACGGCGTTGAACGCAACGTGTTGCAGGCCGGCCGGCCTGTGATTCATTTTTGAACACTGTCACCGCAACGTGACAACCGCCTCCGGTGGCGTGGCGCAGTTGCACCCGCTTTTGTTGCAACAGGTGCTCGAAAACCCTTGGAAAAACCGCTGCGTGGCGCACCGCGAACCCTGGCACAGATGTTGCCATTCAAGTCACGTGCAGCCCACGACTGACCTGTCGCGCAGGGCATCACAAGCGGCCGCGCATGTTGCACGGCAGCAGCCATCCAACCCACGAACGAGCAGGAGACACACTGTGAAACGCACCCTACTGAGCCTCATGATCATGGCCGCCACGGCCCACGTTGGCGCCCAGGGCGTCACCGACGCCATGATTGCCAACGACGCCAAGTCGCCCGAGAACGTGTTGAGCTGGGGCCTGGGTACCCAGGGTCAGCGCCACTCCGATCTCAACGGCATCACCGCCAAGAACATCAACAAGCTTGTGCCGGTGTGGTCCATGTCGTTTGGTGGTGAGAAGCAGCGCGGCCAGCAGTCGCAGCCTCTGGTCAACAAGGGCAAGATGTTCGTCACGGCCTCCTACTCGCGCATCTACGCGGTGGACACCAAGACCGGCCAGAAGCTCTGGAAGTACGAGCACCGCCTGCCCGAAGGCATCATGCCGTGCTGCGACGTGATCAACCGCGGCGCCGCGCTCTACGACAACCTGGTGATCTTCGGCACGCTCGACGCGCAACTGGTGGCGCTGGACCAGGACACCGGCAAGGTGGTGTGGCGCGAGAAGATCGACGACTACGCCGCCGGCTACAGCTACACCGCCGCTCCGCTGATCGCGCAAGGCCTGCTCATGACCGGCGTCTCCGGTGGTGAGTTCGGCGTGGTCGGTCGCGTGGAAGCGCGCGATCCGCGCACCGGCAAGATGGTCTGGTCGCGCCCCGTGGTCGAAGGCCACATGGGCTACAAGGACGGCAAGGAAAACGGTGTCAGCGGCACGACCAACGCCTCGTGGCCCGGTGAGACGTGGAAGACCGGTGGCTCGGCCCCCTGGCTGGGCGGCACCTACGACGAAAAGACCGGCCTGGCTTATTTCGGCACCGGCAACCCCGGCCCGTGGAACAGCCACGTGCGCAAGGGCGACAACCTGTACTCGGCCTCCACCGTGGCGATCGATCCCAAGACGGGCAAGATCGTGTGGCACTACCAGAACACGCCGAACGACGGCTGGGACTACGACGGTGTGAACGAGTTCGTCACCTTCGACATGGATGGCAAGCGCATGGGCGCCAAGGCGGACCGCAACGGCTTCTTCTATGTGAACGACGCCACCACCGGCAAGCTGGTCAACGCCTTCCCGTTCGTGAAGAAGGTGACCTGGGCGACCAGCATCGATCTGAAGACCGGCCGCCCCAACTTTGACGACACCAACCGCCCGGGCGACCCGACCGCTGCCGCTGCCGGCGGGGACGGCGCGAAGGGCAAGTCGGTGTTCTCCGCGCCCGGCTTCCTGGGTGGCAAGAACCAGATGCCCATGGCCTACAGCCCGCGCACCGGCCTGTTCTACGTGCCCACCAACGAATGGGGCATGGAGATCTGGAACGAGCCCATCACCTACAAGAAGGGCGCTGCCTTCCTGGGTGCGGGCTTCACGATCAAGCCGCTGTTCGATGACCACATCGGCTCGCTGCGTGCGATTGATCCCAAGACCGGCAAGGTGGCCTGGGAAGTCAAGAACAACGCGCCGCTGTGGGGCGGTGTGCTCACCGCAGGCGACCTGGTGTTCTGGGGCACGCCCGAGGGTTACCTCAAAGCGGCCGACGCCAAGACCGGCACGGTCGTGTGGCAGTTCCAGACCGGCTCGGGCGTGGTGGCTCCTCCCATCACCTGGACCGAAGGTGGCGAGCAGTACGTGAGCGTGGTCTCCGGCTGGGGTGGCGCCGTGCCGCTTTGGGGCGGTGAAGTGGCCAAGAAGGTCAACTTCCTGGAGCAGGGCGGCTCCGTCTGGACCTTCAAGCTGATGAAGTGATCGACCGAGGTGCTGGCCAGGCGCGGTGCACGCGCCGGGGCCGGCACCTTCTTCTTTGTGCCTTTACCTTTTTCAGGTGGACCTGCCATGCGCTCGACCTTCTTCACCGCGACCTTGATCACCAGCGCCAGCGCGTTTGCACAAGCCGACCTGGCCGGCGCACCCGACCTGGCCAAGGCCAGCGGTTGTTACTCCTGCCATGCCAACGGCGAAAAAGTGGTGGGCCCGGCCTTTGCCACCATCGCCGACAAATACGCGACCGAGAAAGACGCGGCTGCGTCGCTCGCGCAATCGATTCAAAACGGCTCCAAGGGCAAGTGGGGTCGCATACCCATGCCCGCACATTCCAGCCTGAGCACGGCCGACCTCAAGACGCTCTCCACCTGGGTGCTGACCGTCAAGCCTTGACTGTGCTCACCGAGCTGCGCATGGAACCACAGTGACCCCGACTGGAGACGTCGACATGATCCACCCGCGCACTCTTCTCGGCGCGGCATTGGTGGTGCTCACCAGCGTTTCACAGGCACAGGACAGCCACCGCGGCGACTGGCTGCGCAACCCTGCCATGGGCAACTACAAGGCCTACGCCGAGTTCAAGATGGCCCACTACGCCCAGGCGCGCGAGGTGTGGGAGACGCTGGCCGAGGTGGGCAACGGCGATGCGCTGTTCAACCTGGGCATCCTGGCCGAAGACGGCCTGGGCGAGCCGAAGAACATGAAGAAGGCCGAGACGCTCTACACCAGCTCCGCGCATGCCGGCAACTTCAAGGCCCAGTACCGACTGGGCATGCTCTACAGCGCGGGCACCTTGCTGCCGCGCGATGTGGAGAGGGCGCGCATCTTCCTCACGCTGGCCGCGCAGGGCGGTGACAAGGACGCCACCGCCACGCTGGTCACTCTGGGCCAACCCACTGCCAGCCTCACGCCCTACCAGCGTGCCGAGTTCCTGAGCGCCACCGGCGAGCACACGCAGGCCGCGGCGCTCTACCACCAACTCGCCGAGGGCGGCGACCGCCGCGCGCAGACGCGACTGGCCTGGATGTATGAAGCCGGCCGTGGTGTTGTGCGCGACCTCTTGGAAGCAGCACGCCGCTTCGAGAGCGCGGCTGTGGCGGGTGAAGCGGAAGCGCAGTACGCGCTGGCCGTGATGTACCGGACCGGCAAAGGCCGCGAACACGATGTGGCGCAAAGCCTGGTGTGGTTGCGCAAGGCGGCTGGGCAGAGCTATCCGCCCGCGTTGGCGGCGCTGGGGTCGAGCGAAAGCGCTGGCGTGAAGTGACCAGCGTGCGCTGGCGCACGCACGGTTGACGTCTGGTGTCTCAAATCTACCGTTGGTAACCATTGCGCGTGCTCCCAGGTACAAGGCCGCCCTAGCATGGGTCGTGACACAACAACCCAGGAGCCGTTCATGAAATTTACCCATCCCCTCTTGCTCAAGACCGGCTTGTGCGCCGCGCTGTTCGCGGCGACCGGAGCATTTGCCCAGACGACCGTCGACGTGTCGGTGACCACCGCGCCCACCACCACGAACGCGGCCACGCCGACGCAAGACTTTGCGACCAACATCGCCAAGGCCGACCTCGCCCAACAAGGCATCGCCAACCCCACCAGGGCCCAGCTGGGCATGGCAACCAGCAACGTGCAGGGTATGCGCGACAGCGGCATGGGCTGGGGCGCGATCGCCAATTCGCTGGGCTTGCGCCTGGGCGATGTGGTGAGCGCCGCCAACAAGGCAAAGAACGCGGATGATGCCCGCGCGGCCAGTGCAAACAAGTCGCAGAAGGCGGCCAAGACCTCGACCACCCGCTCGGAGCGCTCCTCGGTCGCATCCGCTTCGGTGGGCCTCGGCGTGGGTCAGGGTGGTCTGGGTGGTGACGCTGGCAAGGGCAGTGGCAAAGGTGGCGGAAACGGTGGCGGAAACGGCGGTGGTGGCGGCGGCGGAAACGGTGGTGGCGGTGGCAGCAAGCGCTGAGTTGGCTGCGAAGTAGCCGCGGCCTCCAGGGGATTGGAGGCCGCGGCCATTTGACCAGTTGCCCTAGGCCACGTAGGCTAGCGCCACCAGGTGTTCACCCGGACCGCCGGCCAGGGCCTTGGCCACGCGCGCCTTCAGCTCCGGCAGGCTCATGCGCTCGCGCCCGCTCCAGCAGGTGTTGTCCTGTGCCAGCACCACCGACTGCTCTGGGTGCCCCGGCGTCTGGAAGACCAGCAAGGTGCAGGCATATTGCCGCAGCGCGAGGTCCACGTCGGCGGCCTTGGGTGCGAGGATCACGCGCGATTTTTCGTGCGGCGCCAGCGTCTTGAAAAGATCTTCGAGCAGCGTGACCGGCCACATCACCCACACCTCGTCCCGGCGCAAGGCCAGGTCGCGTCGCGTGAGGTCGATCAGGCGGTCGATCGGCTGTTTGATCACGCCACTGGTCAGCCAGGCCGCCTCTTGTGCGTGATGCGCAACCAACTGCCGTTCGATCACCGGTTGCAAGGTGTCGTGCCAGTGGGCACCGATCAAACCGGGCACGTCCACACTGGCATCGATGCACTGGATCGCGCCGAGCAACAGCGGTACCTGCCAGTCGCCGCTGGAGAGCCGCACGGGTCCGCTGGAGATCTGCAGATCGTGCAGCGGCGCGGGGCGCGCCTGGCGCAAGATCTGGATCACCGCAGCCGGCGTGGGGCCTGCCGGGTCGTTCGGCAACTGCACATGCGGCATGTCCAGGCGCATGTGGGACCAGCGCCTCGTCCTGTGCGAAAAGATCGCCGCCACGAACGGCCCGTGGTTGGCTGTCACGTCCATCACTCCGATGAAGAAGGTCTGGAACATGCTGTTGTCGCGCGGGTAGTTTGCGCGGCAGGCCAGTTCGATCATGTTGGCGTCGCCCGGGGACACGAAGGCGCCGCGGGTGGTGTCGTCGAGATCGTGCCAGCCCACCAGCGCGGGATCGGGGTGCGAGCGCACCAGCAGGCCCTGGTTGAAGAGCATCACCGAGATCGCGCCCGACTCCACGTGGGCGAGGTAGTCGCAGCGTTCGGCGTGCGGCACCAGAGCCAGGCTGCAGACCGGTGCCACCACCGAGTTCGCCACCATCTGGCAGGCGCGTTGGGGGGTCATTTCGCGCAGCTGGTGCTCGGCGTCGCCCGCGGCATGCCAGGTGCCGTCCCAGAGCATCACGTCCAGTTGGCCGAACATCTGCAGAGCCACCATCGAGGCGTCTCCCGGGTTGCCCACCGGCTGGGGGGTCCAAAGGCCGCTCTTGAGCTGCGTCACGAAGCCCTTGAGTTCGTCGGAGCTCTGCAGCGCCTTGTAGGCGTTGACAGCCCTGAGGGCGACCGGCCCCACGTACTCCATCGCCTCGCACGGGTGCCAGCCCAGAAGCGCCCCGGACGGGGACCACCCTGGGTGGGGTTGCGCGTCCACGGCATTGCGGGGTATTGCCGGGCTGCCCGGCCGCGATGCACTTGGCGAATGTGAGGGGGAAGTGCTGGAGCTGTCCGTGCTGAGCCCGCCTTCGGAGCGGCTGTCGGTGCCCTCGTTGTCGCTCCACGAGGACTCGTTGCCGGAGCCGTAGCCGGTGGGGGAATGTGCGGGCGAGTCGGACATCAAGCGATGCAGTGTCGATGGTGACATGCAGCCCCAGCCCGGCTGGTCCACGTCGAAGATGAGCACGCCTTCCTGAAACACCATCAGCACGCTGAGGTGTCGCCGGGCCATGCCGAGGTAGTGAAAATGTTCTGCGCCGTCGATCATGAAAACTCCTTGATTCGTTTGAAAGGGGTTTTCAGTTTGGGAGCGATGCGCTCGTCGTGGCGCATGCATGCGGCGCCGCGCCCAGGCCATGTGTGGACGGCGAGCCACGAAAGGCACGAATGCCCAGGCGCTCAGGCCTGCGGATGCAATGCGCGCGACTCGGCGTCGCTGCGAAACACGATGGGAATGTGGCGCTGCGCGGGTGCCTGTTTCACCAGTTGCACCACCTTCTCGTGGTGCGGTGATTTGCTGCAAACCGGGTCGGCCTGGGTGGCGTCGCCGGTGATCAGGAAGGCCTGGCAGTGGCAGCCGCCAAAGTCCTTGTGGCGCTCGTCGCAGGTGCGGCAGGGCGGCTTCATCCAGTCCTCGCCGCGAAAGGCGTTGAAGGCCTGGCTCTTCTGCCAGATGTCGGCCAGGGCCATGTCGCGCACGTTGGGCAGCTTCAGGCCGGGCAGGTCGCGCGCGTTGTGGCAGGGCATGGCCACGCCGTCGGGCGCGACCGAGAGGAACACCGAGCCCCAGCCGTTCATGCAGGCCTTGGGGCGCTGCTCGAAATAGTCGGGCACCACGAAGAGCAGCTTGCAGCGCTGGCCGATGGTTTCGCGGTAGCGGTTGACCACCGCCTCGGCCTCGATCAGCGCTTCGTGCGTGGGCATGAGGTGGTCGCGGTTGACCCAGGCCCAGCCGTAGTACTGTGTGTTGGCGAGTTCGAGGTATTCGGCATCCAGCGCGAGCGCCATCTCGATGATCTCGCCCACGTGCGGCAGGTTGTGACGGTGCAGCACGCAGTTCATCACCATCGGCCAGTCGTGCGCCTTGATGAGGCGCGCCACCTTCTGCTTGAGCTCGAAGGTTTTGGTGTGGCTCAGGAAATCGTTGAGTTCGCGCGTGCTGTCCTGGAACGAGAGCTGGATGTGGTCCAGACCCGCGTCTTTCAGCCGCTGCGCGCGCGCCTCGCTCAGGCCCACGCCGGAGGTGATGAGGTTGGTGTAGTAGCCCAGCGCGTGCGCTTCCTGCACCAGCTCCTCGAGGTCGTCGCGCACCAGGGGTTCGCCGCCCGAGAAGCCGAGCTGCGCGGCACCGAGCTTGCGCGCCTGGCGCATCACGTCGACCCACTGCGCGGTGGTCAGCTCGTCCTGGATGCGCGCGTGCTGCGTGGGGTTGTAGCAAAACACGCAGTGCAGCGGGCACCGGTAAGTGAGCTCGGCCAGCAGCCACAGCGGTGGGCCGGCCGGATGTGTTTTTGCCGCGAGCAGCGAGAGCGCTTCGGAGACCGGTGCGAAATCAGTCGATCCAGCCACGGCGGCCTCCTTCTTCCAGCAAAGATTCCACCTGCGGCGTGAGGCCCTGAACCGAAAACGCGATCTCCAGCTCGTTCACGATCTCAGCCACCGTGCGCCCACCATCGCAGCGCTTGAGGATCTCGGCCGCGCTGTCGTTGAGCTGCACCATGCCCTCCGGATACAGCAGCACCCAGCGCGTCTGCGCTTCTTCGTACTGCAGGCGGAAACGCCGCGAGAGCTTGGGATGAAGCGGGTTCATTGACAGGCTTTCTCGATGGCATCCAGCATGTTCCAGAGGATGTCCAGCTTGAACTGCAGGATGTCGAGCGCGCGGTGTTGCGCGGCGCGGGTGGTGAAGTGGTCCTGCGTGACCTGCAGGCCGTGCTCCACGTCGCGCCCGGCCAGCGGTATGCGCTTGCGGAAATAGTCGAGACCCTGGGCGTCGATCCAGGGGTAGTGCGTGGGCCAGCTGGCCAGGCGGTCCTTGTGAATCTGCGGGGCGAACATCTCGGTGAGTGAGGAGCACACGGCTTCCTGCCAGGGTGCCTGGGCTGCGAAATTCACATACGCATCGCATGCAAAGCGCACGGCCGGGGCCACGCCCTGCAGCGAGAGCAGGTCGTCGCGTTCGATGCCCACCGCCTCGCCCAGCCGGATCCAGGCCTCCAGGCCACCACTGGCCGAACCCTCGTAGTCGCCGTATCCGTCATGGTCGAGGATGCGCTCCACCCACAGACGGCGGTGCGCGCGCTCCGGCATGTTGGCCAGGATGGCGGCGTCCTTGCGCGGGATGCAGAGCTGGTAGTAGAAGCGGTTGGCCACCCAGCAGCGCAGCTCGTCGGGCGTGCAACCACCGGCGTTCATGCGCACGTTGAACGGGTGGTGAATGTGGTACGAGCGGCCCTTGTCGCGCAGCTGTGCTTCAAACTCTTCGCGTGTCCAGGCGGGGAGGCCTTCGAGGGGCCGTGTGGTGGTGGCGATGTCCATGGTGGTGGGTGTGTCAGAACACGATGTCCATGCCGTCGTGCGCCACCTCGATCCCGTGGCGGGTGAGCTCGGCGCGCTCGGCGGAATCCTCGATCAGCATCGGGTTCGTGTTGTTGATGTGGATGAGGATCTTGCGGATGGTGCGCGGCAGCTGGTCCAGCTGTTCGATCATTCCACCCGGGCCGCTTTGCGGCAGGTGGCCCATCTCGGCGGCCTTCTTCGTCGAGAGGCCGAGCGTGATCATTTCGTCTTCGGTCCAGAAGGTGCCATCCACCAGCAGCACCGAGCAACTTGCCATGAGGGCGAGCAGTGCGGGTGTCACGGCGCCCAGGCCGGGTGCGTAGAACACGCGCGCGCCGGTGGCGGGGTTGTGGATCATCACGCCGATGTTGTCACCGGCGCGCGGGTTGCCGCGAAAGGGTGAATAGGGTGGCGGTTTGGAGACAATGGCCACGGTCTGCAGCTCGATGCCGGGCAGGCCGTCGACGGTGATGGTGCGGCCGTCTGACGGCAGTTCGGTGGTGGCCACGCCGCAGTAGTGCGAGAGGATGCCGGTGATGGGGAAGCCGCTGGAGATGTCGGACAGCACCTCGGGTGTGGCCAGCAGCGGCAGCTTCGAGCCACGCTCGCGCAGCATGATGAGACCGGTGACGTGGTCGATCTGCGCGTCCATGAGCAGCACCGCGGCAATGCCGCTGTCGCGCACGGCGCGGGCCGGCTGCAGATCGGGTGTGTCGCGGATCTGCGTGAGGATGTCGGGTGAGGCATTGACCAGCAGCCAGTCCAGGCCGTTGTCCGTGACGGCGATGGACGATTGCGTGCGCGCGGTGGCCTGGATGCGACCCTGGCGAAAGCCGTCGCAGTTGGGGCAGTTGCAGTTCCACTGCGGGAAGCCGCCACCTGCCGATGAACCCAGAACACGGATGCGCATGTCAGGACCCCTGAAAGACCAATGAAGAGGCGCACGCGTTGTTCACCCGTGCGCCCCGAACCAAGTGATGCAGATCAGCGGTTGGCGATGTACATCGTGATTTCAAAGCCGAAGCGAAGGTCGGTGAAGGCGGGGGTCGTCCATTGCATAGAAGGTCTCCAATAATGGGTTGGCATGAAACATGTCTGCAAGCTCGCCAGCACCATTGCCACAAGCCGCCCCACATGAACAGCAATATCGATGCCACGAAAACTGTGCCACCCCCATCGGTGGCCAGCCCCGCGTGGCCGCGCGCCCGACACCTTCCGCTGGGGGGCCTGCACCGCATGGCCTGGCGCGCCGTGGGCGCGCCCGAGGGTGAGCCCTGGTTGCTGTTGCACGGCGGGCCTGGCAGCAGTTGCCAGCCCGGCATGCTGAGGCCGTTTGATCTGTCGCGGCAACGGGTGGTGGCGCCCGATCAACGCGGCTGCGGCGCCTCGCTCCCGAAGGGCCGCACGGCAGGCAACCACACGGCGGCGCTGGTGGCCGACATGGAAGCGCTGCGCGAATACCTGGGGCTGGAGCGCTGGTCGGTGCTGGCCGGCTCGTGGGGCACGGTGGTGGCTTTGGCCTACACGCTGGCGCACCCGCAGCGCGTGCAGCGGCTGGTGTTGCGCGGTGCGTTTGCGCTCAGCGGGCGAGAGGTCGGCGGGCTGCTGTTGCCCTCGTCGCGCGTGCGACGCTCGCTCGGTTGGGGCGCTCTGTGGCCGATTGTTTGTGGCACGGTCTTGCCTGTTGCGCTGCAGCGGCTGACACAACTGATTCAAAGTGGGACACCCGGTGTTGCATCGTTGCGCGCCGCGCGTGGCTGGGGTTTGCTGGAAACGGCATCGGCTGCGCGCAGCCAGCGGCGCAGCCTGTTGCATGCGGCGCTGGGCAAGCCACGCCTGGCGGCGTCGATCCGGCGCGAATGGGCATCGTTGCGCAAGGCCGAGAGACGCGCCATCGCCCGTCTGAAGCGACCCGGGAAAACCCGCGCCGACCGCAACGCGCTGGGCAAATTCCGCATCCAGGCGCACTACCTGCGCCACCGCGGGTTCATGCGCTCTGGCCAACTCGACCGAGGCGTGTTGCAGGCCGCTCGACACGGCCTGCCGGTGGACTGGGTGCACGGCCGCTTCGACGCGATTTGCCCGCCGGCCAACAGCCGGCGCTGGGCCGCACTGGGCCGCGCCGCGGGGGGTGCGGTGGTGCATGCGGAGCCGCACAGCGGCCACCTGGGCCACGAGCCCGACATGCTGAGCGCCTTGCGCAAGAGCGTGCGCAGGACGCTGGCGTGAACGGCCTGTGCCGCGCGTTGGGGGCGGGCTTGCTCGCGATGCTGACGGGCTGTGCTTCCACCGCACCCAGGCCCGACTGCAGCGCCGCCCACGCGGTGCCCTGGCGAGCGGTGGTGCCCGGCGTGTGGGTGTGGTCACCCGACGCGGTGGGCGAGGTGTCTGCTGCGAACGCGGGCCATGTGGTGCCCACCTCGGTGGTGGTCTCGGGCAGCGAAGCCCTGGTGATCGACCCCGGCCCGAGCCACCGCCACGGCCTGCGGGTGCGCGACTCGCTGGCCTGCCGCTTCGGGGCCCAGGTGCGCTGGGTGGTCAACACCCACGCCCACGCCGAGAACGTGCTGGCGAACTCGGCGTTTGCCGACCGGCTGGCAGAAGGACAGTTGGAGATCCTGTCCAGCGAAGGCACGCGCAGTGCGATGCGGCAGCGCTGTCCGGCCTGCCTGGCCAGCCTGAGCGAGCGTGTGGGTGCTGGCGCGATGGCGGGCACGGGCATCGTGCTGCCCAGCCGCGTTGTGGAGACGGGTGAACTTCTGCGCGTGGGCCCGCACACCTTGCGCGTGCTGCCTACGGCGCCGGGCCACACCGAGAGTGATCTGGTGTTGTGGGACGAGACCAGCCGCGTCGTGTGGGCCGGTGGGCTGGTGGTCGACCAGCGCCTGCCCGAGCTGGCGCAGGGCGGGGTGGACGCGTGGTTGCTGGCACTGGACCGCATCGCGGCATTGCGACCGAGGCATGTGATCGGCAGCACGGTGTCCAGCACGCTGGACGAAGGGGCGCTGCCACCTGCGGTGGTGGTCACCCGTTCCTACCTCGCCGAATTGCGCGCGCGCGTGCTGGCCGCGATGGACGAAGGCCGCCATGCGGGCGAGAGCGCTTTGATCGAGATGCCCGCGTACACCGGCTGGGTGGACTACACGCAACGTCAGGGCTTCAACGTGCAGCGCGCCTGGCGCGAGCTGGAGCCAGTGTGGATGGAGCGCGGACCCGCGAAGTGACTCAGTTCAGCAGATCCGGCGGCAACTGGTCCTTCTTGCGGTAGATGGTGTTGCGCGAGACGCCCAACGCCTTGGCCGCTGCCGATACATTGCCTTTGTGCAGTCGCAGCATCTGCGCCATGGCGCACAGCGCCACGTCCTGCAGCTTCTGGCCTTCGGCGGCCACCTCCACCACCGGCGCGGGCAAGCTGCACACCGGGGCGGCTTCTGCTGGCACAGCCCTCTGGGTGGGTGCTTCGGCTCTCATGGACAGCAAGGGTTGCCTGAGCAACTGGTCGTGGTCCAGTTCTTCGAGGAAATCATCGGGCAGGTGGCCCATGTCGATCACGCCGCCCTGACCGACCATCACCACCGCCGTGCGCAGCAGGTTGTGAAGCTGGCGGAAGTTGCCGGGCCAGGCATAGCGCTTGAAGAGGTCCATCACCTGGACCGACACGCCCACCGGTTGGCTGCCCTCGCTCAGGGCCATCAGGATCTTCTGCACCACGAGCTCGAAGTCGCTGCGCTCGCGCAGCGCAGGCAGGCGCACCACCAGGCCATTGAGGCGGTAGTAGAGGTCTTCGCGGAAATCGCCGCGCGCGATCATGTCCTTGAGGTTCTTGTGCGTGGCGCTGACCACGGCCACGTCCACCTCTACCTCCTTGCCGGCACCCAGCGGGCTGACCTTGCGCTCCTGGAGCATGCGCAGCAGCCGCGCCTGCAGGTGCTTGGGCATGTCACCGATCTCGTCGAGGAACAGCGTGCCACCGTGGGCCTGCAGGATCTTGCCGATGGAGCCCTTCTTTCGCGCGCCGGTGAAGGCGCCTTCTTCGTAGCCGAAGAGTTCGGACTCGATCAAGGTGTCGGGGATGGAGGCGCAGTTGACCGACACGAAGGGCTGGGCGGCGCGAGTGGAGTCGCCGTGGATGGCTTGCGCGAGCAGGTCCTTGCCGGTGCCGGTCTCGCCCAGGATCATGATCGGGATGTCGCGCCCGCTGACCATGCGCAGCTTGTGGATCACCGAGGTCACCTGCGCGTCACCGGTGTCCAGGTAGTGCAGCGAGGAGAACTGCATCTTCTTGCCGGTCTGCTTGAGCGGCTCGGGTCCTTGGGATGCGGCGGGCGCCGACGGCGGCTGCCCAGGCGCCTCGCTGGTGTTGCCATGGGGTTTGGCGGCCCACATGTTGGAGACCTTGAGCTTGACCCGGCACCACACCGAGACGCCGTTGTGCATGCACAGCTGCTTGGGGTTGGGCGTGGCGCCGCTGAACAACTCCACCAGGGCCGAGACCGGCAGACCGAACAGAGATGAGAAGGTGTGGGCCTTGAGCGCGCTGAAAGGCAGGCCGATCTGGAACTGCGCGCTGCGGTTGGCCGAGAGGAAACGGCCCTCGGGCGAAAACACCGCGATGCCTTCGACCAGCGTGCCGAGGAATTCTGAACGGGTGTGGAAGTGGATGCGGATCGCCTTGGGGAAGATGTCGGCGAACATGTGGTTCTCGATCATCTGCGCCGACATGCGCACCAGCGCCAGCGTGTGCTGGTGGTAGCTGCGGTGGTCACCGGTCACGTCAAGCGCGCCGATCACCTGGCCGTAGGGATCGAAGATGGGCGAAGCCGAACAGGTGAGGAACTTGTTGGCGTTCATGTAGTGCTGACCGCCGTGCACGGTGAGCGCTTCCTCTTCGCTCAGCGCGGTGCCGATCGCGTTGGTGCCCTTGCTCTTCTCCGACCAGTCCATGCCGGGCGTGAGCGCCACCTGCGAGGCGCGCTCCAGAAAATCCATGTCGCCCAGCGAGTGCAGCACCAGGCCCTTGGCCGAGGTCAGCAACACCATGCTGTGGGTGTTGACGATCTGGTCGTAGAGCGTTTCCATGACGGGTGCCGCGTGCTGGAACAGGAAGCGGTTTTCCTCCAGGGCGCTGGGCAACACACCGTGCGATGGGCTCGAGAAGTCGGGCTCGTCGGTCACGGTGATGCCGTACGACTGCGAGCGCCGGTGCGACTGGTCGATCAGGTCGTGGAGTTCGGTGGTGACCATGCCCGGTGCCGGGGATTCAAGCCGACGACCCGGGACTGGGCTCGTGAAGAGGGCGGAACTCATGTTGTCTCCAGGGTCCGGGGGAATGACACCCCAGTAGTCCACCGACCAGCGTGCGTCGTCTGCTGCAGGGGGGGTGGAACCAGTGTGTTCGCTGTCTTGTTGGCTCATGCAATTTTCTTCATAACTGTCCCGCGGAACAACACTGGTAATCCCGGTGTGCAACACCCCGGGCCGGATGTACCCATGCCTGGGTAGCAAGTTGCCGGCCTGCTGATTCCAGTGAAAAGGTGGTCCATAAGGCACCAGTCGTGCGAGAGGATGTGTCACGCGGCGCGACGACCGGCTGTGCAGTTGATGCATTTTGGAACACGTCGCTGGTGGCTATCCGGTTTTTGGTGGAGGGCCTGCTTCTTGCTGACCAGCCAGGGTGAACCTGCCTTTTGACCATGGAGACCCCGCGATGAAAACCCGATCCTTTTCTCTCTCGAAGCGCGCCGCTCGCGGCTTGCTGGCCCTGGCCGTGACATGCGGCGTGGCCGCCGTGATGGCCCACGGTGACGTGATCCCGCAATCGGTGGACACCAGCACCTTGCCGCAGCTCGGCGCCAAGTGGCTGGACGCCAACCCGTTCAGCGCCGGCCCGGCCAACAAGGAGGCGCTGCGCATCGGCACCTCGGCCTACAACCAGAACTGCGCCCGCTGCCACGGGCTGGAAGCCATCTCGGGCGGCATGTCGCCCGACCTGCGCAAGTTCGACAGCGACTGCTCCGGCATGGCCGATGTGGCCAAGAAGGCAGCTTGCTACAAGGAGATGGACGAGTTCTACGTGGCCACCGTGCGGCGCGGACGCGTGCGCGATGGCCGCGTCTACATGCCGCCCTTTGAAGGCACGCTGACGCAGGAAGCCATCTGGTCGATCAAGACCTACCTGGAAACCCGCCGCGAGAACTGATGTGACCCGCGAGCCGCCTGCGGCGCGCACCGTGAGGAGACAAGACATGACAGAAAAAAACAGACACCCTGACAAGCGCCTGGATCGCCGCCAGATCCTGGCAGGCTTGCTGCCCCTGCTGGCCGGCATGCCGTTGGTGGCGCGTGCGCAGACGGAGTTGAGCGATCTGGCCAAGATCCGCGCCAGTGGCGTGCTCAAGGTGGCGGTCTACAAGGACAACGCACCGTTCTCCGATGGTCCTGCCAACGATGTGCAGGGGCTGGATGTGTCGATCGCCACCGCGCTGGCCAGGCAGCTCAACCTCAAGCTCGCGCTGCTGCCGTTCGATGCGGGCGAGAACATGAACGACGACCTGCGCAACATGGTCTGGCGCGGTCACTACCTGGGCTACGGCCCGGCCGACGTGATGCTGCAGGTGCCGGGTGACAAATACCTCATGGCGCGCAACCGGCAGGTGCTGATCCTGGCGCCCTACATGCGCCAGTCGCTGGTGCTGGTCTTTGATACCACGCGCATCGCGGCTGTGAACAGCCCGGACGACCTCAAGGGTTTTCAGCTGGCGGGCGAGCGCGGCGCGGGCGCCACCAGCGCGCTCATGGGGTACGGCGGTGGCCTGCTGCGCGCGCAGGTCGGCATCCACAACACCGGCACGCAAGCCGTGCAGGCCCTGCTGGAGGGCAAGGCCGCCGCGGCCTACGTGACGCGTGCGCAGGCCGAGTCGGTGCTCTCGCGCGCCGAGGTCAAGCCGGGGCAGTACCGCCTCACGCCGCTGGCGCTCAGCGGCCTGCCCGACAACGGCTGGCCAGTGGGCATGGCGATCAAGGCCGAGCACAAGGAGCTGGGCATGGCGCTGGAAGCCGCCCTGCAATCGATCCGCGCGAGCGGCGAGTTGCTCGCGATCTTCAAGCAGCACGGCATGACGCTCACCGCGCCCTGAGCGTCACGGCGCGTTCGCGGCCGAGGTCCAGGCGTCGAGCAGGTCGGGGCGGCGCAGCCGCCGGGTGGCCTGGACCAGGTGGGGGTGGTTCGCCAGGCGTGTGAGCAATTGCAGCTTCTGACGGGGCGTGAGGCCGCTGGCCTGGATGGGCGCCAGCCAATGCTGCGCGGCCTGGGCCGCCACATCGCGCACGACCTTGGCCGAACCCGCCACCTGCAGGCCCAGCAGATTGCAGAATGCCTGCAGCCGTTGTGGGTTGAAGACGGGTGCCGCGTGCTGCTTCTGTGCGCCCGGCATCAGCACCAGGGCATGGCCCCGCGCGCCGTTGTAGAGCAGGGTCGAGGTGATGTCGTAGGCCGGTGCCAGTTCGGCGTGGCGCCGGTCGCGGTAGAGCAGTCCCAGGTTCTTCAGGTGCATGTCGGCATTGCCGAGCAACTCGTTGACCTCGATGCGGCGCAGCAGTTCGTGCACGGCGGCCTGGCCGCAGCGGGGCAGGCCCATCAACACCGCCGCGATGGCGAGGTACGACTCGGCGTACTTCTGTTCGGGCGGCAGGCCGAAGACCTGCGCGAAGTCCTCGAAGTGGACCTTGCCGCCGGGGTCGCGGTCGAACCGCGTCACGGCCAGGAACTCGCCGGCCACTTCCTCGCCCAGGTCGTAGCGGTGTGGCGCCGACAGCGCCGAGAGCGGTGCGAGCTCGAACTGGCAGACATCCACCCCGGCGAGCCGGGCCAGGCTCATGCTCAGGCTCTCCAGCTGCGGCATGCGCGCGTACTCCGACGACGGCAGCTTGGCGATGATGGCCGCTTCGCCTTGAGACGTTCTTCCCACGAAGCGGCCCTCACGGTCCTTGTTGACCCCGATCTTGGGCTGCACGCCGGAGATCGACAGCGCGTCCTGGAACGGCTCGGCCCAGACCGTGGCTTCGAGTGCGTCCTGGTTCTGGGTGACCAGGCGCTGCAGCGTGGCGCGGGGAATGTCTTCCCACTCCGCGGTGACCGCGCCAGGGAGGTTTTTCCCGCAGGCCGCGATCATGCCCATGTGGTCGAGCGGATCGATCTGCGCCTCGTCGGCCACAAAGCGCCGGAACACGCCTTCGGGCAAGAGGTTCTGAAAGAACGGCGGCAGTTGGGCGTCGCCCCGGCTGCCCGGCACGGCGTTGAACTCGGGCCGGGTCACGTCGAGCCAGAAGGACTGCTGCTGTGCCGGGTCGTCCGCGCGCATGGACTCCGAGAGCACATCGGCTTCTTCCCAGGGGACGCCGGCGAAGGTCTCATCGGCGGCGAAGCGCAGGATCGTGGGCATGCCGGGCTGCGCATATTTGAAGAGACAACCGATGCGCTGGCCGTGCAGTTTGATGACGAGCACAGGAACGTTCATGGGCGGCCCTTCGGAACGACGGTGCCTTGCTTGAGACTGGCCAGGCGCCGTTGTACCGCCGACGGCGTGTGAGACGCGGGCGCCGTGGCGCCGAACTCCGGCATGCCCCGTCTGAGCGTGCGCGGCAGGGTGATCAGATCCAGTTGCAATACGTCCATGACGGCCAGCAAGGTCGACAGTTGCACATCGTTGCCCTTGAACAGGCGGTAGACGGCCTGGCGGCTCACGCCAGCCTGTTCGGTCAGCTGCTGCCGCGTGAGCCCGCTGGCCAGGCGGGCTGCTTCCAGGTGTTGGGCGAGTTCCAGTGAGGTGCTCATGACGTTGTGTATTCGATACGTTTGTTGAATATTATCGTATTTGCAACGATTGCACCTGGCTTTTATCGATACGTTTGAAGAAATTGATTGTATTCGATACGAATGATGGCCCGAGGGTCAGCGGCTTGCGCCACGACCGGGCAACGCTTCACGCCACGCCGGGTGTGCCGGGTTGATACAACCGCCCCATGTGTCCGAGCGGTTTCGGGACAGTTTTTCCAGGGCATGTGTGCTGTCCTGCAGCGGTTTCCCGGGAAATGCCCATGGCATGGAACTTGAGGTGTGGAGAGGGCCTGACGAAACAGGCTTCGTCATCAACGTTCACCCCCCGAGGAAGACAACATGCTCTATGCAGCCCCTGGCGCCGCCGGCGCCAAGATCACCTACAAAAACCAGTACGACAACTTCATCGGCGGTCGCTGGGTCGCGCCCTCCAAGGGCCAGTACTTCGACGTCATCACGCCCGTCTCGGGCAAGGTGTACACCCGCGCTGCGCGCTCCACGGCAGAAGACATCGAGCTCGCGCTCGACGCCGCGCACGCCGCCGCCGATGCCTGGGGCAAGACCGACGCCGCCACGCGCTCCAACGTGCTGCTGAAGATTGCCGACCGCATCGAACAGAACCTGGAGCTGCTGGCCTACGCCGAGACCGTGGACAACGGCAAGGCGATTCGCGAAACGCTCAACGCCGACATCCCGCTCACGGTGGACCACTTCCGCTATTTCGCGGGCTGCGTGCGCGCGCAGGAAGGTGCCCTGAGCAACATCGACGAGAACACGGTGGCGTACCACATCCAGGAACCGCTGGGCGTGATCGGCCAGATCATCCCGTGGAACTTCCCCATCCTCATGGCGGCCTGGAAGCTCGCGCCCGCGCTGGGCGCCGGCAACTGCGTGGTGCTCAAGCCGGCCGAGTCCACGCCCATCAGCATCCTGATCCTGGCCGAGCTGATCGGCGACCTGCTGCCCCCGGGCGTGCTCAACATCGTCAACGGCTACGGCCGCGAAGCCGGCATGCCGCTGGCCACCAGCAAGCGCATCGCCAAGATCGCGTTCACCGGCTCCACCACCACCGGCCGCGTGATCGCGCAGGCCGCGGCGAACAACCTGATTCCCGCCACGCTGGAGCTCGGTGGCAAGTCGCCCAACGTGTTCTTCGCCGACATCATGGACAAGGACGATGCCTTCCTCGACAAGGCCGTCGAAGGCCTGGTGCTGTTCGCGTTCAACCAGGGCGAGGTGTGCACATGCCCCAGCCGCGCGCTGATCCAGGAAAGCATCTACGACAAGTTCATGGAGCGCGTGTTGAAGCGCGTGGCCGCGATCAAACACGCCAGCCCGCTGGACACCGACAGCATGATGGGTGCGCAGGCCAGCAAGGAACAGCTCACCAAGATCCTCTCGTACCTCGACCTGGGCAAGCAGGAGGGCGCCGAGGTGCTGGCCGGTGGTGGCCAGGCGCATCTGGGTGGTGACCTCGAAGGCGGCTACTACGTGCAGCCCACACTGTTCAAGGGCCACAACAAGATGCGCATCTTCCAGGAAGAGATCTTCGGCCCGGTGCTGGCCGTGACGACCTTCAAGGACGAAGCCGAAGCGCTGGAGATCGCCAACGACACGCTGTATGGCCTGGGTGCCGGCGTGTGGAGCCGCAACGGCAACGTGGCCTACCGCATGGGCCGCGCCATCAAGGCCGGGCGCGTGTGGACCAACTGCTACCACGCCTACCCGGCTCACGCGGCCTTTGGTGGCTACAAGGAGTCGGGCATCGGACGCGAGACGCACAAGATGATGCTCGACCACTACCAGCAGACCAAGAACCTGCTGGTGAGCTACAGCGAGAACAAGCTGGGATTTTTTTGAACCCCCCGCGCCGCGCCTGCGGCGCGTCACCCCCCAGGGAGCAACGCGGTGCGGCCCGGCAAAGCCGGTTCCGCCGCGTTCTGGTTGGGGCACTCCGCTCCGGAAAGTTATCTCGGGACATACCCATGGTCGACAAAGTCATTGCCACCCCTGCCGCCCTGGAGCTGGTGGCCTTCCTCAAAACCAAACACGGCCCGGACCTCATGTTTCACCAAAGCGGTGGCTGCTGCGACAACAGCGCAGCCAACTGCTACCTGCCCGGCGAAATCACCATGGGTGCGGGCGATGTGTACCTGGGCGAGATCGGGGGGTGTCCGTTCTACATCGGCAAGGCGCAGTACGTGACTTGGCGCCACACGCAACTCATCATCGACGTGATCGAAGGCCACGGCGGCACGTTCTCACTCGAGGGACCGGAAGGCAAGGCGTTTCACACGCGTTCGCGCGTGTTCAGCGAGGCCGAGCTGGCCGATCTGGACGCCAACGGAGGTGACTAACTGCGCGAGCGTGTGGCGCCGAGCTTGCGGTACACCGTGGCCCGGCTGATGCCCAGTGCGCGGGCGGCTTCCTTGACGTTGCCACGCGCGTCGTCCACCGCCTTGCGGATCATGGCGGTCTCCACGTCTTTCAGCGGCAGGCCATGTTTGGCACCATGCACCGGGCCGCGTTCGCCGCCCTGGTTGAGCTGGGCCTGCACGCTCAGGCGCAGGCCCGACCACAGCGGTACTTCGAGCGGGCCACGCTGCAGGCGCGCGGCGTCGAACAGCGTCTCCATCGGCACGGCGAACACGTCGCTGCAGTGGCCAGGCGCCATGCCGGCCACGATGCCGAGCATGTCGGCCGCCGAGCGGTTGAGGGCGGTGATCTGGCCGTCGGCATCCACGCAGACCAGGCCTTCGCTGGCGTCGCCCGACAGGTGGCCGGCCCAACTCAGACACAGCAGCAGCCGGTGGGGCCGCGCCAGCGCGAGCGCGTTCTCGATGCTGCGTGCCGACTGCGTGACGAGGTGCTTGAGGGCGGGTTGCTCCACCACGTTCACGCCCGTGAGATCGAGCATGCCCACGCACTGCCCGTCGGGCCCCCAGATGGGCGCACCGGCGCAACTGTAGACACTGGTGGCATCGAAGAAGTGTTCGCCGCGGTGCAGCCACACCGGCTGCAGCTCGGCCAGCGTGGCGCCGATGGCGGTGGTGCCCACGGCGCGTTCGGACAAATCAACACCCACGCGCGCGATGGTCGACGCCTGTGGGTTGTGGTGGTCCACCGGGCCATTGACGTCGATCACCAGGCCGCTGGCGTCGGTGAGGATGGCGAAGTAGCGCGTGTTGGCCATGGCCCGCGTGAGCGACTGGATCACTGGGGCTGCTGCCCGCAGCAGGGGCTGGTTGGCCTCGATGGCGTTGCGCACCGCGCTGGGGGTGACCGCATCGAATGCGATGGGCTGGTGCGGGTTGAAGCCCATGCCCAGGCAGCGTCGCCAGGAACGGTGGATCCATGGGGAGAGTTGCACCGGGGTGCTGGGGTCCCGCGTGTCGAGAACCGATTTGCGCGCCTGCTCGATCAAGGCCAGGCGGTGCGGATGGGTCGGAGGTGACTGCGGGTGGAAGTTCACACAAGAATTAAAGCAGCGTTTGGACGCCCATGCGCGGCGATCAACCGTTCTCTGGATCGGTGTTAACCCCCGTCGTGGGCTCGGGCCAGCGGCAAACCCAGCCGGTGTCGCGCGAAAGGGCCTCCAGGTCGTCGGGGGTGTCCAGGTCGCGCGTGTGGTGCGGGTTGTCCACCACCCAGGGCAGGGTGGCTTGTCGGTGCGCCGCGCGCCACTGCCGCAGGCTGGTGCCGGGCGCTGCGAGCAGTTCGGTGCGCACCGCGGCATCGAACATCACCGGATGACCGGGCACCCCGTTCACCACGGGCATCAACACCTGGCAGCCTGCCGGACGGCTCTGGAACGCGCCGAGCACGGCACCGATGTCGGCGGCGTCGATCAGGGGTTGATCGGCCAGCAGCACCATCACGGCGTGCACGTCGCTGCCGAGCGCGCGCAGGCCCAGGTGCAGCGAGGAGGCCGGATCGTCTTCGGGTTCGGGGTTGACCACCTGGCGCGGCACCAGGTGCGCAGGCAATTGCGCCAGGTGCGCCTGGATCTCGGTGACGTGGTGGCCCAGCACCAGCACCGGGGTGTGCAGGCCCAGGCTGCGCACCGAGCGCACCAGCCGCTCCAGCAGGCTGTGGCCCTGCACCTCCAGCAGGCATTTGGCCCTCCCTCCCATGCGCCGGCCAGCGCCCGCGGCCAGGATCAGCACGCCGGTGCGCAGCGGCTGTGGCGCTGTGGGGGTGTTCACCGTGCTGTGGTGGGTGAAAAGCAGGTCGGGCCGGACGGCGCGGCCCGGCCCTCGGTGAGCGCATTCTTGGCATGCGTCACATCCATGTCGCGCGGCAGCGGCACGCCGTTCTTCACCGCCAGCACCTCGGCCATGATGCTCACCGCGATCTCGGGCGGGGTCTTGCTGCCGATGTAGATGCCGATCGGCCCGCGCAGCCGCGCCAGGCTCTCGGGCGTCTGGTCGAAGTGCTCGATCATGCGGGCGTGACGCGCCTCGTTGTTGCGCCGGGAGCCGATGGCACCGACGTAGAACGCATCGGTGTCCAGCGCTTCGAGCAGCGCGAGGTCGTCGAGCTTGGGGTCGTGCGTGAGCGCGATCACGCAACTGCGGCGGTCGACCTTGAAGTCGCGCACCACGTCGTCGGGCATGGCGGTCGCCAGTGTCACGCCGGGCACCGACCAGGATGCGCGGTACTCCTCGCGCGGGTCGCACACGGTGACCGCGAAGCCGCTGAAGAGCGCCATGGTGGCGAGGTATTCGGTGAGCTGGCCGGCGCCGATCAGCAGCATGCGGTATTCGGGGCCGAAGGTGTTGGCGAGCACATGACCGTCGTCGATCAGCGGTGAGGGGGCGGTGACCGCGCGCAGTTCCACGCGTCCGCTGGTCATGTCGGTGCGCCGCTGCACCATCTGTCCTTCGGCCAGGGTCTGCACCAGCGCGAGCAGCGAGGCCGCGTCCGGGTTGAATTCGAGCACCAGCTCCAGCGTGCCGCCGCAAGGCAGGCCGAAGCGGTGGGCTTCGTCGGCGCTCACGCCGTACTTCACGCGCTGTGGCGTGCTGTCGGGAATCTCGTGGGTGATGTCCGCCGCGGGGGCACTGGCGGTGGTCTGGTTGGCGCGGCTGTAGCGGTATATCAGGTCGTCTTCGATGCAGCCGCCCGAAACCGAGCCCACCACCGCGCCGGTCTCGCACAGCGCCATGATCGAGCCCACCGGGCGCGGAGACGAGCCCCAGGTGCGCACCACCGTGGCGAGCAGGGCGCGTTGGCCCTGGGCGCGCCAGCCGTGCAGCGTGCGCAGGACGGTGACGTCTAAGTTTTCCATGGGAAATTGGTGTGTTTCAAGGGGGGATCGAATGGCGCTGGAGGGAACGTCGCCACCATCCAGAGAGAGCATGCCACGAAGCGCGCCTGGAGCGCGGCGTTGCGGCCTGTCTCAATCTGAGACTATTTCGCGGAGCGATCCACAAACACGGGTAAACCCTGAACCGGAAATGGCGGCAGACACAAAAAATCATATGAGCAGATGTGCATAGGCGCTCCTCAAGCGCACCGCGTCTGTTACCCACACGGAGACACAAAGATGCAAAAAGTCCTACACATCAATCCCGACAAATGCACCGGCTGCCTGCAGTGCGAGATGGCTTGTTCGTTCGAGAACTACGGCACCTACGCCACCTCGAAGTCGCGCATCAAGGTTTTTGACTTCCACCACACCGGCAAAAAGGTGCCCTACACCTGCACGCAGTGCGACGAGGCCTGGTGCCTGCACGCCTGCCCGGTGGAGGCGATCACGGTGGACAAGATGACGGGTGCCAAGGTGGTCAACGAAACCACCTGCGTGGGTTGCAAGGTCTGCACCATCGCCTGCCCCTTCGGCACGATCAACTACGTGCAGGAAACCGGCAAGGTCCAGAAGTGCGACCTGTGCGGTGGCGACCCCGCGTGCGTCGAGGCCTGCCCCACGGCAGCGATCACCTACGTGGACGCCAACTGGACCGGCTTCGACAAGATGAAGCAGTGGGCCGACAAGCTGGGCAACCAGCCGTCCGCAGCGTAACCCCACTCACCCACAAGGAGCATCAACATGTCATGGGCTGGAAAAATCCTCCGCGTCAACCTGACCGAGGGCACCGTGAAGTCCGAACCGCTGAACACCGAGTGGGCGCGTGCCTACATCGGCTCACGCGGTCTGGGCAGCAAATACCTGGTGAGCGAGGTCGACCCCAAGGTCGATCCGCTGTCGCCTGAGAACAAGATCATCTGGGCCACCGGCCCGTTGACCGGCACGATGGCCTCCACCGGCGGCCGCTACACCGTCATCACCAAGGGCCCGCTGACTGGCGCCATCGCCTGCTCGAATTCGGGTGGCTACTGGGGCGCCGAGCTCAAGATGGCCGGCTGGGACATGATCATTTTTGAAGGCAAGTCCCCGAAGCCGGTTTACCTCTACATCAACGACGACGAGGTCGAGCTGCGCGACGCCGGCCACCTCTGGGGCCAGAGCGTGTGGAAGACCGAAGAGGTGCTCAAGTCGAGCCTGCAGGACCCGCTGGTGCGTGTGTCGAGCATCGGCAAGGCCGGTGAAAACGGCGTGCTCTATGCGGCTGTGGTGAACGATCTGCACCGGGCGGCTGGCCGCTCGGGGGTGGGCGCCGTGATGGGCAGCAAGAACCTCAAGGCCATTGCCGTGCGCGGCACCAAGGGCGTGGGCAACATCCGCGACCCCAAGGCCTTCATGAAGACCACCTTCGAGAAGAAGAAGATCCTGGCCGAGAACGCCGTGACAGGCCAGGGCCTGCCGGCCTACGGCACGCAGGTGCTCATGAACGTGATCAACGAGATCGGCGCGCTGCCCACGCGCAACCACCGCGACGTGCAGTTCGAAGGCGCCAAGGACATCTCCGCCGAAGCCATGGTCACGCCGCGCGAGAGCGACGGCAAGAAGCACCTGGTGACCAACCAGGCCTGCTTCGGTTGCACCATCGCCTGTGGCCGCATCAGCAAGATGGACGAGAACCATTTCACGGTGAAGAACAAGCCGCAGTACTGGGGCGCCAACGGCGGCCTGGAATACGAAGCGGCCTGGGCACTGGGCGCGGCCAACGGCGTGAACGATCTGGAAGCCCTGCAATACGCCAACCTGCTGTGCAACGAAGAAGGGTTTGACCCCATCAGCTTCGGCGCCACCGTGGGCGCTGTCATGGAGCTCTACGAGATGGGTGTGCTCACGCAAGAGCAGCTCGGCATCGACGCGAAATTCGGCTCGGCGCAAGCGCTGGCGCACTTTGCCGAGATCACCGCCAAAGGCGAAGGCTTCGGCAAGGAAATCGGCATGGGCTCGGCCCGCCTGACGAAGAAGTACGGCCACCCCGATCTGTCGATGAGCGTCAAGGGCCAGGAATTCCCGGCCTACGACGGTCGCGCGATCCAGGGCATCGGCCTGGCCTACGCCACCTCCAACCGTGGCGCCTGCCACCTGCGTGGTTACACCATCGCGTCCGAAGTGCTGGGCATTCCGGTCAAGACCGATCCGGTGGAGAGCGAAGGCAAGCCCGAACTGGTGAAGGCGTTCCAGGACGCCACCGCCGCGTTCGACTCGTCGGGCCTGTGTGTGTTCACCACCTTCGCCTGGGGCGTGGCCGATCTGGCGCCGCAGTTGCAAGCCGCGTGCAACGAAGAGTTCACCACCGAAGAGCTGGAGAAGATCGGTGAGCGTATCTGGAACATGGAGCGCGAATTCAACAACGCCGCGGGCTTCACGTCCAAGGACGACAGCCTGCCCAAGCGCCTGCTGACCGAAGCCGCCAAGACAGGTGCTTCCAAGGGCATGGTGAGCAAGCTGCCCGAGATGCTGCCCAAGTACTACGCCGCGCGCGGCTGGGACACGGAAGGTCGCCCCACGGCCGAGACCCGGGCACGCCTGAGTCTGTAAGGCCTGGCGCCCAAGAGCCTTGGCCTGAACCCAGGGGGCAGTCACCACGCTGCCCCCTTTCTTTTTTCGAGGAGACAAGACATGCACCACGTCATCCTGGGCGCCGGCCCCGCCGGTGTCATCGCCGCCGAGACCATCCGCAAGCATGCCCCCGCCGACACCATCACCCTGGTGGGCGACGAGGCCGAGCCGCCGTACTCGCGCATGGCCATTCCGTATCTGCTGATGGGCAACGTGAAAGAAACCGGCACCTACCTGCGCAAGAGCCTCACGCACTACGCCGATCTGCGCATCGACCAGGTGCCCGGACGCGCCACGTCGGTGGATGCCCAGGCGCGCACCGTGACGCTGGACAACGGGACCCAGCTCACGTTCGACAAGCTGCTGATCGCCACCGGCTCGCACCCGGTGCGTCCGCCGATTCCCGGCATGGACTCGCCCGGCGTGCACCCCTGCTGGACGCTGGAAGACGCACGCGCCATCATGGCCCTGGCCAAGCCGGGCGCCCGCGTGCTGCAGATGGGCGCTGGCTTCATCGGCTGCATCATCATGGAAGCCTTGGCCGCGCGTGGTGTGGAGCTGAGCGTGGTGGAAATGGGCGACCGCATGGTGCCGCGCATGATGGGCCCCACGGCCGGCGGCATGATCCGCGACTGGTGCGAAAAGAAGGGCGTGAAGGTCTACACCGGCACCAAGGTGGAGGGGATCGAACTCGCCTCGGAGCCCTCGGGTGTGGTGGGCAAGATCGCCAGTGCCATCGGCCTGGGCTCGTCCGAGCCGGCCAAGGGCTTGCGCGTCAAGCTCTCGGGCGGGCAGACGGTGGAGGCCGATCTGGTGATCAGCGCCACCGGCGTGCGCCCGGCCATCGGCTTCCTGAAAGACTCGGGCATCACCTGCCTGGTGGGCGTGCTCACCGACGAACACCTGCAGACCAATGTGCCGGGCATCTATGCCGCCGGTGATTGCGCCGAAGCGTTTGACAAGGTCAGCGGCAAAACCATCGTGAGCGCCATCCAGCCCAACGCCGCCGAGCAGGCGCGCGTGGCCGCACTCAACATGGTGGGCCAGAAGGCCGATCTCAAGGGCGTGACGCAGATCAACGTGCTCGACACGCTGGGCCTCATCTCCACGAGCTTTGGCAACTGGGAAGGTGTGCCTGGCGGCGAACACGCCGAACTCACCGACAAGGCTGGCGGGCGCCACCTGAGCCTGCAATTCCAGGGCGACGTGATGGTGGGCTGCAACTCGGTGGGGTGGACCGAACACGTGGGCGTGATGCGCGGCCTGGTGGAAGGCCAGGTGAAGCTGGGCGACTGGAAAGACCGCCTGATGCACGACCCGACCAAGTTGATGGACGCTTACCTGGCGAGTGCGCAGGGGCAAGGGCAATGGGCAGGTGCCGCGGACGAGCGCAGGCGTTGAAAATAACGTGTCCATTTTCCCGTTCGCCCTGAGCCTGTCGAAGGGCCTTCGCCATCCATGAACATCACTTTCAAGCTCTTCGCCACGCTCACCGACTACCTGCCACCCGAGGCCCGACGCAGCAACCAGGTGTCGCTGGACATCGACCCCGCCACACCGATCAGCCAGATCATCGAGCCCTTCGGCCTGCCGCCCAAGCTGGTGCATCTGGTGCTGGTCAATGGCAAGTACATCCAGCCCAACGAGCGCCTGAGCGCCACGCTGGTCGAGGGCGATGTGCTGGCGATCTGGCCACCCATCGCGGGGGGCTGAGCCCGGTGCAATCGAGCTATGACGAGCGCTTTGAACGCGAGATGGGTTGTACCGAGGCGGAGTGGCTGGGCTGGTTGCCCGCTGCGGTGGGCGCCTGCGTGTGGCGCCGTGAAGGTGCTCAAGCCGTCATCGAGGTGCCGCCCGGGCAACTCGCGCTGCGCTGGGAGCCGCAGCCGCCGCGCGTGATTGCGCTCATGCGCATGCCGGTGCTGCGGGTGAGCTTCGTCTTCAGCGGGCTGGATGCCGGTCAGCGCTACGCGTTCATGAAACGCTTCGACCTGTACATGCAGCGCGGCGGCGGTTGATCACCGGGCGCCGGGTCGTGTGGTCACTTGGGCCGGGGACGTGCCCGATCCGGCTGCAGCGATTTCAGCCCCCCACCGCGCAACTCTGCCACGGCCTTGGCCAGGGCCTGCGCAGCCTGGCGCGTTTCTTCCTGCACGTCGAGATCGCGGTCCAGCGCTTCGTGGCTGGTGGCGTACGGTTCGTAATAGCCGATGTACCGGTCCAGCCGGGCGTTGGTACCGGCGGCGATGAAGCCCATCCAGTCGAGCCAGTCGCACAGCGAACGGCGCGAGCCTTCAATGCCGGCCACGTCACCATGCACCACCACGCCGTAGGCACGGCCCGCCAGGTGTTTCGGGTAGTCCCAGCCAGCCATCTCCAGGGTCTTGGCCAGCGCGGCCTTCTTGCCGCCGGTGGACGTGGGGTCCGGGTTGCCGCCATCGGCACACACCAGGCGGTCGATCATCAGTTTGAGCGGGCTGGGGCTCTGGTACCAGTACACCGGCGTGACGATCAGCACCGCGTGCGCGGCGGTCCAGCGTTCGTAGATCTCGGCCATCCAGTCGTGTGTCTGGCCCAGTGCGTGGTTGGGATAACAACTGCAGGGCCAGTGGCACAGCGGCATGGCGGTGGACACACAACCCTTGCAGGGGTGGATGTGCAGCCGATACCCGGATGTGACCAGACTCAGATCGAGCACATCGCATTCAATGCCGGTGGCCTCCAGTGCCTCGCGCGCGATCTGCGTGAGGCGAAAGCTCTTGGAGATTTCGCCAGGGCAGGTGCCGTCGTTGCGCGCCGAGCCGCACACCAGGAGCACGCGGGTCGGTGTGTCGGCCAGCGCCCACCGCGCCTGGGCCGCGTCGATGCGCGCCTTTGTGGCCACCCATTCGACCGAGAGGTCGTAATCCGGATCGGCATAGCCTGCGCCTGCCTTTTCCGTGAAGGGCGCCTTGCGGCCTTCCTTGTAGGCGTCCCAGGCGATGGCCTCCAGGCGCTCGATGCCTGTGTCCTCGGCGCGAAACGCCGGGTCCAAGAACAGGGCGCGAAAGCGCTCCGCGAATTGCGCCCGCTCCAGCGAGGCGGGGGCCTGTCCTTTGCGGATCTCGGTCATGGTGAGGTGCCGTGTGTTGGGTGCGATGGGTCACTGTGAAAGCGCGATGCGCGAGCGTCTGTTCGCCACCGCACCGTCGGTTTCACGCGGCGGCCTGGCGGTGGAAAAGCATCGTCCAGTTGACCTCCCAGGTGGCGCCTGCGTCGATTGAAAACGCTTGCTCCCAGAGGGGCGATGCGGTGTGGGTGTCGGTCCAGCGGAAGCGCACACGGATGGCGCGGCCGTCGAGCACGTCGTCCGCGAAGAAGGTACCGACGCCCTGGTCGAACGAACCCACCACGGGCACGTCAAGCCGGTGCGGGTGGCGGCCATCGAGCCACCAGATCGACCAGCGGCCCGTTTGTGGGTCGTGCGTGCGCAGCGTGGCGGCGCGGTAGCTGCCCCCGGGCAGGTGCAGCAGGTTGTCGTCGACGTTGCCCTGACCGCCCAGCACGGGACTGGCGCTGCAAGTGCCGTCGAAGGTCTGCCAGTCGTCGCTGTCGCACAGGCGCTCGCGCAGGCGATGGTGGGTCACCTGCCAGGTGCCGTGCAGGAAGTCGAAATCGTGTTTGCTGGAGGTGGTCATTGGTGCTCCTTGTCGGGGTGAACGGTCAGGCGTGCAGGGCAGAGCGCGGGGTGGGCGCCAGGCGGTGGCTTTTGGCGGGGCGGGCCAGCCAGGGCCCCAGCGCGGGTTGCGCGTCACGCGCCCACGTGCCGCTGCGGGCGAAGGCGTCGAAAGCGGTGAGGTCGTCGAACAGCGCCAGGCCCACCAGCACCGGTTCGCCCTCGCGAACCGGCAGGCGCACAAAGTCGTTGGGGCGGGTTTCGCTGACGTACCAGCCGATGCGGCGTGCGCCGCCCTGCCGGAGCACGGTCGAGAGCACCTCGCGGCACAGCGCCAGCAGGTCGCCGCTGGCTGGTGCACGCAGGTGGAAGACGCTGGCGTCCAGCAGGCCGGGCGGGGCGGTGGTGGCACCTGGCGCGGCGCGGCGGGGCGCGGCACCCTCGATGCCTGCGCCGGGCCAGGCCGGGCGCAGCAGGAACACATCGTCCGAATCCACCATGGTGGCGTTGGCCGCGTCGCGGTGTGCTTGCCAGACGGGGCCGCCATAGAAGGCTTCCAGGCCCGCACGGCGGAGCGCCATGTCGGCAAAGCCGCGCAGCCAGACGAAGCGCTGGTCGTCGTCGAGGTCGCGGAACTGACCGATCACGCGCATGCCGACCGCCTCCTGGCTTTCGACGAACTCGCGGTCGAACAGATCGATCAGCGTGTCTCGTTGGCCGGGATGCAGCGTGTAGCGGCGCAGTTCGACCAGGGAAGATTCGGCGTGGGTGAAAGTCATGGTGCAGGGCTCCTTGAAACGGTGAGCCGATGATCCCCCGCATAACCTGACACCTTCTGTCATGTTTAAATTCGGTCCATGAAAGCCAGCCGATTGCTCTCCATCCTGATGCTGCTGCAGGCGCGCGGACGTTTGACCGCGGGGGCACTCGCGCAGGCCATGGAGGTGTCGGAGCGCACCGTGCTGCGCGACATTGACCAGCTCTCGGCGGCGGGTGTGCCGCTCTGGGGTGAGCGCGGGCGGCATGGCGGTTTTCAGTTGCGCGAAGGCTGGAGCACGCAGCTCACCGGCATGACCGAGCCCGAGGCCAACGCGCTGTTGCTCGCCGGCCTCCCCGGGCCGGCCACGGAGCTGGGCCTGGGTGCTGCTGCGGCGTCGGCCCGCCTGAAGATGGTGGCCAGCCTGCCCGGCGAGTGGCGCGAACAGGCCGAGCGCGTGGGTCAGCGCCTGCACATCGACGCGGTGGATTGGTACCGCACGCAGGACGCGCCGCGGTTCCTGCGCGAGGCGGCTGATGCGGTCTGGCGCGCACGGCGCATCGAAGTGCGCTACGAAAGCTGGCGCGGGGCGGTGTGGCGGTTGCTGGAGCCCATGGGCTTGGTGCTCAAGGTGGGCGCGTGGTACCTGGTGGCGCATTCGGTGGCGGCGCCAGCGAAGGGCAACGGTGTGCGCACCTACCGGTTGGCGAGCGTGCTCGACCTGAAAACGGGCGCCGCCTTCAGGCGACCCAAGAGCTTCGACCTTGCCAGCACCTGGCGGGCATCCGCCGCCCGATTCGAATCGGAACTGCGTTCGATTGAAGTCCGTGTTCGCGTGTCAGGCCGTTCGATGAAGTGGCTGGCGAATGCGCGCATTCCGTATGCGGATCAGGCGGGTGACGAGGTCACGATTCGCGTGGAGTCCATCGAGCAGGGCGCTCGGCAGTTGCTGGGCTTCGGCGACGAAATCGAGGTGCTGGCGCCACCCGCGATGCGCGAGCGCATGACGCAGCAGGCAGGCGCGGTGGCGGCGCTGTACCGGCCTGCCTAGGCCGGGGTCAACCAGAGCGCGGCCGTGCGCAAGCCCAGCCAGGTCAGCAGCAGCGAGCCGACCAGGTGCAGCCCGGCCACACCGCTGGCCAGCACCAGGCGGCCTTGTTGCAGCAGCGTCACCACCTCGGCAGAGAAGGTGGAAAAGGTCGTCAACGCCCCCAGCAGGCCGGTGACGATGGCCAGGCGCCACACGGGGTCGAGCTGCGGCTGTGCATTGAAGAAGGCCACCGACAAGCCGATGGCGTAGGCACCGATCCAGTTGGAAGCCAGCGTGCCCCAGGGCAGCAGCGAGCCTGGTGTGCTGAGCCACAGACCCAGGCGCCAGCGGGCCAACGCCCCCACGCAGGCGCCCAGGCAGATGGCGATGACGCTGGGCAGGGTGTTCATGGCTCAGGACTCAGAAGGGCGGGCCTTCGTCATCCCCACCGGCTGTCACGGCAACTGGCTGAGCCGCAGCCGGTGCGTCGTCGCCCGCGGGTGCAGCACCGAAGGCCATCTCGCCGCCGAGCGCCTCGACCAGCTCGGGCAGCAGCTTCTGCAGTTCGCCGGTGGACAGGGCCACGTCGGCGTCAAATCCGTTCTCGCCTTCGTCGGGCCGGCCGTCGAACACACCTTCGAGGAAGTTGATCTTCTTGAGCTGCAGCGACTCGGTGAGCACGAAGCCGATGCGTCCTTCCCAGCTCAGCGCCAGGCGTGTGGGCAACTTGCCCTCGGTGATGTGCTGGCGCACCTCGTCGGTGGCAAGGTTGTGGCGGGTGAATTTCACCGACGACTTTTCCTCGTCGCCCGATTTCAGTTCGCACTCGCGTTCCACCGCAAAACCACCCGGCCATTCGTCGGGCGTGGTGGCCGAAAGCCATTGCGTCATGGCGGTTTGCGGTGTCACGGCGGTCTGCAGCAGGGTGATCACCAAGCCATCGAAGGCGCGCACCAGAGCGGTCACGATCTCGTCGATCTTCCCCTGGCTGCTGGCGTCGGTCACGAGCCAGCCGGCTTCAAGGTCAAGCCAGACCCACACGTTCATCTGGCGCGCAAACGCCTGCGGCAGAAGTGACAGTAACGCGTCTTCGCGCAGGGCTTTGGTTTCCTTTTTGCCGGGCTTGCGGCCGGTGGTGGCCTCGATGTGGTCGGCCTCTTCCTGCGCCTTCTTTTTCACCACCGAGCCGGGCACGCCCTTGGTCTCGATCTGGAGTTTCAGGATGCGCTGGCCGGCCACCGATTCCACCAACGGGCCGTGGGCCTCATCACGCGGCTCCACCCAGCCGACCGATTTGTCCTGCGTGGCGCCGCAGGGCTTGAAACGGGCCGCGTCCAGCGCAGCCTCCATGTCTGCCACCGTCGCCGTCCAGCCGGGGGCGATGCGGTAGATCGTCACATTCTTGAACACGAAAATCCTTGTTGATCTGCAATACGAAAAAGGCCCGCCACGTTGATCGTGGCGGGCCTTGCATCTTAGGTGATGGCAGGGTCACATTCTCGATGGCAACCAGGTAACGATTTGCGGAAACCACCACAGCAACAGCAGCGCCAGCACCATCAGGAAGAAGTAGGGCATGCAGACCTTGGCGATCCAGGTGATCTCGCGCTGGGTCATGCCTTGCAGCACGAACAGGTTGAAGCCCACGGGCGGCGTGATCTGCGCCATTTCCACCACGATCACGATGAAGATGCCGAACCAGATCAGGTCGATGCCGGCGACGGTGACCGTGGGCAGGATCACGCCCATGGTCAGCACGATCATGGAAATGCCGTCCAGAAAACAACCGAGGATGATGTAGAACAACGCCAGCGCCAGCAGCAACACGCCGGGCGACAGCCCCAGCCCGGTGACGAATTCGGCCAGGTGCCGCGGCAGGCCGATGTAACCCATGGCCAGCGTGAGGAAGGCCGCACCGGCGAGGATCAGCGCGATCATGCAATAGAGGCGCGTGGCGCCCAGCAACGAGTCGCGGAAGGTGATCCAGTTGAGCGAGCCTTGAGCGCCCGATAGGATGAGTGCGCCCACCACGCCCACAGCCGCCGCTTCGGTGGCGGTTGCGATGCCGGTGTAGATGGTGCCGATGACGCCGCCGATGAGCAGGATCACCGGGATCAGATGGCGCGACTCACTCAGCTTCTGGGCCAAGGTCATGCTGGCGTCGCTCCGGGGCACCTTCTGTGGGTTGAACAAGGCCCAGATCATCAGGTGTCCACTGAACAGCCCGGCCAGCATCAGGCCAGGAAGCACCCCCGCCACGAACAGCTTGGCGATGGATACCTCGGCCGCCACGCCGTAAACGATCATGATGATCGAAGGTGGAATCAGCAGGCCCAGTGTGCTGGCGCCGCCGAGCGATCCCACGATCTTCTCGGGCGGATAGCCGCGCTTAGTGAGCTCGGGGATGGTCATCTTGCCGATGGTGGCGCAGGTGGCGGCCGACGACCCCGAGACCGCAGCGAAAATGGTGCTGCCCAGGATGTTGGTGTGCAGCAGCCGGCCGGGCAGGGCGTTGACCCAGGGTGCCAGGCCACGGAACATGCTCTCCGACAACTTGGTGCGGAAAAGGATCTCGCCCATCCACACGAACAGCGGCAGCGCGGTCAGCGTCCAGCTGCTGGCCGACCCCCAGATGGTGATGGCCATGGCGTCGCCCGCGGGCCGCGAGGAAAACATCTCCATGCCGATCCAGGCCACGCCCGCGAGCGTGAGGCCGATCCACACACCGCTGCCCAGCAGGGCAAACAGCGCCACGATCAGCAAGGTGGTGACGAGGACTTCATTCATGTCGCGTCTCCACGCTGTCGTGCGAACGCTTGCGCTGGAACTCCTGCACCCACTCGTCGACGAAGGCGACCAGCAGCACCGTGGTGCCCACGGCCATGAGAATCTGCGGAATCCACAGCGGCGTGGCATCGGCGGCGGTGGAGATGTCGTGGAACTCGTGCGACTGCCAGGACAACCGCCAGGCGTAGACCGCGAGCAGGCCGGCCAGAAGCACCGCCACCGACAACGACCACAGCTCCATCCCGCGCCGGGCACCGCCCGTGAGCTTGCCGATGATCAGCGTCACACGGATGTGTTCACCGCTCTTGAGGGTGTGTGCCAGCGCGAGAAAGCCCGCGCCCGCCATGGCGTAGCCGGCATAGGCATCGGTGCCGGGCACATAGAACTGGAGCATGCGGCCCAGCATCGAGAGCAGCACCATCACCAGCACACCGATCATGAACAGTGCAGCCAACCAGGCCGCGCCAAGGTAGAGGGCATCAAGCGACTTGCGCATTCAAATCTTTCGTGGCGTACCAAGCAACCCAAACCAGCGGGCACCGCGGAACTGGCTTTGCCAGGCCGCAGGTGCCGCCCCCTGGAGGGGGTCGCACGAAGCGCGGCGGGGGTGGTTATTTCCTGTACGCGTCGAGCATGGCTTGGCCGTCGGGGCCGGCTTTTTCAAGCCATTCCTTGAGCATGGTCTCGCCCACTTTCTGCATGTCGGCCTTGAGCGCAGCCGACGGAGGCTCCACAGCCATGCCGTTGGCCTTGAGGATGGCCAGCGTGTCGGTGTTGACCTTCTGCGAAGCAGCCCAGCCGCGGGCTTCGGCGTCAGCGCCGGCCTTGAGCAGCGCGTCCTGCGTGGGCTTGTCCAGCGCGTCGAACGCACGCTTGTTCACGATGATGGCGTTCTTTGGCAACCAGGCCTGCACGTCGTAGTAGAACTTCAGGTGCTCGTAAAGTTTGCTGTCCACGCCGGTGGCGCCCGAGGTCATGTTGGATTCAACCGCACCGGTGGCCAGCGCTTGCGACAGCTCGGCTGCCTGCACGGTGACTGGTTGTGCGCCCACCAGTTCAGCGATGCGTGAGGTGGCTGGGCTGTAGGCGCGCCACTTGCTGCCCTTGAGGTCGGCCGCGCTGCTCAGAGGCTTCTTGCTGTAGATGCCTTGCGGTGGCCAGGCCACGGTGTAGAGCAGCGTCATGCCCTGCTCTGCGAGCTTCTTCTCCAGAATGGGCCTCTGTGCCTTGTAGAGCTTCATGGAATCGGCATAACTGGTGGCCAGGAAGGGCAGGCCATCGGCGCCGAACATCTGCCATTCATTCTGGTACGCGGCCAGCAGGATCTCGCCGATCTGTGCCTGCCCACCTTGCACCGCACGCTTGATCTCGGGCGCCTTGAACAGCGATGCACCGGGGTGCACCGTGATCTGCAGCTTGCCCCCTGTGGCCTTCTGCACATCGGTTGCGAACGAGGCCAGATTGACGGAATGGAAGTTGGTCGCCGGGTAGGCTGCCGGCAAATCCCATTTGGTTTGCGCGTGGGCAGCGGTGCCCAGAACGAAGGCGGCGGCGAACAGGCCAAATTGGTGCTTCATGGTTTCTCCGGGACAATAGTTGGATGACGAGGATCACCAGCATAAATGCAAACACCGGGCCACCCGCTCGGGTTTTTCCCCCGGGGTCTACGACATGAACCTGCGATTTGTCGAGGCGTTTTACTGGGTGGCTTCTCTCAAGAGCGTGACACGTGCGGCCGACAAGCTGTTTCTCACGCAATCGGCCATGTCCAGCCGTATCGCAGCGCTGGAGGAGGAACTCGGCGTACTGCTGCTGGATCGGCGTGACAAGCAGTTTCGCCTGACGGTGGCGGGAACGCGCTTCTTCACCTATGCCCAGCGGCTGCTGGAGCTGCAGCGCGAGGTAAAGGCGGAGATGGGGTCGGGTGCCGCGCTGGCAGTGTCGCTGCGCATTGGTGCCATCGAATCAGTGCTGCACTCGTGGTTGATACCGTGGATCGAGAAACTGCGCGCCGAACATCCGGCGCTGGCGCTGGAACTCACGGTGGAAACCACGCCCATTCTGGTGGAGCAAGTGCAAAGGGGCACGCAAGACATCGTGTTTGCCGCCCTGCCCGCAGCGGCCGACGGCGTGCGCAGCCGAAGCCTCCCACCCATGGAAATGGTGTTCATGGGCCATGCGCAACTGCATCGCAAGCGCCGTTATGCATTGAGTGAATTGTCCGAACTGGAACTATTGACGTTCCAGCGCGGTTCCCATCCGCATGTGGCGCTGATTGATTTGTTTCGGCAAGAGGGCGTGGAGCCTGGTCGGGTTCACACCATTTCCTCAATCTCGGCCATGGTGCAACTGGTGCAGGGGGGCTTCGGCGTGGCCACTCTGCCCCTCTACGCCGTGCAGCGCATGCAGAACTACCCCGACTTGCGCCCGTTGGCATGCAACAGCGCGTTGCAGCCGTTGCCGATCCACGCGAGCTATAGGACGGACCCCACCACAGACGCCGTGGAGACGGTGGTGAAGTCGGCCCTGGCCTTCGTGGAAGCGCAGTTTGGTTCCAAAGCCCGTTCTTCGCGCGCACCATCCAGGCGCATCGTGCCCCGTTCCTGAGCATCGAAAAAATCGATGAGCTAAGCGAAATATTTTGAATTTGAAGTCCTGCTGAACGCCATCCACAATCCGCCCATCGTCATCAAGGTGACATGCGAAAACAGCAGGAGACACGGTGGATTCAGCTTCCCAACTGGCGGTGGATGTGTTCGGGCAAGACGGCTTGCAGAACGCTTCCCATGTGCGCAGCCTGATCCGCCAAGGTCGTTGGAGTTCACACACCAGCGGCCTGGCCGACGAACATGTGCAGGGCAACGTGGTGATCCTGCCGGAGTCGTTGGCCGTCGATTTCCTTCGCTACTGCCAGCGCAATCCCAAGCCCTGCCCGCTGTTGGCGGTGTCTGAACCAGGCGACCGCCTGTTGCCGACGCTGGGTCCGGACATCAACATCTGTTCCGACCTGCCGCGATACCGCGTCTGGCGCCATGGTGAACTGATCGACGAGCCAACGGACATCACCAACCTCTGGCGTGAAGGTCTGGTGACCTTCGTGATCGGCTGCTCATTTTCCTTCGAGCAGGCACTCATGGCGGCTGGCTTGTCGTTGCGCCATGTTGAGCAGGGACGCAACGTCGCCATGTACCGAACCAATATTCCCACCGAAACGGCAGGCCTCTTCCATGGCCCTTTGGTGGTGTCGATGCGACCCATGAAGGCTGCAGACGCCATTCGCGCGGTCCAGGTGACCTCGCGCTTTCCCAGCGTCCACGGCGCACCGGTGCACATCGGTGATCCGTCCCGAATCGGCATTCACGACCTCTCGCGCCCCGACTATGGCGATGCGGTGGACGTGCTGCCCGATGAACTGCCGGTGTTCTGGGCCTGTGGTGTCACGCCGCAAGCCGCGATCCAGCAGGCCCGCCCCGCGTTCTGCATCACCCACGCCCCAGGCGCGATGCTGATCACCGACCTCCTCAACCACCAGTTAGCCAGTTTTTGAACCAGGAGCCCCCGATGAAAAAGATACTGTTCTGTCTTTCCGCTGTCACCCTTGCCGGCGCCGCTTCGGCCCAAGCCAAGTGGGATCTTCCTACCGGCTATTCCGCCAACAGTTTCCAGACCCAGAACGTGCAGCAGTTCGCCAACGAGGTGGACCAGCTCACCGGCGGCAAACTCAAGATCACGGTGCATCCCGGTGGCTCGCTCTACAAAGCCAACGAAATCAAACGCGCCGTGCAAACCGGTCAGGTGCCGGCGGCCGAATTCATCCTGTCGGGATCGGCCAACGAGAATCCACTGTTCGGTCTGGATTCCATTCCCTTCCTGGCGACCAGCTATCCGTCCGCCAAGCGCCTGTATGAGGCTGGCAAACCGGCACAGGACAAGCTGTTGGGCTCGCAGGGCATGAAGGTGTTGTTCACCGTGCCGTGGCCTGGTCAGTCGCTCTACTCGATCAAACCGGTGACCACGCCAGCCGATCTGGCTGGCACCAAGATGCGAGCCTACAACCCCGCGACCACGCGCATTGCTCAGCTGCTCAAGGCCCAGCCAGTCACGATTCAGCTGGCCGAGCTGCCTCAGGCGCTGGCCACCGGTGGGGTGCAGAACTTCCTCACCTCCAGCGCCAGTGGTGTCGAGAGCAAGCTGTACGAGCAGGTGAAGTACTTTTACCCGGTCAGCGCCTGGTTGCCGCGCAATGCCACCGTGGTGAATCAGAAGGCATTCGACGCGCTGGACAAACCCACACAAGAGGCCGTGATCAAGGCGGCCGCTGCTGCCGAGCAGCGCGGCTGGAGTATCAGCGAGCAGCTCAATGGGGAGTTCATCAAGGAACTCGGGGCCAAGGGCATGACGATTGCCGAACCGTCTGACAGCCTCAAGAAAGAACTCGCCGCCATCGGCGAGGCCATGACCTCCGACTGGCTCAAAACGGCTGGTCCCGAAGGCCAGGCCGTGATCGACGCTTACCGCAGTCGGTAATCCGTTTGCGCTCGCGGGTGGCGCTTTCGCCCACCCGCTGCGTTCCTCCGTTGTGTCCCTGTCAACCGAACCCAGGAGAGTGCGGTGTCCCAATTCGCCTTTCGTTTCTACCAGGGGCTGATGTTCCTGTCGTGCGTATCCATGATCGCGGCTTTTGCCGCCGTGCTGCTCGGTGTCGTGGCGCGTGAAGTGCAGTGGGACATCCCGGGGCTTGATGCCTATGCGGGCTATGCCATTGCTTGTGCGCTGTTTCTCGCCCTGCCCGCCACGCTGCGGCATGGCGATCACATCCGGGTGACGCTGTTGCTGGACCGTTTGCCGACGCGAGTTCGCGGTGCGCTGGAATGGATCTGCCTCGCCGGAGGGTTGGTCATCGCCGTGGCGCTGGCCTGGTTTGCCATGCGGTTGGTCTGGGTGTCTTGGGACACGCATGACATCTCCCCGGGTGCAGACGTCACGCCACTGTGGATTCCGCAACTCGGCATGGCGCTGGGTTGCGTTGGCTTTGCTCTGTCGTTTGCTCATGCCCTGGTGCTTCGCTTGCAAGGTGAGCAATTCATCGCGGCGAGCACCGAAGCTGCGCACATCGAATAACCCGCCCCTCTTCGAAAGAGCCTCATGGATATTTTGATTGCCGCAGGCCTGATGGTCCTGCTTCTGGCATTGTTGAGCAGCGGTTTGTGGATCGGTCTGTCCCTGCTGGCCGTGGCCTACATCGGCATGGAGATGTTCACGTCTCGCCCGGTTGGTGACAGCATGATGTTGACCATCTGGGGGTCGACATCGAGCTGGACCCTGACAGCGTTGCCCTTGTTCCTCTGGATGGGTGAGATCCTTTTCCGAAGCAAGCTCTCGGACGATATGTTCAAGGGTCTGGCGCCCTGGCTTGACCGGCTGCCCGGCCGCCTGCTTCACACCAACGTGGTTGGCTGCACCATCTTCGCCGCCATCTCGGGTTCGTCGGCGGCCACCTGCGCCACCATTGGCAAGATCACGTTGCCCGAGTTGAAGAAGCGAGGGTATCCCGAAGACATCTCGGTGGGCACGCTGGCCGGTGCCGGCACGTTGGGGCTTCTGATTCCACCCTCGATCATCATGATCGTCTATGGCGTGGCAGCCAATGTCTCGATCGCCAAGCTGTTTCTGGCAGGCGTGATTCCGGGTCTGATGTTGGCCGCGCTGTTCATGGGTTACATCATCGTGTGGGCTCTGTTCAACAAGGACAAGGTTCCCGCCGCCGATACAGCCATGACCTTTGCTCAGAAGATCCATGCCTCGCGGCACCTCATCCCGGTGGTCTCACTGATCGCTCTGGTGCTGGGAGGTATCTACAGCGGCATTGCCACCGCCACCGAAGCGGCCGCATTGGGTGTTGGCGGTGCGCTGTTCCTGGCAAAGATCGAGGGCTCGCTTGACTGGGCGCGTTTCAAGGACGGCTTGGTCGCTGCCTGTCGCATCTACTGCATGATCGGGCTGATCCTGGCAGGCGCTGCGTTCCTCACCCTGGCCATGGGCTTCATCGGTCTGCCGCGCCATCTGGCCGAATTCATCGGCGGGCTGCACCTGTCGCCGTTCAACCTGATGTTGATGTTGATCGTCTTCTTCATCGTGCTCGGGTGCTTTCTGGACGGCATTTCCATGGTGGTGCTGACCATTGCGGTGTTGTTGCCTACCGTCGAGGCCGCCGGTTTCGACCTCATCTGGTTCGGCATCTTCATCGTGCTGGTTGTCGAGATGGCACAGATCACACCCCCGGTGGGCTTCAATCTGTTTGTGATCCAGGGATTGACCCGGCGTGAAGTGACATGGATTGCCCGCACCGCATTGCCTCTGTTCGCGCTGATGCTGGTCGCGGTGCTCCTGACTTACTTTGTTCCCGACATCGTGCTTTGGCTGCCGCGTCAAATGCAAAGTTGAGCCTGACCCACTGAACGGGAGATGCCCATGAAGCTGTTTCTGCTGGCCGCATTGACTGCTGCCTCGGTGACGCACGCGCAGACGCGCTGGCAACTCGCAACGGGCTACAGGGCCGACTCATTTCACACGCAGAACCTTGCCCAGTTCGCGGGCGATGTGGAGCAAGCCACGGCTGGCGCGTTGCGCATCGAGCTCCGCCCCGACAACGCCCTCTTCAGACTCGCGGAGATCCGTCAGGCGGTGCAAGAGGGCAAGGTGGAGGCGGGGGAGACCATCATGACCAGCATGGTGGGGGAGATCCCGATCGCGGGCGCTGATGCCATTCCATTCGTGGTGCAAAGCTATGGTGATGCGCGCCGGCTATGGCAGTTGCAGCGCCCATTGATCGAGAGGCATTTTGGAGCGCGAGGGCTGAAGGCCTTGTATGTGGTGCCCTGGCCACCTCAAGGGTTGTTCACCAACCAGCCAGTGCACTCGGCGGCCGACTTCAAAGGCACACGCATGCGCACCTACAACCAGTCCACCGTGCGCATCGCCGAGATGCTGGGTGCTTCATCGGTGGATGTTCCGATGGTGGAGGTCAATCAGGCGCTTGCCAGCCGAAAGGTGGACAGCATGATCACTTCTGCCGTGACCGGGGTTGAGAACCGCGTGTGGGACCAGATCGGCTTCTACTACGGCATCAACGCCTGGTTCCCCAAGAACATTGTGTTCGTCAATGCCAAGGCTTTTGATGCTTTGCCCGCATCAGCCCGCGAGGCCGTGACCCAGGCTGCCGCCCGCGCCGAGGTACGTGGCTGGGCGCTGAGTGAGGCGGTGGCCAACGAATCCGCCCAGGAGTTGCAGCGCCGCGGCATCAAAGTGGGTCGCGTGCCCGTCGGCTTCGAGGCTGAACTCAAGCGTCTGGGCGAAAAGTTTTCCCGTGAATGGGTGAGATCGGTCGGCAGCGAAGCCAATCTGATCTTTGTTCCCTACTATCTTCAACGTTAAAGTTCGAAAATCATGCAAGACAACACCTCCCCACTGGGCAGTCGCTGGCAATTCTGGATCGACCGTGGAGGCACCTTCACGGACATCGTGGCCAAGAGGCCTGATGGTTCACTCACCACGCACAAGCTGCTGTCCGAGAACCCCGAGCAGTACCGTGATGCGGCGGTGGCCGGCATACGCCACCTGCTGGGGTTTAAACACGGCGAACCTGTGACTCCTGCGCTCGTGGAGTGCGTGAAGATGGGCACTACCGTGGCCACCAACGCTCTGCTGGAGCGCAAGGGCGAACCCACGCTTCTCGTGACCACACGCGGTTTTCGTGATGCGCTTCGCATCGCGTATCAAAACCGCCCGCGCCTGTTCGACCGCCGCATTGTCTTGCCCGAGCTGCTGTACGACGAAGTGATCGAGGCTCAGGAACGCGTCAGCGCGCACGGCGATGTGCTGCAGGTGTTGGACGAGGTGGCATTGCGTCGAGATTTGTTGGGCGCGTACGAGCGCGGTCTGCGCAGCGTGGCCATCGTGTTCATGCACGGTTATCGCTTCACCGCGCACGAACAGGCCGCCAGTCGCCTTGCGCGTGAGGTTGGCTTCACGCAGGTGAGTACTTCGCATGAGACCAGTCCGATGATGAAGTTCGTGAGCCGTGGTGACACGACGGTGGTCGACGCCTACCTCTCGCCCATCCTGCGGCGCTATGTGGAGCAAGTGGCAGGAGAAATGCCCGGTGTCAAACTGTTCTTCATGCAGTCTTCGGGCGGATTGACCGACGCGCGAGCCTTCCAGGGCAAGGACGCGATCCTTTCAGGTCCGGCCGGTGGCATTGTGGGCATGGCCCGCACGGCGGGCCTGGCGGGCCAGGACAAGGTGATCGGCTTTGACATGGGGGGCACGTCCACCGACGTTTCACACTATGCAGGGGAGTTCGAGCGCGAGTTTGAAACCCAGGTGGCGGGCGTGCGCATGCGCGCACCGATGATGAGCATCCACACCGTGGCAGCCGGTGGAGGGTCCATCCTTTCGTTTGACGGTGCCCGTTTCCGCGTGGGCCCCGAAAGCGCGGGTGCCAACCCAGGGCCGGCCAGCTACCGTCGCGGCGGGCCCCTCGCGGTGACCGATGCCAACGTGATGACAGGCAAGATCCAGCCACGTCATTTTCCCAAGGTGTTCGGCCCCAAGGCCAACGAGGCACTGAGCCTGGAGGCTGTGCAGGCTCGGTTCGGCGAACTGGCCGCGCAGACGGGTCGGCCACCCGAGGAGGTGGCAGAAGGCTTCATCAACATCGCGGTGCAGCAGATGGCCAACGCGATCAAGAAGATTTCGGTCGCGCGCGGTTATGACGTCACGCGTTACACACTGCAGTGCTTCGGCGGGGCGGGCGGCCAACATGCCTGCCTGGTGGCTGATGCATTGGGCATGACGCGCGTGTTCGTACACCCGCTCGCAGGTGTGCTCAGTGCTTACGGCATGGGTCTGGCCGATCAAAACGTGATTCGCGAGCAGGCGGTGGAATTGCCTCTTGTGGCCGCCTCCTTGCCCCTGATCGCGGAAAAGCTCGATGCCCTTGGCGGAACCGCGCAAGCGGAGTTGGAGCGCCAGCAGGTGAATGCGGGAGAAGCCAAGGTACACCACCGGGTGCATGTGCGCTACGAGGGCAGCGACTCGGCCTTGGTTGTGCCATTCGGGGACCTTGCCACGATTCAGGCGGGCTTCGAGTCCGCTTACCGGCAGCGCTTCGCGTTCCTGATGCAGGGCAAGCGCCTGGTGGTGGAAGCGGTGTCGGTAGAAGCGGTGGTGCCGGGTGATGCGCCCGACGAACCGCGTTTCGAGACACATGAACCCCGCGAAGTGCCGCGGCGCGAAACCGTGCGCATGTATTCGGGTGGTCAGTGGTTGGACGCGGCCCTGGTGGTGCGCGAGGATCTGCGCCCTGGTGATGTGATTCCAGGGCCGGCGATCATCGCCGAAAAAAATGCCACGACGGTGGTGGAGCCGGGCTGGGAAGCTGTTCTGACCGCGCTCGATCATCTGGTTCTGGACCGCCGCGTGCCGCGCACGGTGACCTACGCCGTGGGCACCACGGTGGACCCCGTGCTGCTGGAGGTGTTCAACAACCTGTTCATGAACATCGCTGAGCAGATGGGGCTGCAATTGCAGAACACAGCCTACTCGGTCAACATCAAGGAGCGACTTGACTTTTCGTGCGCGCTGTTCGACGCCGAAGGCAACCTGATTGCCAATGCGCCTCACATGCCGGTGCACCTGGGCTCCATGGGCGAGAGCATCAAGACCGTGATCCGTGAGAACGCCGGCAAGATGCAGCGTGGTGATGTGTATGCGCTCAACGATCCGTACCACGGTGGCACGCACCTGCCCGACGTGACCGTGATCACACCGGTGTACCTTGGCGACACGCCCACGTTCTACGTTGGTTCGCGTGGCCACCATGCCGACATCGGCGGCACCACGCCAGGGTCCATGCCACCCTTCTCAACGCGCATCGAACAAGAGGGCGTGCAGATCAACAACGTCAAGTTGGTGGACCGCGGCGTCTTGCTTGAAGCCGAGATGGTGGCGCTGTTGCAAAGTGGAGAGTTTCCCTCTCGCAACCCGCAGCAGAACATGGCCGACCTCAAGGCACAGATCGCCGCCAACGAAAAAGGTGTGCAGGAATTGCGCAAGATGGTCGAGCAGTTCGGTCTGGACGTGGTGCAAGCCTACATGCGCCACGTGCAGGACAACGCCGAGGAGTCAGTGCGACGCGTGATCACGCGCCTCAAAGACGGCACATTCACCTTGCCGCTGGACAACGGTGCGCAGATTCAGGTGGCCGTGCGGGTGAATACCGCGCAGCGCAGTGCGGAGATCGACTTCACAGGAACGTCGGCTCAGCAACTCAACAACTTCAACGCTCCCACCGCGGTGTGCATGGCCGCTGTGCTCTACGTGTTCCGAACCTTGGTCGACGACGATATCCCGTTGAACGCCGGCTGCCTCAAGCCGCTCAAAGTCATCATCCCCGCGGGCTCCATGCTCAACCCGAATCCGCCGGCTTCGGTGGTGGCGGGCAACGTGGAGACCTCCAGCTGCATCACCAATGCACTGTATGGCGCGTTGGGCGTGATGGCGGCAAGCCAGTGCACCATGAACAACTTCACCTTTGGCAACGCGGCCCACCAGTATTACGAAACGATCTCGGGCGGCAGCGGTGCGGGTGAGGGATTTGACGGTACGAGCGTGGTGCAGACCCACATGACCAACTCGCGCCTGACCGACCCCGAGGTGCTGGAGTTCCGCTTTCCGGTTCGGCTGGAGAGCTACGAGATCCGTGAAGATTCGGGCGGTGCCGGGCAATGGCGTGGGGGCCACGGTGGCGTGCGGCGCGTTCGTTTCCTCGAAGACATGACGGCCAGCATTCTGTCCAATGGCCGCCTCCACGGCGCGTTTGGCATGGGCGGTGGGCAGGCCGGGCAGGTGGGGCTCAATCGAGTGGTGCGGGCGGATGGATCAGAGCAGGAGCTGGGCCATATCGGGCAAGCGGAGATGAAGCCGGGCGACATCTTCGAGATCCACACCCCCGGCGGTGGCGGCTACGGAAAAGTCTGACAAGCGCAGAGCTCGTTCCAGAAACACCGCGGAACCGGCTGTGCCGGGCCGCAGGTGCCGCCCCAAGCTACAACTCTTCGACTCGGCGCGCCGGGTAGCTGTCCCAGGCCTGGCAGCCAGGGCACTGCCAGAAGTGTTGGCGGGCCTCGAAACCGCAGGCCGCGCAGCGGTAGCGCCGCAATGGCGCGCTGGCTTGTTCCAAGGCCTGTTGCACCCGCGCTTGGGCGCGCTCACTTGACAGAGTTTCTCCCGCCATCCACTGTGCGGTGATGACCAGTGAGGGCTCGCGTTCCAGGTGGCTGAGGTAGCGGTTGCGCGCCGCTTCGGGGTTGAGGCTCAGGCTGACAAGGGCTTGCGTGATGTCAATCGACGGCGCTCGCTCGTGGCTCGCCTGCAGTATCTCTACAACCGCTGCCTCACGTCCGGTTTGCCGGGCCAGGTCGGCGAGTGAGTGGGCCGCCAGTGGCAACCCCTGTGGAGCATGCTGGTTGAGACGCAACAGGGCATCGAGCGCGCCTGCAGCGTCTCCACTCTGGGCCTTCTGTGCAGACAGAGCCATCCAACTTCGCGAGAGCTGTGGAGCCTGCTGCACTGCCTCTTCCAGGAGATGCAGGGCGTGCGTGCCGTCACCGCCCTGTCGGGCAATTTCAGCCTCTTCGCAGAGGTAATGGGCCAGCCGCGTGGAGAAGCTGCCTTGCTCGGCTGCCTCAAGCCGTTGGGCGATCTCCTTGGCCCGCTTCCAATCGCGCGAACGCTCGTAAATGCCCAGCAATGCCAGCAAGGACTCCCCCTCGAAGGCTGAACCCTGGAGTTTGTTTAGGGAGGCCTCAGCGCGGTCGAGCAGTCCCGCCTTGAGGAAGTCCAGGGCCAGGGCATGCTGGGCGCGGTCGCGGTCTTTGTGGCTGATGTCGGCGCGCGAGAGCAGGTGTTCGTGCACTCGCACGGCGCGGTCATAGTCGCCGCGGCGTCTGAACAGGTTGCCCAGCGCAAAGTGCAGTTCTGCTGTGTCAGGGTCGCCTTGCACCGCCTCGATGAAAGCGTCGATCGCCTGATCCTGCTGTTCGTTGAGCAGGTGGTTCAGGCCGCGGAAGTAAGCCTTGGGCGCTTGGCGGCTTTCCATGCGCCATTGACGAAGATCCAGTCGAGAGGCTCCCCAGCCTGCTGCGAAGGCCAGAGGTAGGCCCCACAGCAGCCAGGTGAAATCAAAGTCCATGGCGGCGGTCGGTGGGGTCAGGGAATAGCGTGGAGTCTGCGTCGAAGGAGGTGTTGGCCGCGACGGCTGATGCAGCGCGGCGCCGCGAGCGTTTGGCCCGCAACCACAGCGGCAACATGACCAACACACCCAGGAACACGCCGAGCACGAGTGCGACCAGGATGACGAGCACCAGCGGCGCCTGCCAACTGGCACCAAAGAACAGGTTGAGCGTCACGCTGTCCTGGTTGTTCAGCGCGAAAGCGAACAACACAAAAAAAATGGCTGCGTTGAGCAGCCACATCAGGTATTTCAAATCGTCCCCTTTGTGGTGGGGCGATTGTAGCGATCAGGTGGCCACCGAGGCGGCTGCCATCACGTCAGTTTCTTCGGTTCGCGCCCCAGAATTTCGGCCGTCTTGGCGTCCACCTGTTCGCGCAGGGCTTTGCCCGGTTTGAAGTGCGGTACACGTTTCTCGGGGATCATCACGCTCTCGCCAGAACGCGGATTGCGTCCCACGCGGGGGGATCGGCGATTGACTGAAAAACTGCCAAAGCCGCGGATCTCGATCCGGTGGCCTTTGACCAGTGCATCGCCCATGGCGTCGAGGATGGCCTTGACGGCGAACTCGGCGTCGCGGTGGGTGAGCTGACCAAATCGGCTGGCCAACGCTTCAACAAGGTCGCTGCGGGTCATGTGTTCGGATTTGGGCTTGGGCATTCAAGAACCGGCATCCGGTCAGAACACACGCCTTGAGGCATGTGTCTGAACAGACGCCAGCATTCGTGCTTAGCCGTTGTTGTTGTCCAGCTTGGCGCGCAGCAGGGCGCCCAGGCTGGTGGTGCCGGCGCTTTCGCGCGAGGACTGCTGGCTCAGGGTCGCCATGGCTTCCTGCTGGTCAGCGGCGTCCTTGGCCTTGATGGACAACTGGATGTTGCGCGTCTTGCGGTCGATGTTCACCACCACGGTGGTGACTTCGTCGCCTTCTTTCAGCATGTTGCGTGCGTCTTCCACACGGTCACGGCTGATTTCGCTGGCGCGCAGGTAACCCAGCACGTCTTCACCCAGGTCGATCTCGGCGCCTTTGGCATCGACGGTCTTGACCTTGCCGGTCACGATGGAGCCCTTGTCATTCACCGAAACGAAGGTGGTGAACGGGTCGCCGTCGAGTTGCTTGATGCCCAGGGAGATGCGCTCGCGCTCCACATCGATGGCCAGAACGATGGCTTCGACTTCCTGACCCTTCTTGTAGTTGCGCACAGCGGCTTCGCCGGTTTCGTTCCACGACAGATCGGACAGGTGAACCAGGCCGTCGATGCCGGCGGCCAGACCCACGAACACACCGAAGTCGGTGATCGACTTGATCGGGCCCTTAACGCGGTCACCACGCTTGGTCTGTTCAGCAAACTCGTGCCATGGGTTGGCACGGCACTGCTTCATGCCCAGCGAGATGCGGCGCTTGTCTTCGTCGATGTCGAGCACCATGACTTCGACTTCGTCGCCCAGCGACACCAGCTTGGAAGGCGCCACGTTCTTGTTGGTCCAGTCCATTTCGGAGACGTGCACCAAGCCTTCGATGCCTGGCTCGAGTTCCACAAACGCGCCGTAGTCGGCGATGTTGGTGATCTTGCCGAACATGCGGGTGCTTTGTGGGTAGCGGCGAGCCACGCCCATCCATGGGTCGTCGCCCATCTGCTTCAGACCCAGCGAGACGCGGTGCTTCTCGGTGTCGAACTTCAGGATCTTGGCGGTGATTTCCTGGCCAGCCTGCACCACTTCGCTCGGGTGGCGCACGCGACGCCATGCCATGTCGGTGATGTGCAGCAGACCGTCAATGCCGCCGAGGTCCACGAACGCACCGTATTCGGTGATGTTCTTGACCACGCCATGAACGATGGCGCCTTCTTTCAGGGTGTCCATCAGCTTGGCGCGCTCTTCGCCCATGGAGGCTTCCACCACGGCGCGGCGGCTCAGCACCACGTTGTTGCGCTTGCGGTCGAGCTTGATGACCTTGAATTCCAGGGTCTTGTTTT
>JAZKHJ010000044.1:0-42820 GCA_040385485.1 Pseudomonadota bacterium | reverse complement strand
CGATCACCTTGCAGTGCAGGTCGGTGGTCCAGTACTTGGCCATCGCGGCGGTGGCGGCATCAAGTTGACCGTCCATCAGCAGGCCGAGCAGACGGTCGACAAAGACCTGTGCGATCTGCACCTCGGTTTTCATTTCGGCGAGCTTGAAGCGGTTGTGCTGGAAATCGATCACGCGCTGGCCGAAGGCCTTGCGATCCTTGGTGTAGGCCAGGGTCCATTCGAGCGCGGCCTCGGCGCCCGCCACCGCGCCGATGGCGATCTGCATGCGCTCCCAGGCCAGTTCCTGCATCAGCAGGAAAAAGCCCTTGCCATCCCCGCCGAGGATGTTGCTGGCCGGCACGCGCACGTCTTCGAAGAAGAGTTCCGAGGTGTCCTGCGCCTTCATGCCGATTTTTTCGAGATTGCGCCCGCGCGTGAAGCCGGGGCGATTGGTCTCGACCAGCACCAGCGAGGTTCCCTTGGCGCCTTGCGTCGGGTCGGTCTTGGCGACAACGATCACCACGTCGGCGTTCTGGCCGTTGGTGATAAAGGTCTTTTGACCATTGATCACAAGTTCGTCGCCGTCACGGACCGCACTGGTGCGCACGCTTTGCAGGTCGCTGCCCGCGCCCGGCTCAGTCATGGCGATGGCGCCAATCACTTCGCCGGTGGCCATCTTCGGCAGCCAGTTGCGCTTTTGCGCCTCGGTGCCGTAGGCCAGGATGTAGGGTGCCACGATGTCGGAGTGCAGGCCGAAGCCAATGCCGCTGGTGCCGGCGCGCGAGACTTCTTCAATGAGCACAGCACTGTGCAGGCGCGTACCGCCACCGCCTCCGTATTGCTCGGGTATGGCGGGGCACAGCAGGCCGGCGGCGCCGGCCTTGCGCCAGACGGCGCGCGGCACGATGCCATCGTTTTCCCAGCCGGCGTGATGAGGTATGACTTCTTCTTCCAGAAAGCGACGTGCCTGGTCCCGGAAGAGTTCGTGTTCTTCACCGAAGAGGGTGCGGTTGAGCATGGGTCTGTCCATGAAGTTCGATTGGCATTGGCACTGGCATGGCCGACGGTCGCGAAGAGTTGCTCGTCCACGTGGGAAAGCGCCGGAAGCACCCAACGCACGATAGACAAACCAATCGACCAAACGCTTGTTAGATGATATAGTATACGGCATGGCAAAGGAGCAAGACAACCCACTCTCGCGCAGAGATGCGATCCTGGCGGCCGCGGCGAGCCGGTTCCGGCGCCAGGGTTTTGAGCGCACTTCGGTGCGCGAGATTGCCCAAGCCATGGGCATGACTTCAGGCTCGCTCTTCTACCATTTCGCGACCAAGGAGGATCTGCTGGTGGCGATCATGGAGGAGGGTGTTCGCGACATCATGCGGTCGGTGCGCGACGGGCTGGCTGGCGAAGTTCGCTTGCCCGAGCGGCTGCTGTCGATGGTGCGCAGCCACCTGAAGGCTTTGCTGGGTACGAGGCTCGACGCCATGACCGTGCTGCTCTATGAGTGGCGCAGCCTTTCGCCGGCCGCCCTGACCCGGGTGATGGCATCGCGCGACGCCTACGAGACCTTGTGGATGACGCCGATCAGCGAGGCTGCGGCGCTGGGCCTGGTCGATACAGATGTCGTGTTGGTGCGCCAGACAGTTCTCGGTGCCCTCAACTGGACGGCGCAGTGGTACCGGCCTGGCGGGCGTCTGGACATCGATGCGTTGGCGCAGCGCATGTACGCGATGCTGTTTCCTCGTGTGGCCGCATCGGGAGTGAGCCGTGATTGAACGGGCCGGATTCGGCTTTCATCTTACCGTTTTCAATTGTTTATTTTTAGTCACATGGAGATAAAGTGAAGATATTGGTCGCCGTCAAGCGGGTGCTGGACTACAACGTCAAGGCCCGCGTCAAGTCCGACGGTTCGGGAGTCGATCTCGCGAACCAGAAGTTGTCCATGAACCCTTTCGACGAGATCGCCTGCGAAGAGGCGGTGCGCCTCAGGGAGGCCGGTGTCGCTTCTGAAGTGATCGTTGTTTCCTGTGGCCCGGCGGCTTGCCAGGAAACGCTGCGCAGCGCCATGGCCATCGGCGCTGATCGCGCCGTGCTGGTTGAAACTGACGCCGCGCTCGAACCGCTCGCGGTGGCCAAGCTGATGCAGCATGTGGCCCAAAAAGAAGGTGTGCAGTTCGCCATCTTCGGCAAGCAGGCGATTGATGACGACGCTGGCCAGACTGGCCAGATGTTTGGCGCGCTGATGGGCTGGGCCCAGGCCAGCTTCGCCTCCAAGGTGCAGATCAGCGGCGACACGGCCACCATCACTCGCGAGATCGACGGTGGCCTGGAAACCCTGGCCATGAAGCTGCCGGCCGTGATCACGACCGACCTGCGCCTGAACGAGCCGCGCTTCATCACGCTGCCCAACATCATGAAGGCCAAGAAAAAGCCGATGGAGGTGATCAAGGCGGCCGAGCTCGGCATCGACATTGCGCCACGCACCGTGACCCTGCACGTCAGCGAGCCGCCGACCCGCAAGGCCGGCATCAAGGTGGCCGACCCGGCCGAACTCGTCAAACGACTCAAAGAAGAAGCGAAGGTGATCTGATGACAACCCTGATCATTGCGGAACACGACAACGCCGTACTCAAAGCGGCCACGCTGAACACGATTGCCGCCGCCACGCGCATCGGCGGCGACATTCATGTGCTGGTGGCGGGCCGCAACTGCGCTGCCGTGGCCCAGACTGCGGCGGCGGTTGCGGGCGTGAGCAAGGTGCTGCACGTTGACGCGGCGCACCTAGAGGCCCACCTGGCCGAGAACCTGGCCGAGCTGGTGCGCTCACGCGTGCGCGCCGATGTCGGCTACACCCATGTGCTGGCGCCAGCCACCGCCTTTGGCAAGAACGTGCTGCCGCGCGTGGCGGCCTTGCTGGACGCCTCCCAGGTGTCGGACGTGATCGCGATCGAGTCGCCCGACACCTTCCTGCGCCCGTTCTATGCCGGCAACGCGCTGGCCCGCGTGCAATCGAAGGATGCCATCAAGGTGCTGAGCATTCGCACCACCGCCTTCGACCCGGTCGGTGCGGGCGGCACGGCAGCGGTCGAGACGCTGGACGCGGCTGGCGATCTCGGCTTGACCACCCTGGTCGGGCGTGAGGTGGTGAAGCTGGAGCGCCCGGAACTCGCCGCTGCATCGGTCATCGTATCGGGCGGACGCGGACTGGGCGCGGCCGACAAGTTTCACGCCGTGCTGGAGCCGCTGGCCGACAAGCTTGGCGCGGCGATCGGCGCCTCGCGCGCCGCCGTCGACGCCGGCTACGCGCCCAACGACTACCAGGTCGGCCAGACCGGCAAGATCGTGGCACCCCAGTTGTACGTGGCGGTTGGCATCTCGGGCGCCATCCAGCACCTGGCCGGCATGAAGGACAGCAAGGTGATCGTTGCGATCAACAAGGACGCCGAAGCGCCGATCTTCCAGGTGGCCGACTATGGGCTGGTGGCGGATCTGTTCACAGCGGTGCCCGAATTGGTGACTGCGTTATAGGTTGCAGCGGATGCCGAGGTAAAGCAGAGGCCAGGCCTGTTCCTGGCAGTATGGTCGGCGGCACCGGCCAAACAATTCAAAAAGTAGGAGACATCGATCATGAGCCCATCAACCTCCGTCATCGCTGATGTGCCATCCCCTGGCGCAATTGCCCGCGTGGCCATCGGCGACTTCCTGCGCCGCTCGGCAGCGCGAGACCGCGCCAAGACGGCGTTCGTGCTCGGCGATCAGAGCATGAGCTACGGTGAGCTCGATGAGCGCGTGACCCGCTGCGCCAATGCCTTGCTGGCCGCTGGCTTGGTGCGAGGTGACCGCGTGACCACGCTATGCAATAACTCGCTTGAGTTCCTGGTGGCCATGTTCGGCATCCATCGCGCCGGCCTGATCTGGGTGCCGATCAACACCGGCCTGGGGCTGGATGACGTTCGCTACATCATCGACCACTCTGAGGCGCGCTTCCTGCTGGTGGATGCCGCTCTGCTGGTGCGCCCGGAGTTGCGTGCAGCCATCGAGGCGCAGCCCGGTCGCGGATGGGTGCTGGAAGGCGAGGGGGCTGGGGCTTTCTGCAGCTTCGCTGCAGCGATTGCTGCGCAGTCTGCCACTGAGTCCGAGGTCGAAATTCATGACCGCGACGTAGCCCAGATCATGTACACCAGCGGAACCACCGGCCGCCCTAAAGGGGTGATGCAAAGCCATTTGTCGGTGGTGATGGCAGCGATGAACAACGCGCTTGAGTTGGGGGTGTGGCGCGATGCCGTGAACATTGCCGTGCTGCCCCTCTTTCATTGCGCCCAGCACACGCTGATGTGCGGCGTGCTGGCGGGCGGCGGCACGGTGATTGTGATGCGCGCTTTCGAACCCGCCGCCATGCTCGACGCCATCGAGCGTGAACGGGTGACCTTGCTGGTGGGCTTGCCGCTGATGCACCAGGCCATGCTCGATCATCCCTCGCGCCCGGGGCGCGACCTGTCGAGCCTGCGCATGTGCGTGTACGCCATGGCGCCCATGGCCGAGACCCTGCTGCGCCGCCTGATCGCCGAGTTCTGCCCGAATTACTCATTGGCCACCGGCCAGACCGAGATGTACCCGCTCACCATGGCCTTCCGGCCCGAAGAGCAGCTTAAACGCTTTGGTTCCTACTGGGGCGCCAGTGCATTGATCAACGACACGGCGGTGATGGACGACGCGGGCCAGCTGCTCGGCCCCGGCGAGGTCGGCGAGATCGTGCACCGCGGTCCGAACGTGATGGAGGGCTACTACAAAAATCCCAAAGCCACCGCCGAGGCACGCGCTTTCGGCTGGCACCACACCGGTGACCTCGGCATGTGGGTCGATGGCCAGATGATGTTCAGGGACCGCAAGAAGGACATGATCAAGACCGGCGGCGAAAACGTGCCGTCCATCAAGGTCGAGGCCACGTTGCTGCGCCACCCGGCGGTGGCCAATGTGGCGGCGGTAGGTTTGCCGCACCCGCGCTGGGTCGAGGCGGTCACCGCCTTCGTGGTGCTCAAGCCAGGGGCGCAGGCCGACGAGGCCGAGTTGATCAACCACTGCAAGGAGCATCTCGGTGGCTTTGAGGTGCCCAAGGCGATCCGCATCGTCGATGCCTTGCCGATGACCTCCACCGGCAAGATTCAAAAGCATCCGCTGCGTGACAGCTATCGCGCCCTGTACGAGGACATTGAACGATAGGTGTCGGGAAGGTCATGGGGTGTGCAACACACGCCCGCGCCTGTGACCAGGCTGCTTGCAAGGCGTGCTTCGGCTTGAGGTCCTAACTAACCACCGTTCTGTCAATATGTTCGCATGACCTTTATCGAAACCAGCCGGTTTCCGGCAGGCGCGGACAGTCGCCCTTGATCCTTGATCCTTGATCCTTGTTCATCCCACCGTCAGAAAGGTTTTCCATGTCCGTCGTTCCTGCCATCTTGCTTGCGGTTGATGCCGACGGCATTGCGACCCTGACCCTCAACCGGCCCGATCAGCTCAATGCCTTCGATCTTGAGATGGTGGATGCTTGGCGCGCAGCACTTGAGCAGGCCGAAGCTGATGAGCGAGTCAAGGTCATCGTCGTCACCGGTGCCGGTCGTGCTTTTTGTGCCGGCGGCGATTTCGAGGAGATGGCCAAATTCAGCGAAATGGACAGCATGGGACGCAAGGATTTTCTGTACCGCCACGTGCATCGCATTGCGCTCACGCTGGAGCGGATGGAAAAACCGGTCATTGCCGCTGTCAACGGCGCTGCGCGAGGCGCTGGCTGCGACATGGCTTTGATGTGCGATATCCGTTTGATGGCCAGCTCAGCCACGCTTGCCGAGAGTTATATCAACATCGGACTGATGGCTGGTGATGCCGGTGCCTGGTACTTGCCGCGCCTGATTGGCACCGCGCGCGCGCTTGAGTTGTTCTGGACCGGTCGCGTGGTGGGGGCGGAAGAGGCCGAACGCATTGGCATGGTCAATCGCGTGGTGCCCGATGCCGAACTGATGACCGCCACCTACGATATGGCGCGCACCATTGCCGCCAAGCCGCAGCAGGCGGTACGCTTTTTTCGCCGCGCCGTCTACCAAAGCCAGACCATGGCGCTCGCCACGCACTTGGACATGGTGTCCTCGCACATGGCGGTGCTCGAAGACACGCCTGAGCATCGCGCCGGCATTGCGGCTTTCCGCACCCGCTCGCGCGCCAGCAAGTAAAAAAGGGCGGCGCCGTGCAAGGCATTCTGAGTGGCATCACCGTCATCGATCTGTCCCGCTTGATTGCCGGGCCTTACGCGGCCATGGTGCTGGCCGATCTGGGCGCGCGCGTCATCAAGGTCGAGGCGATCACCGGCGAGGAGGGGCGGCATTTTGGCCCGCCGTTTTATGGCGACTCCAGCGTCGCTTTCATGACCTGCAACCGGGGCAAGGAGTCGATCGCGCTGGACATACGCACCCCTGCCGGGCGCTCGGTGCTGGAGCGGCTGATTTCAAAAGCCCAGGTTCTGGTGCACAACTTTCGCCCCGACTTTGCCGAGACACATGCGCTGACCTACGACGCGGTGCGGCGCATCAACCCGACGCTGGTGTACTACATGGTCAGCGCCTTCGGTGAGCAGGGCGACTACCGGCTCAGGCCCTCGGTCGACAGCGTGGTGCAGGGCATGACGGGGGCCTTCTACGCCAGCGGGGAAGAGGGCAATCCACCGGTTCGTATCGGCTTGCCGATCATCGATGTGGCGTCCGGCATGTGCGGCGCGTTGGGCGTGCTGGCCGCGGTGATGCATTGGCAGCAGACCGGCCAGGGGCAGCGCGTGGAGTTGTCCCTGGTGGACACCATGTTCAATTTTCTTGCCAGCAAGGTGGGTGAATATGCGGTTGAGCAGCGCGAGCCGGTTCGTGCGGTGAACCTGCCGATTGCTGTGCCGAGCCGTCACTTTCGAGGCTCCGACGGTGCCTGGTTCAGCGTGTCGGTGGTGAATGAAGGTGCGTTCAAGCGGTTTTGCGCCGTCATCGAGCGGCTGGAGTGGCTCAACGATCCGCGTTACCAGCGCAATGCGGTGCGCATTGCCAACCGGCCGGCGCTGCTGGCTGAACTGGAGGCGATTTTCATCACCCGTTCGGCGGCTACCTGGGTGGCAGCCTTCGAGGCCGCCGATATTCCCTGTGGTCCGGTGAACACGGTGTCCGAGGCCATGGCCGACCCGGTGCTGGTCGCCCGTTTCGTGGAGCATCCTGAGATGCCGGGGCTGCCGCTAATCCCTTTTCCGGCGCAGCTTGCCGCGGGCATGCGCAAGATCGGTGACATGCTGGCACCTCCCGCGCTGGGGCAGCATACCGGGCCGGTGTTGGGCGAACTGGGCTATGGTGGGCCGGAGATTGCCCAACTGGTGCGCGACGGGGTCGTGCGCCTGCACGAAACTGCCATGGCAACCGCAGCAGTAGGGAAACCATGAGCAAAACTTCGCCCGACATTCTGTGGATCCCCAGCGCGGATCGCATCGCGGGTGCCGAGTTGACCTGTTTCCAACAATGGCTGGAACGCGAAAAAGGCGTGCGCTTTGCCGGCTACGAGGCCTTGTGGCAATGGTCCGTGGATGACTTGGAGGGTTTCTGGGGCGCCATCGTCGGCTATTTTGAGCTTCCGCTCGACGACTGGAATGGCCCGGTTCTGAGCGATCGGCAGATGCCGGGCGCGCAATGGTTTGTGGGCGCGCGCACCAACTATGCGCGGCAGGTGTTCCGGCACGCTACGGATGCCAGACCGGCCATCGTTTTTCGCAATGAAGCGGGCGAGCGGGCGGACATGTCTTGGCGCACGCTGCAGGACCAAGTGGCGGCGCTGGCGCAGTGGCTGCGCGCAGCGGGCGTGGGGCCGGGCGACCGCGTGGTGGCCTACCTGCCCAATATTCCGCAATCCATCGTGGCTTTTCTGGCCACGGTTTCCGTGGGGGCGATCTGGTCGGTGTGCTCGCCCGACATGGGGGCGCCCACGGTGCTGGACCGTTTCCGGCAAATCGATCCGAAGGTGTTGATCGCGGTCGATGGCTACCGCTGGGGTGGCAAGCGCTTCGACCGGCGCGACACCGTGGCCATGCTGCTCGACGGGCTGCCCAGCGTCGAGCGCTGCGTGCTCCTGCCCTACCTGGAGCGCAGCGCCAGCGTGGGCGCGCTGCGCGGTGGCGTGCTCTGGAGCGAGGTGGTCAGCGGCCCAGCTGAACTGCGCATTGAGTCAATGCCTTTCGACCACCCGCTGTGGGTGGTGTATTCATCGGGCACCACCGGCTTGCCCAAACCCATCGTGCACGGCCATGGCGGCATCGTGCTGGAGCAGGTCAAGCTGATGCGCCTGCACAACGACCTCGGTCCCGAAGACCGCTTCCACTGGTTTTCCACCACGGGCTGGATCATGTGGAACTGCCAGGTGGGTGGCTTGCTGGTGGGGGCGACGGTCTGCCTGTACGACGGCGCCCCGGCCTGGCCCGACTACACCACGCTGTGGCGCTTCGCGGGGGAAGTCGGCGTGACGTTTCTGGGTGCCGGTGCGGCGTTTTATGCGGCCTGCCAGAAAACAGGCGTAGAGCCGCGCGAGGTGGGCGCGCTGGGGCCGCTGCGCACCGTGGGTTCGACCGGCTCGCCACTGTCCCTGGAAAGCTACCAGTGGATTGCCAAGCATGTCGGGCGCGATGTCTGGATCAACCCGATCTCCGGCGGCACCGACTTCGCAGGGGCCTTCGTCGGCGGCGTGCCGACCCTGCCCGTTGTCGTGGGAGAAATGCAGGGGCGCTGCCTCGGGGCGCGCGTCGAGGCCTTCAACGAGCAGGGCCAGCCGGTCGTGGACGAGGTGGGTGAGTTGGTCTGCACCGCGCCCATGCCGTCCATGCCCCTCTACTTCTGGAACGACCCCGGCAACCGGCGCTATCTGGACAGTTATTTCGACATGTACCCCGGCGTCTGGCGGCATGGCGACTGGCTTCGCATCACACCGCGCGGCGGCGCAATCATCTACGGCCGCAGCGACACCACCATCAACCGCCACGGCGTGCGCATGGGCACGAGCGACATCTACAGCGTGGTCGAGGCGCTGCCCGAAGTGCTCGACAGTTTGGTGGTCGATCTTGAGTTTCTGGGGCGCGAAAGCTATATGCCGATGTTCGTCGTGCTGCGCCAGGGCGTGGCGCTGGACGCGCCGCTGATCGGGCGCATCAAGAGCGCCATCCGCGCGGCCGCGTCGCCGCGCCATGTGCCGGACGAGGTGTTTCCCGTGGCCGAGGTGCCGCGCACGCTCACCGGCAAGAAGCTCGAACTGCCGATCAAGAAGCTGCTGCTCGGCCAGCCCATCGACAAAGTGGTCAACCGCGATGCGCTGGCCAACCCCGCCAGCCTTGACTGGTTTCTTGAGTTTGCGCGCGTGCGTGCCACGCAGACCCGATAGTTTCCCCCAACCAATATCACGAAGAAACACCATGAGCGATCAGGAAGTCATTTACGACGTCAAAAATTACGTTGCCACCATCACCATCAATCGGCCCAAGACGCTCAACGCTTTCACTGGTGACACCATCAAGGACATGGAGCGACTGCTGGCCCAGGCCGGCGACGATCCGAAGGTCGGCGTGATCGTGCTGACCGGTGCTGGCGAGCGCGCCTTTTGTGTCGGCGGTGATGTCATCTGGGAAAAGGGCGAAGGTGGCAAGAGCGGCCTGCAGGACCTGGAATTCAACTTCAACCGCCAGATCGCCGAATGTCCCAAGCCGGTGATCGCGCGCGTCAACGGCTATGCCATTGGTGCCGGTCACCACATTGCCTACTTTTGTGACTTCACGATTGCCGCCGAGCATGCGATCTTTGGTCAGAACGGGCCACGCGTCGGCTCACCGGCCGGTGGCTATATCGTCTCGCACGCGGCCAATGTGCTTGGCCACAAGCGGGCGCGCGAACTGTGGATGCTGTGCCGCCGCTACAGCGCGAAGCAGGCGTTCGACTGGGGTCTGGCCAACTCGGTGGTGCCCATGGCCCAACTCGACGAAGAGGTGCAGAAGTACTGCGACGAATTGCTGTCGCTGTCGCCGACCTGCCTGAAGATTGTCAAGCGTTCGTTCTACCACCACATGGCCCCGATCATGGGCAAGGACATGAACGACCTGATCCAGGAAGTGGCACCTAACTATTTCAGTACCGGCGAGCAGCAGGAAGGGGCCAGCGCCTTTCTTGAGAAGCGCAAGCCCGACTTCAGCAAATTCCGCTAACCGGTAACCTTTGTCCTGCGCGGCTCGGCGGGGAACTTTTAGAGACTGAAAATGATGAACCAAGAACGTTACCCCGAGTTGCGTGCCGCGCTGCGCGATCTTTTCAAACGCTTCCCTGACGAGTACTTTCGCAAGATTGACGATGCCCGTGCTTACCCCGAGGCGTGTGTGGACGCGCTGACCAGGGCCGGCTGGCTGGCGGTGATGATTCCGCAGGAGTACGGCGGAGCTGGCTTGGGTCTGGCCGAAGCCTCGGTGGTGATGGAAGAGGTCAACCGCTGCGGCGGCAATGCCGGCGCCTGTCACGGCCAGATGTACAACATGGGCACCTTGCTGCGCCATGGCTCGGACGAGCAAAAGCGCCGCTACCTGCCAAAAATCGCGAGCGGCGATCTGCGCCTGCAGTCCATGGGCGTGACCGAGCCAACCACAGGCACCGACACCACCAAGATCAAGACCACCGCAGTCAAGCAGGGCGACCGCTATGTGGTCAATGGCCAGAAGGTCTGGATCTCGCGGATTCAGCACTCCGATCTGATGATTTTGCTGGCACGCACCACCCCGCTCAAGGATGTGAAGCGCAAGTCAGAGGGCATGTCGATCTTTATCGTTGACCTGCACCAGGCCATTGGCCAGGGCATGACTGTGAACCCGATCCGCAACATGGTCAACCACGAGACCAATGAGCTGTTCTTCGACAACCTCGAAATCCCGGCCGAGAACCTGATCGGCGAGGAGGGCAAAGGTTTCAAGTACATCCTGGACGGCCTGAACGCCGAGCGCACGCTGATTGCCGCCGAGTGCATTGGCGACGCCCGCTGGTTCGTCGAGCGCAGCGCCCGCTATGCCCGCGAGCGCCGCGTGTTTGACCGCCCGATTGGGCAGAACCAGGGCGTGCAGTTTCCCTTGGCCGAGGCCCACATCGAGACCGAAGCCGCTGACCTGATGCGCTGGCGTGCCTGCGAGCTGTTTGACGCCCACCAACCGTGTGGCGCAGAGGCCAATATGGCCAAGTACCTGGCCGCCAAAGCCTCCTGGGAGGCGGCCAACACCGCCATTCAGACCCATGGCGGCTTTGGCTTTGCCTGCGAATACGACATCGAGCGCAAGTTCCGCGAAACCCGGCTGTACCAAGTGGCGCCGATCTCCACCAACCTGATTCTGAGTTACGTGGCCGAGCATGTGCTCGAGTTGCCGCGCTCATTCTGAAAGAAATTGCCATGCGTCCATTGGAAGGAATGCTGATTGTCACGCTGGAGCACGCGATTGCCGCGCCGTTCTGCACCCGCCAGTTGGCCGATCTCGGCGCGCGCGTCATCAAGGTCGAGCGTCCGGGCGAGGGCGACTTCGCCCGCGCCTACGACAGCCGGGCCCACGGCTCGGCTTCCCACTTCGTCTGGTGCAACCGCTCCAAGGAAAGCCTGACGCTCGACCTCAAACACCCGGCCGCACGCGCCGTACTGCAAAAGCTGGTGGAGCGCGCCGACGTGCTGGTGCAGAATCTGGCGCCCGGTGCTGCCGCGCGCATGGGACTGGACCATGCCAGCCTGGCGCCGGTCAACCCGCGCATCGTGGTGTGCGACATCTCGGGCTACGGCGACGGCGGCCCCTACACCGCGAAAAAGGCCTATGACCTGCTGATCCAGAGCGAAGCCGGTTTTGTGTCGGTGACCGGAACGCCGGAGACGCCATCCAAGGCCGGACTGTCGATTGCCGACATCGCCGCTGGCATGTACGCCTACAGCAGCGTGCTGGCCGCTTTGCTGGAGCGCGGGCGCACGGGGCGTGGCCAACGGCTCGAAATCTCCATGCTCGAAGCCATGTCCGAATGGATGGGCTTCCCGCTCTACTACACGCTGGATGGCCAGCCGCCGCCGCTGCGTGCTGGCGCCTCGCACGCCGCCATTTACCCCTACGGCCCTTTTACCTGCGGCGACGGCAAGCAGGTGGTGCTGGCGGTGCAGCACGACCGCGAATGGGCCACCTTCTGCAACCAGGTGTTGCAATTGCCCGAGCTGACCGCACAGTACCTGGGCAACGCCAACCGGCTGGCCCAGCGCGAGAAACTGCGCGGCATCATCGAAGGTGTCTGCGCCACCCTGACCGCGGCGCAACTGGTGGCGCGGCTGGATGCGGCGCAAATCGCCAACGGCCAGCTCAACGAGATGGCCGACCTGTGGAAGCACCCGCAACTCGCGGCGCGTGGGCGCTGGACCGAGATCGATTCGCCAGGCGGCACGCTGCCGGCGCTGTACCCGCCGCACCACGTCCAGGGCAGCGAGCCGCCGCCGCCCATGGGGCCGGTGCCTGCGCTGGGTCAGCACACCGAAGCCATCCTGACCGAGCTCGGCTACGGCGAGACTGACATCGCCCGGCTGCGTGCAGACCAAGCCATCTGACTGCGAGATCGATGCCATGACCCCAGATACAAACCCGAGCGCGACGCTGGCTGCCTTTGCCGCCGATCTGTCATTCGACACCATTCCGGCGCCGGTGCTGCGCCGAACCGAAGACCTGTTCCTCGACTGGTACGCCTCCGCGTTGGCGGGCAAGGGCGCCCGGCCGGTCGAGGCCATCGAAGCCTATGCCCGCACCATGGGGCCGGCCTCCGGCCGCGCCGAGGTGCTGATCTCGCGCCGCACCACCTCGCCCCATTTCGCTGCGATGGTCAACGCGGCCGCCTCGCATTTCGCCGAGCAGGATGACGTCCACAACGGCTCGGTGTTTCATCCCGCAGCCGTCGTGTTCCCGGCGGCGCTGGCCATCGCGCAGGACATCGGTGCCAGCGGCCGCGAGTTCCTGGCCGCCGTAGTGGCGGGCTATGAAGTCGGCATTCGGGTGGGCGAGTTCCTGGGCCGCTCGCACTACCGCATCTTTCACACCACGGCCACCGCCGGCACGCTGGCCGCCGCTGCGGCGGCCGGACGGCTGCTCAAGCTCGATGCGACCACCATGCTGCATGCCTTCGGCAGCGCCGGCACACAAGCCGCCGGGCTGTGGGAGTTTTTGCGCGACGCCGCTGACTCCAAGCAACTGCACACCGCGCATGCGGCGTCCAGCGGCTTGGCCTGCGCCTACTTGGCGCGCGAGGGGCTGACCGGCGCGCGCCAGATTCTGGAAGGCGCGCAAGGCATGGCTGCGGGCATGTCGAACGACGCCGATCCGGCGCGCCTGACCGACCGCCTGGGCCAGCGCTGGGCCACGGCGGAAACCTCGTTCAAATACCACGCCTCGTGCCGCCACACCCACCCCAGCGCCGACGCGCTGCTGGCGCTGATGCAGACGCATGGGCTCAAGGCCGACGATATTGCCGCGGTGACCACCCATGTGCACCAGGGCGCCATCGACGTGCTGGGCCGCGTCACCGTGCCCGCCACCGTGCACCAGGCCAAATTCTCAATGGGCACGGTGCTGGCGCTGGCCGCCGAATACGGCTTTGCCGGGCTGAATGAATTTGAAGCGCATTACCTCGCGCCGCGCGTGGCCGCCTTGCGCGACCGCGTGACGATGCAGCTCGACGCCGAGGTCGATAAGGCCTACCCGCAGCGCTGGATCGGCAAGGTAACGGTGAGCACGCGCGATGGCCACACCTTTGGCGCGCGGGTCGATGAGCCCAAAGGCGACCCTGGCAACACCCTGACACGTGCCGAGCTGGAAGACAAGGCGCAGCGCCTGGCGGCCTACGGCAAGGGGGCCACGCCTGCAGAGGTGGAGGCACTGATCGCGCGCGTCTGGGCGGTCGCCGAGGCGCCGCACATCGAGCGCTGGTTGGCGGCATGAGCATGGCGACCAGCACCCCCGGCCTCCATGTCCTGCGGCGTGCCTATCTTTTTGTGCCCGCAGACAGGCCTGAGCGTTTTGCCAAGGCGCGCGCCAGCGGCGCCGACGCGGTGATTGTTGATCTGGAAGACGCGGTTGCCCCCGAGGCGAAGGCGAGCGCACGCGACGCGCTGGCGACGGCGCTTGATGCGTCGGCACCGCTGGTTGTGCGCATCAATGCCGCTGGCACGCCCTGGTTTGAAGACGATCTCGAACTGTGTCGCCATCCTGGTGTGGCGGCGGTGATGCTGCCCAAGGCCGAGGGTATCGATGCCGTGTGCACCGTGGTCGAGATCACCTATAAGGACGTGTTGCCGATCATCGAGTCGGCGCGCGGCCTTAGGGAAATCCACAGCATTGCGAGCGTGCCGGGCGTGATCCGCCTGGCTTTTGGCAGCGTCGATCTGGCGCTCGATCTGGGCATTGACTGTGCGCCCGATGGCGCGGAGTCAGAGCTGCTGGCTTTCCGCTCACAAGTGGTGCTGGCCTCGCGGCTGGCCGGGCTGGCCGCGCCGGTTGATGGTGTCAGCACCGCGATCGAGGACCTGCAACGCTTGCAGGCGGACACTGAACGCTCACGTCGACTCGGCTTTGGTGCCAAGCTGTGCATCCACCCGAAGCAGCTTGCCATCGTCCAGGCGGTGTTCACGCCGACCCCCGAACGGCTTGACTGGGCGCGCCGCGTCTGCAAAGCATTTGAAACGGCGGGTGGTTCCGCCGTGGCGGTTGACAGCCAGATGGTCGATCTGCCGGTGTACCAGCGTGCACAAGCCGTGCTGCGCGACGCGGGTCTGAGCGCCTGATTTTTTAAGCCCACCCCAAACCGACTGGAATTTCTCATGACCCGCAAGAACAAACCCATCCGCTCCGACATTGCGTGGAGTACCCCCGACCGCATCGAGGTGCACGGCAAAAGCCTGCCCGACGAAATTCTTGGCCATCTCAACCTGGGTGATATGGCCTTCCTGCAGATCGTCGGGCGCATGCCGACGCCGCAGGAGTCCAACGTATTCAACGCGATCGCGGTGACGCTGGTCGAACACGGCATCACGCCGAGTGCGCTGGTCGCGCGACTGACTTACGCCGGTGCGCCCGAATCGCTGCAGGCGGCGGTGGCGGCCGGATTGTGCGGCCTGGGCAGCGTGTTCGTCGGCAGCACCGAAGGCACCGCCAAAATGCTGTACGAGGCGCTGCCGCCGGGCACACGCGACGCCGATCTGGAGCGCATTGCGCGCGAAACCGTGGCGGCCTACCGAGAGCGTGGCCAGATCATTCCGGGGCTCGGCCATCCGCTGCACAAGCCGGTCGATCCGCGTGCCCCGCGCCTGTTCCAGATCGCCAAAGACAACGGCTTTTCCGGCGACTACATCCGCCTGGAACAACTGATCTGCGACGAGGCCGAACGCGCCGCTGGCAAGTCGCTTCCCGTCAACGCGACCGGCGCCATCGGCGCCATCAGCTGCGAACTCGGGCTGCCATGGAAAATCGTGCGCGGCATCGGCGTCCTGGCGCGTGCCATCGGGCTGGTAGGGCACATCCTGGAAGAGAGCAAGAACCCGATGGCGGTCGAGATCTGGCAGCGGGTCGAAGACGAGGCCACCCAGCACATCAGGCCGCAAGGCGCCTGAAGCGCTGTGGCTGGCCTTGCAGGCACGATTCGCCCGCGTCGATCTATCGATTGAATTTTGCTGGACACCACTGGAGTATTGCGCGATGAATGACACGATCCTGAGAGAAGAACCCATTCACTGGGTGCAATCACCTTCGCAGACTGCCGAGGCATCGAGCGTGGGAGCCTGGTCGACCGAAGCCGTAGTGGCGCTGTTCGATCAGCCGTTTACCGAGCTTCTGTTTCGCGCGCAGACCGTTCACCGCGAGCACTTCGACCCGACCGAGGTCGAGCTTGCCACGCTGCTGTCGATCAAGACCGGTGGCTGCCCGGAAGACTGTGGCTACTGCCCGCAGTCGGTGCACTACGACACCGGCGTAGCGGCCAGCAAGCTCATGGCGGTGGAAGAGGTGCGCGACGCGGCCGTGCGCGCCAAGGCGGCCGGCGCCACACGCTTCTGCATGGGCGCGGCCTGGCGCGCGCCCAAGGACCGCGACGTGCAAGCCGTGGCCGAGCTGGTGCGCGCGGTCAAGGACGTGGGCCTGGAGGCCTGCGCCACCCTGGGCATGCTCAACGAGGGCCACGCCGAAACCCTGCGCGACGCCGGGCTCGACTACTACAACCACAACCTGGACAGCGCCCCCGACTTTTACGGCGACATCATCACCACGCGCGATTACCAGGACCGGCTCGACACCCTGCAACGCGTGCGCGGGGCGGGCGTCCGGGTCTGCAGTGGCGGGATCGTGGGCATGGGCGAGACGCGGGTGCAGCGTGCGGCGCTGATCGCCCAGCTGGCCAACCTGGCGCCCGATTACCCCGAATCGGTGCCGATCAACAACCTGGTCAAGGTCGAAGGCACGCCGCTGGCCGATCAGGCCGAACTGGACCCGCTGGAGTTCGTGCGCATGATCGCGGTCGCCCGCATCACCATGCCGCGGGCCCGGGTGCGCCTGTCGGCCGGGCGCCAGCAGATGAGCGATGCGGTGCAGGCCCTGTGTTTTGCGGCCGGCGCCAACTCCATCTTTTATGGCGAGAAGCTGCTGACCACCGGCAACCCCGACATCGAACGCGACCGGGCGCTGATGCAGCGCCTGGGCCTGCATGCGCGCCACACTTTGGGCGCCTGAGGACCACGACCATGTTTCGCACCCTGCTGAAATCCAAAATCCACCGCGCCACCGTCACCCACTGCGAGCTGCACTACGAAGGGTCCTGCGGCATCGACGAAGACCTGCTTGAGGCGAGCAACATCCGCCCCAACGAACAGGTGCACATCTGGAACGTCAACAACGGCGAACGTTTCATCACCTACGCCATCAAGTCGCCGCGCGGCAGCGGCATCATTTCGCTCAACGGCTCGGCCGCCCGGCGCGCCAGTGTGGGCGACCTGGTGATCATCGCGGCCTTTGGCATGGTTCACGAGGACAAGCTCGACGAGGCCGTGCCGAAGCTGGTGTTCCCCGACGCCGCCAACCGCATCGTCGAGACCCGCAGCGAGCCCGCCGGTCCGCAGTCCGGCGATCCGGTCATCCTGCCCCTAGGCGCCGAGCTTTGATGCTACCTGTGTCGGCCAACGACGCCTGGCGCTAGCGCAGCCCGGCTGGGGTTTGGCACCCCTGCACCCAGATGAAGCTGCACGCGTCCGAGGGTGCTGCGCTGCCGCTGATTCCCGTGGCGCGGGCCCAGGAGTGTGGCTGCGCGACCACGGAGGCTGGTGCCATCTGAATGCGATCAGCTCCTGGTGGGTCAACCTGTTCGGGCACAACCACCCCGCCATCCGCACCGCGCTGATCGATCAGTTGCACACGCTCGACCACGTGATGCTGGCTGGTTTCACCCACGGGCCGGCGGTTGAACTGTCCGAGCGCCTGGCTGCGCTCACTGGCCTGGGCCACGCCTTCAACGGGAGCGACGGCGCCAGCGCCACCGAGAGCGTCAAAGTGATCCGCGCGGAACTGGCTTTCGGCGACGCAAAAGAACAGTGTCACCGTTTTGAGGAGGGTTCTCTTCCAACATCTGCCGGAAACGCTGTGCAGCGCTACCGTCGGCGCTCGGCTGCATTGCCACGCCGAGCGCTACCGCGAGCGATGCTTCTGACGACACATCGCGAAACTCCACTCGCCTGGTGGAACCTGTGCTGCATGCTGCAGGGACCAATGCCACCCCGATGCCGCTTTCCACAAGACTGACCAACGTCTGAACCTGCACGGCTTCCTGCGTGACCCGGGGAGTAAAGCCAGCGGTCTGGCAGACCAGCATCACCTGTGCTCTAAGGTTTACCGCGCTCGACGCTGAGTACATGATGAAAGCTTCATTGGCCAAGTCCGATAGCGCCACGCGTTTGCGCCGGGTCAGCGGATGGTGCATCGGCAAGGCGACCACCAGCCTGTCCCATTCCACCGGTCTGATTTCGATCGGTGTGGCTTCTGCCACGGGGTATCGAACGAGCCCTAGGTCCAGCGCACCAGCCTCCAGGTCGCGAAGTATCTGTGTGGTCGTGCCTTCGCGCAAGTCGAGCACCACATTCGGGTAGCGCTCGCGAAAAAGCGGCAGTACGCGTGGCAGCATCGCATAGGTGGCGGAGCCTACAAAGCCAATGCGCAATCGCCCGCCAACGCCGTTACGCAGAGCGACGACAGCGCTGCGTAACTGCTCAGCATGGAAGGCAATCTGCTGCGCATCCACCAGAATGATACGACCTGCGTCGGTAAGACGCACGCCGCGCTTGCTGCGCTCGAAAAGTGGTGCGCCGAGGTCTGCTTCCAAGCGCCGGATGCCCGTTGACAGGGGCGGTTGCGCAATGTGCAGCCGTTCCGCCGCCTTGCGAAAGCTCTGCGTTTCCACCACGGCCAGGAACTGGGTGATCTGCCGGAAGTTCATTATCAAAAGGATATCACTGACGTCTCATTTGGTATTGGACGTGGAATCTATCGATTCGTACAGTGAAGTCCATATCAACAGGAGACAACCCAACATGAAGGTTATCGTCCCCGTCAAACGCGTGGTGGATTACAACGTCAAGGTGCGCGTGAAGAGCGACGGCAGTGGCGTGGACATCGCCAACGTCAAGATGAGCATGAACCCGTTTGACGAAATCGCGGTGGAAGAAGCCGTGCGCCTGAGAGAGAAAGGCGTGGTCACCGAGGTGATCGCCGTCTCCTGCGGTGTCACCCAGTGCCAGGAAACCCTGCGCACCGCCATGGCCATTGGTGCGGACCGCGCCATCCTGGTGGAGACCAACTTGGAGCTGCAGCCCCTGGCCGTGGCCAAGCTCTTGAAGGCCCTGGTGGACAAGGAGCAACCCGGTCTCATCATCCTGGGCAAACAGGCGATCGACGACGACTGCAACCAGACCGGCCAGATGCTGGCCGCGCTCGCCGGCCTGCCACAAGCCACCTTCGCCAGCAAGGTGGAAGTCGCTGACGGTAGAGCCACCGTCACGCGCGAAGTCGACGGTGGCCTGGAGACGCTCTCCATCACGCTGCCCGCCGTCATCACCACCGACCTTCGTTTGAACGAGCCGCGTTACGTGACGCTGCCCAACATCATGAAGGCCAAGAAGAAGACGCTGGACATCGTCAAGCCCGAAGACCTCGGTGTGGACGTGACGCCGCGCATCAAGACCCTGAAGGTCAGCGAGCCGCCCAAGCGCGGCGCGGGCATCAAGGTGGCCGATGTCGCTGCCCTGGTGGACAAACTCAAAAATGAAGCCAAAGTGATCTGAGGACCGACAAATGACTGCACTCGTAATTGCCGAACACGACAACGCCTCCATCAAGGGCGCCACGCTCAACACCGTGGCTGCCGCCACCCAATGTGGCGGTGAGGTGCACGTGCTCATCGCCGGCCACAACGCCGCTGCAGCAGCCGCCGCGGCCGCACAGATCGCGGGCGTGGCCAAGGTGATCCACGCCGACGCCCCGGGCTTCGAACACGGCCTGGCCGAGAACGTGGCAGCCCAGGTGCTGATCATCGCGGCGAACTACAGCCACATCCTGTTCCCCGCCACCGCCAGCGGCAAGAACGTGGCGCCCCGTGTGGCCGCCGCAATCGATGTGGCCCAGCTCTCCGACATCACCAAGGTCATCGCAGCCGACACCTTCGAGCGCCCGATCTACGCCGGCAACGCCATTGCCACGGTGCAGGGCCTGGACGCCACGCACGTGATCACCGTGCGCACCACGGGATTCGACCCCGCAGCGGCCACCGGTGGCAGCGCCACGGTGGAAACGGCAGCAGCAGCAGCCGCCGACGACGGTAAGTCCAAATTCATGGGCAGCGAGATCGCCAAGAGCGACCGCCCCGAGCTCACGGCGGCCAAGATCATCGTCTCCGGTGGCCGGGCACTCGGCAGCGCGGAGAAGTTCAACGAGGTGATGACGCCGCTGGCCGACAAGCTGGGCGCAGCACTCGGAGCGAGCCGCGCCGCGGTGGACGCGGGCTACGCACCGAACGACTGGCAGGTGGGCCAGACCGGCAAGATCGTGGCCCCGCAGCTCTACATTGCTGCGGGCATCTCGGGCGCGATCCAGCACCTGGCCGGCATGAAGGACTCCAAGGTCATCGTGGCGATCAACAAGGACCCCGAGGCCCCGATCTTCTCGGTGGCCGACTACGGCCTGGAGGCCGATCTGTTCGTGGCCGTGCCCCAGTTGATCAAAGTGGTCTGAAATTTACATCCTCTCTCTTTACGAACGACTCCACGGAAATACCCATGACAGAACGCGAACAGACACTCGAGCTTCTCATCGATGCCGCCCGCCGCTTCACGCGCGAGGTGCTTCTACCCGCCGAGACGGTGGTGGAGGAGACGCAGGAGATTCCCCCCCACGTGGTGAAGGGCCTGCGGGAACTCGGCCTCTTCGGCATGACCATCCCCGAGGAATACGGGGGCCTCGGCCTCAGCATGTTCGAGGAGGCAAGCCTCGTTTTCGAAATCGCCTACGCGCAGCCCGCCTTCCGCTCCTACTTCGGCACCACCAATGGCGTGGGCACGTTGGGCATCGTCAACGATGGTACCGAAGAGCAGAAGCGAAAGTACCTGCCCAAACTCGCGACCGGCGAGATGATGGCGTCCTTCTGTCTCACCGAACCCGACTCCGGCTCCGATTCCGCTGCTCTGATCACCAAAGCTGTGCGCGATGGCAATCACTACGTCATCAACGGCACCAAGCGCTTCATCACCAACGCCATCCATGCCGGCGTGTTCACCGTCTTCGCGCGCACGGCTCCGAAGGAGGTCGGTTCGAAGGGTATCTCCGCTTTTCTGGTCGATCGTGACACACCCGGCATCACTGTGGCCAAGCCGTACAAGAAGATGGGGTTCGCGGGCTCTCATGAGTCCGACGTGATCTTCGAGAACTGCCGTGTTCCTGCCAGCGCCTTGCTCGGCGCGGAAGGCACGGGATTTCGCAACGCGATGATGTCGCTGGACCACGCACGGCTGCACATGGCCGCAGTGGCCACCGGACTGTGCGAGCGCCTTCTTGACGAAGGAACGCGCTACGCGATGGAGCGCAAGCAGTTCGGCCAGCCCATTGCCAATTTCCAGATGATCCAGTCCATGCTGGCTGAGAGTCAAACCGAGCTGTTCGCTGCGCGCGCCATGGTCGAGAAGGCCTCGCGGGAGAAAGATGCTGGAAAGAAGACCACCAAGGAGGCCGCATGCTGCAAGTACTACGCGACCGAGGCGGCAGGCCGCATCGCCGACCGCATGCTGCAGGTGCACGGAGGCAATGGCTACATCAAGGAATACGCCATCGAGCGCCTTTACCGCGACGCGCGCCTGCTTCGCATCTACGAGGGAAGCAGCCAGATCATGCAGCTCATCATCGCGCGCGAACTGCTCCGCGAGCACGCCTAAGGATCACACGCAACACCAACAGGAGGGCGAATTCATGAGCACATGAAAGAAGCCCATAACCTTGATTCGCCGCGACAAGACCATAACCCTAGGAGACAAGACAATGACCCCGATTCGAACCGTGCTGGGCCTCACCCTTTCTGGCCTGTTTCTCGCCGTCCCTCTTGCGAGCTTTGCGCAGGACTACCCATCAAAGCCCATCCGTATGATCGTGCCATTCTCTGCAGGCGGGCCGACCGACGTACTGGCACGGTCCCTCGCCAAGAGCATGGGGGAAGTGCTCGGCCAGCCCATCATCGTGGACAACCGCCCAGGGGCCGGAGGCAGCATCGGCATCGACGGGGTGGCCAAGGCAGCACCCGACGGCTACACCATCGGAATGGCTCACACCGGCACGACCGCGATCAATCCACACCTCTACCCACGCCACCCCTACGATCCGCGCACCGATCTGACTCCGATCACTCCCATCGTTTCGTACACCAACGTGCTGGTCATCAACCCCAAGGTGCCAGCCAACACGCTGGCCGAGTTCATTGCATGGACCAAGCGTAGTGGTGTTTCGGCCAACTACGCATCGGGCGGCAACGGCGCAACCAACCACCTCTCCGGAGAGCTGCTCAAAGCGTTGACAGGCGCGAAGCTCGAGCACATTCCTTATAAGGGCAGTGCACCCGCCCTGGTGGACGTCATGGGCGGCAGCGTCTCGGCCATGTTCGATATCCCCATCACCTCGCTGCCTCAAATCCGTGCCGGCCATGTCAGGCCGCTTGCCGTGACCAGTGTCAAGCGCAGCAGTTATCTGCCCGACGTGCCCACCATGCGCGAGTCCGGTGTGCCAGGCTTCGACGAAGCGGGTAGCGACCTGTGGTTCGGTCTGGTGGCCCCTGCCAAACTCCCTCAACCCGTCGTCGACCGGCTGTATCAGGCCGCTCTCAAAGCGATGCAGACCCCAGAACTTCAGCAGGCCATTCGTGGCATGGCCTACGAGGCATGGACCTTGCCCCCCACCGAGTTCAAGTCCTTCATGAACATCGAGTATGACAAGTGGGGAAAGGTCGTCAAACTCTCCGGCGCGAAAGTCGATTGAAAATGAGCGGACCTCTTTCTGGCATTCGCGTTCTCGATCTGACGAGTGTGATCATGGGCCCATATGCCAGCCAGCAGTTGGCTGACTTGGGTGCCGATGTGATCAAGGTCGAACCGCCTGGCGGGGACGTGATGCGTCAAGCCGGCCCTATGCGAAATCCTGGCATGGGCCACTTCTACCTGACGACCAACCGCAACAAGCGCTCCATCGTTCTCGACCTCAAGAAGCCTTCAGGTCGCGACGCGCTGCTGCACATGGCAGCCAGCTCAGATGTGCTGCTCTACAACATCCGGCCGCAGGCTATGGCTCGCCTGGGCCTCGGGTACGAAGACCTGAAGAAGGTGTCTCCGAAGATCGTCTACGCTGGCGCCTACGGATTCAGTCAGCGTGGCCCCTACGCCGCAAAACCCGCCTACGACGATCTCATCCAAGGCATGTGCGGCATCCCTTGGCTTACGGGTCAGGCCACTGGAGAGACGCCCCGGTATGCCCCCATGGTATTGGTCGACCGCGTGGTCGGTCTGCAACTGTGCAACGCCATCACCGCTGCACTGTTCTATCGCGAGCGTTCCGGCATTGGACAGCGGATTGATGTGCCCATGTTTGAAGGCATGCTTTCCATAGTGCTTGGTGAGCACCTTGCCGGGCACCTCTATAGACCGTCGACGGGACCTTCCGGATATCAACGTAGTCTCGCACGTGATCGCCGACCCTACGAGACAAGCGATGGCCATATCTGCGTCCTGGTGTACAACGACAAGCATTGGCGTAGCTTCTTCGATGCCATTGGCAAGTCCGAGGTATTTGCGCAGGACGTGCGCTTCAGCAGCCAGGGCAAGCGCCTCGAGCACATTGACCACGTCTACGGCTTTCTCGGCGAAATCTTTCGAACACGAAGCACTGGGGAGTGGCTTGCGCTGCTGGAGCACGCAGATATTCCCGCAGCACGCATGTACAGCATTGACGACATCCTGGCCGACCCTCATCTTGCGGAAACCGGATACATCCAGCAGGTCACTCATCCAAGCGAAGGGGAAATGCTAGATGTAAGCATCCCTACCGAGTGGTCGCATTCAGTACCGGAAAAGAGGCACCATGCACCCAAATTGGGGGAGAACACGGTGGAACTGTTGCGCGAATTTGGCTATTCCGACGAACACATCCGAGCGTTGTTGTCTGAGGCAGCGGTTCAACAATGAGCCTATTGCTGTTAAATTTCACTGATCTCTGATCCAAGACTACAAACGGGCAAAGAACACTTGGTCGCGCCAGGAGGCGTCGAGGCCCACCCGCACGGGGTCGGCGTCTTTGCAAGCGCGAAACCATCCTCCCATCAATGTCGTCTTGCTGTAGCCGACCGGTGCAAAGATTGCCACGATCCAATCGTGCATTGACAAGGGCTCAATCGCCCGCCGCGCAACCGTGGTCATCGTCAGGTCAGAGCCCCCTCGACTACAGTCTGGGAGGACGACGCAGCGAAATGGGGTCAGCGAAATCTCGCATTGAGTTGAATCATTTGTTCAGACACGCTCAGAAGGCGCGCAAAGACGCTGTTTCACGCTTGAAGTCCGGCCGCCCGGAATCGCGGCAGCGTCACACCGCCACCGACGGGCTCGCAAACCAGCTCGACGGCCATGTCGAAGGTGACCACCGAAGGATCTGGACCGACGAAGGCGCTGATCATCCGCGGACCTTCTTCGAGTTCTACCAGCAGCACGGCATAGGGCGTGTCCTGTTTGAAGGCCGGCCCGGGCGCCCGGTGAACCACGCTGAACGAATGCACCTTGGCGCGACCGCTGGAGGCGCGGTGCTCAAGGCGCTCGCTACCGCACTCACGGCAGATCGCCTGTTGGTAGAGCTGCACGTGGTCGCACGCTGGGCAGTGCTGCAGCAGCAGCTTGCCCCCCTGAATGCCGCGCCAATAGATTTCCGAATCCGAATCCGGCATCGGCTGCGGCTTGAGGTGGGCGTCTTTTTGGTTGATCACAGCGTGGCCTCCGTTCCCAGGATGGTGGTGGCGTTGGTCGCAAAACCGGCACCCAGGCTGTGCACCAGGCCGAGTTCAGCGTCCGCGACCTGGCGCTCGCCGCAGTTTCCGCGCAGCTGGTTGACTACCTCGTAGAAATGAAACAGCGAGCCCGGCATGCCCGAGTGCGCGAACGACAGCAGGCCGCCATGGGTGTTGCAGGGGATGGCTCCGCCGTAGGTGATCTGCCCGTCCTCGACGAAGCGCCCACCCTCGCCCTTGGGGCAGAAACCGAGGTCCTCCAGCATCATGATCACCGTGCCGGTGAAGCAGTCATAGACGCCGGCCACGTCGATGTCCTTCGGCCTGCAGCCCGCCATGTCGTAGGCCCTGGCACTCGACTGCACCGCGCCCGTGGTGGTCAGCGAGGGCATCAGGAAGATGTGCTCGTGCGTGTAGCATTCGCCGCCGCCGAGGATGTAAATGGGCTTGGCAATTCCCAGCGCCCTGGCGCGCTTGGCCGACGTGACGATGAAGGCTGCTGCGCCGTCGGAGATGAGAGAGCAGTCGAGCTTGTGGTAAGGCGTTGTCACCCAGCCGGAATTCAGCACGTCATCGACGCTCAGCGGATCGGTCATCTGCGCCCCCGGCGTGCGGCGTGCGTGTTCGCGGTGGATCACCGCCACCTTGGCAAACTGCTCGGAGGTGGTGCCGAACTCTTTCATGTGCCGATGCGCGGTCATGGCGAAGGTGTTGGCCACGGGAATGCCGAAGGGCATTTCGTATTGCTGGTCCCGGCTTTCGGTCATCGAGCGCAGGGCAAGGTCGGGGGACAGACCGGTCAGCAGGCTGTCGCCCCCCACCACCAGCACCGTCTCGGCCAGGCCGCCGGCAATGGCGGCGGCGGCGATGTTGAACATGGTGGCCGCCGTGGCGCCGGAGACCTGCAGCGTGTTGGAAAACGTTGGCTGGATGCCCAGGTATTCACTGAAAGCCACGCTGAAGCGGTGGAACGGCGAGGCAAAGGCGGAGCTTGAGAGCACGCCATCGACCTCGTGCTTGCCGATGCCGGCCTCGGCCAGCGCCTTGCCCGCTGCGTCGGCGGCCAGCGCGAGCGCGCTCTTGCCCGGCACGCGGCCGACGGCGGAAATGCCCGCACCGATGATCGCGGTTTTACCGCGAAGCGTATGCGACGAGGGTGCGGATTTGATGTTTGCCATAACTGGGTTCGTGGGTCGGAGTGGGCTCAGGCAGCCGCGGGGCGCAGGTGCTTGCGCAGTTCTGCCTTCAGGATTTTTCCTACCGGGTTGCGCGGGATGGCGTCAAGGTACTCGATGCGCTCGGGCAGCTTGTAAGCCGCCACGCCGATCTGCTTCAGGTGGCCGACGATATCCTCCAGCGCCGGCGGCTGGGCCTTGTCCTTCGGAACGACGAAGATACAGGTCTTCTCGCCCATGATCTCGTCGGGCACCGCCACCGCCGCCACCTCCTGCACGCCGGGATGGGTGAGAACTAGGTTCTCGACCTCGGCTGCGCTAACGTTGAAGCCACCGCGAATGATGATGTCTTTCTTGCGGTCAAAGAAACCGATGTGGTGAACGTCCCGCACGATGAAAAAGTCACCTGTGCGGCAAAAGCCGTCTGGGGTGAACGTGCTTATCTCCAGGTCCGGCCGCTGGTAATAGCCAGCAAACACATTGGGTCCGCGGTAGACCAGCTCGCCCACCTGGCCGGGCTGCGTGCATTCTGCACCGCTCTCATCGAGCAGCTTCATCTCTACACCCTGGATGTCCGAGGGCCACTCGACGCCCGGGCGACCCCACCACGGAAAGTGATCTGCCCGCTTGGCGAAATCGGGCACGTCTCGCGCCCCTGCAAACACCGCGGTGCCTTCGGTCTGTCCCCAGGCGTGCAGGATTTCGATGTTCCAGCGCCGCTTGAACTCCTCCATGCTCCAGCGCGAGGGTTGCGCCGAACCCGAGGCGATGCAGCGCACGCTGGAGAAGTCAAGCTGATCGACGTTGGGCAACTTGAGGATCATGTTCAGCAGGGCAGGCACCAGCAGGGTGAAATGCACCTGGTCATGCATCAACTGCTTGAGAAGCAGCGGCATGTTCAGCGGGTGATGCAAGAGCGTCGTGCCCCCGATGGCCAGCGAAGCCAGCCAGGTTGCCACACCGGTCATGTTGACCACCGGCGCGGTCGCCAGCACCCGGTCCCCTTCGTGCAGCCCGGCCGTCAGCGGGATCAGGTTCATCTGAAAGAGCCAGTTGTTGTGAGACATCGGGCAGCCCTTGGAAAGGGCTTCGGTGCCGGACGACCAGCATAGGCTGAAAATGTCGTTGGCGTCGACACCGATGGCGTCGAGCCTGGCCACGTCGGCCGCACCACGCGCCATCTCGGCAATACGCTCGATCGGCAGCGCGACAAATCCGGTCTTCTCGGCGATGGCGAGTTGATCGGCACCCTTGAAATCGCGCATCCCGAAGAAGAAGCGCGCCTCGGTGAGTTTCTTGACATTCTGGAACTCGTTGTCGCGCCACTGAATCGGCATCGGCGAGAGCACGCCGCCGGCGCGGCTGACCGCAAGAAACATGGCAACCAGTTCCCATACGTTGGGCAGTTGCACGACGACGATTTCATCCTTGCGCAAACCCATGTCCAGCAGCCCGGTCGCGATGGCGTCGACGGCCGCGGCGAACTCCCGATAGCTCAGGTTCTGTGCTGCTGTTCCGGTCAGATCAGGCCGATCAGCCGGGTCGACCACGGCGGGCCGCTCCGGCGCCTTGGCCGCCGTCTCGCGCAGCAAATCGAGCAGGGTGCGCCGGCCCCAGTGGCCGCTTTCGGTGTAACGCTTCAAGGTCTCAGCAGTGTGCAGAATCATCGCTCGGCTCCTTTGGGTGTGCTTGTCGGAATGAATCAAAGGTTCAATCGCTGGCGCGTGAGCTCAGCGAGCCGCGTCGAAACCATGGAAGCTGGAAAACGTCTCCACATCGGTTCGTTCGGTGATGAAGGCGTTCTCCGGGGCCGACAGGTCCTCGTGTCCCAGGGCGATGCCGCAAGCGAGGATTTCGTGGTCGCTGATAGGCAGTTGGGCACGCGCCACTTTGTGGTACCAAGCAAGCGCCGCCTGCGCACAGGTGTGCAGGCCCTGTGCGCGGGCGGCCACCAGAATGTTCTGGATGAACATGCCCAGATCCATGAAGCTGCCGGTGTTCAGGCGGCGATCGAGCGTGACGAGCAGGCCCACCGGCGCGTCGAAGAACAGGTAGTTGCGCAGCATCTGATGCGCGCGCGCCGCCGCATCGTCGCGGGCGATGCCCAGGCTGGCATATAGGCCAAAGCCGCAGCGCCGCCGACGATCCAGGTAGGGCTCGACCCAGGTGGTGGGGTAGTAGGCGTATTCAGGCTGGTGGCGGTCTGGCTCGTGCGTGGCCGCCTCAATGAAGGCATCGCACAGACGCTGCCGGGACTCGCCCGCCACCGCATATACCTTCCACGGCTGCACGTTGTTGCCACTCGGGGCTCGCGCCGCCACGTTCAAAATGTGCTGCACAACCGAGGAAGGAACGGACGTGGGTAGAAACCGCCTGACCGATTTTCGACTGCGAATCGCTTCATCAACATGCACGGACGGACTGCCTTTCTGACTGCGTAGAGCTACGGAGAAGAAACGACGCGGTGAGACCAGCACCGCTGGACTCCCATACTACGTTCGGATAGGATGGCAGCATGAATTCTACCAAACAACCGTTTGAATGGAGGCCCGCTCCTGAACTGATGGCGCGGTCCAACCTGACCGCCTTCTTGCACAAAGTGGGCGAATCGAGCTTCGAGAACCTGAGCGCTCGCGCCGATGCCGATCCGGCCTGGTTGATGCAAGAGGTGTTCGAGTTTTGCGACATGCGCTTCTATCAACCTTACACGCAGATGCTTGACACCTCGCGCGGCATCGAGTGGGCGCGCTGGTGTGTCGGCGGTACCACCAACATCGTGCTGAACTGCCTGGACCGGCACCGCGGAACGCCGGTGTGGGACCAGCCTTTCCTGGTGTGGGAGGGCGAAGACCCGAAAAACCGCAAGTCCTTGAGTTACCGCGAGTTTGATGCCGAGGTTTGCCGCCTGGCCGGAGCGTTGCAGTCGCTGGGCATTGCTCGGGGCGACAGGGTCGGCCTGTACATGCCCAACCTGCCGGAGACCTTTGTCGCGTTCTTTGCGGTCCTGAAGATCGGCGCCGTGTTGATGCCCTTGTTTTCGGGCTTCGGGCCGCAACCCATTGTCGCCCGTTTGAACGACGGACAAGCCAAGGCGGTGCTGACGGTGGATGGCACCTGGAGACGCGGCACCCCCGGCGTCATGAAGTCGGTGCTGGACGAAGCCCTGCGCGAGGTACCCAGCGTGCAGCACGTGGTGGTGCTGCGCCACCTGGGTGAAGCGTCCCCATGCCCGATGACGCCGGAACGCGACCACGACTGGGCCAGCCTGATCGCCGCCCAACCCCGTGACATGCCGACCGCCGAGATGGCCGCCGAGGCACCCGCCGTATTGCTCTACACCTCGGGCACCACCGGCAAGCCCAAGGGCTGCATCTGGACCCACGTGAGTTTCCTGGGCTCGATGGTCACGCGCGACATGCACATCTGCGCCGATTTCAAGCAGAGCGACCGCTTCTTCTTCATGAGCGACATGGGCTGGATGGTGGGTGCCATGTGCGCCTGCATCCCGAGCTATTTCGGCGGCAGCCTGCTGGTGGCCGAAGGCACGCCCGACTACCCCGACACAGGACGCTTCTGGCGTCTGGTGCAGGATCACAAAGTCACCTATCTGGGTGTCGCGCCCACGCTGATCCGCAGCCTGATGCGCTACGGCGACACAGAGGTCGAAAGCTACGACTTGTCTGCATTGCGCATCACCTGCTCCGGTGGCGAGGCATGGACCGAGGCGCCCTGGCGCTGGTTCTTCAAGCACATCTGCAAAGAGCGTCTGCCGTTCCTCAACATTGTCGGCGGCACCGAGGTGGGCGGCTGCAACTTCACCGGCACCCTGCACCACCCCTTGCGACCAGGCTCGTTCGGCGCGCGCGGGCTTGGCGCCGGGGTCGACATCGTGAACGACAACGGTCAGCCGGTCGGCGCGGGCCAGGTCGGCGAGTTGGTGCTGCGCAACCCCAACATCGGCTTCACCAAGAGCCTGTGGCGCGACGACGAGCGCTACCTCGACAGCTACTGGCGCACGCTGCCCGGCGTCTGGGTGCATGGCGACTTTGCGATGCACGATGCGGACGGCTTGTTCTACATCCTCGGCCGCAGCGACGACACGATCAAGGTCTCAGGCAAGCGCACCGGCCCGTCGGAGATTGAAACCCTGCTCACCGGCACCGGCAAGGTGTCAGAGGCGGCGGTGATCGGCGTGCCCGACGAGATCAAGGGCTCGGCCATCGTCTGCGTCTGCGTGCCCATGCCCGGCGTGGCGGCGGACGCGGCGCTGCAAGCTGAACTGTCTCAAGCGGTTGTCCATGGCATGGGCGCCTCCTACCGACCCAGACAGGTGCTGCTGGTCAGCGACCTGCCCAAAACACGCAACATGAAAATCATGCGTCGCGTCGTGCGGGCCGTGTACCGGGGCGACGGTCCGGGCGACCTGTCCTCGCTGGTCAACCCGGAGGCGGTGACCGAGCTGCAGGGCAAGCTGGCAGGGTAGTGGCTGGGCTGGCGAGGCCGCTCGCCCGCTAAACCGACCGTACAAAATCGGCAATAGACGCGTCTGAAGCCAGCACGCTATTGCCGATCAATGCGTTCCAGTGCGCTTCCGAGCCATGGGCAATGCGCCATTCATGCAAACGCCGGGTCAGCAATTGCAGATCGTATTCTTCGGCAATGCCAATGGCACCGTGCAGCGCGTGGGCAATGGAGGCAACCAGCACCGCCGCCTCGCTGGTGCGGGATTTGGCCATGGCAGCGGCGAGCAAGGAGGGCGTGGTCGTGTCGGTACGGAACGCTGCTTCGGCGGCTATCGAGGCAGCAGCCACATGTTCGGCCATGACGCTCAACTGGTGCTGCACCGCCTGGAACTTGCCCAGGGTTTTGCCGAACTGGATGCGGTCATTGCAGAATTGGAGTGTCATTTCGAAGACCCGTGTCATGGCCCCGCTGAGCAGGGCGGCGTGCAAGGCCGCGGCGAATGTCGGCAGCAGTGGGCCAGCGCCGGGCACGTGCGTCGCGATGCGCTCATCGGGCCAGCGCAGGTTGGCGGCAAGGCTCCCATGCACGCCGCTTGCTTCACGCTGCGCCGCTGCGCAAGGCAGCAGCAACAAGGCATCACCATCTTGGGCCAGCACGAAATCGGCCACCCGGCCGTAAGGTGTGAATGAGCACACGATGGCGCCATCGGCCTCGCGCCGCAACGCAGCGCCCAGCGTAATCATGCCGTTGGGCATCGCAAACTGCGACCCCAGCAGCGCTCGCGCCACAATCGTCTGAGCCACCGGCACCGGCACCGTGTAGCGGCCGAAGCTGCACAGTATCGGGAACAGATCGGCCAGCGGGAGGCCGGCACCGCCAGCGTCCTCGGACGCCAGCAGTTCGAGGAAGCCGGCGCCTTGCAGCGCCTGCCACAGCGCAGCGGTCGAGCCGCCCGCCTCAATCGCGCGCACCACGGCGGGCGTGCACTGATCCTCGAGGATATCTTCAATCGCTTGTGCAAACATGGAATGCTCTCGTTTTCAACGCAGGCCCAGACCGCGCGCGATCATGCCGCGCAGGATCTCGCGCGTGCCGCCGCGCAGGGAATAGGTGGGCGCAATCTGGCTTACATAAGCCACGGCGCGGTACAACTCGGCATCGACCAGGGCGTCCGGGTCCATAGCGATGGCGGCTCCGATCACGGCGGGAATGCTCTGCTCGAATTCGGTGCCTATATCCTTTACCAAGGCCGCTTCGACCAACGGGCTTTCCCCGTTGTCGAGCTTGGCCGTGACGGCGATCGACATGTTGCGCAGCGTGGCCAGGTGCGTGGCGAAACGCCCGATGGTGGCGGCATGGGCCGAGACCGCCGGTGTACTGCGCAGGCAGGTGATCCAGTGCTCCAGCAGCACGATGCTGGAGTACACCCGCTCCGGGCCGCTGCGCTCGAAGGCCAGTTCGGCATTGACTTGCGCCCAGCCGCTGCCTTCATTGCCGATCAGCGCGTCGTCGGCCAGTAGCACGTTGTCGAAAAACACTTCTGAGAAATGCGCGTCCCCCGTTAGATCCCGGATCGGGCGCACCGTCACGCCGGGCAATGCCAAGTCGACAATGAACTGCGACAGGCCCTTTTGCCGATCCTGCGACTCGCCCGACGAGCGCACCAGCGCGATCATGTAGTGGCAGTGCTGCGCATTGGTGGTCCATATCTTGTGGCCGTTCAAACGCCAGCCACCTTCGCAGCGGCTGGCCCGTGTGCCAACGCTGGCGAGGTCGGAGCCGGCATTGGGCTCGCTCATGCCGATACAAAAGAAGGCCTCGGCGGCACAAATTTTGGGCAGATAGAACTGGCGTTGCGCCTCGGTTCCGAACTTGAGGATCTGGGGCCCGCTCTGGCGGTCGGCGATCCAGTGTGCGGAAACCGGGGCACCGGCGGCCAGCAGTTCTTCCACCAGCACGAAGCGCGAGAAGGCGTCCAGGCTGGCGCCACCGTATTGCGCTGGCAAGGTCACGCCGACCCAGCCCCGTGCGGCCAGCTTCTTGCTGAAAGCGGCATTGAAACCCATCCATGAACGGGCCCGGATGTCGGCGGGCATTGGCTCAAAGCTGGATTGGAGAAAGGCCTTTACCTCGGCGCGAAATGAATTCGTCCCGGCGGGCAGGGCGGCGAACCGGAAAGCGGACAGCAGGTTGTTCAAGAAATTTTCCTCCGAGGGGTTCATTCACCGCCGAGTTGAGGCGCCGCCCCAGGCGATACATCAGATCGGGCTGCGTTCCACCAGCTGGGCGGAAATGATCAAGCGCTGCAATTCGTTGGTGCCTTCGCCAATGCACAGCAGAGGCGCGTCTCGGTAGTAGCGCTCGACGTTCATTTCCTTCGAGTAGCCATAAGCCCCGTGGATGCGCAAGGCCTCCATCGAGTTCTCGACCGCCGCCTCGCTGGCGAACAGCTTGGCCATGCCGGCTTCCATGTCGCAACGCTGGCCAGCGTCATAAGCCCGCGCGGCCTGTTCAACCAGCAGACGCGCCGCCTCCGCCCGAGTGGCCATGTCGGCCAGCTTGAGCTGGATCGCCTGGTGTTCGCAGATCGGCTTGCCGAAGGTGCGACGCAGTTGGGCATAGGCTACCGACTCCTCCAGGCAGGCGCGCGCCACACCCACGCCGCGCGCAGCCACATTGATGCGCCCAAGTTCCAGTCCGCCCATCACGTGCTTGAAACCCTGTCCTTCCACGCCACCGACCAAGTTGGCGGCCGACACGCGAAAGTTGTCGAACACCAGCTCGGCGCTGTCGATGCCTTTGTAGCCGAGCTTTTCGAGCTTGCGAGTGGACGTGAAGCCGGGGCCTTTTTCGCAGATGAACAGGCTCATGCCGCGATGGCGCGGTTGCGCTGCGGGGTCGGTCTTGACCAGCACGGCAAAGGCCTGGCCATGGACGCCGTTGGAGATCCAGGTCTTGGTGCCGTTGATGACGTAGTGGCAGCCGTCACGGCGCGCCACCGTGCGCACCGCCTGCAAGTCGGTGCCGCAGTCGGGCTCGGTCAGCGCCAGCCCGCCGCGCAGTTCGCCGCTGGCAAAGCGCGGCAGGAAACGCTGGCGCTGCGCCTCGGTGCCGTTGCGCTGCACGCAGGCGGCCATGATGAGGTGCGAGTTGATGATGCCCGAAACCGACATCCATACCCGCGCGATGCGCTCCACGACCTTGGCATAGGTGCTGGCCGACAGGCCGAGGCCGCCATATTCCTCGCGGATGATGCAGCCGAACAGGCCCATCTCGCGCATGCCGGCCACAATGTCGGCCGGCCATTCGTCGGCGTGCTCGAGCCGCTGCGCCACCGGCTTGATCTCGCGGTCGACAAAGCGCTCGACGGCGTCGAGCACCAGAGTTTCTTTTTCCGCATCAAAGGCGATGGGCGGGCTGGTAGTCATTAAAGGGATCCGGAGGTGTTGGAATGGGTCAGGGTATGCGCCAGAGTGGCGGCGTCTTCGGCGCGATCGGCCGACAGCAGCGCATCGCGCAGGCGCAGCGCCTGATCGCGCGGCAATGCCAGTAGTGCATTGCCCATGAATTTGGCCTCGATGTCAGCGGCCGTGATCGGCCGGCCCGGTGCGCCGCGGTGCGCTGACTCGCGCCAGCGCAGCTCGCGCCCGTCGTTCGTGCGCACGTGCAGTTCGCCGGAAAAGAAGGTGGGGTAATCGGCATCGGGGTCGGCCGCGTGTTCGATGCGGTCAGCCAGCGCCTGCACCTGCGGGTCGCTCAGGTTGGCGGCATCCAGTTCGGCCAGCCCCAGCTCGCCGCGCAGCAGGGCCAGCGCGACCAGGTGGTGAATGCTGAACTGCGATTCATAGACGTTGGCCGGTCGTCGCTTGGCCGCCACCGGCTCGCACACCACCGGGTGCACCCCTGGCGGCAGCAGCACCTGCACCGATGCCACCTCCTCGGCACGCAGCCCCGTCGCCCGCAGCGCCAGCGCGGCATCGATGCTGGCGTGCGTGAAGTGGCAGGTTGGGTACAGCTTTACCGCCACTTCGAGCAGCTCCCAGCGCTCGCCCAAGCCGCGCGTGCACAACGACAAATCGGCCAACAAGCCGCGCGCGGCCAAGTGACTGGCGTACAGACCAAAGCGCCCTTCATAAGGCTGTGAAGGCCCCCGAAAACCGGCACCGGCCAGCGCCGTGGCGGTCAGCCCGCTGACACCGGCCCAGCCCGGGTGCATGCGCTTGGTCCAGGCGCCGTCGCTCAGAAATTCCATGCTACCGGATGCCATCGACAGCACCACGCCTTGCGCATGCTCCAAGCCCACCTGATCCAGCCCCATCAGCTTGCCGGCCGCCAGCGCGCACCCAAAAGCTCCCACCAGGCCGGTCGGATGAAAGCCAACGTCGTGGAAGCCGCCCCCGGCCGCCGCACCCAGACGGGCAGCAACCTCAATCGCGAGCACATAGGCCGTGATCATCTCGGGCCCCGTGGCATGCCGTTGCGCTGCCAGACCCAGCGCCAACGGAAAGGCGCTGGCACTGGGGTGTGTGATCGCGCCGGGGTGGGTGTCGTCGAAGTCCAGCCCGTGGACCAGGATGCCATTCATCAGCACCGCATCGCGCAGCGGCAGGGGTGCAAAGGCGCCCATGACGGCGCTGTCACCCGCGCCACCCAGGGCGCGCAAGCCGCGGTAAGCGCAGTGCGCGAAGTCGTGCTGAGACGAGGCCAGGGCGATGCCCAGAGCGTCGAGCATCAGCAGCTTGGCCTGTTCCACCACGACTGCGGGCAACATGCCAGGCTTGAGACCGTGTGCAAAGGCGGCCAACTGGGTGGCAATGTTGTCGGTCGCGGGGTCTGTCGTGTCGGTTGGCACAGGGATTTTCCTTCTTTCTTGATGCGATCAAACGGCCGGGCCGGCGTCCAGCATGGCCAATGAAAGGGTGTACTGCTCTTGCAACTCGCTGACCCCATTGACGCTGCCCCCGACTGGCCGCAGCAAGCCGTCGCGCAGGCCGTAAACCAGCCCGTGCACCTCGACTTGCTGCCCGCGCTCCCAGGCGCGGCGCAGGGTGGTGGTGCGACACACGTTGCTGACCTGCTCAATCACGTTCATCTCGCAAAGCCGCGCCGCGCGCTCGTCAACGCCGGAAATGCCGTCGAGCCGATCAATGTGTTTCCGCGCCACGTCCTCCAGATGGCGCAGCCAGTTCTCGGCCAGACCGGTGCGGCGCTGTTCTATCACCGCCTGCACGCCGCCGCAGCCGTAGTGACCCACCACGAGAACATGCTCGACTTTCAACACCTCGACCGCATACTGCAGCACCGTCAGGCAGTTCAGGTCGGAGTGCACTACCAGGTTGCCGACGTTGCGGTGCACGAACACCTCGCCAGGCCGCAGCCCCAGGATTTCGTTGGCCGGTACCCGGCTGTCGGAACAGCCGATCCACAGGTAGCGCGGCATCTGCTGGTGCGCCAGTCGCTCGAAGTACTGCGGATCTTCCGCAGCGCAGCGCGCCGACCAGGCACGGTTGTTCTCCAAAAGAGGGGCCAGGCTGGAGATGGCATCTCCCCGCAGCGACATCAGCACCCCTTCCAAACCGGCTTGCGCTTCTCGGCGAAGGCACGCGGACCCTCCTGCGCGTCCTCGCTGGCGTAGGCGGTGCGATAAATGTTGTGCGCCAGCGCCATGCCGGCCTCACAACCGGCGCTCATCGCCGTCATGATCGATTCCTTGCCCGCCATCACCGACAGCGGAGCGTTGTCGCGGATGCGTTCGGCCAGCGCGGTGGCCCGAGCGCGCACCGCATCAGGCGTGTCTTCCAGGTAATTGATGAAACCCAGCCCATGGAAGGTTTCGATCGGATACAGGTCGCCGGTCAGCACCATCTCCATCAGCAGCGGCTGCGGCAGCATCCACAGGAGGGGAATGGCCCAGGGGCTGCCGCGCCCGGCGATACGGGTTTCTGTGATGCCGACCTGCGTGCCCTTGAGGCCTACGCGCAAATCCGAGTTCAGGCTCAGCATCATGCCGCCGGCAATCAGGTGCCCGGTCATGGCCGCGATGATGGGCTTGGCCACACGGCGCTGGCGACCGTGAAACGGGTCCCTCATCTTGGTCAGGATGTCCACGCCCTCGTCCTTCTTGACACGAGAAGCCTCGCGCAGGTCGAGCCCGGCGCAGAAAGTGCCGCAGTCGGCAGAAGTCAGGATGGCCACGTGCACATTTTTATCGGCATCGACTTCGCACCACAGATCGTGCAGCCGATTGGCAGCGGCCGGTGACAGCGCGTTACGCATCTCGGGGCGGTTGATCTTGACGGTGGCGATACCATCGCGCACGTGATACAAAACGGTTTCTGCTTCACTCATGTTTATCTCCAGGTTAAAAGATGGCTTGGCTTTCGCATGCGGCCGCTGGTTTTTGTCAGGGCCCTGGTTCAGTGGCTCACGACGGGGTCCATTTCACGCGTTGTAGACCCTGTTGCCGTCTCTGCGCGCAGCGGTGGAACGCACCAGCTCCTGAGTCAACTGCTCCATCCACTGGTCGATGGGAACCGAAGGAACAAACCTCTGGTGAATGAGCCGCAAGTAGCGTGTGTTGGCGGCCCACTCGACAAAATCAGCAAAAGGCAGTTGCTGCTGCTCCAGCAGTCTGAACTTCAGCAACACCTTGACCGCGTGATGCGCATGCCGCTCAGGGTTCTTGACAAAGGCGTTGAGGCGCTCGCGCGCGTAGGCCAGCACCTCGGCACGGTAGCGGAATACCGGGCCGTGGCCGGGAATGACCCAGCGCGGGTCAAGCCGCTCGATCAGGTCGAATGTGGCGGCCACTTCATCGAACGCGGTTTCACCATCGAGTTCCGGAAACACCACGCCGAAGCCTTTTTCCCACAAGGCATCGGCCGAAATCAGGGTTCGGGACTGCGGCTCAAACAGAATGACTGAATGGGGATCATGGCCCGGTGCCGCATGGATTTGCCACGCGGTATCGGCCAGCTGGATGTCCGTGCCCGGCGACAGAAGGCCATCGAACTTGAACCGGGGGCAGTGTTGCCCGGATGGCACATAGTTCAGGGCGACGGGGTCCCACGGCGAGACAAGTGATGCATGGCCTGGCGGAATGAGGGTTTGAAGTTCTGGGTAATTGCCCTGGAGGGCGGCATTGCCGCCGCAGTGGTCGCTGTGCAGATGGGTATTGAGCAGCAAGTCCAGCGGCCGCTGCTGCAAAGCGGCGCTGACCAGCCCGGCCGTTAGTTCCGCGTGTGTGCTGTAGCCACTGTCAACGAGTGCGCTGGATGCCGATCCAAGGAACAGAATGTTGTTGGAGGACAGCCAACCGCGCTCAAAAACCTGAATACCGTTCGGAAGTTGGATGCTGGTCATGGGCCGTCTCGGACACGTCATTTTTAACGGTGGATAACACCAGGTTTGTAAAGATGGGCGCGCATGCGGGGTTTGCCGCCGCTTATTCCGCAGTGCCCTCGGACTCAACCACGGCCACCACCAGGCCGCGCTCGACCATTTGTCCGTTCTGCACCGACAGCGAGCGCACCACCCCATCGTGGTCGGCATTGATGCGCAGCTCCATCTTCATCGACTCCATCGTTGCCACCACGTCGCCGGAACGTACGCGCTCGCCAACCGCCACATGGATCTTCAGGATCATCCCCATCATCGGCGTGCGCAACTGGCCACTGGTCTGGCGTCCGGTGATGGCCTGGTTGAGGTAAGGGGTCACGCCGATGGCGTGGGCAGTGCCGCTGCTCTGCACAAACACGGTATCGACGCTGCGCACGATGGTCAGCACCTCATGTCGATCCCCCATGCGCAAACGCCAATTGCCCCCGGCGATGGCGGTCAGTGCCAAGCGGACTCGTTCTGTGCCGATTTGCACCGTCACCTCGGACTCGGGCGAGACGGCGCCGAACCGGGCCTCGTGCGTTGTGCCGCCCGAGCGCAGCAACAGCGCCGGAACCGGCGTGAGCCGATCGTCGCCGGCGTGCATCTGCCAACCCGTCACGTCCAGGGCCGACCAGGCCCCGAATTGATTGCCGTTGCACCGCGCGTCGAGCAACCACCAAGCCGCTGCAGCGGCCAGCCGCTCCAGCGGCGCACTGCTCGCGCCCTGACTCCCCTCGGCCAGCACCTCGTCAATCAGACGGGTGTGGAAGCTGGCGTCGCGCGTGGCGGGCAGGGCCAGCAGGCGCTGCAGAAAGGCGCAGTTGGTTTCGACGCCGTGCACCTGGGTTTCGCCCAGCGCCCCACTCAGACGGTCCAGCGCCGCCTCGCGCGTGGGCGCATGCGCAATCAGCTTGGCCAGCATCGAGTCGTAGTACGGCGTGACCTCCATGCCGGCGCGCACACCCGATTCAACCCGCACGACAGAAGTTGGGAACCGAACAGCGATCAGTTCACCGGTGGAGGGCAGGAAATTTTGTGCTGAATCTTCAGCGCAGACCCGCGCCTCAATCGCGTGGCCGCGCACCTGCACTTCGCTCTGGCGCAAGGGCAAGCCCTCGCCGGCGGCAATGCGCAGCATGATCTCGACCACATCCAGCCCGGTCACCTCCTCGGTCACCGGATGCTCGACTTGCAGCCGTGGATTGACTTCGAGAAAGTGGTGATTGTCGCCCTGCACGATGAATTCCACCGTGCCGACACCGCGATAGCGCAGCCGCTGTCCCAAGCGCACCGCGTCACCGAGCATCGCCTCGCGCAGCGCCGGGGCGAGGTTCACCGCTGGAGCCTCTTCGATGACTTTCTGATGGCGCCGCTGCAGCGTGCATTCGCGCTCGAACAAGTGAATCACTTCGCCATGGCCGTCGCCGACGATCTGCACCTCGATGTGGCGCCCGCGCTCGACAAAGGCTTCGACGATCAACGCAGTGTCGCCAAAGGAACTCCCGGCCTCGCGCATGGCCGCCTCGATGGTCTCCATCAACCCGTCCAACTGCTGCACCACCCGCATGCCCTTGCCGCCGCCACCGGCGGCCGCCTTCAGAATCACCGGTAGCGGTAGTCCGCGCACGGTGGCTGCCACTTCGGCCGCATCGCGGCTCGGCAGCTCGCTGCCGCCGAGCACGGCCACGCCAGCGGCGCGGGCCTCGCGCTTGGCCGACGCCTTGTCGCCCAGGCGCTCAATGACCTCGGGCGTCGGGCCGACGAAGACGAGGCCGGCTGCCTCGACCGCGCGCGCGAAGACCGCGTTTTCGGCCAGAAAGCCAAAACCAGGATGAATGGCCTGCGACCCGGTCCGCCGGGCCGCATCAATGACCGCATCGATGCGCAGGTAGCTCTCGGCCGGCGCTGCCCCACCGATTTCGATCGACTCGCCGATCAGGTCAACGTGCAGCGCATCGCGATCAGCACTCGAATGCACACCGGCCACCGCAATACCGAGGCGCCGGCAGGTGCGTGCGATGCGGCAGGCGATTTCGCCGCGGTTGGCGATCAGGATTTTTTTGAACATGTCAGAGTCCGCTCCAGCGCGGTGGGCGCTTTTCATTGAAGGCCTTCACGCCCTCCAGCCTGTCGGCCGAGGACACCAGCACGTTGTAGGCGGCGACGTCGAGCATGTAGCCGCTGTGGAAGTCAATCTCGCCGCCGCGCGATGCGGCGAGTTTGGCGTAGTGGGTGGCCATCGGTGCGGCCAGTACGATGTCGCGCGCGTCGGCGACTGCGGCGGCCAGCGCCGTACCCGGCTCGGCCAAGTCTGTGACCATGCCCCATTCGGTGGCTTCTTCGGCCGAGAAGCGGCGCGCGGTGAACAGCAGCTTCTTGGCGCGCCGCGCGCCGACGGCGCGCACGAGGTTCTGGATACCGCCGCCGCCGGGCATGATGCCGCGCCGCAGCTCGGGCAGCGAAAATACCGCAGCGCGCGAAGCGACGATGTAGTCACACATCAACGCCAGTTCGCAGCCGCCGCCATGCGCGTGGCCTTCGACGGCGGCGATCACCGGTTGCGGGAAATCCTTGACAGCCAGCAACACCTCTTCGGCGAGCTGGTGTTGGCGCCGCCATTGACCGTCGGTCATACCGTCGCGCTGCTTGAGGTCTCCGCCGGCCGAGAATGCACGCTCACCGGCGCCGGTGATGATCAGCACACGCAGGCCGTCGTCGAAGGCCAGTTCGTGCAGGGCGTTGCGCAGGTCGATGAACATCTGCGTGTTCATCGCGTTCATCACCTCGGGGCGGTTGAGCACCAGGGTGCGGATGCCATCAGCGAGCTCGGTGCCAGGCGCGGCTTCAACGCGTAGTGTCGTGTAGTCCATGGTGCTTCAGTAAGAGCGGGGCATGCCCAGCAGGTGCTCGGCCACCTGCGCCAGCACCAGGTTGTTGGAGATCGGCGCGGTGCGGAACAGCCGGCTCTCCTTCCATTTGCGCTCGATGTCGTATTCGCAGGCCACGCCGTAGCCGCCGAAGGTGGTCATGGCCGCCTCGGCGGCTTCCCAAGCAGCCTCGCTGGCCAGGTACTTGACCATCGTCGCCTCGCGCCCGCAGGGCAGGCTGGCGTCGAACAGCGTCGCTGCCTTGTTGCGCATCAGTTCGGCAGCCTCGATGTTCATGTGGGCGCGCGCGATCGGGAACTGCACGCCCTGGTTGGCGCCGATCGGGCGGTCGAAGACGACACGCTCGCTGCCGTAGCGCGCGGCCTTGCCGACGAACCAGTGGCCGTCGCCGATGGCCTCGCTGGCCACCAGCAGACGCTCGGAATGCAGCGAATCCAGCAGGTAGTGGAAGCCCTTGCCTTCCTCGCCGATGCGGTCGTCGTCGGTGAGCTCCAGGTTGTCGATGAAGACCTGGAAGGTGTGGTGATTGATCATCGTGCGAATCGGCGTGGCCTTCAGCGACGCGCCGGCCTTCGCTATGTCGATCAGGAACAGGCTAAGGCCATCGGTCTTCTTCTTCACCGCGTCGGTCGGCGTGGTGCGCGCGATCAAAAGGTACATGTGCGAGTGGCTGTAGCGCGAAGTCCAGATCTTCTGGCCGTTGACGACGTAGCCACTTGGCACCTTGCGCGCGAATGTCTTGATCGCCAGCGTGTTGGAGCCCGCGTCGGGCTCGGTCACGCCGAAGGCCTGCAGCCGCAGGCTACCGTCGGCGATGCGCGGGAGCGTCGCGCGCTTCTGCGCTTCGCTGCCATGGCGCAGGATCGACGCCATCGTGTACATCTGCGCATGGCAGTGCACCGCGCTACCGCCGTTCTGGTTGATCTCCTGCAGGATCAGGCAGGCGTCGAGCAGGGGCAGCCCGGCGCCGCCGTATTCCTCCGGAATCAGCGCGGCCAGCCAGCCGGCCTTGGCCATCGCGTCGACGAAGGCTTCCGGATAGGCGCCGTCCTGGGCGCACTGGCGCCAGTACTCGGGGCCGAAGCCCTTGCACAGCTCCTTGACGGCGGCGCGGATCTGACCCTGGGTCTCGGTGTAGTCGAAGTTCATGGGGATCTCGGCCTTGTCTCTGTCAATCGACGACGCGTTGCTGTCGCAGCGCCGCCAGTTCATCGGCATGCAGGCCCAGCGCCGTCAACACCTCGTCGGTGTTCCCGCCCAGCACTGGCGGCGGCGGGCCGCTGCGCCCGCGACGGCCCTGCGAACTGATGGGCAGGCCCATCGTCTGGTGTTGCGGTGCGCCCGGCAGCGGCAGCGCGCCCAGCATGCCGACCGCTTGCACCTGTTCGTGCGCCAGCATCTGGGCCACGTCGTGCATCTCGCTGCAGGGCGCACCGGCCGCTCGCAGCGCCGCCGCGCAGTCTGCGGTGCTGCGCTGCCGGGTGCGCGCCTCGAGCTCGGCGTGCAGCGCCTTGCGGTGGCCGATGCGCGCCGACATGTCGATGAAGCGCGGATCCTGCGCCAGCTCTGGACAAGCCAGCGCGCTGCAGATGCGGCCAAACAGCCGGTCGTTGGCCGCAGCGATGAAGACCTTGCCGTCGGCGCTTTCGAAGAGCTCGTAGGGCGCCATCATCGCCATCGCCGAACCCATCTTGCGCGGTAGGCGCTGGGTGGCCAGATAGTTCGCGACTGGCACCATCATCCACGACAGCCCGGTCTCGAGCAGGCTGGCGTGCACGCGCATGCCTTCGCCCGTGGTGGCGCGGCGCAGCAGCGCGGCCAGGATCGCCATCGTGGCCCACATGCCGGTGCCCATGTCGATCAGCGACACGCCGACGCGCGCCGGCTCGTCACCTTCGTGGCCGCTGACGCTCATGATGCCGGCGAAGGCCTGCATCAGCGGGTCGTAGCCGGGCAGCGCGCGCATCGGGCCGACCTCGCCGAAGGCGCTGATCGCGCAATACACGAGGCGCGGATTGGTCGGCAGCAGGTGTCCGTCGCCGAGGCCGCGCGCTTCGGCGCTGCCGGGTTTGAGCGAATGCACCAGCACGTCGGCACCGGCCGCCAGGCGCGCGACCAGCTGCTGACCAATCGCGCTGTCGAGGTCAATGCAGACGCTCTTCTTGCTGCGGTTCAGCGCCGCGAAGCCGGTCGAGACGCCGGCCACTTCGGGCGGCTTCCACTGGCGCGCATCGTCGCCGCTGCCCGGGCGTTCGATCTTGATGACCTCGGCGCCGAGGTCGCCGAG
>JAZKHJ010000043.1:0-73837 GCA_040385485.1 Pseudomonadota bacterium | reverse complement strand
CAGCTCGCAGCGGGACTTGCACCCGCAGGTGTGCGCCCATGCTGGGCGCACCAAACAAAAAAAGCCACCGGATTCCCGGTGGCTTTTTGATGATCGGAACTTCGAAAACCGAAGATCAGAACTTGTGCTGCAGGCCAACACCGATGAAGCTGTACTTCCGGTCAGCGAAGCCGGTTTGCTCGGCCTTCGATTTGTTGAAGGCAGCGTAGGCCAAGGTGCGCTTGGAAAGCGTGTAGCTTGCACCCACAGCGTAGCCGGTACGCTTGGTGTCACGCGCGCCTTTGTCCTTGGAACCTGCGAATCCGGCGGTCAGTGCCAAAGCCGACGACAAAGGTACATCGACGCCGACCTGGTAGTCGTTGGTCTTGGTGTCATAGACGTTACGCGAGGTACCCAGTCCACCTTTGATGACCGCGACACCCAGGTCGAACGCTGCCGAGCCGTAGGTGTACTTTTGGTCCAGACCGCCAATACCAGCGCCCTTCACGACTTCATAAGCGATTGCGGCGGTCAGTGGACCGCCCGAGTACAGGAGGCTGACGTCCGTTTGCTCTGGCACAGATGCGATCTTTTCATCAACACCGTACGACACGGCGGCAACAAAACCACCCATGTTAGGAGTCGTGTATCGAATGCCATTGCGCTGGATGAAGTTGTAGTTGTATTGGCTCATCACAGCTTCACCGCCGAGGCTGTAGCCAGCTGAACCGGGGGAGAACACGAACGAATCAAACAAGGGATTGCCGACGTAGAAAACATCGTCAAACGCCGACCACACCGTACCGAACTGGACCGTACCGAAGCCGCCTTCAAGACCAACCCAAGCTTGGCGGTTGAACGCAGTAGACGTTGAGGGACCACCGTTGTTGAGCGTGGTGCCGTCGGATACGTTAAAGCCTTGTTCCAGCTTGAAGATTGCTTTCAAACCGCCGCCCAGATCTTCAGAGCCCTGCAGTCCGAAACGGCTCTGTGCCAGACCACCGGAATTCAAGACGGTCGTGGAAACTTCCGCACCTGCTGGGCCTGATTTGGTGCGGGCTACGTACGCGTCTACCAAACCGTACAGAGTGACGCTGGACTGAGCTTGTGCAACGCCAGCGACCGAACCGAGAACTGCCAAGGCAATCAGGGATCTTTTCATGGAAATTTCCTTAAAAGTACCGCGGTACAACACCACGAGTTAATAAAACCGACATGTGGATGTTAGGGGCGAACCCAGGCACAGGTAAGGGTAAGCCCTGAAAAACCGGGCGAATCGGGCTCAGTTCGTTGTCGCTTTGCAACAGCACGGCTTCTTCAGCGCTGACAGCCCGGGCTTGGGCGCAACGGGCGAAAAAAAACCGCCTGTCAAGAAGACAGGCGGTTCTTGCCTCTGGATCAGCTGGCCCAAAGCCAGCTTGAGCGATCAGAAGTTGTGCTGCAGACCGAAGCCGTAGCCGGTGCTGGAGCCAGCAGGAACGGTGTTGCCACCGGACACAACACCAGGAATCCATGCTGCGTTGCGACGGGCAACGTTCACGTAAGCTTGCGTGCGCTTGCTCAGGCTGTATTTGTAGCCAGCGATCACGGTGCGGCCATCGGAGCCGGTCTGCTCGTTCACGTTGTAGGCAGCGTACAGAGCGCCAGGGCCGACAGGAGCGGTCACGCCCAAGGCGTAGGACGTGTCCATATCGGAAGCCAGACCACCTTGGTCACGGTACGTGAAGAACAGCTTGGCAACGCTGAAGTCATAAGCAGCTGCGATCTGGTTGACCGACTTGAGGGTGCTCGTGGCGGCCTTGGCACCGGTGTAGTTCGTGAACGACACGCTCAGAGGACCACCGTCGTAGCGAACTGCGATGCCCGTGCCGGCCTTGTTGCCAACAGCAGAGGATTCAGACGGTGCGTATTCCAGCTGAACTTGCACACCGCCAAAACGGGGGGTGTGGTACTGCACTGCGTTGGGAACGTACACGGAGTTCGAAGCACCCGAGTTCTTGGCGGAGGCCGTTGCGTTGCCGTTCACGACGCTGTTGGAGTCGTGCAGCGAAACACCCTTGGTGCCGTTGGCGAACATGGCGTTGCCGTACAGCGTGTTGACCGGACGGCCAGCGCGCAAGGTACCAAAGCCACCGGTCAGGCCAACGAACAAGCCGTTGTTGCCCAGGCCGTCGACCGAAGTCACGGTGCCGGTGTCGCTGTTGAACGAGGTGGAGATCTGGAACACCGCCTTCAGGCCGCCGCCCAGGTCTTCAGCGCCGGACAGGGTCCAGTTGCTGGTGCCGTTGCGGTTGGGGGTCATGCGCAGTGCGTCGCCGGAGAAGCGCTTCTCGATACCCACATCAACGGTGCCCGACAGGGTCACGGTGGATTGTGCGAAGGAGGCGCTGGTGGCTGCCACGGCGGCCACGGCGATCAGGGTCTTTTTCATGGAAGGGTTCTCCAAGGGTTGAATAGGGACTGGTGGTCTGTGCCGCCGAGCCGACCTCCATCAGGAAGCTGAATGGATTGCATCATAAAGTAATGGAGGGCGCCACGGTGACGGCCGCATTTCTGCCCTATGACGGTGCTTCTGTTGCACCACCGCGACGCACTTGGTAATAACCCGTAGGGATTTGGTCACAGGTCAAGCCCTTGGCAATGCCCTCACAGCGATGTTTCAAACTTGAGCTTTCACAAGTCCTCGGCTGAAAGATCGTGGCAGCATCTCTTCTTCGCTGTCGATCAAACACCATCCATGACCACTGCCACAGACGCCTTGATCAATGCCGCTGATTCGGCTCTACGCACCTTGTTTGTGAGTCCCCGGGCCTCGCGAGACTGTCCGACGGTGCCAGAACGGGCCACCGATCACGATCTCAGCGAGGACGACAAGCACCTCTCTGGTGCCTTGATGCGGGTGAACCATGTGGGTGAGGTGTGTGCGCAAGCGCTGTACACGGCGCAAGCCCTCACGGCCCGGTGGCCCACGAAGTCAGGCCAACCGAATTTGGCCCTGGCGGCGCAACTGGACGCTGCGGGCAAGGAAGAAACCGATCATCTGGCCTGGACCCAGGCACGGCTGGACGAACTGGGAGCGCGTGCTTCGCTGCTGAATCCGCTGTGGTACGCGGGGGCCTTCGGCCTCGGGCTGATGGCGGGGCGGCTGGGGCCTGCGGTGAGCCTGGGTTTCGTGGTGGAGACCGAGCGGCAGGTGGAGGCGCATCTGGCCGAGCACATGGAGCGCCTGCCAGCGGGCGACCACGCCTCGCGCGCCATCGTGGCGCAGATGAAGCTGGACGAAGCCCGACATGCGCGCGAAGCCAAGGACGCCGGGGCGGTGGAGTTGCCGGCGCCGGTGAAGGGGCTGATGAAGCTGGCGGCCAAAGTCATGACGACGGTTGCGCACCGCATCTGAAGCGCTGGGGCTCAGGCTTCCACAACCTCGAAGCTGGTGGTGATGTCAGCCGTCTTGCCCAGCATGATGCTGGCTGAGCAGTACTTGTCGTGGCTCATCGCGATGGCGCGCTCCACTGCAACGGGCGGGATGGCTTTGCCACTCACGGTGAAGTGCATGTGGATCTTGGTGAAGACTTTCGGATCGGTTTCGGCGCGTTCGGTCTCGAGCTTGACGCTACAGCCGCGCACATCATGGCGACCGCGCTTGAGGATGAGTACCACGTCGTAGGCGGTGCAACCGCCGGTGCCGGCCAGTACGGTTTCCATGGGACGCGGCGCCATGTTGATGCCGCCGTTTTCAGGCTTGGCGGCGTCGGGAGCACCGTCCATGGCGATCACGTGTCCACTGCCGGTTTCTGCCACAAAACCCATGTGGGAACGGGTGCCGGCCGCGCCGGTCCAGGTGACGGTGCATTCCATGGAAGTGTCCAGTCGTGAAATAGTCAACAGAGTTGGGGGCGGCGCCCTAAAGAATGCGCCAAAAAAACGACGGTACATGTTGCGTCGCAACATGGCTTCGATATACTCGCGGCATTGTATGTAAGGTTGTCTCCTCTACCCTCCGTGGGTGGATTTCAAGCCCGGACCGGTTCTGCCAGTCCGGGCTTTTTTTCGCCATCGATATGATGCGGTTGGAGAAAATTCATGACCGCCCGCGCAGCCAAGACCCAAAAACCGCCTCAACCGACACCGTCGCCCGTCACCACCATGGGGCCGGCCGACTACCTGAAAAAGATCCTGACTGCTCGCGTGTATGACGTGGCGGTGGAGTCGGCGCTGGAGCCGGCACGCAACCTGAGCGAGCGGCTGCACAACACGGTGCTGCTCAAGCGCGAAGACCAGCAACCGGTCTTCAGCTTCAAGCTGCGCGGCGCCTACAACAAGATGGCGCACCTGACGCCCGAGCAACTCAAGAAGGGCGTGATCTGTGCTTCGGCCGGCAACCACGCCCAGGGTGTAGCGCTGAGCGGGCGCAAGCTGGGCACCCGGGCGGTGATCGTCATGCCGACCACCACGCCGCAGGTCAAGATCGACGCGGTGCGCGGCTTTGGTGGCGAGGTGGTCTTGCACGGCGAGAGCTACACGGACGCCTACAACCACGCGGTCGGGCTTCAAAAGAAACAGGGGCTCACTTTCGTGCACCCTTTCGACGATCCGGACGTGATCGCCGGGCAGGGCACGATCGCCATGGAAATCCTGCGCCAGTTGCAGAGCCTGGGCTCCGACCACCTGGATGCGGTGTTCGTGGCCATCGGTGGTGGCGGCCTCATTTCTGGCGTGGCCAACTACATCAAGGCGCTGCGCCCGGAGATCAAGGTGATCGGTGTGCAGATGAACGATTCGGACGCGATGATCCGCTCGGTGCGCGAGGGTGAGCGCACCACGCTGGCCGACGTGGGGCTGTTTTCGGACGGCACGGCGGTCAAGCTGGTGGGCGAGGAAACTTTCCGCATCGCCCGCGGCCTGGTGGACGAATTCATCACCGTGGACACGGACGCTGTGTGCGCGGCCATCAAGGACGTGTTCGTGGACACGCGCAGCATCGTGGAGCCGGCCGGCGCGTTGTCGGTGGCGGCCGTCAAACAGTATGTGGCTATCCATAAGACACGAGGCCAGACCTACGCGGCCATCCTGTGTGGCGCCAACATGAACTTCGACCGCCTGCGTTTCGTGGCCGAGCGCGCGGAGGTGGGTGAAGAACGCGAAGCGCTGTTTGCGGTGACGATCCCCGAGGAGCGCGGCAGCTTCCGGCGTTTCTGCGAACTCATTGGCGACTTGCCGGGCGGCGCGCGCAACGTGACCGAGTTCAACTACCGCATCCACGACGGCAGCAAGGCCCACGTGTTCGTGGGGTTGACCACACAGGGCAAGGGAGAGTCGGCCAAGATCGCGAAAAACCTGATCAAGCACGGCTTCCAGACGCTGGACCTGACTCACGACGATCTGGCCAAGGAACACATCCGTCACATGGTGGGTGGGCATTCTCCCTTGGCGCATGACGAGCGGTTGTTGCGCTTCGTGTTTCCAGAGCGTCCGGGCGCACTGCTCAAATTTCTGAGCCTGATGCGACCTGGCTGGAACATCAGCCTGTTTCACTACCGCAACCAGGGCGCCGACTACGGGCGCATCCTCGTGGGCCTGCAGGTGCCGGCCAAGGATCACAAGGCCTTCGACAAGTTTCTGGAAACCCTGGGCTACCCCTGCGTGGAAGAGACCAACAATCCGGTCTACCGCCTGTTCCTGCAGAGTTGAGAGGGACGGAGCGCACCATGGCACAAGACCCCATCTTTGAACCCATCTTCAAACGCTCGACGGCGTTGCCCGAGGCGCTGCGGTTGCCCATGGTGGCGGGCACTTCAGACACCATGCTGGAGTTCGCACTGCGCCAGCGCCTGACACCCGAAGGCTTGCCGGAGCACTCCCTGGGTCGCATGGAGTCGTTGGTGCTGCAGCTGGCGCGTGCGCAAAACGGCATGTCCATCGAGTTCGATCTGTTGGCTTTCGACTCGCCACAGCTGGTGGTGTTTGCCGCCGACCACGGCATCGCCGACGAAGGCATGTCGTCCATGGGTGCTTCCATGACGGAACAGATGGTCATGCAGCTGTTGCGTGGCCAGGCGCCGGTGAATGCACTCGCCGCGCTGTATGGTTTTGACCTCACCGTGGTTGACGCCGGCATGGCCAAGCCCATCTCGCCGCCCAACGACTCCAAGCTGCGCGGCTCCCTGCTGCTGCGCAAGATCGCCTATGGCACGCGCAACGTGTTGCTCGGTCCCGCCATGTCCACCGCGCAGGCGGTGTCAGCGGTGCATGCCGGCATGGATGTGGTGCGACACCTGCCGGGCAACGTGATTGCACTGGGCGACGTGGGGGTGGCCAATTCGGTGAGCGCGGCCTTGCTGCTGTCGCGTTTGTGTGGTGTTCCATTGGTGGACGCATTCAGCCGCGACGATACCGAGACCGGCAACCTGGACGACACCAAGCACGTGCAGCGGGTGGAGAAGCTCTCTGCGGCGGCCGCACGGCACCGAACCGCCATTGGCCCGTTTGAAGCCTTGGCGGCGCTCGGTGGATTCGAGATCGCCATGATGACCGGGGCCATGCTGCAGGCCGCGAGCGAGCGCCGCGTGGTGCTGGTGGACGGCTACGTGGCCGGGGCCGCAGCCCTGGTGGCGCGCGGCCTGTGTCCGGATGTGGTGGACTACCTGGTGTTCACCCACCGCGCAGCCGATGCCGGACACCGCCTGCTGCTCATCCACATGCAGACACAACCGCTGCTCGATATGGGCTTGCGCATCGGTCAGGGCACGGGTGCCTTGATGGCCTGGCCGATGCTGCTGGCCGCACAGAGTCTGCTGGAACGCTAGGTCACACGCCGCCCGGCGGCGCATGTCTCTGAGGTCAGGAGGGAGCGAGACTGGCCTCGGGCAGGGTCAGCTCGAGGGTGACCGGCCCGTTGATCGACGCGCCCAAGCGCGCACCCCGGCGCGACACGGCTTGCAGGACCAGCCCACCTTCCAGCGAGGCCCCCACCCGGTACGGCCTGGGTGGCTGGCCGTTCACGGCAATGAGGGCCGCGCCATCGGGTGCGTTGGCAGCCACCACCCCCAAAAGGCTGTATTCGGTGCCTTTGGCGACGGGCGTGGCAGGCGTCTGAGCCACCTCGGGCAATGCCCCGAGCACACGCGCCACGGCGGCAGCGTCCACCGCGGGGGTCGACGACGCTGCAACACTGAGCGGCGTGAGCGGTGAACGCCCTGCGGCGAGCAAGATCCAATAGCCAGCGCTGAGGCCAGCGGCCAACCACAACAGACCCGCCACCCACGCCGGCGCGCGCCGGCTGGCGCTTTGAAGCGCTGCCGGGCTTTCCATCGGAAATCCGGAATGTCCGAACGTGGGGTGCTTGTTCATAGGACCGGATTATGATCTTTTGGCCCTTGCCGAACAGGCGGGGCAACCAGCCTGCAGATTCACTTTTGCGGCCATGCCCAGATGCCAGTTACCGGGAGTTCGATTTGACAAGCCACAGCCAACACACGTCCCTGGGCAACTCGCGCCTTCAACCTTTCTCGCGCGCACTCCAGCGTGGCTTCACCCTGATCGAACTCATGGTGGTGCTGGTCATCATTGGCGTGCTGGCCGCGCTGATCGTGCCCAACGTGCTCGACCGCGCCGACGATGCGCGGGTCACCGCCGCCAAGACCGATGTGAACAACCTGATGCAGGCGCTCAAGCTCTACCGCCTGGACAACCAGCGCTACCCCACGGGCGAACAAGGTCTCAACGCGCTGGTGGTCAAGCCGACGGCCAGTCCGGTGCCGCCCAACTGGCGCCCGTACCTCGACAAGCTGCCTGCCGATCCCTGGAGCCGCCCGTACCAGTACCTCAACCCCGGTCTCAAGGGCGAGGTGGACGTGCTCTCGCTGGGTGCTGACGGTCAACCCGGCGGTGAGAACCGCGACGCCGATGTAGGCAGTTGGCAGTGAAGGTGGTGCCCCCACGCTCCGCCGCTGCGCGGGTCGCTGCCCCCCGAGGGGGCTGTTTCGCCTTGGGGCGGCCCAGCGGCGAAACGTTGCCCCCACGCTCCGCCGCTGCGCGGGTCGCCTGAAACCATGTCATGCAGCGCAACCACGGCTTCACCCTGATCGAACTCATGGTGGTGGTGGCGCTGGTGGCGCTGGCCACCGCCGGCGTGACGCTTTCCCTGCGCGACGACGGCTCGACGCGGTTGGAGCGTGAGGCGCTGCGGCTGTCTGCGCTCATCGAATCAGCCCGTGCGCAATCGCGCACCAGCGGACTGCCGGTGGTGTGGCGCAGCTTGCCGCAGGGCTTCGAGTTCGTCGGACTGCCTCCCCCGCGCAACGGCGCAAACGCCAACTCCGACAGCCTCGACAAGCCGCGCAGCTGGCTCAGCCCGGACACCCGGTCGCAGGTGATCCAGCCCCCGGGGGCTTTGACCCTGGTGCTCGGACCCGAGCCGCTCATTGCCGCGCAGCGCGTGGTGCTGCAACAGGGTGATCGGCGCCTGATCCTGGCCACCGATGGCCTCTCGCCCTTTGCCGTCTTGCCCGAGACGCCATGAGGGTGCAGCGGGGATTCACACTGATCGAGGTGCTGGTGGCGCTGGCCGTGATCGCCATCACCCTGGCCGCCGGACTGCAGGCCACCGGCGCACTCACGCGGGCAGCGACCCGGCAGAGCGACCAATGGCTGGCCCAGATCTGCGCTGAAAACGAGCTCACCCGGTTGCGCCTGTTGCGGCAGTTGCCGGGCACGGGCGACAGCGAGGTGCGGTGCTCGCAAGCTGGTCGGGACATGCTGGTCCGGGTGGCGGTGCTGCCCACACCCAACCCCAACTTCCGGCGCATCGATGCCGTCGTGCAGGGCGATGTGGACGGCAACACCGTGAGATTGCTGTCGCTCTCGACCATTCTGGGGCGCTACTGACATGTACACGTACCCCCACGCTCCGCCGCTTCGCGGGTCGCTGCCCCCCAAGGGGGCTGTTTCGCCTTGGGGCGGCCCGGCGGCGAAACCTTGCCCCCACGGCTTCACCCTCATCGAACTGCTGGTCGCGATCGCGGTCATGGCCATGCTCGCGCTGCTGAGCTGGCGCTCAATCGATGGCATGACACGCACGCAAACGATCACACAGGAGCGCTCCGACGGTCTGCTGCGGCTGCAATCGGCGGTCGGCCAATGGGTCGCCGACCTGGATGCGGTGTTCGACACGGGTGAGGTCACTCCAGTGGATTTCAACGGGCAGACACTGCGCATCACCCGACGCGACAGCGCCGAAACGGGCCTGGACAGCCGGGGTGTGCGGGTGGTGGCCTGGGCTCTGCAGCCCACGGCAGCGGGCAGGCAATGGTCGCGTTGGCAATCGGGGCCGGTGCGGCAGCGCGATGAGCTGGCGCGGGCCTGGCAGCGGGCAGCCGACTGGGGGCGCGGCGCAGCATCGTCCAGGCCCTCGGCGTCCGTCACTGCCGTTGACGCGGGGGCTGACAGTTCACTGCCCCTGATCGCCGTTGACCAATGGCAGGTCTTCTACCACCGGGGCGAAACCTGGGGCAATCCGCTCTCGTCAGTGGGCACCGAGACTGCAGGCGTCGGCAGCATGCCCAACGGCGTGCGGCTGGAACTCACGATCGCCAGTCGGCAGGCTCTGAGCGGGATTCTGGTGCGCGACTGGGTTCGCCCCACCCTGGAAGCGGGACGATGAGGTCAAAGAATCAACGCGGCGCGGCGTTGCTGCTGGCAATGCTCACCGTCACGCTGGTGGCCACGCTGGCCTCGGCCGCGCTCTGGCAGCAGTGGCGTTCCACCGAGATCGAGCAGGCCGAGCGCCAGCGTGTGCAGGCCGGGTGGATCCTGACCGGCGCGCTCGACTGGGCACGGCTGATCCTGCGCGAAGACGCGCGCGGCAACCAGAGCAGCGGCAACGCCGACCACCTGGGCGAACCCTGGGCGCTGCCGCTGGAGGAAGCGCGCCTCTCCAGTTTTCTGGCCGCCGACAAGGCCAACAACGCCGACGACGCCACCCTGCAGGCCTTTCTCTCCGGCGAAATCCTCGACATGCAGTCACGTCTGAACTTCAACAACCTCGTGCGCACCACAGGGGGTGGCGCCACGGCCAAAGTGGAGACATCCGAAGCCGATCTGCTCGCGTTCACGCGGCTCTTCGAGCAACTCGGCCTTCCACTGAGCGAACTCGTCAACGCCGCCGAGGAGCTGCGCAACACCACCCAGCTCGCGCTCACCGACCCCCTGCCCTCGCGGACCGCGCTGGTGCCGCAAAAGCTGTCGCAGTTGGGCTGGCTGGGCATCAGTCGCGCAAGTCTGGCAGCGCTGGAGCCCCATGTCACCGTGTTGCCCGAACGCACTGCCCTCAACTTGAACACCGCCAGTCCCGAGGCCATCCTTGCCAGCGTTCCCGGGCTGGACCTGGCCCAAGCCCGCGAGGTGGTGGTCGCGCGTGAGCGCAATCCGTTCAAGGCACTGGGCGACGTGCTCACGGCCGTGCCGGTCACCGCAGGCACCCTCACCGATCAGACCCATGGCACCCGCAGCCGCTACTTTGAGGTGCGGGGGCGCCTGCGGCTGGAGAACGCGGTGATCGAAGAGCGCTCGCTGGTCGTGCGCAACAACCTGGATGTGCGTGTGCGCTGGCGCGAGCGTTTTTCCCGCCCGTGATGCCTGAAGCCAACAACCGGCCTCGCGCGGCCTTCCGCCGTAAGCGCACTTGTCTCGCAGGCTCTCTAGAATGGTTCGCTCTGTGGCCTTGCGCCACGTCAGTCGTGTCATTGTGCTGATCGTCACCCCGTCGGACTTTTCTGTTGCCACACCCGCGCCCGCGTCGACCCTGTTCGACTGGGCCGAGTCGGCCAATGGCCAGCAGATCAACAACAACGGCCAATGCGGCGCATCGCTGCTCCCCCGAGACGACGATGTGGTTCTGGTCCTGCCGCCTCGCGCGCTGTCGTGGCACCGGGTCGCGCTGCCCAAGGTGGCCTCCAACCGCTTGCGTGCCGCGCTCGAGGGCATGCTGGAAGACCGCCTGCTCACCGAGGTGACCGAACTGCATTTCGCGCTGGAGCCGGGCGGCAAGTCGGGCCAGACGGTGTGGGTGGCGGCCTGCAACAAGATCTGGCTGCGCAGCTGGCTGCAGGTCCTGGAAGGCGCGGGCCGACCCGTCACGCGCATCGTGCCGGCAATGTGGCCGCTGACCCAAGCCGAAGCACCACTGGCCCAGCCTGGCGCTTCACGAAGCTTCGAACTCGACGTGCCCGCCCCCATTCACTGGGCGCACAACGAAGGTGACCAGGCCTGGCTGGGCAGCGCCAGTCTGCTGGGTGTGAGCTGCACTCCCCTGCTCGAAGCCAGCAGCAGCCTGGGTGGCAGCACCCGTGGTGCAGCCGTCAAAGCCTTGATGCCAACCTCACCGGACCTCCCGGGTGAGGCCGGGGAGCACGACATCTGGCTGGCAGACCCCGGTGTGGCGGCCGTCGCCGAGCGGGTGCTGAACCAACGCTTCGAACTCGTGGCGCTCCCGCAGTGGCTGCTGCGTTGCGCCCAGTCCGACTGGAACCTGGCGCAATTCGACCTCAGCCTGTCCGCTGGTGCGCGGCGCGGCCAGCGCTGGCGGCGCAGCCTTCAGCGCTGGCTCAGCGCCCCCGAATGGCGCCCCGCTCGCTGGGGTATGGCCGCGCTGGTGGCGGTCCAGTTGGTGGGACTCAACACCGCCGCTTGGCACGAGCGCAGCATGCTCGCCGCCAAACAAGAAGCGGTGCGCCACGCGCTGCAGCAGACCTTTCCCCAGGTCACGCTGGTGCTCGACGCCCCGGTGCAGATGCAGCGCGAGCTGGCGCGCCTGCAGCAGGCCAGCGGGGTTTTGTCGTCGGGCGACCTGGAAACGCTGCTGGGCGCGATCGACCAGGCCTCCGGTGGCCAGAGCTTCCTGCCGGCCACGATCACCTACGCACCGGGCGACGGGCGTTTTTCAGGTTGGCGCGCCACCGAAGACCAGTTGCGCGCACTTCAGCAGGCGCTGGAGCGAGGCGGCTGGCGCGTGCGCCTGGACGGCGATTCGATGTCCATCAACCCACCGCCACCCTGAACCCCATGGTCACACGTTCACGAACTGCTTTCGCCGCGCCGCCCCTGGCCCGCTTCGCAGCGCCGTTGTCAGCCGCGCTGGACCGCCTGTCCCCCCGCGAGCGCAAAGCCGTGCTGATCGCCGGATGGGTCGTGGGTCTGGGTCTGGTGTGGTGGCTGGCGGTGGCCCCCGCTCTCACCACACTGCGCGAAGCTCCCGAGCGACACGCCCGGCTGGACGTCCAGCTGAGCCAGATGCAGGGCATGGCGGCCACCGCCAACGCGTTGCGTTCTGAGGGCGATGCCCAGCCGCCGGGACGCGAAGCGGTGCTGCGCGCGCTCGAGGCAGCCACGGCTTCGCTGGGGACAACGGCCCAACTCACGGTGCTGGGCGACCGCGCCACCGCCACCCTGCGTGGCACAGCGCCGGCAGCGCTGGCGCAATGGCTGGCTCAGGTGCGCATCAACGCCCGGCTGCTCCCGCTGGAGACACAGCTCACACGTGATGCCGCCACTGGCGGCTGGAACGGCACTGTGGTGCTCACCGGGCCCGGTTTGGCCGGTGGCCCATGAACCCGCGCTGGCCCCACCGCCTGGCCTGGCTGGGCGCTCTGCTCGGGCTCGCCACCGCCCTGCTGCTGTTCGCGCCCGCGCGCTGGCTGGCGCACGCCATCACCTCGGCCACAGGCGGGCAACTCCAGTTGGTCAATGCGCGTGGCACGGTGTGGCGCGGCCAGGCCGATGTGCTGCTCACCGGCGGCCAGGGCAGCCAGACACAGACATCGCTGCCGCAAGGCGTGCAGTGGCGCTTGTCTCCCACGCTGTGGGCCGGCGTGCCCGCCCTGGCCCTGCAGCTGAGCGCGCCGTGCTGCACGCCACAGCCCATGAAACTCACCTTCCGGCCCCGCTTCAACGGCGCGGAAATCCACTTGGCCGCCAGCAGCAGCCGCTGGCCCGCCAACGTGCTGACCGGCCTGGGCACACCTTGGAACACCCTGCGCATGGAAGGCCTGCTGAGCCTGCAGACCGAGGGCTTGACGCTGCGCTGGCACGGCAGCGCAAGCAGCCTGCAAGGCGCCCTGGCGCTGGAGGCGCAAGACATCGCGTCGCGCCTGTCAACGCTGCGCCCGCTGGGCAGCTACCGCATGGACCTGCGCGCCGAGGCCGATGGCAACAACACCTCCCTGTCGCTGCACACCCTCAGCGGGCGCCTGCAACTGCAGGGCCAGGGCCAGTGGGTGGGTGGGCGCCTGCGCTTTCGAGGGGTGGCCGAGGCCGCACCCGACAGCGAGGCCGCCCTGGCCAACCTGCTCAACATCATCGGGCGCCGACAGGGTCTGCGCTCACTGCTCAACATTGGCTGACATCTCCGATGTTTCAGCACCCCACTTACCCTTACGATCGCGCCATGAAACCGAGCTCCACCGCTGCCGCACCGGCCAATACCCTGACGGCCATGGCCCTGGCCACGCTGCTGGCGCTCGGGCTCGGGCTCTCCACCGTGTCGCCCGCGCAGGCACAAAACCGCAACGGCGAGCCAGTCACGCTGAACTTCGTGGCGGCCGAAATCGAATCGGTGGCGCGCACCATGGCCACCATCACGGGCCGCAACGTGGTGGTCGATCCACGCGTCAAGGGCACCATCACCCTGGCCACGGAGCGCCCGGTGTCACCCACCGCCGCGCTCAACCAGTTCGCCGCCGTGCTGCGCCTGCAGGGCTTCTCGATCGTGGACACCGGGGGGCTTTACAAGATCGTGCCCGAGGCCGACGCCAAGCTTCAGGGCAATGTGGTGAACGCAGGCTCGGTGAACGCGTTGCCCACCTCCAACCAGGTCGTCACGCAGATCTTCCGCCTCAACCACGAGTCGGCCAACAACCTCGTGCCGGTGCTGCGCCCTCTGATCGGGCCCAACAACACCATCAACGTCAACCCCGGCAACAACTCGCTGGTGATCACCGACTACGCCGACAACCTGCAACGCATCGGCCGCATCATCACGGCGCTGGACGTCTCGGGCGCGACCGACGTGGAGGTGATTCCACTGCAGCACGCGGTGGCGGCCGATCTGGCGGCCCTGGTGACGCGCCTGATCGACCCGGCCGTGGCCGCTGGCGGCGCCGGGCAGCCCGAGGCCTCGTACAAGACCACGCTGATCGCCGAGCCGCGCAGCAACAGCCTGGTGCTGCGCGCGGCCAACCCCGCCCGGCTGGCGCTGGTGCGCTCTCTGGTGGCCCGACTCGACCAGCCTTCGTCGGCCAACGTCAGCGGCAACATCCACGTGGTCTACCTCAAGAACGCGGATGCGGTGGCGCTGGCCTCCACCTTGCGGGCGGCCCTGGCGGGCGAGTCCGCGGCAACGGGCGGCAACGGCAGCAGCGCCCGTGCGTTCACCACCGTGGCCAGCTCAGGTTCCGCCAACCCGGCCAGCAGCCCGGCCAGCACCCCCGTGGCCGCCAGCGCGCAGCCCTCCACCGGAGGCCAGATCCAGGCCGACCCGGCCACCAATTCGCTCATCATCACCGCGCCCGAGCCGCAATACCGCCAGCTGCGCGCGGTGATCGACCAGCTCGACTCGCGCCGCGCTCAGGTATATGTGGAGAGCCTGATCGCCGAGGTCAATGCCGACAAGGCGGCCGAGTTCGGCATTCAGTGGCAGGGTGCGCTGGGCAAATCGGGCGACTCGCTCATCGGCCTGCTGGGCACCAACTTCGGCACCGGCGGGCAGAACATCATCGACCTGGCCAGCGGCAACGCCACGCCCACACCGGGCTTCAACGCGGGCGTGGCCCGGCGCACCAATGGTGTCTACGTGCTGGGCTTCCTCGCGCGGTTCCTTCAGCAGAACGGTGAGGGCAACATCCTCTCGACCCCCAACCTGCTCACGTTGGACAACGAAGAAGCCAAGATCGTGATCGGCCAGAACGTGCCCTTCGTCACCGGCCAGTTCACCAACACCGGCAGCAACAACGGCTCGGTCAACCCGTTCCAGACCATCGAACGCAAGGACGTGGGCCTGACCCTGCGCGTGAAGCCGCAGATCAGCGAGAACGGCACCATCAAGCTGACCATCTTCCAGGAGGTCAGCAGCGTGCAGGCCTCGTCGATCAACTCGGCCTCGGGCCTCATCACCAACAAGCGCTCCATCGAGTCCACGGTGCTGGTGGACGACGGCGCCATCGTGGTGCTGGGTGGTTTGCTGCAGGACGAATTTGCCGCCAACCAGGACAAGGTGCCCGGCCTGGGCGACGTCCCGGTGTTCGGCAACCTGTTCAGAAGCGAAAGCCGTTCGCGCCGCAAAACCAACCTGATGGTGTTCCTGCGGCCCGTGGTGGTGCGCGATGCGCGCGAGACCAGCACCCTGGCGCTGGACCGCTACGAACTCATGCGCTCGGTGCAGCAGGACTCGCAGCCCAAACCCAGCGGCGTGCTGGGCATCAACGAGGCGCCGGTCATGCCCGCACCGCTCTCACCCGCCAGCATGACACTCACGCCGCAGGCGCCTTCGCTGGCCAACCCCCAGTCCTCGCCCCCGCTGAACCCACCCGCGGCGCCGGCGGCACCCATTCCCACGCCGCAGCAGTGAGGCCCGGGCCGTGAAGTACCCGCTGCCCTACGCCTTCGCGCGCGAACACCTCTGGCTGATTGAGGACGACGGCGCCTCGCAAATCCTGATGGGCAGCAGCACCCCCGCCGTGGATGCCACCGCGCAGACCCGACGTCTCTCGGCCCTGTCTGAAATCCTGCGCTGCCACCCGGTGCAGGACCTGCAATGGGAAGATGGCGACAGCCTCAAGCAGCGCATCAGCGTGGCCTATTCGCAAGGTGAGTCGAGTGCGGCGGCCGTGGTGAGCGAGGTGCAAAGTGACGCCGACCTGAGCCGCATGATGCAGGAGCTGCCAGCCATCGAAGACCTGCTGGAAACGGCCGATGACGCGCCCATCATCCGCATGCTCAATGCCCTGCTCACGCAGGCCGCGCGCGACGGTGCGAGCGACATCCACATCGAACCCTTCGAGCGCACCTCCAGCGTGCGCTTTCGGGTGGACGGCACGCTGCGTGAAGTGGTGCAACCCAACCGCGCGCTGCACGCCGCGCTGATCTCGCGCCTGAAGATCATGGCCGAGCTCGACATCTCCGAGAAGCGCCTCCCGCAGGACGGCCGCATCTCGCTGCGCATCGGCACACGCGCGGTGGACGTGCGCGTGTCCACCCTGCCCAGCGCCCACGGCGAGCGTGCCGTGCTGCGCCTGCTCGACAAGAGCGAAAGCAAGCTCAGCCTGGAATCGGTGGGCATGCAGGGCGATGTGCTCGCGCGTTTTCGCAAACTCATCGGCCAGCCGCACGGCATCATCCTCGTGACCGGCCCCACCGGCTCGGGCAAAACCACCACGCTCTACGCCGGCCTGCAGCGGCTGGACGCCGGCAGGCAGAACATCATGACGGTGGAAGACCCGATCGAATACGAATTGCCGGGCGTGGGCCAGACGCAGGTGAACGCCCGCATCGACCTCACGTTTGCCAAGGCGCTGCGCGCCATCCTGCGGCAAGACCCCGACGTGATCATGATCGGCGAGATCCGCGATTTCGAGACCGCGCAGATCGCCATCCAGGCTTCGCTCACGGGCCACCTGGTGCTCGCCACGCTGCACACCAACGACGCGCCCAGCGCCGTGACCCGCCTGACCGACATGGGCGTGGAGCCCTTTCTGCTCAGCTCGTCGTTGCTGGGCGTGCTGGCGCAGCGGCTGGTGCGCAAGCTGTGCGTGCACTGCCGCCGCCAGGACGACCAGGGCCTGTGGCACCCGGTGGGCTGCGCGCTCTGCAACCACAGCGGCTACAAGGGCCGCACCGGCATCTACGAGCTGATGGTGGCCAACGAACAGGTCCGCGCGCTGATCCACAACCGGGCGGCAGAAAGTCAGATCCTCGCGGCGGCTGAGGCTGGCGGGCTGCAGTCGATGCGCGCTGATGGGCAGCGGTTGATCGATGCGGGGATCACGTCGCTCGAAGAAGTCATGTCCGTCACCCGGGACTGAAGCATGAAGCCCCCACGCTCCACCGCTGCGCGGGTCGCTGCCCCCCAAGGGGGCTTTTCAGCCTTCGGGCGGCCCGGCGGCGGAACCTGACATGCCCGCCTACACCTTTGAAGCCCTCGACGCCCAGGGCGCCACACAAAAGGGCCTGATCGACGCCGACACCGCCCGCTCGGCGCGCAGCATGTTGCGCGCACGCGCGCTGGTGCCGCTGCAGGTGGAGCCCGCCACCGGCGGTGGCACGCAGGTCAAAGGCAGCGGGCTCAACGTCACGCTGTGGGGCGGACGCGTGTTCAACGCCACCTCACTCGCGGTGTGGACGCGGCAGATGGCCGGGCTGGTGGCCGCGGGTCTGCCGCTGGAGCGGGCGCTCTCGGCCCTGACCGAAGAGGCCGAGGACGACAAACAGCGCAACCTCATGGCCTCACTGCGCTCCGAAGTCAATGCCGGTTCGCCCTTTGCGCAGGCGCTGGCCCAGCATCCGCGCGAGTTCACGTCCATCTACACCTCGGTGATCGCCGCCGGCGAGCAGAGCGGCCAACTGGGCACGGTGCTGGAGCGCCTGGCCGACGACCTGGAAGAACGCGAGGCGCTCAAGAACAAGCTGGTTGCCGCGTCGCTCTACCCCGCCATCGTCACGCTCGTGGCCATCGTGATCGTGGTGTTCCTCGTGTCGTACGTGGTGCCGCAGGTGGCCAGCGTGTTTGCCGGCAGCAAGCGCGCCCTGCCCGTGCTCACGGTGATGATGCTGGGTCTGAGCAGCTTCGTGCGCAGTTACGGCTGGCTGATGCTGGCCGCGCTGGTGGCGGGCAGCGGCGCGCTGGTGATGGCACGGCGCAACGCGCCGCTGCGCCTGCGCATGGACGCCGCCTGGCTGCGCCTGCCCCTGGTGGGGCGCCTGGCGCGCGGCTTCAACGCGGCACGCTTTGCCGCCACGCTGGCCATGCTCGCCGGCGCGGGCGTGCCCATCCTTCGGGCGCTGCAGACCGCCGCCGAAACCCTGAACAACGAGGCCATGCGCGCCGATGCGCTGGACGCGCTGGTGCTGGTGCGCGAAGGCGCACCGCTGGCCTCCGCGCTGGCCAGCAAGAAGCGCTTTCCGCCGCTGGTGTCGATGTTTGCGCGCCTGGGCGAGCAGACCGGCCAGTTGCCCGCCATGCTGGACCGCGCGGCCGAACAGCTGAGCGCAGAGGTGCAGCGCCGCGCCATGCACATGGCCACCATCCTGGAGCCGCTGCTCATCGTGGGCATGGGTGTGGTGGTCATGCTGATCGTGCTGGCGGTGCTCATGCCCATCATTCAACTCAACCAACTGGTGTCCTGAACATGGGTGTAACTCTCGACGGCAAACTCGTCGTTGCCATTTCTTCCCGTGCCCTGTTCGACTTTGAAGAAGAGAACCGGCTGTTTGAAACCGGTGACGACCGCGCCTACATGAAGCTGCAGCTCGACCGCCTGGACACGCCCGCGCAGCCCGGCGTGGCGTTTTCGCTGGTGCACAAGCTGCTCGCCTTCAACGACGCGCATGCGCAGCGGGTGGAGGTGGTGATCCTCTCGCGCAACGACCCGGTCTCGGGCATGCGGGTGTTCCGCTCGGCGCAGCACTACGGCCTGCCCATCCAGCGCGGCAGCTTCACGCGCGGCCAGCCGCCGTGGCGCTACCTGCGCCCGCTGCGCGCCAACCTGTTCCTCTCGACCCACCTGGCCGACGTGCGCGCCGCGCTGGACGCCGGCGTGCCCGCCGCGCAGGTGTACCCGCATTCGGTGCATGCCAGCGACGCGCACCCGCACGAGGTGCGCATCGCCTTCGACGGCGACGCCGTGCTGTTCTCCGACGAAGCCGAGCGGGTCTACCAATCGGAGGGGCTGTCGGCGTTTCAGGAACACGAGGCCAGCAAGGCCGGTCTGCCACTGGCCGGCGGCCCGTTCAAACCCCTGCTCGAAGCCCTGCACCGCCTGCAGAGCGAAGGCACGCCTCTCATGCGTGTGCGCACCGCCCTGGTCACCGCGCGCAGCGCACCGGCGCATGAGCGCGCCATCCGAACGCTGATGAACTGGAACATCGAGGTCGACGAAGCCATGTTCCTCGGCGGCCTGCCCAAGGGCGAATTCCTGCGCGAGTTCGAGCCCGACTTTTTCTTCGACGACCAGACCGGTCACATCGAATCGGCCTCTCGCCATGTGCCCTCGGGACATGTGGCCAGCGGCGTCTCGAACCCCTGAACAGGTGAACCCATGACCCTGAGCGAAAAATTCCAGAGCTTTCGCGTGTTCGCCCGCAAGGTAGGCCGGCTCACCATGCCCTACTTCCAGTCCGAAGAAAAGTGGAAGGCGCGGGCGCTGCTCGCGGCCATCGTGGCGCTCAATCTCGGCTCGGTCTACATGCTGGTGCTGCTCAACGAGTGGAACCGCGTGTTCTACGACGCCCTGCAAAACAAGGACGCTGTGGTGTTCTGGCGCGAGCTCGGCCGTTTCACCTATCTCGCCTTCGGTTTCATCATCATCGCCGTCTACCGCTTCTACCTCACGCAACTGCTCGAGATGCGCTGGCGCGCCTGGATGACCGGCCACTACCTGGACCGCTGGCTCTCCAACAAGGCCTTCTACCACCTCGAACTTGCGCGTTTTGCCAAAGGCGAAGACGCCCCGCCCGACAACCCGGACCAGCGCATCGCCGAGGACATGAACCTGTTCACCAGCTTCACGGTGAGCCTGACCATGGGCCTGCTCAACGCGGTGGTCACGCTGGTGAGTTTCGTCGGCATTTTGTGGGTGCTCTCGGGCAGCTTCGCCTTCTCGTTCAACGGCAGCGAATACACCATCCCGGGTTTCATGGTGTGGATGGCGGTGCTCTACTGCGCGCTCGGCAGCGTGATCACGCACTACCTGGGCCGCTCGCAGATCGCGCTCAACTTCAAACAACAGCGCTATGAAGCCGATTTCCGCCACCACCTGGTGCGCGTGCGCGAGTACAGCGAATCCATTGCGCTGGACAAGGGCGAACCCGTGGAGCGCCAGCAACTCGGCCTGCGTTTCACCGACGTGTTGTCCAACTACTTCAAGCTCATCAACGCGCAGAAACGACTGACCTGGTTCACCGTGGGTTTCGGCCAAGCCGCCGTGGTGTTTCCCTTCATCGTGGCCGCGCCGCGCTTCTTCAGCGGCGCCATCCAGCTCGGCGAACTGATCCAGATATCGTCGGCCTTCGGCCGTGTGCAGGACTCGCTCTCGTGGTTCGTCGAGAACTACAGCAGCCTGGCCGCCTGGCGCGCCACCACCGACCGCATCACCAGCTTTGAAGAGAGCTTCCAGGCACTGGAAGCCGCCGAGCACTTGGCCGCCCCTGCGCCCAACACCGAAGACGCACTGGCCCTCGACAGCCTGCGGCTCTCGCTGCCCGGTGGCGTGGCGCTGCTGGCGGTGAGCGGCATGAAGGTGTCACCGGGCGACACCGTGCTGGTCAAGGGCCCGTCGGGCAGCGGCAAATCGACCCTGTTCCGCGGCCTCGCGGGCATCTGGCCCTGGGCACAGCGCAGCCTGCGCACGCCCGCGGGCTTTGCCGACAAGGTGATGTTTTTGCCGCAGCGACCTTACTTCCCGCTGGGCTCGCTGCGCGACGCCCTGGCCTACCCCGAACCCGCCGAACGCTACAGCGACGCCGAGCTGCAACACGCCCTGATGGATGCCCTGCTGCCCGACCTGAGCACGCGGCTGGACGAGCAGGATGCCTGGGGCCAGAAGTTGTCGGGCGGCGAACAGCAGCGCCTGGCCATCGCCCGCGCCCTGCTCAAAAAGCCGCGCTGGCTGTTCGTGGATGAAGCCACGAGCGCGCTGGACGAAGCGGCCGAAGCCAAGCTGTACGCGCGCCTGCAGGCCTTGGTGAAAGAGAGCAACGGCGCGCTGGTGTCCATCGCCCACCGGCCGGGCGTGGCGGCGTTTCACCGGACGCAGTGGACGTTCACGCCGGATGCGACGGGGGATGCGCGTTACACGCTGCTGGCTTCGCCCACATAACCCACCCACCCCCGCGCCCGCAACTCACAAGCCGGGCAGCTCCCACACCCATACCCCCAAGCCTGCCGGTGCTCGCGGTCGCCGAGGTAGCAGGTGTGGGTGTGTTCCACGATCAGATCCACCAGCGTTTTGCCGCCCAGGGATTCGGCCAGGCGCCAGGTGGCGGCTTTGTCGATCCACATGAGCGGGGTGTCGATCAGGAAGCGGTGGTCCATGCCCAGGGACAGCGCCACTTGCAGCGCCTTCATGGTGTCGTCGCGGCAATCGGGGTAGCCTGAAAAGTCGGTTTCGCAGACGCCGGTGACGATGACCTGGATGCCGCGGCGATAGGCCAGCGCGGCGGCGAGCGTGAGGAACAGCAGGTTGCGGCCGGGCACGAAGGTGTTGGGCAGGCCGTTTTCTTCCATGCGAAAGGCCATGTCGCGCGTGAGCGAGGTTTCGCTCACCTTGCCGAGCACCGCGAGGTCGAGCACGTGGTCTTCGCCCAATCGATCGGCCCAGGCGGGAAAACGCTCGCGCAGTTCGCGCAGCACCACGGGCCTGGCCTGCAGTTCCACGCTGTGGCGCTGGCCGTAGTCGAAGCCGAGTGTTTCCACGCGCGCAAAGCGCTCCAGCGCGTGGGCCAGGCAGGTGGTGGAGTCTTGCCCGCCGGAGAACAGCACGAGTGCGCTGGTGTGGTGCGGGGTGTTGTGTGAAGCGTTGGGGTGGGCGGCGGCGGTCATGGGCGCGATGGTAGCGCCCGGTCGATCACACCATTCGTTCGGACCTGACCCCCGCGTGGTCGCGACTCGTCGCCAGCATGCGGATGAGCGCGCGGTTGGCCTGCTCCAGGCTCACGTCGTTGCGATCGCACACCGCGCTCAGGCGGTGCAGGTGGGCGGGTTCGCCTTGCGCGCGGGCGACATCGAGCAGTGGGTGGTAAGGGCCATCGTGGCGCAGCACTGCGTCGTACAGGCGGCCCGAGAGCGGCAGTTTGTGCAGCAGTTCGCCCAGTGGCGCATGCAGCAGTCTGTCGAGGTGGGCAAACAGCGCGGTGGTGTAGACCTCCAGCCGCAGGTTGTCTTCGGAGCCGGTGGCCAGCAGGTGCTGCGCCAGGCGCGCGCGCATGACCATGGCCGCGCGCACGGGCTGCAGGTCGTTGTCGGTCTCGCTGCCGGGCGCTTGTTCAAACAGCCAGCGGCTGAGTTCACGAAAGCCCAGCATCATGAGTGCGTGGCGCAGCGACCCGATTTCGTGGCGACCGCCATACGCGGCCGAGTTCACCAGCAGCAGGATGCGGTAGACCAGCACCGGGTCCTGGCGCACCAGGCGCTCCAGGCGTTCGAGCGAGCAGTCGTCGTTGATGGCCTGCAAGATCTGGCGGATCACGCGCGGGTCGCACGAGATGGGTTTGTGGCGGTGGGCCAGCAGCACGTCGGCGTCGGGCCAACCCAGCAGGCCCCATGCGTCGGCATCGTCGAGCAGGTAGCGAGCAAACGTCCGGGTCTGCACGCCTTGGTAGAGCTGCGCGGGCGGCACGCCCTGGCTGCGCTGGTGCAAGCCGGGTGTGGACTGGGTCTGCAGGATGTCGGCGGCTTCTTGCGGGCTGAGCTGCAGCATGTTGCGCACATCAAACCCGGGTGATTTGGCTTGCCGAAACGCCTCCAGGCTGGTGCGGCGGATCAGGCGGTGCCCGCGCCGGTTGGCCACCGACAGGGCGGCCAGGGTCTCGGGCGCCTCAAACGGGGCGGCCGGCACTTCCAGCCAGGTGTTGTGCACCGGCGCGCAGGCCAGTGCCTGTTGCAGCAACTGGGGCGAGGCGATGTCGAGGATGAGCACCGGCGCGCTCTCGGGCCAGTCGTCGCCCAGCGCCTGCATGAGGTGAGCCGCGTCCACCGCGGCGGCGTGGATGGGGTGCACGCTCAGGCGCACCGCGGCCAGCTGGCGCTCGCGGTTCCACACAGGCTCGTAGCCGAGTGCGAGGCTGTCCAGAACGGTGTGACTCAGCATGATGGAAAGCGTGTCAATTGATCACCTGGAACAGCGACAGGCGCTGCACCTGGGCGTACGACTTGAGGGCAGCCTCAAGGCCAAGTTGCTGGGTCTGGAAGTCCGAAATGCCCTGGACGAGGTCAAGATCTTCCAGGCGGGATTTTTCTGCCTTGAGGTCGACACCGCGGTCTTCCAGCAGGGTGTCGAGCGAGTCGGCGCGGTTGAGCCATTCGCCGGCGCGGCCACGCGCGAGCAATACACGGTCGTGCCCGGCATCGAGTTCGGTCATGGTGCGCGCGAGTTCTTGCGAGCGGTAGGCACTGCTGTTGGCGCCGTCGTAGCGCAACGCGCTCACGGCGTTCTGCACCACGCTGAAGATGTCGGTGTTGCCGCTGGGCACCAGGTTGATCTGATCGCCCGCGGCGGGCTGGCCGCTCATCAAAAGCGACTGGCCATCGAATTCGATCGTCATGCCCGAGCTGTAGGGCACACCGGTCTGGCCGGGCATGGGGTTGGCGGCTGGCGTGGTGAGGTTGGTCACGGTGTACTGCTTCACACCGGCGACATCGGCAAAGTCGATGCGGTAGTCGTCGCCCGTGAGCGCGCTCTGGTCAGTGACGGTACCCACGCTGGTGCTCACGCCACCGGTGTTGCCCACGCCCAGGCTGAGCGAGAAGCTGCCGTTGCCCTCGGGCACGCGCATCCAGATGGCGTTGCCATCGAGCGCCTGCGGCAGCGAGGTGTTGCCCGCCGCGGCCTGGCCGCGCTGTCCGTTGAACTGAACGCCGTTGCCGCTGGGGCCGTACAGGTCCACAAACGGTGTGGCCGAGCCGCCCAGACCGCCGAAGAGGGTCCGGCCGGAGTTGTCCTTGAGGTTGGCCACGCCAATCATCTGTTCGCGCAGGCCTTCGAGCTGGCGCGCAATGTCCTCGCGTTCGCTCGGTCCGAAGGTGGAGTTGCCCGCGCTCACCAGCAGGTCGCGCACCTTCTGGATGATTTCGCCCGATTCGGCCAGACCACTTTCGGCCTGCTGCAAACTGGTGCGCGCCGTCTCCAACGAACGCAGATCGGCCTGTGTGCGCGAGAGGCGGTTCTGCGCGGTTTCGGCCAGCGTGGCCGCCACGGGGTCGTCGCTGGGCTTTTGCACCCGCTTGCCGGTGGCAATCTTTTCTTGCTGGGCCGCCAGCTCGGCCTGGCGGCGAGCGAGCAGGCTCACGGTGTTGTCGTAGCTGTTGGCGGTGGAGATTCGCATGGGGTGTTCCTGTCAGGCCAGTGTGCGGGGGCTTCAGCGGCCCACGGTCGCCAGCAGGCTGTCGAAGGTGCTCTGGGCGATCTGCAGAAACTTCGCCGAGGCCTGGTAGGCCTGCTGGTACTGCAGCAGGCGCGCGGCTTCTTCGTCCAGGTTCACACCCGACACGTTGGAGCGCGCAGTCTCGGCGGTGGTGGCGATCTGGGCCGAGAACTCGGTGGCGAATTTCGCGCCCTGCACGCGGGTGCCGACGTCGGAGAACAGGCTCACATAACCGTCGGCCAGGGCCACGCCTTCAAAGGTCGGGCGGTCGCGCAGGGCGAGCACGGCGCTGGCGTTGCCGGCGTTCTGCGCGGTGGAGCCGGCTGGCGCCGGGTCGATGTTGAACTGGTCACCGGCGGACGGGCTGCCGCGCAAGGTCAGGCTCCAGCCGTTGAGCACGATGGGCTCACCGGGCTTGAAGTTGTAGGTGGCGGGCGGGCCAGGGTTGTCGGGCGGCGGGTTGCCGGGGCCCAGACCGGTGGCAACGTAGGTGCCGTCGGCCTGGAAGGTCAGCCTCACCGGGTCGGTAAGGTTGGCCGAGTTGGAGACGGCGTACAGGGTTTCCACGCTGAGGCCACCCTTGTTGGTCAGGCCGGGAGTCACCATCACCGGGCTGGCGGCGGCGAGCCGGTCGGGCGAGCCGATGGCCACTTGCAGGTTGCGCGCGGCGGCCTCGAACGGGCGCACCAGAATCCGGTCGCCAGCGGCGGCCGTGCCGGAGTCGATGTTGAAGGTGAGGCCGTCCTTGACGAACGGGGCAGAGGCAATGGGCAAGGTGGTGCTGTTGCCATCGGACAAACGCACGACGGTCACGTCGGTGCCCGCGAAGCGCAACTCGTAGTCGGACGCCATCAAGGCGGCCGGGTCGCTCACGCTGGAACTCACCACGGCGTCACCCGTGTTGGCCGGATTGGCTTTGCCGACGGCGGCCGCTGGGGGGATGAAGAAGTTCTGACCGGGGTTGCCCTGCAGGTCGACGCCCAGCGCGTGCTGGTTGTTCACCGTGGTGGCCGAGGCCAGCGCCATGCGACCCAGCTGGTTCTGCACCGCTGTCAGGTCCTTGTTCAGGAAATTCATCAACCCTGAGAGTTCACCGCCGCCCAGCGTGGCGTCGGGCAGCGGCGTGGACACGCCGCCCTGCACGAAGGCAAGCGCAATGCGCGAGTTGTCCGCGGGGTCGGGTGTGACGGCCAGCTGGTTGGCGCTCTGGCCCAGCACCAGCGGTTGGCTGCCGGCCACGAACACGCTCACCGAGCCGTCCTTGTTGGCGACCGAGCTGGTCTGGATGTGTTTGCTGAGTTCACCGAGCAGCTGGTCGCGCTGGTCGTACAAATCGTTGGGGGTGTGCGTATCACCGGCCGTCTCGATGATCTTCTGGTTCACCGTGGCCAGGTCTTTCGCCAGGCCGTTGATCACGTCAACCGATCCCTTCACCTGCTGCTGCGTGCTCTTGGACAGCGCGTCCAGCTGGCTGGCGGTGTTGCGCAGGCGGCTGGCGAACTCCTCGCCCTTGGCGATCACCACCACGCGGGCGGTGAGGTTGCTGGGCGACGAAGACACGTCGGCCCAGGCGTTGAGGGTGTCGTTGAGCGCAGCGCCCAGGCCACCGGTGCCCAGCGGAAAGGCGCTTTCAAGTGCCTGCAGGCGCGAGAAGCGCACGGCGTCTGCCGCGGCCACGGAGCCGGCCATCTGGGCTTCGCGCGTGAGGTAGGCGTTGTGCGAACGCTCCACCGTGGCGATCTCCATGCCCTTGCCGAAGAAGCCGTTGCCCATCTGCTGGTAGCCCGACGTCTGCTGGATCACGTTCTGGCGCGAATAGCCGGGCGTGTTGACGTTGGCAATGTTGTTGCCGATGACCTGCAGGGCAGCGAGGTTGGCGTTGAGGGCGCGGGCGCCTATGTTCAGCGATGACATGGTGGTGTGGTCCTCAGCCCTGAGCGCGTTGCAGGCTCAGTGTGGTGTTGATGGCGCGGCTGAGCTTGGCGGCGTATTGCGGATCGGTGGCGTAGCCGGCCTTCTGCAGGCCCGCAGCAAAGCCCTGCACCGAGCCGATCTGGTCCATCACGTTGTCGTAGCGCGGGCTGTTGCCGATGAGCTTGGCGTAGTCGCGAAACGAGTCGGCGTAGGAGTCGTAGGCGCGGAACTTCGCCGTGACCTTGCGCGGCTCGCCGTTGATGTATTCGGTGGTGGTGATCTCGGCGACCTTGCCCTTCCAGGCGCCGGTGGCCTTGATGCCAAAAAGGTTGTGCGAGGGCGTGCCGTCGGCGTGGCGAATCTCGCTCTTGCCCCAGCCGGTCTCGTGGCCGGCCTGGCCGATCATGTAGCTCGCCGGTATGCCGGACTCGCGCGCAACCGTGGCCGCGGCCTCGCTGTGCTGGTCCACAAAGCCGGCCTGGCGCGGGCCTGCGCTGGCGCGGCCCACGGTGCTCGTGTCGCTCCCCGCCGGCAAGGCATCGGACACACCGGCCTTCTCGGCGGCGTTGTTCTGCATCTGTTTGCCGAGCTGGCGCTCGATGGCTTCGGACAATCCGCCGGGCAGACCCGAGAGCTGCACTGCGAACTGCTGGTCCAGCAGATCGGTGCCGAGGTCGGCGCCCTCGCCTTCCATGAGGCCCGACTTCTGGGTGGCCTCGCGCATGCTCTTGATGAGCTCGCGCATGAAGAGCGATTCAAACTGCTTGGCCGCTTCCTTGAGCGCGGCCTTGTCGTTGCCGCCCTTGCCCGCGCCGTACCGCAGCGCATTGAGCGCTGTGGGGTCGGCTGCGAGGCCGCCGTTGGACAGGGCGCTGGTCGGGTTCACGTCAGATCACCTCAAGCTCGGCGTTCATCGCGCCCGAGGCCTTGATCGCTTGAAGAATGGCCAGCAGGTCCTGCGGGGTGGCGCCCAGCGAATTGAGGGCGCGCACCACGTCGGCGAGTTGCGGCGCGGTGTCCAGCTTGATGAGCGAGCCCTTGTCCTGGCTGATCTGGATGTTGGCCTGCTCGGTCACCACGGTCTGGCCGCCGGTGGACAAGGCGTTGGGCTGGCTGATGACGGGTGTGGAGCTGATGCTCACCGAGAGGTTGCCGTGCGAGACGGCACAAGCCCCCAGGCTCACGGCCTGGTTCATCACGATGGAGCCGGTGCGCGAGTTGATGATCACGCGGGCCATGGGGATCGCGGCATCCAGGCGGATCTCTTCCACCTTGGCCAGAAAGCCCACTCGGGCGCCCGGGTCGGCCGGGGCGCGCAGGCGCACCACGCGGCCATCGACCGCGCTGGCCACGCCCGCACCCATGACACGGTTGATGGCGTCGGTCACACGGCTGGCGGTCTGGAAGTCGCTGGAATTCAAGCCGAGGTCGATGGTTTCCCCCAAGGCAAAGGGGGTGGCCACGGCGCGCTCCACCTGCGCGCCACCGGGCACACGGCCCGCGCTCAGGTGGTTGATCTGCACCTTGCTGCCACCGGCGGAAGCACCAGCGCCACCCACCAGCAGGTTGCCCTGGGCGAGTGCGTAGATTTCACCGTCGGCGCCCTTGAGCGGCGTGGTGATCAGCGTGCCGCCGCGCAGCGACTTGGAGTTGCCGATGGAGGACACGGTCACGTCGATCGCCTGGCCCGGCTGGGCAAAGGCGGGCAGCTGCGCGGTGACCAGCACGGCAGCCACGTTTTTCAGCTGCATGTTGGCGCCTGGCGGCAGCGAAAGGCCGAGCTGCTGCAGGTAGTTGTTCATGCTCTGCGCGGTGTAGGGCATCTGCGTGGTCTGGTCGCCCGTGCCGTCCAGGCCCACCACCAGGCCATAGCCGGTGAGCTGGTTGCTGCGCACGCCCTGCACCGCCGCAATCTCCTTGATTCGGATCGACTGGGCGGCGGCGGGCAAAGCCATGGTGAGTGAAACCAGGGCCAGGGCCAGCAAACGCAAGGGAGAAAGGGATGACTTCACCGCAAATTCCTCAGTGGGCAGAACGAGACCCATTGTGGGAGGGGATCAGAAGGGGATAACGCTTAAAAAGAACCGTGCCAACCAGCCAATTGCCATCGCTTCACCCTGCGCGCCGCGTCCGCGCGACTCCACACGCACGTTGGCCATCTGGGTCGAGGCCACGGTGTTGCCGGCGCGGATCTGCTTGGGGTCCACCGTGCCGGAGAAGCGCAACACGTCCACGTTCTGGTTCACGCCGATCTGCTTCTCGCCCACGACCACCAGGTGGCCGTTGGGCAGAACTTCCTGCACGGTGGTGGTGATGGAGCCCGAGAAGTTGTTGTTGTTCTGGTTCTTTCCGTCGCCGGAGAAGCTGTTGTCGGACTGCGCACCCAGGGTGAGTTTGTCCAGCAGCGGCGCCTTGAGGAAGGGGAAGCCCGATACGCCGCCCGAGATCTCGCCGCTGCGGTCGATCGAGGCCGACGAGGTCTGGCTGGCGTTGAGCCGCTCGGTGATCTGCACGGTGAGCGTGTCGCCGGGCATGCGTGCGCGTGGGTCTTCAAACGCGGGCCGGTAGTTGGCGGCGCGGAACAGGCTGCCACTGGGCGCGGTGCTCATGGTGTTCACCGGGTTGGCGGTGGGCGCCATCTGGGCGTACGTCACGGGCTTCACCGGCTCCAGATCGACCTTGGAGCTCATGGTTTCGCAGCCGGTGGCGAGCACGGCCAGGGTCAAAGCGATGGCAAGACGGAACATGGTGATTTCTCCGATCACGATCACAGCTGACTGAGGCGCTGCAGCATCTGGTCGGACGTTTGAATGGCCTTGGAATTCATCTCGTAGGCGCGCTGGGTCTGGATCATGGTCACCAGCTCCTGCACCACGTTGACGTTGGAGGTTTCAACAAACCCCTGCATCACGGTGCCGGTGCCGGCCGTGCCGGGCGCGGCGTTGATCGGGGCGCCCGAGGCCAGGCTCTCGGTGTAGAGGTTCTGACCCATGGGCTCCAGGCCGGCCGGGTTGATGAAGGTGGCCAGTTCGATGTTGCCCACCTGCTGCGGCGCGGGGTTGCCCGGCAGCTTCACGGTGACCACGCCGTCGGCGGACACGGTGATGCTCTGCGCCTCGGCCGGCACCGTGATGCCGGCGGTGAGCGGGTAACCACTGGAGGTGACGATGCGGCCCTGCGCGTCGGGCTTGAAGCTGCCGTCGCGCGTGTAGCCGGTGGTGCCGTCGGGCAGTTCCACCTGGAAGAAGCCGTTGCCGTTGACCGCCAGGTCCAGCGGGTTGTCCGACTGCTGCATGCTGCCCTGGGAGAAGTTGCGCGAGGTGGCCACGGTGCGCACACCCAGACCCACCTGCAGGCCGGTGGGCAATTCGGCCTGCTCGGCCGTGTTGGCACCCACCTGGCGCAGGTTCTGGTACATCAGGTCTTCGAACACCGCGTTGGCGCGCTTGAAGCCGTTGGTGGACACGTTGGCCAGGTTGTTCGAAATCACGTCCAGCTGCATCTGCTGTGCCTGCATGCCGGTCTTGGAAATCATCAGCGAATTGATCATGGTGTGCTCCGCAAAGGAAAGTGGTTATCCATTCATGCTCAGCAACTGGCTGGCGGTCTTGTCGTTGGTTTCGCCGTTCTGCAGCATGCGCATCTGCACCTCGAACTGGCGGGCCACGGCGATCATTCCGACCATGGCTTCCATCGGGTTCACGTTGGAGCCTTCGAGCGCGCCGTCCTGCAGGCGGGCCACGTCACTGGCGGGCAGCGGGTCGCCCTGCACGCCACGAAACAGACCGTCTTCGCCGCGCTTCAAGCGGTTGTCCGCGTCGGGCATGACCATCTTGAGCTTGCCGACCTGCTGTGAAGGCTGGTTGCCCACGCGCGTGCTGACGGTGCCGTCGGAAGCGATGTCCACACGGGCGCCTTCGGGGATCACGATCGGGCCACCATCACCCAGCATGGGCAGGCCCTGCGCGTTGACGAGTGAGCCGTCCTGGTTGACCTCGAGCGCTCCGGCTCGGGTGTAGGCCTCGGTGCCGTCCAGTCCCTGCACCGCGAAGTAGGCGTTGTCGCGCGCGGCCACATCCAGGTTGCGCCCGGTGGACATGATCGCGCCCGGCGTGTTGGAGTGGCCGGCGGTGGCCTCGAGTGCGAACACACGCGTGCTCGCACCATCGCCGCGCACGGGCACGGCGCGAAAGGTGGAGAGCTCGGCGCGAAAGCCCGGCGTGGACACGTTGGCCAGGTTGTTGGCCAGCACCTGCTGACGATGCTGCGCGGCGTTGGCGCCGGTCATCGCGGTGTAGATCATGCGGTCCATGGGCGGGCTCCTTGGTTGGGTTCAGCGCTTGATCAGCGCATGTTCAGCAAGGTGCTGAGGACCTGGTCCTGCGTCTTGATGGTTTGTGCGTTGGCCTGGTAGGCGCGTTGCGCGGTCATCATGTTGACCAGCTCGGCGGTGAGGTCGACGTTGGAGTCTTCCAGCGCACCTGAGCGAATGCCGCCGAAGTTGCCCGAGCCGGGCTCGCCGCGCACCGGCTCGCCCGAAGCAAAGGTGGCGCCCCAGTTGCCGCCGCTCGATGGCGACAGGCCCTGCGAGTTGCGGAAGTTCACCAGCGCGACCTGTCCGGCGGCGCGGGTTTCGCCGTTGGAGTAGCGGCCGGTGACCACACCGGCTTCGTCGATGCTCAGGCCCACGAATTCGCCCGGGAAGTAGCCGTCCTGGTCGAGGTCGAACACGGCGAAGTCGGTGCCGAACTGGCTGGCCGCCGTCATGTCCAGCGTGACCGGGAAGGTGACGGTGGGGTCATTGGGCGAGGCCAGCGTGAGGACAGGCGCGGGCGTGATCGAGGCAGGGTCGAGCGAGCCGTCGGCGTTGAAGTTGAGCACCAGGGGTGGCGCGAACGCGGCGGGTGCACTGCCGTTGACGCTGCTGTACACCTCCCAGGTGTTGTTGCCGGTCTTGGTGAAGGCCAGGGCCACCGGCACTTCCATGCCTTGCGGGTCGTAGGCCACCACCGAGGTGCCGTAGGTGGTCAACGGCGTGGGCGGCGTGACGCTGGCGGCCACGGGCGCGCGGGCATCCAGGTTGAACTGGGCCACGATGCCGCTGGTCTGGCGCGCCGGGATCGGCGCGCTGGTGGGCAGCGACAAGGGCTGGCTGTCAAAGCTCAGGCGGTTGCCGTCCGTGTCGGTGGGGTAGCCCATGAGCTGACCGCCCTGCTGGTTGACGATGTTGCCTTCGCGATCGAGCTTGAACATGCCGGCGCGGGTGTAGGCCATGGTGCCGTTGGGCTGGGTGACTTCAAAGAAGCCGTTGCCGTTGATGGCCAGGTCCAGGTCGTTGCCGGTCACGGTGATGTTGCCCTGCGTGAACAGCTGCGACACCGTGGCCACGGTCACGCCGATGCCCTTGTTGGCGCCGCCCGCCGCGTTGACCGAGCTCGCGTACAGCTCGGCGAATTCGGCGCGCGAGCTCTTCATGCCCACCGTGTTGGCGTTGGCGATGTTGTGGCCGATCACGTCGAGGTTGCGGCTGGCGCTGTTCAGGCCGGAGAGTCCTTGCTGGAATGCCATGGTGATGTCCTTGGGGTGGGGAAAGTGATGTGGAAAGAGAGGGGCGCGTCAGCGGTTCACATGAACGCGAGCACGTCGTTGTAGGCGCGGGTGCTGCCGTCCTGCAGCAGCATGTAGATGGAGCCCCCTGAGAAGCTCACCGAGTCCACCGAGAGGCGCTGCAGCGAGACCGCGTCCACGCGCTCGTTGCCGCTGAACGCGCGCACCTTGAAGCCCTTGACCGTCGCCGGATCAACACCCTCGGCGTCCCAGCTCAAACCGTGCAGGCCGCCGTTGAGGGCACCCATCTCGATGGTCTTGATGACTTCGCCATTGGTGCCCATGATGTCGACCTTCACGTCGGTGGCCTTGGCTTCGAGCGAGAACGCCGCCTTGCCCTGGCCGTTCTTGAAAGCCAGCGTTTCGCCAGGCAACAATGCCTCGCGACCGATCAGCGAAGTGGCTTGCAGCGCGGAGGTGGACGAGAACTGCGCCGCCATGCCCTTGAGCGTGGCGTTGAGTTCCTGGATGCCGCTGACCGTGTTGATCTGCGCCATCTGGGTCGTCATCTGCGCGTTGTCCATCGGGTTCAGCGGATCCTGGTTGTTGAGCTGCGCAACCAGGAGCTTGAGGAACCGGTCCTGCGAGGCCGCCGGGTCCATGTTGTTCTTGACCGCGGAGCCGGTGGTGCTGCCCACGGTGTTGCCGAGGCTGGTGGTGTCGATGGGCTGGATGAACATGGGTCAGTTCCTGTGATTCAAGGGGCTCACTGGCCCATCTGGAGGGTCTTGAGCAACAGCGACTTCGCCGTGTTCATGACCTCGACGTTGTTCTGGTAGGAGCGCGAGGCCGAAATCATGTTGACCATCTCTTCCACCGGGTTCACGTTGGAGTGGTTCACGTAGCCTTCGGCGTCGGCGCTGGGATGCGTGGGGTTGTGCACGCGACGGCCCGGGTCCTGGCTCTCGGTGATGTCTTTCACCTTCACGCCGGCGTTGCCCGCGCCGCCCATGGGCATGGTCTGGAACTGGATGTGCCGCGCCTTGTAGGCCTTGCCGTCCGGCCCGGCCACGGCGTCCGCATTGGCCAGGTTGCTGGCCACCACGTTGAGGCGCTGGGACTGCGCGCTGACCGCACTGCCCGAAACACCGAAGATGGAAAACATCGACATGGCTGTGTCCTTTCAGGTCATTGACCCTGGATCGCGCTGAGCATGGTTTTCACATGCGAATTGATGAAACGCAGCGTCGATTCGTAGCGCACGCTGTTGTCCACGAAGCTGGCGCGCTCGCGGTCGAGATCGACCGAGTTGCCGTCCTGGCTGGCCTGGGTCTGCACGGTGTAGGCCAGCTGGGGGTCTTGCGCGCTGGTGGTACCCAGGCTCATGTGTCCGGCACTGGTCAGGCTCACGCCGGCGCCACCCTGCATGCCCGAGACGTTCTTGAGCGCGGCGGCAAAGTCGAAATCGCGCGCCACGTAGCCAGGGGTGTCGGCGTTGGCGATGTTGCTGGCTATGACCTGCTGGCGCTGTGAGCGCAGCAGCAGGGCGTTGGCATGGAAGTCCAGCCGGGCGGTCATCTGTTCAAGCATGTTCACCTCAAGGCACGGGTTGCGGGGCGGGTGACTGGCCTTCCTCAGAGGGCACGGACACCGGGGCGTTGGACGAATTATGGAAATCTTGAGGGTCTTCAATGGCCGGAACAAAGACCCCTAAGACGGCCTTTTCCCGGCTTTCCCGCCACCAGCAGCGGCCTACAGTGCAGGCCATGCCCAAGCTGCTGCCCTCCTCCTTCTCGTCCATCACAGCCCGTCTCATGGCGCTGGCCGCACTGACGCTGTGCGGCGGGAACGCCCAGGCGAACGAGCCGGCGGTGCTGGAGAAGATGGCGCACGACTTCCTCACCCCCGCCCTGGCCACCGCCCTGCCCAAGGACGCCGCCATGCCGCTGCGCGCCGAGGTGGTGATGGGCTCGCTGGACGCGCGCCTGAAACTGGCGCCGTGCAACCGGGTCGAGCCCCATCTGCCCAACGGCACCCGCCTGTGGGGTCGCAGCCGCATCGGCCTGCGCTGCGTGGACGGCCCCACGCGCTGGAACGTGTTTGTGCCCGTGACGGTGAAAGCCTGGGGACCGGCCTGGGTGCTCAAGCGCGCGGTGGCCGCGGGCGACATCCTCACTCAAGAAGATGTCGAAATCGCCGAAATCGACTGGGCGGAGCAGCGTTCCGGTGTGCTGGCCGTGCCCGAGCGCTGGGTGGGCCAACTGGCGGCCTTTCCTTTGACGGTGGGCATGGCGCTGCGCGAGAACATGGTGCGCGCTGCCCAGGTCTTTGCCCCGGGCGCGCAGGTGCGCGTGAGCGGTGAAGGCGGCGGTTTCAGCATTTCAGCCACCGGCCGGGCACTCACGGCAGGCCTGGTGGGCGAAAACGCCCGGGTCAAACTGCCCGGCGGACGGGTGGTCACCGGGGTGGTGCGCGACGCCCAAACGGTCGAATTGGCGTTGTGAAAGAGGTCTCTTTCCGGCCATGCCCGTTCAGATGACCGAAAAATTGTGACGAACACCACGAGCGTTTGATTAAAGTTCTCAAAACCCGGGCCGATACAGTCAGGACAAGGCCCTGACTTCGGGGTTTGGAGAGTGACATGAAAGTCGATTCATCACCAGATTCGTACATTGGTTCCGTCGCCGGCGGCCCCCAGAAGGCCACCGCGCCCGCGGCGGCCGAAGCCAGCGCTGCGGCATCGGCCGCCAGCGCGGCCAAGCCCCAGACCGGCGTGACCGTGACCCTCTCGTCCTCCACCACCGAGGCCCGTTCGGTCTCGGGAGGCGACGTGTTCAACGCCGACAAGGTCGCCTCCATGAAGGCCGCCATCGCCAACGGCAGCTTCCAGGTCAACGCCGAAGCCATTGCCGACAAGATGCTGGCCAACGCAGCCGAAATGCTCGGCCCGCGCAACTGATTTCTCCCCAACCACCATCCGGGCCAGTCATGAGCACCTCCTCGACCAACTACCACCCCTGGATCGGCGCGTTGCAGGTGGAGCTCGATGCCCTGGAAGCCGCCTTGCTGCGTGGCGATGCGCCTGCGGTGGCGCTGGCCAGTGCGGCCATGCAGAAGGTGCTGCAACAGGCGCCGCCCACCATCGCCCTGGGTGAGCCGGGCAGCGAACAGCAACAAGCCCTGCTGACGGCAGCCGAACGTTTTGCCCGCCTGCGCCAGGCCGTGCTGCGCGCCAACGCCCAGAGCCAGCGCGCCGTGACCAGCCTGCTGCCCCAGCACGCCCAGCAACCCACCTATGGCCGCCAGGTCGGCGCAGCCTCCGTGGGCGGCGCCGGACGGGGCTTCCTCTCGGCCTGAAGCCGATCGCACGGACATGGGGAAAACCGGCTTCGGCCGGTTTTTTTGTGCCTGAAACTCCTGCCATCCCTCGATGGCCTGCACCGCGCCCAGGCTGCACTTCCCGCATCGCAGCACGCGGGTGACAATCAACGCCTTTCACAACACCAAACACAAGGAGTACCCCCATGAAAGGCGATCCCCAGGCCATCGCGCATCTGCAGGCGCAGCTCAAGAACGAGCTGACCGCGATCAACCAGTACTTCGTCCACTACCGCATGCTCAAGCACTGGGGCCTGGACAAGCTGGCGGCCAAGGAATACGAAGAGTCCATCGGTGAAATGAAGCATGCCGACAAGCTCATGGACCGCATCTTCACCCTCGACGGCCTGCCCAACCTGCAGGACCTGGGCAAGCTGGGCATTGGCGAGGACGTGCCCGAGATCCTCAAGAGCGATCTGGCACTGGAATCCGGCGCACAGCACACCATCAAGGCGGGCATTGCCCACTGCGAAACGGTGCGCGACTACGTCTCGCGCGATCTGCTGCAGGGCATCCTGGACGACACCGAAGAGCACATCGACTTCCTGGAGACCCAGATCGAACTGATCGACAAGGTGGGCCTGCAGAACTACCTGCAGAGCCAGATGGGTTCCGTCAGCTGACCTCTTTGGCGGCTGAGGTTGTCCGCTGAGCGGTCTTGCGGATCTGAATGCGATTCATTATCATTCGCTCAGATTCACGAGACCCATCCAGCACCATGATTGTTTGTATCTGCCGCCGCATCAGCGACAAAACCATTGCCCACTGCGCCCGCTCGGGCATGGGCTTTGACGACATCCAGCTCGAACTGGGCGTGGCCACGCAGTGCGGCAAGTGTGAAGGTTGTGCCCGCGCGCTGTGGTCGGAATGCTCACCCCAGCAGACGGTGGCGCACATTTCGCGCGAAGCTGCATCGCACCAGACAGCAGCCGTCTGAGGCAGACAGCAACAGACAACAAAAAACCGGCCGAGGCCGGTTTTTTTGTGGGTGAACCACCGCTTAGGAAGTCGAATGGGCGATGTCTTTTCTCCGTCTCACCAATCCACCCATCATCAGCAAAGACACTGCAATCAGCAAATACGTAGCGGGCTCTGGCACGCCATTCACTCTGAGATTGCCGAAGTAAACAGTGTTTGAATAAAACGGCACGCCCAATGTGTTTGTAGGATCTGCGGTCCGAATGAAATCGAATGCCAAGGTGCCTGGAAATAGAGGGGGTGAGTCTAACAGATCGGTAGAGCTCAGATATATTCCACTCCAATCAGACCAGAACATCCGGACGTTGATCAATGTGTAATCACCGACTGAAAACCCAACGAGTTGGCGAGGCGTTACGGTTGACACCGAATTCATGCCAGCCATTATGGACGGGTCAGCATTCATGGTTACCATATCTGGCAATCCACTGAATTCTGGTCTATTGTTCAGGTTAAAGGAACCTCGAACATCCGAGAACGAGAAGCCAGCCACAGTGCCGTTGAGCATCGAATAAACAGACACTCCACCCTCAGAAGGTGCAGAGTGGACAGCGTAACCAGGATCGTACCCAAGATCACCCGAGTTGCCCAAATAGCTGCCAGCCCTATCGTAGTTAAATGTGCCGAATACTTTAGACTCCGCAGGAAAGAGGGACGCTATGCCAAAATTTCCGTATACAAATCCACTTGTAGAAAATCCATACCCCACTGGATTGGCAAAAGCCGATCCCAGCAACAAGCAAGAACCCAATAGCAGAGCAGTGCGCAACAAGTTGATTTTTTTCATCTAGGAGGAAAAACCGAGTAATGCAAAATTCACTCCGGAAGGGAAAGCATTTCTTTTTCCCGAAGTGAGACTCTTTCCAAGCGGCTTCCCTCGCTCTAAAGAAGCTATCGCTCCTCTCCATTTAACCTTAACTGACATTGGAAAAGGCTAGTAAGGGTGTCAAATGCCAAGCACGAAATACCATGCACTAGAGCACCTCAGCTCTTCTTGGCACCAAAGCGGTGCTCGATCTCGCCCACGATGCCCCGGCGAAACATGAGCACGCAGACCACGAAGGTCGCTCCCATGATGATCGAGACCATGGAGCCCAGACCCGAGAGGTAGTTCTGCATGGTGACGATCACGGCCGCCCCCACGGTGGGGCCCAGGATGGTGCCCATGCCGCCAAGCAGCGTCATCAGCACCACCTCGCCCGACATCTGCCAGCCCACGTCGGTGAGGGTGGCAATGCCGAAGGCGATCGACTTGGTTGCACCGGCGAGACCTGCGATGGTGCCCGAGAGCACGAAGGCCACGAGCTTGTAGCGGTCGACGTTGTAGCCCAGCGAGAGCGCGCGGGGTTCGTTCTCGCGCACCGACTTGAGCACTTGCCCGAAAGGCGAATGGATGATGCGGTAGATGAGCGCGAAGGCCGCCGCGAAGATGGCTGCCACCACGTAGTACATCACCGTGTCGTTGGTCAGGTCGATCAGGCCGAACAGCTTGCCACGCGGGATGCTCTGGATGCCATCTTCCGCGTAGGTGAACGGCGCCTGCACGCAGATGAAATAGATCATCTGGGCCAGGGCCAGCGTGACCATGGCGAAGTAGATGCCCTGGCGGCGAACCGCCAGCCAGCCTGTGACCAGCCCGATGAAGGCCGCGCTCAACGTGCCGGCCAGAATGGCCAGCTCCGGCGTGAGGCCCCACACCTTGGCGGCATGCCCGGCCACGTAGGCCGAGAAGCCGAAGAACATGGCGTGGCCGAAAGAGAGCAGGCCGGTGAAGCCGATCAGCAGGTTGAAGGCGGAGGCAAACAGCGCGAAACACAGCACCTTCATGAGGAAGATGGGGTAGCCCACGAAGGGGGCCGCCAGCAGTGCCAGGAACAGCACCACGAATACGTTGCGGGTGGCTTTGGACATTATTTCTCCCGGCCGAACAGACCTGCCGGACGGATCATGAGGACGATGACCATGATGATGAAGACCACGGTGGACGAGAGTTCTGCGTAGAACACCTTGGTGAGGCCTTCGATGAGGCCGAGCGCGAGACCCGTGAGGATGGAGCCCAGGATGGAGCCCATGCCACCGATGACGACCACGGCGAACACCACGATGATGATGTTGGAGCCCATGAGCGGGCTCACCTGGTAGATGGGCGCGGCCATCACCCCGGCCAGACCGGCAAGGCCCACGCCGAAGGCGTAGGTGAGTGTCACCATCAGCGGCACGTTGATGCCGAAGGCGCGGACCATGTTGGGGTTCTCGGTGCCGGCGCGCAGGTAGGCGCCCAGCTTGGTTTTCTCGATCACGTACCAGGTGAACAGGCACAGGAAGATGGAGACGAACACCACCCAGGCGCGGTACTTGGGCAGCATCATGAAGCCCAGGTCGAACACACCGCGGAAGATCTCGGGCAGCTCGTAGGGCTGACCGGACGAGCCGTAGAACTCGCGGAACGCCCCTTCGAAGATCAGCGCCAGGCCGAAGGTGAGCAGGAGGCCATAGAGGTGGTCGAGCTGCTGCAGGCGGCGCAGCATGGTCATCTCGATCAGGGCTCCGATGGCGCCCACGGCGATGGGCGCGAGCAGCAGCGCGAACCAGTAGTTCACGCCGGCGTAATTGAGCAACATCCAGGCAAAGAAGGCACCCACCATGTAGAGGGCACCGTGCGCGAAGTTGACGATGTTGAGCATGCCGAAGATCACGGCCAGGCCCAGCGACAGGATCGCATAGAAAGAGCCGTTGACCAGCCCCAGCATGAGTTGCCCCATGAAGGCCGCGATCGGCACACCAAATAGTTCAGTCATTGCAGTCCGGTGAAAAGGGGCGGGCCGTGAATCACGGCCCGCCCGGTCAACTCAGTTCAACTCCGTTTGGATCACTTCTTCACGGCAGCGCACTGGCTCTGTGCCAGCGGCAGGAAAGCGTCATCACCCTTGATGGTGCCCTTGAGGTTGTAGTAATCCCACGCGCCCTTGGACTCCGAAGGCTTCTTGACCTGGAACAGGTACATGTCGTGCACCATGCGGCCGTCTTCGCGGATCTTGCCGCCCTTGGCGAACATGTCGTTGATCGGCGTGGCCTTCATCTTGGCCATCACCACATCGGTGTCGTCGGTGCCGGCGGCCTTGACGGCATTGAGGTAATGCATGGTCGAGGAATAGACCGAGGCGTGGTTGGAGTTCGGCTTGCGGTTGTTCATCACCTTGGCGTACTTGTCGGCCCAGGCGCGGGTCTCGGGGCTCAGATCCCAGTACCAGGCTTCGGTGAGGTACAGGCCCTGAGCCGTGGGCAGGCCGATGGCGTGCACGTCGGTGATCAACATCAGCAGGGCAGCCAGGCTTTGCTTCTTGGTCAGACCGAACTCGGCCGCGGCCTTGATGCTGCTGACGGTGTCGCCACCGGCGTTGGCCAGACCGACCACCTTGGCGCCCGAGGTTTGGGCCTGCAGCAGGAAGGACGAGAAGTCACCGGTGGACAGCGGGTGGCGAACGGCGCCCAGAACCTTACCGCCCGCGGCCTTCACCACGTCGCCGGTGTCTTTTTCCAGCGAGTGGCCGAAAGCGTAATCAGCGGTCAGGAAGTACCAGCTGTCACCGCCGTCTTTCACGATGGCCTTGCCCACCACGTTGGACAACGCGATGGTGTCCATCAGGTAATGGATGCCGGTGGCGGGTGCGCAATCGGCGTTGGTCAGCCGGGCCGAAGCGGCGCCGGTGGTGATGGTGATCTTGTTCTTTTCCTTGCCCAGCGCCTGCACGGCCAGGGCCACGGCAGAGTTCAGGTTTTCCACCGAGATGTCCACGCCGTCGCGGTCGAACCAGCCCTGGGCCACGTTCTTGGCAATGTCGGGCTTGTTCTGGTGGTCGGCGCTGACCACCTCGATCGGCTTGCCGAACATGGTGCCCCCGAAGTCGGCCACGGCCATGCGCGCCGCTGCCACGGCACCGGGGCCGCCGTAGTCGGCGTACACGCCCGACATGTCGGTGAGCACGCCGATCTTCACGACGTCACCGGTCAGCTTGCCCTGCTGGGCCATGGCAAAGGAGGCACCGCCGGCCAGCACGGTGGCGATGGCGGTGGTGACGGCGGTAGAAATCAATTTGCGTTTCATGTGAAAGTCTCCTCTTGGTGGAAGGGCGTCAAACGCCCAGATACTCATTGAGCATGTCGGATTTGCTCTCGAGCTCGTTCTTGTTGACCGTGGCCACGATCTGGCCATGTTCGATCACGTAGTGGCGGTCGGCCAGGGGCGCGGCAAACCGGAAGTTCTGTTCGACCATGACGATGGTCAGGCCCTTGGCCTTGAGCGCGCGGATCACACGGCCCAGTGTCTGCACGATCACGGGCGCCAGGCCCTCGGTGATCTCGTCGAGCAACAGGATGCGCGCGCCCGAACGCAGGATGCGCGCCATCGCCAGCATCTGCTGCTCACCGCCCGACAGGCGCGTGCCCTGGCTGTTGCGGCGCTCCTTGAGATTGGGAAACATCTCGTAGATTTCTTCCACGCTCATGCCGCCCTCACCCACCTTGGGCGGCAGCATGAGGTTTTCCTCGCAGCTCAGTGACGAGAAGATGCCGCGCTCTTCGGGGCAGTAGCCCAAGCCGAGGCGGGCTATTCTGTTGGTCGGCATGTGGATGGTTTCCACGCCGTCGATCTGGATCGAGCCGGTGCGCTTGCCCACCAGGCCGAGAATGGATTTCACGGTGGTGGTGCGGCCAGCGCCGTTGCGCCCCAGCAGTGTGACCAGTTCGCCTTCGCGGATTTCGAAGTTCACGCCGTGCAGGACGTGCGATTCGCCGTACCAGGTGTTGAGGTCGGCGACCTTCAGCAGGACTTTGCTCATGCTTGCGTTTCCTCAACCGTACCGACGTAGGCTTCCAGCACACGCGGGTCTTTGGACACCGTTTCGTACGGGCCTTCGGCCAGCACCGAGCCGCGCGCGAGCACCGTGATGGTGTCGGAGAGGTTGGCAATCACGTTCATGTTGTGCTCCACCATGAGCACAGTGCGGTTGGCCGCCACCTTGCGGATGAGCTCCACCACACGGCCCACGTCTTCATGGCCCATGCCCTGCGTGGGCTCGTCCAGCAGCATCAGCTCGGGGTCGAGTGCCAGCGTGGTGGCAATCTCCAGCGCGCGCTTGCGGCCGTAAGGCAGCTCCACCGTCTGGGTCTGCGCGAAGCTGCCCAGATCAACTTGCTCCAGCAGCGCCATGGCTTCGTCGTTGAGTGCGTACAGGCTGGACTCGGGCTTCCAGAAATGGAAGCTGGTGCCCAGCTTGCGCTGCAGGCCGATGCGCACGTTCTCCAGCACGGTGAGGTGAGGGAACACGGCAGAGATCTGGAACGATCGCACCATGCCGGTGCGCGCCACCTCGGCTGCCTTGTGGCTGGTGATGTCCTCGCCCTTGTAGAAGATCTTGCCCGAGGTCACGGGCAGGAACTTGGTGAGCAGGTTGAACATGGTCGTCTTGCCGGCCCCGTTGGGGCCGATCAGCGCGTGGATGGAGCCTCGCCTGACCTTGAGATTGACCTTGTCGACCGCGACAAATCCCTTGAAATCGCGGGTGAGATCCTGCGTCTCGAGAATGTATTCGTTGCTCATGAATGTCGATCACCATCGAGAACCCCGCAGGCCTTTCGACCGGCGGGGCTGTTGGAAATCCGTGCTCCTGTGTCTTGTGTTGTCGTCTGCTTCGCGCCGACAACCTGGCTTTTCGCGATGGCGTGATTGTTAGCGAACTTACGAACTTTTCAACCTAGGGAATTCACCCTGTTCCTCCGTCCTTTACAAGCACGAACACCCGGCATCAGTTGACACGTCCGATCTGCTGCACGACCTTGACCATGGTGTTGGCGTCTTCCTTGACGAAGCGGTCGAACTCCGGTGCGTCCTGGTGCTGAAACGAAGTGCCGGCCGTGGTCATGATCTGGATGGTGCGCTCGTCCCTGGTGGCTGCGCGAGCGGCCTCGCGCAGCTTGGCCACCACGTCGGGCGGGGTGCCGGCCGGCGCGAAGATGCCGGACCACTGCGAATAGCTGATCGGCACGCCGAGCTCCTTGAAGCTCGGCACATCGGGCAACAGGGCCAGGCGGCCTTCACCCCAGTGCGCCAGCGCACGCAGCTTGCCGGCCTTGATCTGCCCGGCCACGCTGGCCGGGCCGCTCGCCACGGCTTCGATCTGACCACTCAGCAAACCCAGCAGTGCCGGGCCTGCACCGGTGTAAGGCACGTGCAACATGAAGGTGGAGGTGGCCGATTTCAGCTGCTCCATCGGCACGTGCATGGTGCCGTAGTTGCCCGACGAGCCGAAGGTCACGCGGCTCGGGTTGGCCTTGGCGTAGGCGATGAACTCGGCATAGGTCTTCCAGGGGCTGTCGGCGCGCACCACCAGCACGGTCGGGTCTGCCGTGATGCGGGCGATCGGCACCAGCTGGTCCAGTTCGTACATCGGCGCGCGCTTCAAGATCTTGTCGGCTTCGGGCAGCACCACCACAGACGACAGCGCCATCAGCAGGGTGTAGCCGTCGGGCGCGGCCTTGGCCACCTGGGCCATGCCGATGCCGCCGCCCGCGCCACCGCGGTTGACCACCACCACCGTCTGGTTGAGGTGCTTGCCCATGGCTTCGGCCACAGGCCGACCCACGGTGTCGGCCACGCCACCGGGCGGGAACGGCACCACCATGGTGATCGGCTTGGTCGGGTAGGCGGTTTGCGCCACGGCGGCACAGGCGGCAGCGACCGTCACGGCGGCCAGGCACAGGCTGCGAAGTTGTCGGTTCATCAAGAGATCTCCTGTTGGTTTGAAGGTGTCACACGAAGGCGTTCTGCAGCGTGCCGATGCCGTCGATGTCGATGCGGACCACGTCGCCCGCGCGCAGGAACACGGGTGGCTTCAAGCCCATGCCCACACCGGCGGGCGTGCCGGTGGCGATCACGTCGCCAGGATGGAGCGTGATCCCGCGCGAGATGGTTTCGATCAGCGTGGGGATGTCGAAGATCAGGTCTTCGGTGCGACCGTCCTGGCGCAGCGTTCCATTGACCCAGCAGCGCACGCGGGTGTGCTGGCCGTCCAGCTCGTCGGCCGTGACGATCCACGGGCCCATGGGACAGAAGGTGTCGAAGCTCTTGCCCATGTCCCACTGCTGGTGGCGCATCTGCACGTCGCGCGCGGTCACGTCGTTGACGATGGTGTAGCCGTACACATGCTTCATCGCGTCCTCGCGCGTGATGTTCTTGCCACCCATGCCGATGATCACCGCCAGTTCGGCTTCGTAGTCGATCTGCTCCGACACGGCGGCACCCGGCATCCGCACCTCGTCGCCGGTGGCGATCACGCACTCGGGCACCTTGGTGAACACGATCGGCCAGGTGGCGGGGTTGGCGTTGTTGTCCTTGAACACCGAGGCCTGCAATTCCTTGGCGTGCTCGTGGTAGTTGCGGCCCACGCACCAGAGGTTGCGTCGAGGCAGCGGCAGCGGTGCCTCCAGGCGCACCGAGGTCATTGCGATGGCCGGACCGGTCAGCGCCGGCAAAGCCGCACCCTGTGCCGACGCTTCGATCAGGGGCAAGGCGCCCCGCGCTGCCTGGGCGGCGCCCAGCGCAAAGGCCGTGACGCTCTGAGCGTCGGCGGAAACCTGACCAACACGGCGTTGGCCTTCATGAACAAACGTGGCAATGCGCACAGACGCTCCTTGTGAATTAATACCAATAAGTACCAATAGATACCAGAAGGAACCGATGTTAGACCAGAAGCCGCGATGAATTCATCGGGTTTTTACGTACGAGAAACGATCCAGTGAGAGGCGCCGGCCATTGGTCTGCTTTGGTATATTTGCCGCACCATGACCATCTCGACCTCCCTGCGCGAAACCATCCTGAACCAGCTGCAGGCCGGGCATTGGAAAGCCGGCGACCGCCTGCCCACCGAGCGCGAACTCGCCGAGGGCTACAGCGTGAGCCGCACCACGGTGCGCAAGGCGTTGGCCGATCTCAAGCTGCAAGGCCTGATCGAGCAGACCGTGGGCAGTGGCACCTTCGTGGCGCACCAAGCGCCCTCCGGCCTGGGCCGCCTCATCCAGCAGGACTCCGCGCAACACACCAGCCCGGCCGAGCTGATGGAAGCGCGCCTGGCGCTGGAGCCGGCCATCATCGATCTGGTGGTGCGCAACGCCACGGCGGCCGATTTCTCGCGCATGTTGTCGTGCTGCACCAGCGCCGAGCGCGCGAGCAGTCTGGAAGAGTTCGAGCACTGGGACGGCGAACTGCACGAAGCGATTGCCGACGCGGCGCACAACACCTTCGTCTCCAGCGTGTTCAAGCTCATGAAGCAGGTGCGCGCCCAGGGCGACTGGGGACAGCTGAAGAAGAAGAGCGTCACCCCCGAGCGCCGCCTGGCCTACCAGCAAGAGCACCGCCAGCTGGTGGACGCCCTGCGCGACCGCGACGCCGCCCGGGCCAAGGCCGGCACGCTCGACCACCTGCTGCACGTGCGACACAACCTGCTGGGGCACTGAGCGCCCTTCGCCAGCTGTGGTGTAACGTGGCCCCACCATGCCCGCCAACTACGCCCGCTACCTGATCGGCACCCAGCGCACCGCCGAGTCCAACCGGGAACTCGGCTTCGTGCTGGCCTTCGTGGCAGGCGCCATCAACGCTGGCGGGTTCCTGGCGGTGAAGCAATACACCTCGCACGTCACGGGCATGGTGTCCTCGCTGGCGGACAACCTGGCGCTGGGCCAGATGGGCCTGGTGGTGGACGCCGCCGTGGGCGTGCTGTCCTTCCTGCTGGGCGCCATGTGCTGCGCCATCATGGTCAATTTCGCGCGGCGGCGGCAACTCTCCAGCGAATACGCCCTGCCCCTGCTGCTGGAGGCTTCGCTCATCCTGTGCTTCGGCCTGCTCGGCGCCCGGCTGTCCACCTTCGAAGGGCTGTTGATCCCCTTCACCGTGGTGCTGCTGTGTTTCATCATGGGGCTGCAGAACGCCATTGCCACCAAACTTTCCAACGCGGTGATCCGCACCACCCACATGACCGGCATCGTGACCGACCTGGGCATCGAGCTGGGCAAACTCATTTACTGGAACCACAACCCCGACCACCCCCTGAAGGTGCGCGCCGACCGCAAACGCATGGTGGTGCTGGCCGGTCTGCTGCTCGCTTTCACCACCGGCGGCATCGCAGGCGCCTACGGCTTCAAGCAGGCGGGCTATGGCTTCACGGTGCCACTGGCGCTGATGCTGGCCGTGCTCGCGTTGGTGCCCACGGTGGACGATCTGCTGCGCTCCCGAAAAACCGGACCGTGACAAGGTCTTGCAACTTCGGTCCAATCCAGTGCCATGAAATACCTCCACACCATGGTCCGCGTGACCGACCTCGAAGCGTCCCTGAAGTTCTACCGCGACGCGCTGGGCCTGGAAGTCGTGCGCATCCGCGAAGTGCCGCAAGGCCGCTTCACACTGGCATTCCTCGCCGCGCCCGGCGACCACAGCGCGCAGATCGAGCTCACCCACAACTGGGACCCGGAAACCTACACCGGTGGACGCAACTTCGGCCACCTGGCCTACCAGGTGGACGACATCTACGCCACCTGCGAGCGCCTGCAGGCGCACGGCGTGGCCATCCTGCGCCCGCCCCGCGACGGCCACATGGCCTTCGTGCGCTCGCCCGACAACATCTCCATCGAGCTGCTGCAAAAAGGCGACGCCCTGCCCCCCAGCCAGCCCTGGGTGGACATGGCCAACAGCGGCAGCTGGTGACGTCCGGGCAACCCCCGGGACAACCCCCATGACCCGCCCGCGCGGCGAATCCATACTGGCCCGGTTCGGTTGTCGAATCCAAGGAGTTCCCATGTCATCACTGTTCCGCACCCAGACCCTGCTCGGCCTCATGGCCGCCGCCGCACTCACCACCCTGATGGGCTGCGCCACCGTCGACAAAATGACCGGCTCGGTGTCCAGCGCCGTGCGCGGCGACGAAAAACTCACCGGCGCGCAAGAAGTGCCCCCTGTGACCACCACCGCCAGCGGCACCGCCAACATCAAGGTGGCTGCCGACGGCTCGGTGAGCGGCAGCGTCACCACGGCAGGCGTGGTGAGCACCATGGCCCACATCCACATCGGGCCTGCCGGTCAGAACGGCCCGGTCATCGTGCCGCTGACCAAGACCGGCGACAACACCTACGTGGTGCCGGCCGGCGCCAAGCTCACGCCCGCGCAACTGGCTGCCTACAACATGGGTTCGCTGTACGTGAACGTGCACTCCAACGCGCACAAGGGTGGCGAGATCCGCGCCCAACTCAAGCCCTGAACCTGCGCTGACACTCAAAACAGAAGCCCGCCTGGCGTCAAGCGACGCCAGGCGGGCTTCTGTTGTTGTGGGTGGCTGCTGCGCTCAGGCGGGTGTGCGCCGCTGCCAAGCCAGCTGGGGCAGCGCAATTCGGCGCTTCGTCGAGCCGCTCCACTCGACCTCCAGCCCCTCCTGCCGCAGGGCTTCGCACACCAACTGGCCCACGGCGATGTGTTCCTTGTCCTTCACGTGGCTCCTGTCGATGTGGCCGAAGGCCAGCAGCAGGCCTTCGTCTTCGAGCGCGCGGTCGATGTCCTGGCTGTAATAGAAGCAATACCCGTGGTACCGCTCTTCCAGATCTTCGTCGAGCGCATCGCTCACGGCTTCAAACCCGTCGTCCTGGGTGTCGCCGGTGCAATGCAGGGCACAGACACCCTGCTCGTGCAGGCGAGCAAAGGCGCGGTCGAGCTTGTCGCAGTCGGTGGTCTGGGGCCACCCCGCCTCGGCCAAGCGCTTCTTCGCGAGTGTCTCGGCAGCGACCGCCTTGACCTTGTCGACGTCGAACCCGTGGCCAGCGGCTGCGTCGCTGTCGATCATGGCGTCGATCTCTTCGGGAGAATCGAAGCCATACCAGATGGCGCTCACCAGGTCGGCGAGCATGTCTTCGGTGGCGTTGTCGATGTCGGTGTTGTTCGTGGGGCGCATGGCGTCGGTCATGGTGCGGTGGAGTCAAGGTGGAGGGCGAGGTCCTTGACGTTAGAGCGCGTTGGCAGCGCTGGTCAGGAACCGCAGCCGATGCTAGCCGCGCCCGTCTCCTCGCACCAGCAGCCGTTGCCATGCGCCAACGGCTACTGCCCATGCGGTATTGCGTCGGGTGCGTCTTCGTCCAAGGTGCCCTGGCAATGCCCGCTCGGCAGACGCAAAAAAACCGGCCTCAGCCGGTTTTTCCAAGGTGCCCGAGGACTCAGGCGGTCTGAAACCGATCGAGCAACTGCACCAGCCGACGCGACTGCGACCTGAGCGATTCGGCCGCCGCCGCGCTTTCTTCCACCAGCGCGGCGTTCTGCTGAGTGACCTTGTCCATCTGGCTGATCGCCTCGCCGACCTGACCCACGCCCGAACTCTGTTCGCTGGTGGCGCTGCTGATCTCGCCCACCAGGTCGGACACGCGCCGGATCGCGCTCACCACGCCCTGCATGGTGGTGCCCGCCTGATCGGCCAGGGCTGTGCCACTGGCGACACGCTCCACGCTGGTGTCGATCAGGCCCTTGATCTGCTTGGCCGCTTCGGCACTGCGCTGCGCGAGGTTGCGCACCTCGGCCGCCACCACCGCGAAACCGCGGCCCTGTTCGCCAGCGCGCGCGGCCTCCACCGCGGCGTTGAGCGCCAGGATGTTGGTCTGGAAGGCGATGCCATCGATCACGCCGATGATGTCGGCGATGCGCCGCGAGCTGTCGTTGATGCCCTTCATGGTTTCAACAACCTTGCCCACCACGCTGCCGCCTTCGATAGCAACCTTCGAGGCGTTCAGCGCCAGCTCGTTGGCCTTGCTGGCGTTGTCGGCGGTCTGGCGCACCGTGGAGCCGAGCTGTTCCATCGAGGCCGCGGTCTCCTGCAGCGACGAGGCCTGCTGCTCGGTGCGGGTGGAGAGATCGGCGTTGCCCTGCGCAATTTCGCCCGAGGCCACTTCCACCTGCTCGGCAGTGCCGCGCACCTCCGAGACCAGCGTGCCCAGCTGGGCCGAGACCTGGTCGAGTGCTTGCAGCACCTGGCCGGTTTCATCGCTCGATGCAGAGCGGCTCTGCGTGCGCAGGTCGCCGTCGGCCACGGCAGCGGCCAGGGCGCGCGCCGCGCGCAGCGGCGCCACGATCATGCGCACGCACCACCAGCCCACCACGGCCGAGAGCAGCAGCGCCAGGGCGGCACCCACGGCGATGCCCATGCCCTTGTCCGCGGCAGCAGCGGCAGACACATCCACACGGGCGTTGGCAGCTTCACGCTGGCTGGTCGCCAGCGCGGAAATCTGTTCGTCGAGCTTGAGGTAAGCCGTCTGCATGATGTCGATGAAGCTGCCCGCGGTGTTCAGACCGGTGCTCTTCATGTCGAGCGCGTCCAGCGCCGTCTGGCGAAACGCAGCATGCGTTTTCTCAAGCACCACCAGTTGGGCGCGGGCCGCGTCGTCCCAGATCGGCAGCGCATGCTGCGCCTTGATCAGGGCTTCGATCTCACCCAGTTCGGCAGCGAGCGCCTTGTCCAGCGCATCGATGCGCGCGGCGGGGAACTCGGCCCCGGTCCACGCCAGCGACTGGTTGGTGCTGGCGTAGGCCGCGCCAATGCGGCGTTGCAGCTCGGCGGTGGTGGCCAGCGTCGGCAGGGTCGACGACTGCATGGAGCGCAGCGAACGGGAAAGATCACTCGTGGCCCACAGACCCAGAGCGGCCACGATCGCCAGGCACAGCATGGTGACCAGTGGCGCCAGCGCGACCTTGACACCGATGCGGGCGTTTTCAAACAGCTTCATCGTTCCAGTCTCGTGTTCGAAGGAGATGTGCCGTCACACCACGGGGCAGACGGCACGGGGGGATGCGTTTGTTGGCAGCGGGGGCACGGCGCCACCGCCACAGGGTGCATCAGCGGTAGACGCCGACGGCCATCACCAGGTTGGTGCCGGCGACGCGCTTCACGAAGGTCGCCTTGCCTTCCACCTTCTTGCTGACCGGGTGCGCCCAGTCGTAGTCGACCCAGCCCTCGCCCTTATTGGCGACCGCCATGAATTCCTTGACGAATTCCTTGCCGTTCTGGTCCTTGAGGTTGAGCAGGTTCTTGCCCACCAGCTTGTCGTTGGCGCCGTGTGACTTGACCGCACCATCGGTGTCCATCAGGATGACATACAGGTCTTTCTTGTTCCAGTTGGCCTTGTCCTTGGTGAAGTCATCGAAGGCCTTGTCGTTGCCGACTTTCTTCAGGTGGGCGATGGCGGCTTCGTTCATGGCCTTGGCTTCGTCGCGCGTGCCGTTGTCCTGCGCGAATGCGCCGGATACAAAGGCCAGCGACGCGAACAGCGCGAGCAGGGGGCGGTACAGGGATTTCATGTTGTATCTCCGGGATGGAAGGAATGGGTGGTGAGGGATCGGGGTAGCCGCGCGTTTCGGCGCGGTGACCACGCGGACCTTGAAGGCCCGGCGTGCTTATGAGATCGACCTGCAGCGCCCGATCTTGACGCGGGAAAACCCTTGTGCAGCCGACCGCTTCAGTGCTCGCGCAGCTTCGAGCGCAGGCGCGCAATCGACTGGCTGTGCAGTTGGCAGATGCGCGACTCGGTCACGCCGAGCACGGCAGCGATTTCCTTCAGATTCATGTCGTGCTCGTAGTACATGCTCATGATCTGTTGCTCGCGCTCGGGCAGCACGTTGATGGCGGCCACCAGGGCGGTGCGCATGCGGTGGTCCTGCAACTTGGCTGACGGATCGGCTTCGCTGTCGCCCATGTGGCGGTCCAGGAAACCGTCTTCGTCGTCGCTGCCTCCGCTGATGTCTTCCAGGTACACCAGCTGGGTGCCGCGCACCTTGGCCAGCAGGTGCTGGTAGTCGGCCAGTTCCATGCCCAGCTCGGCGGCGATCTCGGATTCCTTGGGCACGCGCTGCAGTTTCTGCTGCAGACGGCTCACGGCCTGCTCGATGTCTTTCTGGCTCTTGCGCGAGCCACGTGACATCCAGTCGCCTTCGCGCAGCTCGTCGATCATCGCGCCGCGGATGCGCTGGCTGGCGAAGGTTTCGAACTGCACGCCCTGTGTGGGCTCGAAGCGCGCAATGGCTTCGGTCAGACCGATCATGCCGACCTGGATCAGGTCATCAAGCTCCACGCTCGGGGGCAACTTGGCGATCATGTGGTGGGCCAGACGCCGCACCAGCGGGCTGTATTTGCGCAGCTGCTCGTCGCGGTTGAGCGTGCCTTTGGCGGTGTACATCTTCAGCTCCAGAGAGGTGTCGGGGCAGCACGGACCAGGCCGTGGTACCCGCGTGTGTCGGTCTCGGCCTGCGTGGTGATGGCGCAGGCCTGGGCGCGGTGGCCCCAGGTGTGGGCGGGCCAGCTTTCAAGCTTCAGCCCGAGGTGGCGTGCCGCGCAGTCGGTGACCGTGGTCACCAGCGGCTGCAGAACCTGCGCGCCGCCTGCGGCCAGGGGCGCAAGCACTGGCGACAAACCCGCCGAGTGCAACACCTTGACCGAGCCGTAGGCGTCGATGGCGGCCTGCGGCTGCTCGAGCACGGGCACCATGGCGCGGGCATTGAGCCCGGGCAACACGCCCGCCAGGCCGAAAGCCGGTGCGAACAGCAGCACGATCACGCCCGGCGCAAACGGCGCCAACAGGCGCGAGAGCGCTGCAGATGCGCCTGCGGCGTGCGCGGTTTCCTGCAGAGCCTGCAGGCCGCGCGCACCGGGCATCACCAGCCACTCGGCGTTGTCGGCGGACTGCTCGAGGTGAGCGATGGAGGGGTCTTGCAACGCGCGCAGCAGGCCAAGGTGGCTGCCGGGCTCGCGCTGCACGCCGCTGGATTCGGTGGCCGTGCCGTCGACGATGACGACCGAACGGCCCTGGTTCGTGAGGCAGGCGGCAAGCATGTAGAGCCACTCGTGGCCACGCGCTGGCTGCGCGGGGCTGGCCACGGGCAACAGGCTGGGCCCGCCGCTGCGGCTCTCGCCGCGCAGACCGGCGGCCTGGTCGAAGCCGTGTTCAAACATGCGAGGCTCCCAGGTTCACGCCGCGTGCGTTGGTGGGCGCGAAGTAGAAACCCATGTCGGTGGCCACCGGGTCGTAAGCCGACTTGCCGGACGTGCCCATGGACATGCGCACCAGTGCCGAGGCGTCGGGGTTCTGCCAGTCTTCGGGCACGCGCTGGCCGTTGGCCACGCCGCGCAGCGTCACCTGGTGGCGGATCAGCGCGTCCAGTGCGGGGCCGAGCTTCACGGCTTCGTCCACCTTGGAGAGCACCACGCCGTGCAGCGAGCTGGCCTTGAACGAGGTCAATACCTCGTCCAGCGTGTCGCCTTGCGATCCGGCGTTGAGCACCAGTGTCTTTTTCACCGTGGGCATGTCCAGCACGTCGAGCATGTCCTGGATGCGCTGGTCGCGTTGACCGAGGCCCGCGGTGTCGATGATCACCAGGCGTTTGCCCGAGAGCAGGTTGAGCAGGTCCTTGAGCGCTGCGCGGTCGTGGGCCAGATGGGCCACCACACCAAGCATGCGGCCGTAGGCGCGCAGTTGTTCGTAACCCGAGACGCGGTAGGTGTCCAGCGTGATCATCCCCACGCTGCCTGCTCCGTACTGCTTGACGCATTGGGCCGCGAGCTTGGCGGCGGTGGTGGTCTTGCCCACGCCGGTGGCGCCGATCAGCGAGACCACACCACCTTCGTCGCACAGGCCGGCGGCGGGCGCGCTCACCTTGAGGTTGCGGGTGATCACGTCCATGAGCCAGCGGAAGGCTTCGGGCGCACCGGCATCGGCGGGCACGCGGTCCAGCACGGCACGGGCCATGGCGGGCGAGTAACCAGCGCGGATCAGCTTGAGCATGAGGTTGGACTGGATCGGGTTCTGCTTGGAGGAACCGAGCCAGGCCAGCGTGTTGAAGCGCTCTTCGATCATGTCCTTCAGCGCGGTGAGCTCCACCGCCATGCGGGTGTCTTCCTTGCTGGCGAAGCGCACCGAGGGCTGCGAATCTTCCCAGGCGGGTTCGGCGGTATCGCGGGTGCGGATCGGCTGCTGGCCCAGGCGGCTTCCAAAGGCGGCCTGCACCGGCTCGTTGAAGCGCTGCACCGGCACCACGATCGGCTCGGCCGCGGGCGTGGGGGTGGGCGCGGGCTGTACCGGCGCGGCTTGCACCGGCGCGCGGTACTGCGGTGCGGGCACCTCGGCGGCTGAGGACTCCTGCATCGATTCGCGGCGCTTGCGCAGCATGCGTTCACGCACATATTCCTGGAACGACAGCGTGCTCATGGCCAGCGCTTCGGTGTCACCGGCCACCGATTCGGGCTGTGCCTGCGTGGCAGCGGCCTTGGCGCGGGCGGCAAAGGCGGTGGGTGCGGCGGCTGGGCGGGTGGTGATCGGTGCGGGGCTGGCGTTGTCGGTCAGCGAGGCCAGGCTCTCCTCGGCAGCGGCCATCACCTCGAACCCTTCGCTGGTGGAGCGGGTGGAGAGGATGACGGCGCTGTCGCCAAAGGCGTTGCGCGCCTTGGCCATGGCTTCGCGTGAGGTCGGTGCGGTGAAGCGCTGGATGTTCATGATGCAAGTTCTCCAAGAATCGGGCCAATGCGGATCAGGTGGGTTTCAGGAATTTCGCTGTGCGCCAGCACTTGCAGGCGGGGAGCCGCACGGCGCAGCAGGCGCGCCATGGCGTTGCGGATCGCGTCGGGCACCAGCAGGCAGGCGGGTACGCCTTTTTCTTCCTGCTTGTTGGCGATGTCGGTGGCCGATTTGCTCAGCATCTCGGCCACACCGGGGTCCAGCGCGCCGTTGGCCGCACCACTGAGGGCCTGCATCAGCAGACGCTCGAGGCCGGGCTCGATCGCGATCACTTCCAGCTCTTTCACCGGGCCGTAGATCTGCTGCACGATGGCCGGCGAGAGCGCGGTGCGCACGCGGCGGGCCAGCTCCTGCGGGTCGGTGGTGGTGGTGGCGTGCTCGGCGATCGATTCGATGATGGTGCGGATGTCGCGCACATGCACCGACTCTTCCAGCAGCAGCTGCAGCACTTTCTGGAAGGTGGCAACGGAGATCATCTTGGGCACGACTTCTTCGATCAATTTGGGGGCCAGTCGGGTGACGTGTTCAACCAGGTCCTGGGTCTCTGTCCGGCTCAGCAACTTGGCTGCCTGGACTTGCATCAAGTGTGAAAGATGCGTGGCCAGCACAGTCTCGGAATCAACCACGGTAAAACCGGCCATCTGCGCGTTTTCACGTTGCTTGTCCTCGATCCAGTGCGCCGGCAGGCCGAACGCCGGGTCGGTGGTGGGGGTGCCGATCAGCGGGGTGCCCAGGCCGCCCGGATCGATGGCCAGGAACATGCCGGGGAACACTTCGCCTTCGCCCACCACCACGCCGCGCAGCGTGATGCGGTAGGCGCTGGGGCGCAGCTCCAGGTTGTCGCGCACGTGCACCGCAGGTGGGAGGAAACCCACCTCCTGCGCAAACTTCTTGCGCACACCCTTGATGCGGGTGAGCAGGTCACCCTGGCGGGTCTTGTCGACCATGGCGATCAGGCGGTAGCCCAGCTCCAGACCAAGCAGGTCGACCGGCTGCAAGTCGTCCCAGGTGGCTTCGCCGTCGCTCTGCACGGCCGGTGCTTCGGGTTCGACCACGGGACGGGCGTCCACCCGGGTACGCCACCAGGCCAGGCCGCCGAAAATGGCGGCGAAGGTCAGGAACACCACGTGCGGCATGCCCGGGATCACGCCCAGCAGGAACATGACCGCGGCCACGATGCCCATGACCTTGGCGGAGATGAACATCTGCTGCATCACCTGCGCGCCCAGGTCTTCGTCCTTGCCCACGCGCGAGACCACCATGGCCGCAGCCACCGAGATCAGCAGCGAAGGAATCTGGGCCACCAGCGCATCGCCCACCGCCAGCAGGATGTAGGTGCTGGCCGCTTCGCTGGCCGACAGGCCGTGCTGCATCACGCCGACCGCGAAACCGCCGACGATGTTGATGATCAGGATCAGGATGCCGGCGATGGCGTCGCCGCGCACGAACTTGGAGGCGCCGTCCATGGAGCCGAAGAACTCGGCCTCGTCGCCCACTTCCTGGCGCCGCTTCTTGGCCTGCTTCTCGTCGATCAGGCCGGCGTTCAGATCGGCGTCGATCGCCATCTGCTTGCCGGGCATGGCATCCAGCGTGAAGCGGGCCGACACCTCGGCAATGCGCTCCGAGCCCTTGGTGATCACGATGAAGTTGATCACCACCAGGATCACGAACACCACGAAGCCGACCGCGAAGTTGCCACCGATCAGGAAGTGGCCAAAGGCCTCGATCACCGCACCGGCCGCGCCCGGGCCGGTGTGGCCTTCGAGCAGCACCACGCGGGTCGAGGCCACGTTGAGCGACAGGCGCAACAAGGTGGTGAGCAGCAGCACGGTGGGGAACACCGAGAAATCGAGCGGGCGGCGCATGTAGGCCGCCACCATCATCACGACCAGGGCCAGCGCGATGTTCAACGTGAAGAAGGTGTCCAGCACCCAGGGCGGCAGGGGCAGCACCATCATCGAGAGGATGGTGATCACCAGCATGGGAGCGGCCAGGCCACCGGCCCAGGCCGCGTTGCGGTTCATCCACTGCTGCAAAGGTTGCAACGCGTTCATTCGGTGTCCTTGGTGGCGGATTTCTTGAAATGCGGATCAAGTTCGGGCGGCACTTGCGGGGTGGGCATCTCGGCGGGCATGGCGCCTTGGCCCTTGAGGGCGGCCTTGACCTGGTACACGTAGGCCAGCACCTGGGCCACGGCGGTGTACAGGGCCGAAGGCACCTCACCGTCGAGTTCGGCGTGCGCATAGAGCGCGCGGGCCAGCATGGGGGACTGCAGCACCGGCACGTTGTGCGCCTTGGCAACGTCGCGGATCTTCATGGCGATCAAATCCGCACCCTTGGCCACCACACGCGGTGCGTTCATTGAGGTGTCGTCGTAGCGGATGGCCACCGCGTAGTGGGTGGGGTTCATCACCACCAGATCGGCCTTGGGCACGGCGCCCACGCTGTTGCGCTGGGCCATCTCGCGCTGGCGCGCACGCCGCTGCGCCTTCACATGCGGGTCGCCTTCGGATTCCTTGTGTTCCTGCTTCACCTCCTGGTGAGACATCTTGAGCTGGCTGCTGTGCAGGAACTTCTGGATCGGAAAATCCACGATGGCGAAAAACGCCACCACGAGCAGCAACAGGCTCACGCCCTTCACCATCCAGGCACCGAGCTGGCCGAGGCCGGATTCCAGCGGTTGCGTCACCAGCGTTCCGAACAGCTCCACATGCGAGGCAATGAACTGCCAGGCGACGAAGCCCACCACGGCCGTGACGCCGGAGAGCTTCAAGGTGTCGATCACCTGTTGTTTGGAGAACAACCGACCAATGCCCTTGAGTGGGTTCAGGCGGCTGAGATCGGGCATGACGGGCTTGGTGCTCAGCGCGTAGCTGCCCGCGGCCACCGTGACACCGATGGCCAGGCCCAGCACCAACAGGCCCAGGGGCAGGTAGAGCATGAGGCCCTGCGAGAAGGCGTCCACCAGGCGTTGGAGCATCTGGCCGGGTTGCTGCAGGGAGGCGTGGTCGAAGCGCAACTGTCCTTGCAGGGAGGTGCGCAGCTTCTCAAAACCCGCAGGGGCCAGCGCCAGCAGCAACACGGAGCCACCACCGAGCACCGACAGGTTAGACAAGTCCTTGGAACGCGGCACCTGGCCATCGTCGCGGGCCTTCTTCAGGCGCTGCGCGGTGGCGGGTAGGTTCTTGTCTTGACTGGAAGATTCCATGGAGCGGGCTCACTTGATCGGTGAGTCCGATTCTGGAATCCGCATGGAAAAACTAAAGGGGAATAAGACGCTGTGTAGGGGTGCTTTTCTCTCTAGCACCACTTCGGGCTCGGGGCGGCTGGGTGGGCGGAAGGGGAGTCAGCCCAGAAACACCGCGGAACCGGCTTTGCCGGGCCGCAGGTGTTGCCCCCTGGAAGGGGGTGGCGCGAAGCGCCGCGGGGGTTAAAAACCGAGTGAGGCGAGCAGGTCGTCCACCTGTTTCTGGTCGTTGACCACATCGGTGCGGCCATCGCCATCCACCACCGGGCCGGCAAGCTCGTAGGCGTGGTCCTGGCCGGGCTGCCCGGAGGGCGCCGACTGCAACAGCAGGCTGAGCAACTGCTCTTCTATGGTCCCGGCGAGCTGCACCACGCGTGCGATCACCTGGCCGGTCAGGTCGTGGAAGTCCTGCGCCATCATGATGTCGGTCAAGCGCGCGTCCGTCTGCTCGCTGGTGGTGATGATGTCGTTCGTCCACTCCATCAGCTCGGGCATGGCCTTGGCCAGGGCCGGCACGCGGGAGATGGTATCGGCCAGCTGGCGGCCACGCTCGGCGATCAGACCCTGTTCGGTCTTGCCCAGCTCCACGTGGTTGAGCACCTTCTCGGCCGCTTCGCCGGTGAGGCGGGCGATGTAGGACAGGCGGCTCTGCGCATCGGGCAACTGGTCAACCGTGCCCTTGAGTTTGTCGGTGTAGCCCAGCTCTTTCAGTGCGTCGTGCAACTGGCGCGTGATGGAGCCCAGTTTCTGAAACATCTGCGGGGCGCCAGGGTTTGCTGCGTCATCGTGATTCATGGCAGCGATCCTTAAATCCCGAGCTTCTTGAAGATGTTGGCCAGCTTGTCTTCCAGCGTCGCCTTGGTGAAGGGCTTGACGATGTAACCGGCCGCACCGCTCTGGGCGGCCAGCACGATGTCTTCCTTGCGGGCCTCGGCCGTCACCATCAGCACCGGCAGGTGCTTGAGCTTCTCGTCCTTCTTGATTTCGGCCAGCAGCTCGAAGCCGTTCATGTTGGGCATGTTGATGTCGGAGACCACGAAATTGAACACGCCGTTGCGCAGCTTGTTCAAGGCGATGGCGCCGTCTTCGGCCTCGTCCGCATCGGTGTGACCGATCTCTTTCAGCAGGTTGCGCACGATGCGGCGCATGGTGGAGAAGTCGTCAACGATCAGGAATTTCATCGGGGTGGACATGCATGTCTCCGAGGGCGGGTGGGTCGGTGGGTTGGAGACGGAGGCCTTTCAGCCGCCGCTCCCTGAAGTTGATTTCGTCACTTCGGCGGGAATCTGAAGTGCGGGTGCCATGGATGTTTCAACGGCTGCAGGTGCCGCGGGCGGCGCCACGACCGCAGGGATCGAGCCCGGCGTCATGCGGTCTTCGGCCGCCTGCGTCATCACCACGATGCTGATGCGCCGGTTGATCGGATCGGTGGGCGTCTCGGGTCGCAACAGCCGGCTGGAGGCCAGGCCTTCCACGCGGCGCAGCTTGTCATCGGGCAAACCGCCCGAAACCAGCTCGCGGCGCGAGGCATTGGCTCGGTCGGCCGAGAGCTCCCAGTTGCTGTAGCCGCGCTCGCCACTGCCATAGGGCGTCGCGTCGGTGTGGCCAGCGAGCGCAATGCGGTTCTCCACATCGCCCAAGGCCTTGCCGATCTCGTGCAGGATGTCGCGCATGTAGGGCTTCACCAGCGAGCTGCCGGTGTCGAACATCGGGCGGTTCTGCTGGTCCACGATCTGGATGTGCAGACCGTCGGTGGTTTTCTCCAGCTGGATCTGGTTACCGAACTCGGCGAGCTTGGGATTGCTTTCGATCAACACGGCAATCTTCTTCTCCAGCGCGTCCAGGCGCGCGGCTTCCTGGCGGGCCTTGACTTCCTGGGCCATCTGGGCACCCATCATCTTGGCGGCACGTTCGGCCTCGCCACTGTCCATCTGTCCAAACGATCTGCTCAGGTCCCGTCCACCACCGGGCAGGATGCTGCTGCTGTTGCCGGTGCCCGGGCCACCCATGAGCGAGACCTTCACCGGCGACTGGAAGTAGCTGGCAATGCCGTCGAGCTCACCCTTGGCGGTGGAGCCCAGCAACCACATGAGCAGGAAGAACGCCATCATGGCCGTCACAAAGTCGGCGTAGGCGATCTTCCACGCACCACCGTGAGCGGCATGGCCGGTCTTCTTGATGCGCTTGATGATGATGGGTTGAAGTTTTTTTCCGTCGCCAGCCATGGTGTTCTTTCCGAATTACTTTTTGCCTTTGACGTGGGCTTCCAGCTCGATGAATGTGGGGCGCACATCGGACAGCAGCACCTTGCGACCGAACTCGATGGCCGTGGCCGGTGCATAGCCCTGCATGCTGGCCAGCAGCGTGGTCTTGATGCACTGGAATTCCTTGCTGCCCTCTTCCACTTTCTGGTCCATCAGGCCACCGAGCGGCTCGAACACGCCGTAGGCCAGCAAGATGCCGAGGAAGGTGCCCACCAGGGCGGAGGCGATCATGCCGCCGAGGATGGCGGGCGGCTGGCCCACCGAGCCCATGGTGTTCACCACGCCGAGCACGGCGGCCACGATGCCGAAGGCCGGCAAACCACCGGCCAGGCGCCCGATGGCGGCCACGGGCGCATGGGCTTCCTGGTGGTGCGTTTCGATCTCGCTGTCCATGAGCGACTCGATCTCGTGCGCGTTCAGGTTGCCCGAGACCATCATGCGCAGGTAGTCGGTGATGAACTCGACCACATGGTGATCGGCTGCGATGGTGGGGTACTTTTTGAACACCGCGGACTCGTGCGGGTTCTCCACGTCCTGCTCGATCGCCATCAGGCCTTCCTTGCGTGCTTTCTGCAGGATGTCGAACTGCAGCGCCATGAGCTCCATGTAGCGCGCCTTGGTGTAGCGGCTGCCCTTGAAGCAGCCGGCCAGACCTTTGAACGAAGCCTTGACCACCTTCATCTGGTTGTTGATCAGGAAGGCACCCAGGGCCGCGCCCAGGATGGTCGTCATCTCGAATGGCAACGCCTTGAGCACCACGCCGATGTTGCCGCCGTGGAAGATGTAGACGCCGAAGATGCAAAGCATCGAAACGACAAAACCGATGATGACGAACATGTTCTTGGGCCTGAAAGAGGACGTGGCACGGATGTGGCGCGCGTGACTTTGGGGGATTCCTTTTCTATTCGTCAACTCTAGGTGCGATTGAAGGGACCCATAAACGCGAAATGGACCCGCATCGGGGTCCATTTCAAGTTTTGAGGAGAGCTCTGTTAGTGCAAGCGGAGTCCGCCAGATGCCGCACCCTTGCCGGCACGCGCCGGTGGCTGGCACAGGCCACAAACGAAGTGGCGGTTCTCGTAGGGCTCGGTGACGAAGTTGCCACCGCAGCAGGTGCACTTGGTCAGGGTCAGCATGCCGTTGTCAACGAACTTCACCAGGCGCCAGGCGCGGGTGACGGAGAGGATGGGCTCGATCGCGCTGGCCGTCATCTGGTCGTTGTACAGGCGGAAGGCCTTGATCACCGTGTCGATCTCTTCGAGCTCGCTGGTCTTGCTCAGGTACTCGTGGATGTTGAGGAACAACGAGGCGTGGATGTTGGGCTGCCAGGTGAGGAACCAGTCGGTGGAGAAAGGCAACTGGCCTTTCGAGGGGCTCTTGCCCGCCACTTCCTTGTACAGGCGCAACAAGCGCTCATACGACAGGGAAGTTTCGTACTCCAGCACCTGCAGGCGTGCACCGAGCTGAATCAGGGCCACCGCGCGTTCGATGTCGCGGGACTCGTTGAGGATGCTTTTGCCGACAGCCATGGTGTGTTCCTGGAGCGTGAGAGAAGGGAAACTTGCAACTGCGCAGATCAGTGGGCGGCCATGGACTCGGCGAATTTGCCGGCCATGAGGATGCTGGCGTGCAGCTGCGTGGTGGTGGCGTTGTCCACCTTCTTCACGTTGTGGCTGGTCAGCAGGTTCCACACCAGGTCGTCGTCGACACGGAAGCGGCACAGCAACATGTTCGACGATGCGATCTTGAGCAGCTGCGCGGTGGACAGCATGCCCAGCAGGTCGGCAGCTTCTTCGGTCAGACCGAGACGGAACAGTGCTTCGGCGCGGTCCTTGCGGATCAGGTTCTGAGCCAGCATCAGGTAGGTCAGATTGGCTTCGCGGATCTCTGCCAGGATTTGTTCGCTGTCCATGATGTGTTCCTTCGGTGTGGGATCTGGGTTGTTGGCGACTTGCCTGCAACTCCTGACCCGATGTGTGTAATTGTGTCGAGTGGTAAAAAAACTTGAATCGGTAAACGGCTGTAACAGGTGTCAGGAGTGCAACACCTGCGTGTCATCCAATCACCTACGTCTTTGGTTCTCATAACGGGTTCTGCCTCTGCAACCCGCAAACCCCCGGTGACCCGCAGCTCAGGTGCGCCACCGGCACGCCGATATCACTGAAGCAGCCGCCAGGTACTCCTGATACGTATGGGTTTCCTGTGCTGCCGCAGCGGCCACCAGCGCCGCAAAGCACCGAACTGGCCCCCGCAGCCCCTGCTTATTTGCGAAACGAATTTCAAGCAGGGCTAAAGAATCCCTACAGGTCTCCGAAATTGATTGCAACGGACTTCTACAAAGGTTCGTCGTCCGGCAAGTGAAGCGGCGCAGTGGAAGAGACCAGGGGTCCATCCGGTGCGGGCAGCCAGCTCCGGTCATGGCGGCCAGCCTTCTGGCTGGCGTTGAGATTGGCAGCAATGCCGGATTACTTTTTATCCACTTTTTAGGAGTTAGTTATGACCACCATCAACACGAACGTGATGTCTCTGAATGCCCAGCGCAACCTGTCCACTTCGGCAGGATCGCTGGCCACCTCCATGCAGCGCCTGTCTTCCGGCCTGCGAGTCAACAGCGCCAAGGACGACGCTGCTGGCCTCGCCATTTCGGAGCGTATGAACGCTCAGGTGCGCGGCTTGAATGTGGCGGTGCGCAACTCCAACGACGGCATCTCGCTGGCCCAGACCGCTGAAGGCGCCATGGTCGAGATCGGCAACAACATGCAGCGCATTCGTGAACTGGCCGTGCAATCGGCCAATGCCACCAACTCGCAATCCGACCGCGATGCACTGAACTCCGAAGTTGCGCAGCTGGTTTCCGAGGTGGACCGCGTAGCCAACCAGACCAACTTCAACGGCACCAAACTGCTGGATGGTTCTTTCACGGGCGCTCTGTTCCAAGTCGGTGCAGATGCTGGTCAAACCATTGGCGTTAACAAAATTGTGGACGCCAATGCCAACGCGCTGGGTAAGGCGCAGTTCGCAGCTGCAACGACTTCCACAAACCCAATCGCTGCCGGTACAGCCACCGCAGCAGGTTCAATCTCGGGGATGGTTATCAACGGCATCACGATCGGCTCGGCTGCTTACGCTATCGGCGACGCAGGCGCTGATGTTTCCAAGAAACTGGCTGGAGAAATCAACGCCAAGATGGACCAGACCGGTGTCTATGCAACCCTGAATGCCACCACCAACGCGCTGACCCTTACTTCGATCAGCGCGGGCAAGGACCTTACGTTTACTGCCGGCACGGCTACGGCCGCAAGCGGTATCACCACAGATGCAACCGGCCTCGCCGCGGGTACAGCTGCTGCAGGCACCACCAGCTACATCAAGGATCTCGACATCTCAACTTTCACCGGCGCACAAAAGGCAATGGAGATTGCCGATAAAGCCCTGACGGCAGTGAACACGGGACGGGCCGAGATGGGTGCTGTTCAGAACCGCTTCAGTTCTGTGATTGCGAACCTGCAGTCCGCATCAGAAAACCTGACCGCCTCGCGCGGTCGCATCGTCGATGCCGACTTCGCCAAGGAAACCGCCAACCTGTCGCGTGCCCAGATCCTGCAGCAGGCCGGCACCGCCATGGTGGCCCAGGCCAACCAGGCGCCCCAAGGCGTGCTGTCGCTGCTGCGTTGATTTCGCAGCTTCCGCAAGCTCCGCGCCCTTGGGCGTTGTGACCCGGGCGGCGGAGGCGGTTTTCCGCCCCGCCGCCTTGGGCTTTGCGGGATGCACAGACCACTTGCTACCAGCGTGTGGTGCGTCCATCCTGACGAGGAAAGCTCATGTCCACCATTTCGTCCCCCGGTCTTGCCAGCGGCATTGACATCAAGAGCATCGTCTCGCAACTGGTGGCCCTTGAGCGGGCGCCCTTGAAGCCGCTGCAGACCCAGGCCAACTCGTTTCAAAGCAAGCTCTCAGTGTTCGGCACCATAAAGTCCATGGTGGCAGGACTGGGCGACGCCGCGGCCAAGCTCTCCACCGCGAGCGGCTGGAACACAGTCACGGCCACATCATCCAACACTGCCGCAGTCAGCGTGACGGCTGCCGCAGGCGCAGCATCAACCTCGCTGTCCATTGAAGTTCAGCAGCTGGCAAAGGCCCAGTCCACCGCCTCGGTAGCGATTCCAAAGGACAGCGCCATGGGCTCGGGCTCACTGAGCATCCAGCTCGGTGGCTGGAGCGGGAGCACCTTCACGCCAGGAACAGCTACGGCTGTCAATGTCGCCGTTGGAGCCACCGACACGCTCACGCAGATTGCAGCCAAAATCAATGAGGCAGGGGCCGGCGTGAGTGCCACGGTGCTGCGAGATGCGTCGGGCGAACGGCTGCTCATGCGCTCGAACGAAACGGGCGAGGTGAACGCGTTTCGTGTGCAAGTGGTTGACGACGACGGGATGCCCAACGATGCCAACGGACTTTCGCGCCTGGCCTACGACCCCGGCAGTGCCACGGGTAGCACCCGCACGCAGCAAGCCCTGAACGTACAGGCCACAGTGAACAATGTGGCAGTCACCTCGCCCAGTAACAAACTGACCGAAGCCTTGCCTGGACTGACACTTCAATTGTCGCAAGTGACAACCGCGCCAGTGGAAATAGGCGTGAGCAACGATACCGCTTCGATGAAGAAGAACGTCGAAGCATTTGTCGCGGCATACAACGCTTTAAACAGCATGCTCGCCAGTGCAACCAAGTACGACCCAGCCACCAAGGTGGCGGGCTCGTTGCAGGGCGACAGCTCGGCGGTCGGCCTGCAAAACGCGCTGCGGGGCATGATGCGTTCGGTGACCGCAAGCAGCCCCTTCTCCCGCCTGGTGGACGTTGGCATCGAGGCCCAGAAGGACGGCAAGCTGGAGATCAAGGCCGACAAGTTCGACGCGGCACTGGGTAACCTCGATGGGCTGAAGGCGCTTTTCACCACCACCGGGGACCCGAGCAGTCAAGGCTTTGGCCTGAAGATCAAAGCGTTTTCAGACGGACTCCTGTCCTCCACGGGGATGGTGAGCATCAAGACCGAGTCGCTGCAAAACGCCGTGAAGCGCAACACCAAAGAGCAGGACAAAGTCGTGGACCGCGCGGCCCGGGCCGAAGTGCGATTGCTGGCGCAGTACAACGCCATGGACGCCGCGGTGGGAAGACTCAACGGACTGAGTGCCTTTGTGAACCAGCAAGTGACGATGTGGAACAAGAGCTCAGGCTGATGGGCCCCTTGAACACTGCCAACCCGACCCTGCGCAGCCCCTGCCCGGTCGGGTTTTTCACTCCATCCGTGATGCATTGACGAGGACGTTACAACCATGAACACCTCATCCCCATTTACACCGCATATCCGGGCTTTGGCACCTACAGTCCCCCCTATGCCTGCCGATACAGAAAGGTATCAGCCACAAGGAGCCGAAGCCATGTTTACCTCTGTGAATTCACGAGCCGCCTCCGCCTACAAACGCGTCTCCGCCGACACCGGCGTGAGCACCGCCAACCCGCACCAGCTGGTGGTCATGCTGTTTGACGGCCTCATGCAGTCGCTCAACGCCGCGCACGGCGCCATGGAGCGCGGCGAGATCGAAGCCAAGGGCAGCGCCATCGGCAAGGCGGTGCGCATCCTGGAAGAAGGCCTGAGGGGTGGCCTGAACCTGGCGCAGGGCGGCGCCCTGGCCAAGGACCTGAATGGTTTGTATGGCTACGCCGTGCAGCGTCTGACCCTTGCCAACCTGCGCAACGACCGTGCCCTGGTGACGGAAGTCATCGGCCTCATCGAGCCTGTGGCCGACTCGTGGAAGCAGATCCGCGGCGCAGCCGCCGTAACGCCCGCCATGGGCCCAGGGGCCTGACATGGAGCACAGCTTGTTGGACTACTACAAAGCGATAGAACGCACGAGCAGCCAGATGCTGGACGCTGCGAAGACGGAAAACTGGGACCAGGTGGTGCGTCTGGAAGGCGCATGCGCGGTGCTGATTGCGCAGCTGCGCTACAAGTCGAAAACCGACGAACTGGCGCCCGCGGATCGCAGGGAAAAGACGAAGATCATGCAGCGCATCCTGCGCACCGACGCCCAGATCCGCTGCCTGGCCGAGCCGTGGCTGAATGATCTGGCCCAACTAATGGATCGGGGCAACCATGCCCCGATCCATTAGTTGCCCCCCGCGCCAGCCTGCGGCCGTCACCCCCCAGAGGGGGGAAGATGTCTGCGGTCTGGCAAAGCCAGTCCCGCGACATCCTGGAAGCAGGCACGCGCTCCGGAGAGGCGAGTTCAGACCCCCATATTCATGATGTCTGTGTAGGCCTGAACCATGCGGTTGCGCACGTGCAGCGTGGCCTGAAACCCGACTTGCGACTTCTGCATCGCCAGCATGGTTTCTTCCAGGCTCACCTTGGGGTTGCCCAGTTGCACCTGGGTCTGCAGGCGCGAGGCTTCTTCTTGCGAGGCGCTCACGCTCTTGAGGGCGTCCTTGAAGTTGGCGGCAAAGCCTCCTTCAACGCCGCCCACGCCACCGGGGCGCTTGAGGGCGGTCTGACCAACACCGGTCAGGGCCTGGCTGGTCATAGGGGAGATGCGCATGTCCATGACAGATTCCTTCCACAAAATGGGATGCGTTGATGCTAGGTGGACCGCCTTGAGAACGGGGCGGGAATAAGGGCACAAAGCACGGCCTTTTCACGGGTATGGCGCAGGGGGTGGGGCCGAATAATCGGTTGCAACGGGATGTACACCACCCCGAAACCGACCTTCTACCCGAGCCCTGCACCCATGAGCACCACCCTGGCACCGATAGAACTCCAGCCCGCGAGCCGCAGCGCTTTCGGCGAAGGCCTCTCGCGCATGGACCAAGCCCAGAAGATCAAGCTCGGCCTGGGCGCACTTGCCCTGCTGGCGATCGCACTGGCCTTCTTCTTCATGGGCCGCCAGCCCGAATACCGTGTGCTCTACGCCAACCTGGGCGACAAGGACGGCGGCGCCGTGGTGGCGCAGCTCTCGCAGATGAACGTGCCGTACAAGCACGCCGAGGGTGGCCAGGCCATCCTGGTGCCGGCCGACAAGGTGCACGACACACGCCTGCGCCTGGCTTCGCAAGGTTTGCCCAAGGGTTCGGTCACCGGCTTCGAGCAGATGGAAGCCAACCGCTTCGGCATGACCCAGTTCCAGGAACGCCTGACCTTCCAGCGCGGGCTCGAAGGCGAACTCACCCGTTCCATCCAGTCGCTCTCTTCCGTGCAGAGCGCGCGCATCCACCTGGCCCTGCCCAACCAGAACGGATTCTTTCGCGAACAGCAAAAGCCCAGCGCTTCGGTGCTGCTCACGCTGCACCCCGGCCGCACGCTCGACCGCGCCCAGGTCGCCGGCATCGTGCACCTGGTGGCCTCCAGCGTGCCCGAGATGAACCCCAAGGCGGTGAGCGTGGTGGACGACGCGGGCAGCCTGCTCTCGGCCCCGGCCGACGCGCAAGCCCAGGGCGCCGACACCCAGAAGCTGCAGTACACGCAGCAGATCGAACAGCTCTACACCCGCCGCATCATGGACATGCTGGAACCCCTGGTGGGCCGCAACAACGTGAAGGCGCAGGTCAGCGCCGATGTCGACTTTTCGATGGTCGAGTCCACCAGCGAAGAACACAAACCCAACCAGAGCCCGGACACCAGCGCGGTGCGCAGCCAGCAGACGGTGGTCGACGGCGCAGCCGCCAGCGCCACCCCGTCGGGCGTGCCCGGCGCGGTGAGCAACCAGCCGCCTGTGACCGGCACGGCGCCCGTCAACGGCGCCGCCGCTCCGGTGGGCGTGACGCCTCAGGGCGGGGCCGACAAGGGTGGCAACATGCGCCGCGAATCGGTTGTGAACTACGAAGTGGACAAGACGGTGAAGGTGGTTCGCGAATCCAGCGGCCAGATCAAGCGCCTGAGCGCCGCGGTGGTCATCAACCACCGCACCACGACCGACAAGGCGGGCAAGGAAACCACCGTGGCCATTCCGCCCGCGCAGCTGGAGCAGATGACCGCCCTGGTGCGCGAGACCATCGGCTTCAGCAAGGACCGTGGTGATTCGGTGAACGTGGTCAACGCACCCTTCAATGTGGAGAAGACCAGTGAAGTGAGCGAACCCGCCTGGTGGGAGCAGGCCGACAACCAGGAGTTCCTGCGGGGCCTGGCCTGGCCGATCGGCATGGTGGGCCTGGGTCTGCTGGTGCTCATGGGCATGGTGCGCCCCGGCCTCAAGCTGCTCAAGACACCCGTGCGCCGCCAGCAGACCGAGCTGCAGCCGCTCAGCGCCATGCTCAACGAAGCCCCCGAGCGTCCCGGCCTGCCCATGCCCAGCAACGAACCCACGGCGGAGACCCAGCGCATCAGCGACGCCAAGCGCCTGGCACTCGAAAACCCGATGGCCGTGGCGAACATCGTCAAAGGCTGGGTCAATGGCGAATCGCCAGCCTGACCAAGCGCTCCCCATCACACAGACACCCACTGAGAAAATCACATGGAAGACCAGGGAATTCAGGACGCCGCCATCTTTCTCATGTCGATTGGCGAGGAAGAAGCGGCCGAGGTGTTCAAGCACCTCAGCCCGAAAGAAGTGCAGAAACTGGGCGAGACCATCGCCAAGACGCGCTCGGTGTCGCACGAGCGCGTCGACCAGGTGATGCAGAAGTTCACCGGCGCGGCATCTTCGCAGAGCCTGCTGGTGTCCGACACCGACAACTACGTGCGCGCCGTGCTCAAGCGCGCGCTGGGCGACGACAAAGCCGCGCTGCTGATCGACCGCATCCTGCAGGGTGGTGACGTCTCGGGCATCGAGAGCCTGAAATGGATGGACCCGGCATCGATTGCCGAACTGCTGCGCAACGAACATCCCCAGATCGTGGCGGCCATCCTGGTGCACCTCGAAGCTGACCAGACCGCCGCCGTGCTCAAGAACTTCACCGAACGCACCCGCAACGAAGTGATGCTGCGCATTGCCACGCTCGAGGGTATCCAGCCCACGGCCCTGAAAGACCTCAACGAGGTGCTGTTCAAGGTGCTCGCCGGTGGCGACAAGATCCGCAAGACCTCGATGGGTGGTGTGAAGACCGCCGCCGAGATCATCAACATGATGGGCACCCAGATCGAGACCTCTGTGATCGATTCGATCCGCGAGTTCGACGCCGAGCTGGCGCAGAAGATCATGGACAAGATGTTCGTGTTCGAAGACCTGCTCAAGCTCGACGGCAAGTCGGTGCAGCTGGTGCTGAAGGAAGTGGCCACCGATGCGTTGGTGGTCTCGCTCAAGGGCGCCACCAACGAACTGCGCGAGCTGGTGCTGGCCAACATGTCCACCCGCGCCGCCGAAGCGCTGCGCGAAGACCTCGAGTCGCGCGGTCCGATGCGCCTGTCGGAAGTGGAGACGCAGCAGAAGGAGATCCTGAAGATCGTGCGCCGCCTCTCCGATGAGGGTCAGATCATGATCGGCGGAGGAGGGGAAGATGAAGCCTTCGTCTAAACCCAATCCGCACTCCCGCTTCATTCCACGCGAGGAGATCGAAGGCGTTGCTGCCTGGCATTTTTCGGCCGTGGACGGCAGCGAGGAGCACCTGCACACCCAGGGCCCGGACAAGAGCGAGGGTGTGACGAGTGAAGTCTTGCAGGAAGCCCGTCAACAGGCGTATGCCGAGGGCTTTGAACGCGGCCACGAGGCCGGTGGCCAGGAGGTGCGCGATGCGCTCGAGGCCACGGTGCGCAAGACCGCCGAAGAGACCGCGGTGCGCATGGCCCAGCTGTTGCACAACACCAAAGACCATCTGAAGAAAAGCGAAGAGAAGATCTCGCGCCACATTCTTGAACTGGCTTGCGACCTGGCCCGCCAGGTGGTGCGCCAGGCCATCGCCAGCGACCCGCAGCACTTGAAGCCGGTGATCGCGGAAGCCCTGACGCAACTGGTCGACGACGGCCTGCCCGCCACGGTGCGCATGAACGCGGGCGACCTCGCGCTCATGAAGGGCGTGCTGCAGGAAACACTCAACAGTCCCCAGCCCGAGTTTGTTGCCGACGCGCAGATCAGCCCCGGTGGCTGCCTGATCGAGTCGGCCACGTCGGCGGTGGACGCCACGATCGAAAAACGCTGGTCGCGCGCCGTGGGCAACCTCGGCATGAACGTGGCCTGGAACCCAGGGAACGCGGATGTCTGACAGCACGTTTGGTACCGAGAGCCGCTGGGGCAATTTCATGGACGACGTGCGTGTGAACGCCAGCGTGGAAACCCCGCTGGAAGTGCGCGGCACGCTCACCCGCCTGGCTGGCCTGGTGCTGGAGGCAGTGGGCCTGAAGGTGCCGGTGGGCTCGCAATGCCTGATCGGCAACGGCAGCCGCGAACCGGTGCTGGCCGAGGTGGTGGGCTTCTCCAACGACCGCGCCTTCCTCATGCCTGCTGGCGACACGCACGGCCTCTCCAGCGGCGCGAGCGTGACGCCGCTGGCACCCTACCGCACCGTGCCCCGCGTGGGCCACACCAACAAGCCACCGTCTCCCGACGACCGTGGCACGCTGCGCCTGCCCTTGGGCAAAGGGCTGCTGGGTCGCGTGGTCGACTCGCACGGCAACCCGATGGACCACATGGGCCCGATCACCGACGTGGACATCGAGCCGATGGACCGCGCGCCGCTCAACGCCATGGACCGCGACCCGGTGCGCCAGCCGCTGGACACCGGCGTGCGCGCGATCAACGCATTGCTCACGGTGGGCCGCGGCCAGCGCATCGGTCTGTTCGCCGGCTCCGGCGTGGGCAAGAGCGTGCTGCTGGGCATGATGGCGCGCTACACCAAGGCCGATGTGATCGTGGTCGGTTTGATCGGCGAGCGCGGCCGCGAGGTGAAGGAATTCATCGAAGACATCCTGGGCGTGGAGGGGCGCAAGCGTTCGGTGGTGGTGGCGGCTCCGGCCGATGCGCCGCCGCTGGTGCGCATGCAGGGCGCCGCTTACGCCACGGCCATCGCCGAGCGCTTCCGCGACGACGGCCTGGACGTGCTGCTGCTCATGGACTCGCTCACCCGCTACGCCATGGCGCAGCGCGAGATCGCGCTGGCCATCGGCGAGCCACCGGCCACCAAGGGTTACCCACCGTCGTGCTTTGCCAAGCTGCCGCAGCTGGTGGAGCGCAGCGGCAACGGCCTGAACGGCGTGGGCTCGATCACCGCCTTCTACACCGTGCTCTCCGAGGGCGACGACCAGCAGGATCCGATTGCGGACGCGGCGCGCGCCATCCTGGACGGCCACATCGTGTTGTCTCGGTCACTGGCCGAATCGGGCCACTTTCCGGCCATCGACGTGGAGGCCTCGGCCTCGCGCGTGATGCACAACGTGGCCGGCGCCGTGCACCTGGATCTCGCCCGCAAGTTCCGCGGCATGTACTCGCGCTACATCAAGAGCCGCGACCTGATCCAGCTCGGCGCCTACGTGCCCGGCAGCGATCCGGAGACCGACCGCGCCATCGTGTTGTACCCGGCGCTGCAGCGTTTCCTGATGCAGGACATGAACGAGGCCGCCACGCTGCCCGAGAGCCTGCAGCAGCTGCAGACCGCTCTGCAGGAAGACCGAACCGGCAACACGCAACGCCAGTCCCGACCCCATCACAACCCCTATGAAGGCAAGCAGGCATGACCACGATCCAGACGCTCAACAAGGTCGTTGAAATCGCCGAGAAGCGCCGCGACGAGGCGCTGGGTGCGTTGGGCCAGATGCAGCGCGAACTGCAGCAGGCACAAGACCAGATGGACCAGCTGCAGGCCTACGCCCAGGAGGCCGAACAACGCTGGAGCGCTCGAAGCAGTGTCGGTGTCGACATGGCGCTGCTGATGCACCACCGCCAGTTCATGGCCAAGATCGACCACGCGCTGGACTTCCAGCGCGGCGTGCTGCGCGAGCGCATGGACCTCATTGAGCGCGCCCAGGGGCAGGTGCACGTGTGCGAACGCGACGTCGCCGGCCTGCGCAAGTTCACCGAACGCAAGCAGATGGCGGTGCAGCACCGCGTGCAGCGCCAGGACCAGAAAAACACCGACGAGATGGCCTTGGCCATTCACCTGCGCCAGAGCTTGGCCCGGGCCCAACAGGAAGGACTTCGCACATGAGCACCACCGTGACCAGCACCGCCCCCAAGCCAGTGGAGGCCAACGCCAAACCGGCTCAGGCCGGCGCACGTGCGCAGGACCGCAAGCCCGAGAGTGGCGACATCTTTTCCAGCCTGCTCAGCCTGCTGACCAATACCCAGGTGCTGCCCGATGCCGCCATGGCATCCAGTGCAGCGTTGGGCGACAACGCCACCCGCGACAAGGAGGCACAGGAGGGCCCGGAGAACCCGCTGACCGCACTCATGACGTGGGGTCTTCCCGTTGCGGCTGACGGGGCTTCGGGCACGAAGGCCGGGGTCCAGGGTGCTGACGGCAACACCGGCCGGCCCGGCGCCGCCCGGTCGACCGGTGGCGCGGATGCACTGTCCGCCGAGGGCAAGATCGACATCACGGACATGACACCGGTGGAACCCACCCCCGTGGACATCGCACCCAAGGGATCGGTGGCGCTGCCGGCCAACGCCGCGCGCCCGGGCGCCCCGTTTGCACCCACGGCGCGCGCGGCCGACGCAACCCACAGCAGCGCGGCTGGAACGCAGTGGCGCCATGCCTCGATGGCCAGCACCGAAACCCAGGCGATTCAGCAGGCCGCACACCCGGCATCGCAGGTGCGCAGCACCGTCGCGCTGAATGAACGCTTCGGCGTGGCGCCGGGCGTGCCACTCACCACCACAGAACTGCGCGAGGCTACAACTGAGGGCTTCGGCCTGCCCACATCGGGCGGCGCCGGCAGCCGCGCCCCCGATGCGGCCACGGCCCTGCCTGGCGCGGCATCGGGCGATGGCGCCACGGGTTCGGACAGCACCGGGTCGGACACCAGCGCGTTTGACCAGACCGATGGACAAGCCGACAACCGCTTTGCCGAGGCCAACGCCGGCGAAGAGCCCACCGTGACGCACTGGGGCACCCAGCATCTGCGCCACGCCAGCCTGCGCGTGGGCGGCGAAGGGGGTGAACAAGCCATCGACATCCAGCTCTCGATGAAGGGCCAGGAGGTGCAGGTGGAGTTCAAGACCGACAGCGCCGAGGCACGCGCCTCGCTGCGCGAGCACGCGGGCGAGTCGCTGAGCGATCTGCTGGGCAAGAGCGGCATCCAGCTGGGTGGCGTGTCGGTGGGCGCGCACGGCCAGCCGGGTGCACTGGGTGAAGATGCGTCGGGGCGGCAGAACGGTGTGCGGGGGGTGGCTCAAACCAGTACCGCAGCCTCCACCCCAGCCAGAGCAGCCCAAGCCGCACCCCGCGCCGACGGCAGCCAGCCGCTGGACGTGTTCGCCTGAAAGAATTCGCACCCCCACGCTCCGCCGCTGCGCGGGTCGCTGCCCCCCACGGGGGCTGTTTCGCCTTGGGAACGGCCCGGCGGCGAAGCGCTTAATAAGCGCCTTTTCAGGCGCTTATCTGATGACCGGCACATGGCCCCCCGCCCAATAATTCTTCAAACCCCACACGTATTCCCCGTGTGACGCCCTCCTCCCAGCGAGGGCCCTTTGAAGGATGCCCATGTCTGCTGCTGCCGCCGCCACTGCCACCGCTGCTCCCGCCGAGAAACCGAAGAAGAAAAGCAAGAAACTGCTGTTCATCATCATCGGCGTGGTGTTGCTGGCGCTGATCGGTGCCGGTGCTGCCCTCTTCATCATGAAGAAGAACGCCGCCGCCTCGGACGACGACTTCGCGGACGACGAACCCGTCGCCACCCACCAGGCCAAGGACCCCAAGCACGCACCGGTGTTCCTGCCGCTGGAAAACATGGTGGTCAACCTGGCCGACCCTGGTGGCACGCGCTTCATCCAGCTGGGCCTGACGCTGCAACTGCAGGACGCCAAGACCGAAGCCGACGTGAAGACCTACATGCCCAGCATCCGCAGCGACATCCTGTTGCTGATCTCGCAGCGCACCGCCGACGAGATGCTGCAGGTGCAGGGCAAGGCCAAGCTGGCCAACGACATCATCGCGGCCATCTCCAAGGAAATGGGCTACGTGGTGGCCGGGCACGAAGCCGGTGAAGTCGAAGGCGCGGCGAAGAAGAAGAAAAAGCCCGCAGCGCCGCCAAACCCCGTGCAGGCGGTCCTGTTCTCCAGCCTCATCGTTCAGTAACCGGAACGACACACCATGGCTGACGCATTTCTGTCCCAGGAAGAAATTGACGCCCTGCTTGAAGGCGTCACGGGCGAGAGCCAGAAGCTCGCCAAGGAAGACGTGCCCACCGGTGGTGTGCGCGACTACAACCTGCAGAGTCAGGAGCGCATCGTGCGTGGGCGCATGCCCACCATGGAGATCGTCAACGAACGTTTCTCACGCAACCTGCGCCTGGGCCTGTTCAACTTCATCCGCCGCAGCCCCGAGATATCGGTGGGCGCCGTGCAGGTGCAGAAGTACAGCGCCTTCCTGCGCGAACTCGTGGTGCCGACCAACTTCAACATCATGGCCATCCGCCCGCTGCGCGGCAACGGCCTGGTGGTCTGCGAGCCCACCTTGCTGTTCGGCGTGATCGACAGCCTCTTTGGCGGCAACGGCAAGTTCCACACCCGCATCGAAGGCCGCGACTTCTCGCCCACCGAACAGCGCGTGATCAACCGCCTGGTCGACGTGGTGGCCGAGGAATACAAGAAGGCCTGGCGCGGCGTGTACCCGATCGAGCTGGCCTACCAGCGCTCGGAGATGCAGCCCCAGTTCGCCACCATCGCCACCCCCAGCGAGATCGTGGTCTCGACCAGCTTCACGCTGGAGATTGGCGACATCACCGGCTCACTGCACATCTGCATGCCCTACGCCACGCTGGAGCCGATCCGCGATGTGCTGTATTCCAGCGTGCAGGGTGACGCCATCGAGGTCGACCGCCGCTGGGTCAAGCTGCTGAGCCACGAGATCCAGGCCGCCGAGGTGACCATGGTTGCCGAGCTGGCTCAGACGGAGGCCACGGTGGAGCAGCTGCTCTCCATGCAGATTGGCGACTTCATCGAGCTCGACCGCAACCCCACCATCCAGGCGCACGTGGACGGGGTGCCGATCTTTGAAGGCCAATACGGCACCCACAAAGGCAAATACGCACTTCGCGTGGAGCGCAATCTGCGCGGAATCGATTCGAACTGGCTCGGAGAAAACCATGTCCACTGACACCCCTTCGCAAGAATCCATTGCTGACGACTGGGCGCAGGCCCTGGAGGAGCAGTCAAGCACCAGCGGTGGCGCCAACGACGGCCCCCACGTGTTCGACGCCAACGCCACGCCCATGCCCACGGGCGCAGCCGGTGGCAATCCGATGCACGACATCCAGATGGTGTTGGACATCCCGGTGCAGCTCTCGGTGGAACTCGGCCGCACCCGCGTGCCGATCAAGTACATCCTGCAGCTCGCGCAGGGCTCCATCGTCGAGCTCGATGCGCTTGCCGGTGAACCCATGGACGTGCTGGTCAACGGCTACCTGATCGCCCAGGGCGAGGTGGTGGTGGTGAACGACAAGTTCGGTATCCGCCTGACCGAC
>JAZKHJ010000042.1:0-42275 GCA_040385485.1 Pseudomonadota bacterium | reverse complement strand
AGGGACCTGCGGATTAACAGTCCGTCGCTCTACCAACTGAGCTATCAGGGAACAGCCTCAAATTATAGCGTTGAATTTTTCGATTTCTGAGGCGAGGCAGGTTTTGTCGAAAATTTGTCGTGTTCAGTCGAACACGGGTGACGCCACGCCGAGCACCTTGTGCAGTTTGGTGCTCGTGGTTGTGTATTGAAGCATCACCTTCCTGTCGGGGAAAATGAAGGGCGTCGCACCGAAGGCCGCGAGTGTGGCTTCGTGAAAGCCCGAGAGGATGAGCTTCTTCTTGCCGGGATAGGTGTTGATGTCGCCCACGGCGAAGATGCCCGGCATGCTGGTGGAGAACTTCTCGGTGTCCACCACGAGTTGCTTGCGTTCGATGTCCAGCCCCCATTCGGCGATGGGTCCGAGCTTGGGCGACAGGCCGAAGAAGACCAGCAACACGTCGAGCGGTACGGTGTGGGTCACGGCTTGAGGGTCGGTGATCTGCACGGCCGTGAGGCGATCACCGCTGGATTCGAAGCCGGTGGGCTGACCGACCATAAACCGCATCTCGTGACGCTCGCAGCATGCACGCATGCGCGCGATGCTCGCAGCGGCAGCCTGAAAGCCATCTCGCCGGTGAATCAGGGTCACGCTCCTGGCGTGGTTGGGGCCCAGTGCGGCGAACGTCGTGGCCCAATCCAGCGCGGCATCGCCGCCGCCCACGATCACAATGTTCTGGCCCGCAAACTCGTCGGGGTTCTTGACTCGGTAGAAGAGTTGTTTTCCTTCAAATGCATCGAGCCCATCGAGCTTGAGTGCACGGGGCTGGAACGCCCCGACGCCAGCGGCAATGAAAAGCGTCTTGGTAAGAAAGCGTGTGCCCCGGGACGTGGCCACGGAGAAGCGGCTGTCGTCCTGCTGTTCAACCGAGGTGACTTCCTGCCCCAGGTGGAAGGTGGCGCCGAAGGGCTCGATCTGCTTGAGCAGGTTGTTGACCAGTTCCTGACCCGTGCACACCGGAATGGCCGGGATGTCGTAGATTGGTTTGTCGGGGTACAGCTCGGCGGGCTGCCCACCAGGGTAGGGCAGGGCGTCGATCACGTGTGCCTTGATCTCCAGCAAGCCCAGCTCGAACACCTGGAACAGACCGACGGGGCCGGCTCCGATGACGACTGCGTCGGTCTCAATGAGCCCGTCGTGCACGGCCGCCGTGTTCAGGTCCGGCTCCATGCCGATCAGCGCAGCAACTCGGGCAGTTTGCCGGTGCGGTCTTTCCAGTCGTCGGCGTCGGCCAGGGGTGCCTTGCGCTTGGTGATGCTTTTCCAGCCGGGCAACAGCGCCAGATCGGCGTTGAGCTTGGTCATGTGCAACTGATCTTTGGGCAGGTCTTCTTCGGCGTAGATCGCGCTCACCGGGCATTCAGGAATGCACACCGCGCAGTCGATGCACTCGTCAGGGTCGATGGTGAGGAAGTTGGGGCCTTCGCGGAAGCAATCCACGGGGCAGACGTCCACACAGTCGGTGTATTTGCAGCGGATGCAGGCTTCGGTGACAACGTGGGTCATGGTGGTCTTGGGAATCGGTGGAAGCCGTGATTTTAGGGTTTCCGGCAAGGCGGATCCGGGCCATGGCCCTTGCCGTGACACAAGTTAAGGGGACGCAGGCGCTCTGTGCCGTCCGCAATGGCCTCACTGCACCAGCAACGCCCCCGCCGTGCGGTGGCTCGCGGTGTCCACCAGCACCAGCGACCCGAGCGCCCGCGATTGCGCAAACGGCAGCGTGACCAGCGGCTCTTGCAGCGTCAGTTCGATGTGCCCAATGGCATTCGGCTCCAGTTGCGTGGCGTCTTCCTCGGCCAGGGTGTGGATGTCCAGGCGGTGCACGATGCGCTTGATCTTGGCCTTGACCCAGCGGTGGCCGTGCAACGCCCAGTACACGCGACCCGGCACCAGAGTGTCGTCGTCAAGCCAGGCCACGGTGGCGCGGATCTCGCGGCTGCCTGGCAACGCGCCATCGGCGTCTTCGGCCAGCAGCCAGTCGCCGCGCGAAACGTCGACCTCGCGGTCGAGCACGATGCCCGCGCTGTGGCCGGCAAGCACCGCCTGCGGCTGGCGCACATGGTTGAGCACCTGCGCCACCACGGCGGTCTGGCCGTTGGGCATGATGCGCACGCTCTGGCCGGCCTGCACACCACCGGTGGCCACGCGGCCCCAGAAGACACGGCGGCCTTGTGAGGTGTCGGCGGAGCTGCTGAATTTCTCCACCCACTGCACGGCAAAGGCGAAAGGCAGCGTGCTGTCGGCCGGCGTGACCGGCAGGCCTTCCAGAATTTCGAGCAGCGTGGGGCCGCTGTAGCCGCACCAACCCACCTGTTCGCTGGCGTCGACGACGTTCCAGCCCTTGAGTGCCGAGATGGGCACCACAGCGGTGACCGGGATACCGGCCTGCGCGGCAAATTCACGCAAGGCCGCGCCGATGTGCTCGAACGCGACGGTGCTGTCATCCACCGCGTCGAGTTTGTTGATGGCGAACACCACCGAGGGCACGCGCAGCAACTTCAGCAGCAGGCTGTGGCGGCGGGTCTGCGGCAGCAGCTTGAGCGCGGCATCGGCCCAGGCCAGCTTGGTGGCGTCGACCAGCACCACGGCGGCGTCGGCGCTGGATGCGGCCGTGACCATGTTGCGGGTGTATTGCTCGTGGCCCGGCGCATCACCAATGATGAACTTGCGCGCCTCGGTGCTGAAGTAGCGGTAGGCCACGTCGATGGTGATGCCTTGTTCGCGCTCGGCCGACAGGCCGTCGGTCAGCAGGGCGAGGTCGGTCTGGCCGTGGCGCTGCACGCCGGCCAGGTGGTCTTGCAGCACGGCCTTGCTGTCGACCAGCAGGCGGCCGATCAGCGTGCTCTTGCCGTCGTCCACGCTGCCGCAGGTGATGAGGCGCAAGGCGGAGCGCGTGTCGATGGGACCGGTGGCGGTTTGTGGCGCGGTGGCTTGGGGGGCGAGTGTGGTCATGTCGGTGTCCTGTGTCGGCTCGGCTTCAGAAGTAGCCGTCCTTCTTGCGTTTTTCCATCGAGGCGTCGGACGTTTTGTCGTCCATGCGCGTGGCGCCGCGCTCGCTCACCTCGGCGGCCAGCGTCTCGATCACGATGTCGTCGGCGGTGGCGGCCAGGCTCTCCACCGGGCAGGTGCAGGTGATGTCGCCCACGGTGCGAAAGCGCACGTCGCGCACCTGCACGGTCTCGCCGTCGCGCGGCGGGGTGAGTTCGGTCACCGGCACCAGCAGGCCGCGTCGGTCGACCACTTCGCGCTGGTGCGTGTAATAGATCGAGGGCAGAGCGATGTTTTCGCGGGCGATGTACTGCCACACGTCGAGCTCGGTCCAGTTGCTGATCGGGAACACGCGAAAGTGCTCGCCGGGCTGCAGCCGGGTGTTGAACAGGGTCCACAACTCGGGACGCTGGGCCTTGGGTTGCCACTGGCCGAAGCTGTCGCGGTGGGAAAAGATGCGCTCTTTGGCGCGGGCCTTTTCCTCGTCGCGGCGAGCGCCTCCAATCAGCGCGTCAAAGCGAAACTCTTCGATGGCTTCAAGCAGCGTGACCGACTGGTGCACGTTGCGGCTCTCGCCAGGGTGCGCCAGGCGCACGGTGCCGCGCGCCATGGAGTCTTCGACGCTGCGCACGATGAGTTCTGCGCCCAGTTCCTTCGCACGCTGGTCGCGGAAGTCGGTGACCTCGGGAAAGTTGTGACCGGTATCGATCATCAGCAGCGGGTAGGGAATGCGGCCGGCGCCGAAGGCCTTCTCGGCGCACTTGAGCATGACCAGCGAGTCTTTGCCGCCAGAGAACAGCAGCGTCGGGCGCTCGAAGGCGGCCGCGACCTCACGCAGGATGAAGATGGTTTCTTCTTCCAGTGCATCCAGGTGGGCGTTGCTCAGGTGGTGGTCGCTGGCGTGCTGCAGAGCGGTCTGGATCACGGCGGATTCGGTGCGGGCGTTCATGAGGGGGTCCGTTCGAGTGAGGACACGAGGGGAGACACGAGGGTGGAGGTGGCGGGCTGCACATGCAGGCCGCATTCCTTGGCGCTTTCCTGTTCCCACCACCAGCGTCCGGCGCGGAAGTCTTCTCCGACGCTGATGGCGCGCGTGCAGGGCGCGCAACCAATGCTGGGATAGAACTGGTCGTGCAGCGCGTTGGTGTCGAGCTGGTGCAGGGCAATGAAGTGCCACACGTCGCCCCAGGTCCATTCGACGATGGGGCTGACCTTGATGCGGCTTGGTTCTTGAATGACCTCGCCCACTTCGGCGCGTGCATTCGACTGCTCGCGGCGCAGACCGGTGATCCAGCCATCGTGCCCGGCGAGGGCGCGAGCGAGCGGCTCCATCTTGCGGATGTCACAGCAGGCCTTGCGCAGTTCAATGCTCTGGTACATCGCCTCTTCACCGTTCTTGCGAACGAAGTGGATGACCGACTCCTGTTTCGGGCGGAACACCTGCACGCTGATGCCGTAACGCTGCTCGATCTTCGGGATCATCGCGAGCGTCTCGGCGTGCAGCTTGCCGGTTTCCAGCACGAAGACGCTGGCATCGATGCCGGCCAGGTGCATCAGGTGGGTGACCACCATGTCTTCAGCGCCGAGGCTGGAGGCCTGGGTCAGCCTGGGGTGGGTGACCGATGTTTCCCTCAGCAGGGCGATGCTGCGCTCCACCTTGGCGGCAAAGTCGCTGGAGGGTTTGTTGTAAAGGTCGAGGGCTTTCATGGAAGCGGTCCTCAAACAGGGGCAAAGTGGGGCGCGGTATGCACCGCATCGCCCTGGTAGAAGGCGGGGTAGTGCTCCAGCAGCGCCTGGCCGTGCGCCAGGTTCTGGTCAGCGCGCAGCACGGCCTGCGTGAAGCCGCTGCGCTGCATCTGCACGAGCTGGTCGATCAGCACGTCGCCGGTGGCGCGGATCTGACCGGTAAAGCCCAGGCGGCGGTGCAGCAGGAAGGCCTGGCTGAAGGCGCGGCCATCGCTGAATTTGGGAAAGTGCAGTTCGATCACGGTGATGCCGGAGAGGTCGGCGTCGCGTGGGTCGGTGTCGTTGGCGAGCGACAGGCGCTGTGCCTCGGCCTCGGTGGGGGCGAAGGCGCCTGCGCTGAAGAGTTGAAGGTGCTGGCTCATGGTGTCTGTCCTCAGGCGGTGGCGCGGGCCGTGCTCGTGCGCACGGCGTTGGCTGCGCTCTTGAAGGGGTCGGCGCCGGTTCGGCGCAGCGTGGCCACGAAGGTCTCGGTGCCAGCCCGCTGCGAGCGGTAGGTGTCGAGCAAGGCTTCGATCACGTCAGGCACTTCGCTCGCGGCGAACGAGGGGCCGATCACCTTGCCCGGCGTGGCCTCGCCCGACAGGCGCGTGCCGTCCGAGCCACCAAGCGTTACCTGGTACCACTCCTGGCCGTCCTTGTCGACGCCGAGGATGCCGATGTGTCCGCTGTGGTGGTGGCCGCAGGAGTTGATGCAGCCGCTGATGTGCAGGTCGATCTCGCCCAGGTCGTGCAGCTCGTCGAGGTCTTTGTAGCGACCCAGGATCGCTTGCGCCAAAGGGAGTGAGCGCGCGTTGGCCAGGTCGCAGAAATCGCCACCCGGGCAGGCGATCATGTCGGTCAGCAGACCGATGTTGGGCTTGGCCAGGCCCAGGCGGCGGGCTTCGCGCCAGAGCTCGGGCAGTTGGTCGCAACGCACCCAGGGCAGCAGCAGATTCTGCTCGTGCGTCACGCGGGCTTCGCCCGCCGAGAAGCGCTCGGCCAGGTCGGCAGCGCGCTCCAGTTGCTCGGCGGTGGCGTCACCGGGCGCCTGGCCGAAGCGCTTGAATGACAGCGTGACCGCGCGCAGGTCGGGGTTCTGGTGTGGCTTCACGTTCTGCGTGAGCCAACGGCTGAACTCCATGTCGTCCTCGGCGGCGGCCTTGAGGATGTGGGCGATCTTGGCATCGGCGCTCTTGCGGTCGCAATTGAGTTGCGGCGGCACGAAGAAGGCGCTGACGCGGTCGAACTCGGCCTGGCTGATGGTGTGGGGCGCACCGTCTTTTTCGATGATGTCGCGATACTCGGCCTCCACCTGGTCGTTGAACGCCTGGCCCTCGGCCTTCACCAGGATTTTGATGCGCGCCTTGTACATGTTGTCGCGACGGCCGAAACGGTTGTAGGCGCGCACCACGGCTTCCAGGTAGTTGAGGATCTGGTTCCAGGGCAGGAACTCGCGGATCACGCTGCCGATGATGGGCGTGCGGCCCATGCCTCCACCCACGCGCACCTGGAAGCCCAGTTCGCCGTCGACGTTGCGCAGCAGACGCAGGCCCACGTCGTGCCAGGCGGTGGCGGCGCGGTCTTCGCGCGCACCGGTGATGGCCACCTTGAACTTGCGTGGCAGGAAGGCGAACTCGGGGTGCAGCGTGCTCCACTGGCGCATGATTTCGGCAAACGGCCGCGGGTCGGCGACTTCGTCGACCGCGATGCCCGCCAGCGCGTCGGTGGTGATGTTGCGGATGCAGTTGCCGCTGGTCTGGATGCCGTGCAGGTTCACGCTGGCCAGCAGGTCCATCACGTCGGCCGATCGTGCGAGCGGGATCCAGTTGTATTGCACGTTCTGGCGCGTGGAGAAGTGGCCGCAGCGATCAGGCAGCGTGGGCACTTCGGAGAGGCCGGCGTTGGCTTTGGAAACGTCGTGGTCTTCCTTGTGGTCGAAGTCGCGCGCGATCTTTGCGAGCACCTTGAGTTGTGCGCTGTTGATCTCGCCGTAGGGCACGGCCACGCGCAGCATGGGCGCGAAGCGCTGTACGTACCAGCCGTTCTGCAGGCGCAGCGGCTTGAACTCGTCGTCGCCCAGCGTGCCGGCTTGCCAGCGGGTGAGCTGGTCGCGGTACTGGTCGGCGCGCAATTGCACGAACTGGCGGTCAAAGTCGGAATATTGGTACATCGTCGTCGTGGGGCAGTAAGAATCAGAGGGCGATCAATTTCATGCCGGCGTAGGCCAGCAACACCGAGAGCGCAGAACGCACCAGGCGCTCGGGCGTGTGGCGCATCAGGCGGGTGCCGAGCCAGATTCCGGGCAGCGAGCCCGCAAGCAGCTTGGCCAGCAGCGGCCAGTCGACCGAGCCCATGCTGGCGTGACCCAGGCCCGCCACCAGCGTGAGAGGCACGGCATAGGCGATGTCGGCGGCGACGATGCGCGGCAGGGGCAGCAGCGGAAACAGCAGCAACAGCACCGACACGCCGATGGCACCGGCGCCGACCGAGGTGAGCGTGACCAGCGTGCCGATGACTGCGCCAAACAGCACCGGCAGGCTCCAGTGGCGCGCGTGCGTCGCGGCTTCCAGCTGGCCTGCGGCCAGGGTTCGTGGCAACTGCTTGCCACGCGCGGCCTTGTAGAGCATGGCGGCGGCGGTGAGCAACAGCGCCACACCCAAGGTGTTGGTCATGAGCGATTGCACGAGCGGGCTGGCCGGGCCCAACTGGTGCAGGGCACCCAGGGTGATGAGCGCGGCAGGGATGCTGCCCGCGCACAGCTGTCCCACCACGCGCCATGGCACGAGCTTCTGGCGCGCCAGGTTGACGGTGCCGCCCATCTTGGTGAAGGCTGCGAACAGCAGGTCGGTGCCCACCGCCAGATAGGGTTTGACGCCGAAGAAGAAGATGAGGATGGGCGTCATGAGCGAACCGCCACCCACACCCGTGAGACCCACGATGAGTCCCACAGCAAATCCGGCCAGGATGATGACGATGTCAGGCATGGGCGCGACTTTACGGAGCCGGGCTTATATCCCAAACGATTTTTTCTTTATGGGGGTATGCCTCAGGTGAATATAGAAGTCCGAGCGTGTGGCTTCGCACGTCGATCCCCACGGGCTGACGCACGCGCCGCGGCGCGCAGAGGTGCTGACGTAACATCGCCGCCATGCAAAAACAGCGTGTTCTGGTCAGCGTGGTGGGCTTTTCAGACGTGGAGCGCCACGCCTTGAACACCGTGTTCCGCCTTTCGCAGTCCCGGGACCTGTCGTATGCACCCTACGTTCCCTTGGCCGCCCCCGGTGTCGTCGCACCCAAGGGGGTGTCTGAAGTGGCGCTGGTGGATGGCGAGAGTGCCGAGGCGGTGTTGTCACATGCCAAGGAAATGCCGACAGGACAGCGCCTCATCTGGGTCGGTCAGGATGCACCCGATCATGCGTGGCGCGTCATGGACCGGCCGATCGACTGGGCTGCCGTGCTGAACGATCTGGATGCTGTGTATGCAGCCAGGCAGGCCGACTCTGGTCAGCTCGATCTGGATGTAACCGCTCCCGCACCGCTCGATGTGGCCTTTGGCGACGACGTGGTCGGGGCGCGCCGTGCCTTGGTGGCGGGTGCCGACGAGCAGGAGCGCACCTATTTACGCACCCGCCTTGCCCTGGCTGGTGTTGCGCAGGTGGACGAAGTCACCAGCACGGAGGCGGCGATCTCGATCATCGCCCGCTGTGACTATGTTTGCGGTGTTTTCAATCTGGACGATCCCCAGCTCGATGTCTGGTTGTTGATGCGGCTGTTTGCCGAGCACAACCCCAGGGCCATGACCCTGGCCACCAGCGAGCTTGCCGGTCCATTGGCCGGGTGGTGGAGTCGGCGCCGCGTGCGACGCAATGCCCAGCGCGCGGGCATCTCGGCCCTGTTGGCGCGCCCGATTCAGCCGCCCGAAATTTCGGTCTGGCTCAACCTGCTGTAGCCCGTTGCTGTGTTGAGCCCTGACGGCGGGCGTTCTTGAGAGCAAACCGAGCCGGGTCCAGCGCCTCCAGCAAACTCGGTTCCACCGATGTTTCCTCACCAGCCAGCTGCATGGCCAGTTGCTCTGCGCACCAATGGGCCAGGGTGAGGCCCCGCGAGCCCATGGCGCTGAGCAGATGGAGCCCCGGCCAGCGTGGAACATCTGCCAACTGCACGCGCTGGCGTTGACTGCGCTCCGATGCCATGAGGCAGTGAAGCGCGGCGGTGTCGGGTGCCGCGCCCACCAAGGGCAATCGGTCGAGCGAGGCGCAGCGCACCTGCGCCCAACCCATCAACCGGCCTTGGGCCAGGGCGGATCGAAGACGGTCGGCGGCCGCAGGCTGGATGGTGTGCAGGCTTCGGGCATTTCGCTCGTGCGCCTCAGGGCTCACGTCGGTGTGGGTGAGGCCGCGTTCATAGGTCGATCCCATGGTCCAGATCGTGTCGGGCCACAGGGGCGGCAGGCCACTGTCCTGGTACCGCGGCACGAACACGCCGTCGTTGCGCTGAGGCCGTTCGGCCAGGGCCGGGCCTTCCAGCGCCGCGAGACTCATTTGTCCCTGCACCGGGCGCAGCGGCAGGTCACCGCCTGACAGTTGACCCGAATCGCCCGCGAGCAAGCTCAAGCTGCCCAGTGCCGCCGCGACGATCACCACCGGTGCGTTTGCCAGCAGGTGACCCTCTGCGTCCCAGGCTTGCCAGACCGCTGGGCAAGACGGGTCGCGGCTCATGTCGAAACTCAGCCGGTGGACGAGGGCGCTCCAGAGACAGGTCAGCGCGTCAAGGCCCGTCGCCTCATTCAGCCAGGCCTGCACCAGTGCGGAAGGACGCACCAGGGCGGCGGGCCAGCGGCCAGGATCGTGGGCCAGGTTGTCGACCTCACAGGCTTGCCAGCCCGATCCTTCAGGCACCAGACGCCGCAGCTCGGCCAGGGTGTCGGCCACGCCCAGGGCCGACAGGCGCGACAGCGGTGTGGGTGAGCGTGTGACGTGGGGGCTGAGCATGCCCACCGGCAGGCCCGATGCGCCGCTGGCTGGCCCGCCAGCAGCGTCCAGCAAGGTGATTCGCCATCCACGTCGGGCCAGCGCGGAGCAGGCCGCCGCGCCAGCCAGGCCAGCGCCGATCACCAAGGCATGGCGTCGAGCGTCAGACACGGGCGCGGGTGCGTGGGTTGCGCGGATCAGGCCGAAGGTGGCGGCACGTAGCCGGCAGCAGCGTCGGCGCCTTCGCCGAAGAAGTGCTTTTCCATCTGGCGCGCGAGGTACTGGCGGGCGCGTGCATCGGCCAGGTTCAGGCGGTTTTCGTTCAGCAGCATGGTCTGGTGCTTGAGCCAGGCGGCCCAGGCTTCCTTGCTCACGCTTTCATAGATGCGTTTGCCCAGCTCGCCAGGGTAAGGCGGAAAGTCCAGGCCCTCGGCTTCTTTGCCGAGCTTGATGCAGTTGACGGTGCGTGCCATGGGGTGTCCTTGGTGTGGGTCAGATGATTTGGTTATAACGAATGGAAGAAATTATTCGTTCCAGTGTCTTGCGAAGGCCGGCATGATGCGGGCTTCGTGCGGCAGAGGGCGACTGTAGCAACCTTTGATCGACCGCAAAGTCATCAGGGCTGCAGTCTGCATGATCGCTGGTGCGCAAGTCCATGGTGGCCTTGTTGCCACGACGCCTTTTTACAATAGTCACCTTCGCCTTCACAGGACCCCTCATGAGTGCATTTCAGGAAGAGCGCGTGCTCAGCGTTCATCATTGGACCGACCGGCTGTTCAGCTTCACCACCACGCGCGACGCGTCGCTGCGCTTTTCCAATGGCCACTTCACCATGATCGGCCTGCGTGTTGATGGCAAGCCGTTGCTGCGCGCCTACAGCATCGTCAGCCCCAACTACGCCGATCACCTCGAATTCCTGAGCATCAAGGTGCCCGACGGTCCACTGACCTCGCGACTGCAACACATCCAGGTGGGCGACACCATCATCGTGGGCCGCAAGCCCACCGGCACCCTGCTGATCGACTACCTGCTGCCCGGCAAGCGCCTGTACCTGCTGGCCACCGGCACCGGGCTGGCGCCGTTCCTCAGCGTGATCCGCGATCCGGAAACCTATGAGCGCTACGAGCAGGTGGTGCTGATCCACGGCGTGCGCCAGGTCAAGGAACTGGCCTACCGCGAGTACCTCAGCGATGCGCTGCGGCACGATGAATTCCTGGGCGAGATGGTGCAGCAGAAGCTGCTGTACTACCCCACGGTCACGCGCGAGCCGTTCGTGCATCAGGGTCGCATCCCGCAGTTGTTGGCCGAAGGACGGGTCGCCAAGGACCTGGGGATCCCCATGCTGAACCCGGCGGAAGACCGCATCATGATCTGCGGCAGTCCCGAGATGCTGCGCGACTTGAAGGCGCTGGCTGAAAAGCTGGGCTTCGAAGAAGGCAACACCAGCCGGCCGGGCGCTTTCGTGATCGAGCGTGCGTTCGCAGGAACTTGACCGGTCTGTGAGCGCTCTGTTCCGAAGCACCGTTCAACCACAGGGTCTCCCTTGATCACCACCATCCCGACCGTCCGGCCTTCCTTTCTCGAACGCAACCCCCGCCAGCTTCTGGGCCTGATCGCCCTGGTGTGCATCGGCATGCTGGCTTTTGGCCTCTACTTGCAGCACGTCGTGGGTCTGGAGCCCTGCCCGATGTGCATCGTGCAGCGCTACGCGCTGATCGCGGTGGCGCTGGTGGCTGGGGTCACGGCCTTTCTGCGCAGCCGCTTCTGGCTGCTGGGCGGCATCATCACGATGGGCGTGCTCGCCGTTTTCGGGGCGTTCGTGGCTGCTCGCCAGAGCTGGCTGCAATGGAATCCGCCAGAGGTCCTGAGCTGCGGGCGCGACTTCTTCGGAATGATCGAGTCGTTTCCGCTGCGCCGCGCCATTCCCATGATCTTCCGCGGCAGTGGCGATTGCTCCGTGATCGACTGGACCTTTCTGGGCTTGTCGATTGCCAACTGGTCGTTCCTCAGCTTCACCGCGATTGCGCTGGCCGCAGTCGTGCTCTGGGTCAAGCGCACCCCTGCCTGAAGGTGGCGGGCTGGGTGTTCAGCCCAGCTTCTTCACCAGCACCTGGCTTTTTCGATCCCAGTTGTACTTGCGCTTGCGCGCCTCGGGCAGCCAGTCCGCGCTGACCTGCACGAAGCCCCGTTTGATGAACCAGTGCATGGTGCGCGTGGTGAGCACGAAGATGCTCTGCAGGCCCTGCGCTTTGGCGCGGCTCTCGATGCGCTTGAGCAGCCGCTCACCGTCGCCCTGGCTCTGCGTGTCCGGTGACACGGTGAGCGCGGCCATTTCGCCGGTGCGTGCTTCGGGGTAGGGGTAGAGTGCCGCGCAGCCGAAGATCACGCCATCGTGCTCGATGATGGTGTAGTTGCCGGCGTCGCGCTCGATCTCGGTGCGGTCGCGCTTGACCAGGGTGCCGTCTCTTTCGAACGGCTCGATCAGCGCCACGATGCCGCTCACGTCGTCCATGGTGGCTTCACGCACGCTCTCCAGCTTTTCGTCCACCACCATGGTGCCGATGCCGTCGTGGGTGTAGATCTCCAGCAGCAGCGCACCGTCCACCGCGAACGGCAGGATGTGGCTGCGCTCCACACCGCCTTCGCAGGCGCGGATGCAGTGCTGCAGGTAGAACGCGGTGTCGGTGGGTTGGGTGGCCGGGGGCAGGGCGGCCAGCATCTTCTTCGCGTCGGCCAGCGGCAGTTCGGTGTCGATGTCGCTTTCCGGGTCGGCCTGGTCGACGCGGATGCCGGCCACCTCGGTCAGGAACATCAGCTTGTCGGCCTGCAGCGCCACCGCCACCGAGGTCGCCACGTCTTCCATGGTCAGGTTGAAGGCCTCGCCGGTGGGCGAGAAACCGAACGGCGAGAGCAGCACCATGGCACCCATGTCGAGCGTGCGCTGGATGCCCTCGGTGTCGATCTTGCGCACCAGGCCCGAGTGCAGGAAATCCACCCCATCCATCAGGCCCACGGGCCGCGCGGTGATGAAGTTGCCCGAGATCACGCGCACCGTTGCGCCGGCCATGGGCGTGTTGGGCAGGCCCTGGCTGAAGGCAGCCTCGATCTCGTAGCGCAACTGGCCGGCGGCTTCCTGCGCGCAGTCCAGCGCCACCTCGTCGGTGATGCGCATGCCGTGCGAGTACTGCGCCTCGTGGCCCTTGAGGCGCAACTGTTCGTTCACTTGCGGCCTGAAACCGTGCACCAGCACGATCTCCACGCCCATGCTCTGGATCAGTGCGAGGTCTTGTGCGAGCTTCTCCAGCTTGCCGGCCGCGATGGCTTCACCGGCGATGCCGACCACGATGGTGTTGCCACGGTGTTTGTGGATGTAGGGCGCGACCGAACGGAACCAGGGAACGAAGGTGAAGTTGAAGACTGTGGACATGGGCTCGTGGGCGGGCAGGCGGTGGGCCGGGCGCGGATAATGGCCGGTTGCCCGATTTTGACCGAAGTTCCCCACTTGTCCTCCACACCGCTGCACATCGAATTCCCCGAGACGCTTCCCGTCTCCGCCCGCCGCCACGAGATCGAGGCGGCGATGCGCGACCACCAGGTGGTCATCGTCTGTGGTGAAACCGGCTCTGGCAAGACCACGCAGATACCCAAGATCGCGCTCGCCATGGGGCGTGGTCGCCTCAATGCGAAACCGGGCCAGCGCGGTCAGATGATCGGCCACACGCAGCCGCGGCGCATCGCCGCGTCCAGCGTGGCCAAGCGCATTGCCGAGGAACTGAAGACACCGTTGGGCGACGTGGTGGGCTTCAAGGTGCGCTTTCAGGACCGGCTCTCGAAGGACGCGTCCGTCAAGCTGATGACCGACGGCATCCTGCTCGCCGAGACCCAGACCGATCCCGACCTGCGCGCCTACGACACCATCATCATCGACGAGGCGCACGAGCGCAGCCTCAACATCGACTTCCTGCTCGGCTACCTGCGCCAGCTGCTGCCGCGCCGGCCCGACCTCAAGGTGGTGGTGACCTCGGCCACGATTGATGCTGACCGTTTCGCGCAGTACTTCGCCTCCAAGCGCGGCCCGGCTCCGGTGATCATGGTGTCTGGCCGCACCTTCCCGGTCGAAGTGCGCTGGCGCCCGTTCGAAGAGAGCCGCGACTACGACCTCAACAGCGCCATCACCGACGCGGTGGACGAACTCTGGCGTGGGCCTGCTGGTGGGGACATTCTGGTGTTCCTGCCGGGAGAGCGCGAAATTCGCGAGGCGGCCGACCACCTGCGCAAACACCTCAGCCACATCCCCACGCTGCGCAACGCCGAGGTGCTGCCACTGTTCGCGCGCCTGTCGCAGGCCGAGCAGGACCGCATCTTCCAGGAGCACGGCGGGCGGCGCATCGTGCTCTCGACCAACGTGGCCGAAACCTCACTCACGGTGCCCGGCATCCGCAATGTGATCGACGTGGGCACCGCGCGCGTGAAGCGCTACAGCTTCCGCCAGAAGGTGGAGCAGCTCATGGTGGAGCCCATCAGCCAGGCCGCGGCCAACCAGCGCGCCGGGCGCTGCGGGCGCGTGGCCGACGGCATCTGCATCCGCCTGTACGACGAGGCTGGCTTCAACGGTCGCCCGAAATTCACCGACCCCGAAATCCTGCGCAGCTCATTGGCGGGCGTGATCCTGCGGATGAAGGCGCTGCGCCTGGGCGCAGTGGAAGACTTCGCCTTCATCGAAGCGCCGCAGAAGCGCGCCATCGTCGATGGCTACCAACTGCTGGCCGAGCTCGGCGCGGTGGACGACGACAACGAACTCACACCCATCGGCCAGACGCTCTCGCGCCTGCCGCTGGACCCGCGCGTGGGCCGCATGATCCTGGAGGCGCAGCAACGCGGCGCGCTCGACGAGGTGATGGTGATCGCCTCGGCCTTGAGCGTGCAGGACGTGCGCGACCGACCGCTGGACAAGCAGGCCCAGGCCGACCAGGCGCATGCCAAGTTTGACGACGAGAAGAGCGAGTTCAGCGGCACGCTCAAGCTCTGGAAATGGCTGGAGGACACCAAGGGCGGGCACGGCAAGGACCACAAGCTCAGCCACCGCCAGTACGAGAACCTTCTGCGGGAGAACTTCGTCAACGTGCGGCGCGTGCGCGAATGGCGCGACATTCACACCCAGCTGCACACCGTGGTGGCCGAGCACAAGTGGCAGATCAACACGCAGCCCGCGAGCTACGAGCAACTGCACCTGGCCATGCTGGCCGGCCTGCTGGGCAACGTGGGCCAGAAGAGCGAGGCGGAAGACTGGTACCTGGGCGCGCGCGGCATCAAGTTCTATCGCCACCCGGGCGCCAACCTCAGCAAGAAGCCCGGGCGCTGGATCGTCTGCGCAGAGCTGGTGGAGACCACGCGGCTCTTTGGCCGTGGCATCGCGGGCATCGAGCCGCTGTGGCTGGAACAGGTCGGCTCGCACCTGCTCAAGAAGCAGTTGCTCGACCCGCATTGGGAGAAGAAATCGGCGCAGGTGACGGCACTGGAGCGCGCCACGCTGTATGGGCTGGTGGTCTACAACAACCGGCGCACCGACTACGGCCGTGTGGACCCGGTGGGCGCACGCGCGATCTTCATTCGCGAAGCGCTCGTGGCGGGCGACTGGGAAACGCGTCTGCCGTTCCTGGCCGCCAACCAGAAGCTCGTGAAACAGGTGGCCGAGCTGGAGCACAAGTCGCGCCGCCAGGACGTGCTGGTCGACGACGAGTTGATCTACGCCTTCTACGACCAACAACTGCCCGCGCACATCTGCAACGGTGCAAGCTTCGAGCGCTGGTACCAGGACGAGGTGCGGCGCAATCCAAAGCTGCTGCTGCTCACGCGCGAAGAGCTCATGCGGCATGAGGCCGCGGGCATCACCACACAAGCGTTTCCCAAAACGCTGCGGCTGGGCGGGGTGGACTGCGCGTGCGAGTACCTGCACGTGCCGGGCGACCCGCGCGACGGTCTGTCGGTCACGCTGCCCATCTTTGCGCTGAACCAGGCCAGCGACGATCGGTGCGACTGGCTGGTGCCCGGCATGCTCAAGGACAAGCTGCTGGCCTTGCTCAAGACGCTGCACCAGCGCCCGCGCTCGCGCCTGGTGCCCTTGCCGGCCACCGCCGAGCGCTTTGCGCAGGCGCTTTGCGAGCCCGCCACGTTCGGCGCCGGCAACCTGATGGACGTGCTGCTGAAACTCGTGCGCGAGGCCACGCAGCTCGACATCCAGCGCAACGACATCAAGGTCGACATGCTCAGCCCGCACCATTTCATGCACTTGCGCGTGGTGGACGAACACGGCCGGCAACTGGGCCAGGGCCGCAGCCTGGCCGCGCTGAAGGCCGAGCTGGGCAGCCAGGCGCGGGGGGCCTTTCAGGCGCTGGCTTCGCTCAAGCTCGAGAGCCTTCGCCCGGCGGCGCCTGTTCAGGAGCAGCGGCCTGCCGCACAGGTGGCCAAAGCCGCCGGCAAGGCTGCATCCAGCGCACCTGCGGTGAGCGCCGCGCAGCGCCACACCAGTTGGGACTTCGGCGAACTCCCTGAGCTTATGGAGATTCGAAAAGGCCAGCAATCGCTGATCGGGTTCCCCGCGCTCATCGACGACGGCGACGCGGTGCGCCTGGAGGTGTTTGACGAACCCGACGTGGCGAAGGCCCGGCACCGTGAAGGTCTGCGCCGCCTGTGTGCGCTGCAGATCCGCGATGCGCTGAAGTACCTGGAGAAGAACCTGCCGGGTCTGCAGACCATGGCTGCGGCCTACATGCAGGTGGGCAAGGAGTCGGGCGGCGGCGGCACGCTGGAGGAGCTGCGCACCCAGATTCTGGAACTGGCACTGGACCGCGCCTTCCTGGCCGATCCGCTGCCCACCAATGAGTCCGCGTTCAAACAGCGTGTGGAAGAAGGAAGGGGGCGCCTCACGCTGATCGCCAGCGAGATCGCGCGCAGTGCCAGTGCCATCCTGACCGAATACGCAGCCGCGGCGCGCAAGCTCAAGGACAGCAAACCCCCCGCCGATGTGGCCACCGACGTGGGTCAGCAACTGGCCCGACTGGTGCCCAAACGTTTCCTGCTGCTCACGCCGTACGCCCAACTGCAGCACCTGCCCCGCTACCTGAAGGCGGTGCAGCTGCGGCTGGACAAGCTGCGGGCCGACCCGGCGCGCGACGCTTCAAGGCTGGCAGAGCTGCGCCCGCAAGACCAGCGTTTCTGGCGCCTGGTGGCAGAGCGCAAGGGCGTGCAGGACGCGCGGCTGCAGGAACTGCGCTGGTTGCTGGAAGAGCTGCGCGTGAGCTTTTTTGCGCAGGAGTTGCGCACACCACAACCGGTCAGCGTCAAGCGCCTGGACAAGGCCTGGGTACAACTCCAGCTCTGACTTCAGCGAGTGGCCAGGGCCACACGACCGTCGGTCACGCCCAGCGCCGTGTTGGTTTGAAGTTGCTTCAGCACGGCCTCGGCGTCTTCGCGGGTGGCAAGCTGGTTGATGCGGACCTCGAATCGGCCGTCCTTGGCCACCACCTCAGCCGGGTAGCCCGCAGTTTGAAGGCTGGCGCGCAGCGTGTTGGCCTGAGCGCCAGTGGGCACCAAGCCCGCCACCGTGCGCCAGCGGCCGCCTTGCAGCGCGACGCCGTTGCCGGGCTGCATTTCGGCCTGGCCGATGAACTTGGCCAGCTGATCGGGCGTGGCCTGGCCGGCCGGCTTCTCCGGCTGGCCGGTGAACACCACCCAGAAAGCACCAGGCTTGTCCAGTTCGATGCCTGGCTTGGCATCGCGCACCACCTCGACCTTGCCCTCGAACACGCAGACGGCGTCGTGCGCGGCGTCGGTCATGCTCCAGAAATCGGTGCCGCGGATGCCCACGGTGGCGGTGGCCAGCTCGATGTTGAGTTCGCGCTTGTTGCCCAGCGCCTTGCTGGTGTAGTCGGTGGCGTAGCGGAACACACCAGTGACCAGCTTGAACGCGCTCTTCTGTTCGCTGGGCGCGGCGGCGCTCTCGCGGCTGGTGTCGATGGACTGGATCAGGAACTCGGTCTGTTCGCCGAGTTTGATCATGCTGCGGTCGTCCATGCGAAGGAGCATGCGCGAACCGGTGGCGGTGATGGCCTTGTCCTTGGCGCGCAGCTGGGCGCCGGGTTCGGCGGGGCGGCGCTGGCCGTTGCGCTCCACCCAGGCGGGCAACTGAACGGCTTCGACCACGGTGGTGCTGGGTGCGGCGTGTGCTGGGCGGCTCATGCCCCAGGCGAGGCCGCCCAGTGCCAGCGCAGCGCAGGCGTGCCACAGCACGGCGCGGCGGTGCAGGCCCATCGGGCGGTGTTCGGTGGTGGTGTGCATCACGGTGGTAACTCCTTCAACGACGCGGAAATGGCCTGTCGGCAGGCGCTGGGTATTTGAGGTACGCGAGTATCGAGCGACTGGATGTTCTGTTGGCATGCTTACCCAAAAAGCGTCCATCTCAAGTGGCGTTCGCGTGACCCGCGTCACGACGGACAGTCGGGCTGCCACCACGCCGGCTGTCCCAGCACCGTGCCGGTGTATTGGCCTTGCGGGTTGACGCGCCGGGCATCCTGCGTTTCACTGCACGAAGGTGGCTGCGTCTGGCCGGCCACCGATCTTCATGGGACGCACGCAATGGACCGTCGCGAATTCGTGGAAGCCTGTGCCTTGAGCGGTGGCTCGCTCGCTGCCAGCCTGGCCGGCGCGGCCTGGGCCGCCGACGCCCAACCCCGTGCCTATGGGCGTGTGCAGTTGCTCGACGAACTGGGCCAGCCGCTCAAGGCCTCCCGCCTGAAACCGCAGACCAACTACGTTTTCCATTACCCGTTCGAGGCCACGCCCGTGTTCCTGCTCGACCTGGGCAAGCCGGCAGCGGCCACCCCCTTGCAGACGCGTGACAAGCAGAGCTACCAGTGGCCCGGCGGCGTTGGCCCCAATCGCAGCCTGGTGGCCTTTTCCGCCATCTGCGCGCACAAGCTGGTGTACCCGACCAAGGACCTGAGCTTCATCAGTTTTCGCAAGGGCGCGGCCGTCAACCCGCAGACACCGAGCAAGGGCAACGACCTCATCCATTGCTGCGCCGACCACAGCCAGTACGACCCGGCGCGCGGCGCCCAGGTGCTCAACGGCCCGGCCGAGCAACCGCTGTGCGCGGTGCTGATCGAGCACGATACGAAGAGCGACACGCTCACCGCCACCGGCACGCTGGGTGGCGAGCTGTTCGACGACTTCTTCAAGAAGTACGAGATGAAGCTGAGCCTGGAGGTGGGGCCGAACGCGAAGCAGGCCGTGGCCCGGCAGGCCACGGTGCGCGAGCTGGACCGCTACTGCCGCAACCCCGTGAGGTGTTGAGCATCAGAGCCTTGCGAGCCGCTTGAGCGCTTCGCGCAGCGTGTCGTCCTGCTTCGCGAAGCAGAAGCGCACCACGCGCTGATCGAAACCGTCGCCGTAGAAGGCCGAGAGCGGGATCGCGGCCACGCCGATCTCCTTCGTGAGCCACTGGCAGAAATCGCCTTCGGGCAGCTCGCGCTCGGGCACCGCCAGTTGCGAGATGTCCACGCACTGGAAGTAGGTGCCTTCGCCCGGCAGCAGGCGAAAGCGCGTGGCGGCCAGGCCTTCGCGGAACAGGTCGCGCTTGCGCTGGTAAAAGTCGCTGAGCTCGAGGTAGGGCTCGGGGTTGGCCATGTAGGTCGCCAGCGCGTGCTGCACGGGCGTGTTCACCGTGAACACGTTGAACTGGTGCACCTTGCGGAACTCGGCGGTGAGCGCAGCCGGCGCCACCACGGTGCCGACTTTCCAGCCGGTCACGTGGTAGGTCTTGCCGAAGCTGCTCACGATGAAGGCGCGCGCCGCCAGGCCGGGGAAGCGCGCGGCGCTCTGGTGGTGTTGACCGTCGAACACCATGTGCTCGTAGACCTCGTCGCTGATCAGCAGCACGTCGGTGCGGGCCAACAGGTCTTGCAGGCGCTGCATGTCGGCCGCGCTCCACACGGTGCCACTGGGGTTGTGTGGGCTGTTGATGACGATGGCGCGCGTGCGCGTCGACATGGCCGCGGCTATGCGGTCGAAGTCGGGGCGGAAGGTGCCGGGGGTGAGCGGCACGCGCACCGGCACACCGCCGGCCAGCTCGATGTTGGGCACGTAGCTGTCGTAGCAGGGCTCCAGCACGATCACCTCGTCGCCCGGGTGCACCACGGCGAGCAGGGCGGTCAGGATGGCTTGTGTTGCGCCGGCAGTCACGGTGATTTCGGTAGCCGGATCGCAGTTCAGACCGTACAGCGCCTGCATCTTGGTCGCCATGGCCTGACGCAGCGCAGGCACGCCCGGCATGGGTGGGTACTGGTTGTGGCCGGTCTGCATGGCCTGCGTCACAGCGTCGACCAATGCAGGGTCGCAATCAAAGTCGGGAAACCCCTGACCCAGATTGACCGCCTTGTGCTCGGCCGCCAGGGCCGACATGACGGTGAAGATGGTGGTGCCGACCTTGGGCAGGCGGGACGTGATGGTGGGTGTGCGGTGTGGATTCGGGCTCATGAAGTCACAACTGGTAGTCGTCGGGGGTGCCGCTCATCGCGCGCATGATCTGGTCGCGCGTGAGACGTTCGCTCAGCAGCTCGGCAAAACGCAACACGAAGTGGCGCAAGTAGGTGCCGCGCTTGAAGGCCACGCGCGCCAGGTTGTGGCCAAACAGGTCGGCTGCGGGGCGGGACACCAGGTCGGGCGTCTGGTTGTCACCCGCCATGGCCATCTCGGCCACGATGCCCACACCCATGCCCAGCTTCACGTAGGTCTTGATCACGTCGGAATCGATCGCTTCCAGCACGATGTTGGGCTGCAGGTGGCGCAGCGCAAACGCCTGGTCGATTCGGGTGCGGCCGGTGTAGCTCGGGTGGTAGGTGATCAAAGGCACCTGAGCCAGATCTTCGTGCGTGATGCGCTCTCGCTGCAGCAGTGGATGATCGAACGGGAACACCAGCACGTGTTGCCATTCGTAGCAGGGCAGGGTGACGAGCTCTGGGTAGTTCACCAGCGATTCGGTGGCCATGCCGATTTCGGCGACTTCCTCCATCAGCATCTTGGCCACCTGGTCGGGCGAACCCTGGTGCAGGCTGATGGCGACCTTGGGATAGGCCTGGCGCAATGCGGCCACCGGCCCGGGCAGAACGTAGCGGGCCTGGGTGTGGGTGGTGGCAATGGAGAGCGTGCCGCTGTCCTGCGCCGAATACTGCTCGCCGATGCGCTTGAGGTTGTTGACCTCGCGCAGGATGATTTCGATGCTCTTGAGCACCTGCACGCCGGGTTCTGTGACGCGCTTGATGCGCTTGCCGTGGCGGGCAAAGATTTCAATACCGAGCTCGTCTTCGAGCTCGATGATGGCCTTGGACACGCCCGGCTGCGAGGTGTGCAAAGCCTTTGCTGCTTCGGTCAGATTGAGGTTTCGGCGCACGGCCTCCTGGACGAAGCGGAACTGGTGCAGGTTCATGGCGCGGTTTCCAAGGCAATCTGCGCGAGCAGTGCGGTCAGGCGCGGGTCTTCGCCTGCGGCGGGCAATTGTTCAAACCGCACTTGCGGGTGGGCTTGTTCAAGGTCTTTCATGAGCACCGGCAGGTCTTCCCGCGCATGTTTTCCCATGCCGAAGAACAGCGGCAGCACCCGCACGCGCGTGGCGCCGGCTTCGACCATCTGGCGCACGGCGGTGGCCATGTCGGGCTCACACAGTTCCAGGTAGGCGCACGACACGGCCGCGGCAGGATCGCTGCGCGCAATCTGCTGCGCCACCGACTCCACAGGCAGGCGCCACAACGGGTCGCGCGACCCATGGGCAAACACGATCACACCGAGCATGAACACGCTACCTTCGCAACACAAGCCAGCCAAACGCGGCCAGCGAAAACACCGAATAGATCAGCGCAGGTGAGGCCGCCGCCAGCCAGGGCTGCCACTGGTTGAGGTTGCCGATGTAGCCGAATACGTTGTTGAGCAGGAAAAAGCTGATGCCGATCATCACGCCCCCGAACACGTAGGCCGTGATGCTGCCCGAACGGAAGTGCAGGTAGGCGAAGGGCAGGGCGAGCACCACCATCACCAGGCAACTGAGCGGGTAGAACACCTTGCGCCAGAACTCGATCTCGTAGCGCTGCGCGGTCTGGCCGTTGGCCTGCAGGTGGCGTATGTAGCCGAACAGGTCGGCCGTGCGCATGGTCTCCGGCTTGAGCAAAGCCACCGACACCATCTCGCTGTTGATCCCGCTGGGCCAGCGGAAGGTTGCCAGCTCGCTGCGCACGATGCGGGCCGACGCCTTGCCGGCGGTATCGAACTCGCGTCGCTGCACCTGGCGCAGGGTCCACGAGTCATCTGCCTCGATCTGGCCGGTGGCGGCAGTCAGTGTCGAGACCAGTGAACCCTGGTTGTTGAACTCGAAGATCCGCACGTTGCCGAGACCACCTTGAGGGGACATCGAGCCGACGTTGACCGAGAAGTTGCTGTAGGGCTGGCGCTCCTTGAGCCATGCGCCGGTCTGGCCGAGGCTGATGTTGCCCTGGTAGCGTGCCTTGAGGAGTTGGGCCGTCCGGTCCGAGAGCGGCGCTACGTAGTCGCCGAGCGCAAAGGTGAGCACGACGAACACGGCGCCCAGGCCGAGCAGCGTGCGCAGCGCGCGCCAAGGCCCCAGCCCGCTGGTGCGCAGGATGGTGTATTCGGATCCCTGAGCCAGCCGCGCCAGCACGAACACCGAGCCGATCAGCACCGAGATCGGCAGCAGTTCGTAAATGCGGTTGGGCATGAGCAGGCCCACATACAACAAGGCATGCGGCACTTCGTACACCAGTTTGGAATCCAGCGCCGACGGTTTGCCCAGCGCAGGCAGCTCGTCCACAAAGTCGAAGAAGAAGAACAGCGACAGGAAGGCCAGCAGCACGAAGCCCACCGCCAGGAAGATTTCGCCGTAGATCAGACGTCGGATCGTCTTCATGCAGCAACCCTTTGTGCCGCTGCGCTGGCGTTGCGACGGCTGTTGAGCCAGCTGCGCAAGCTCACGTTGTAGTGCCGCTTGATCAACCAGAGCACCGTGAGCGCGAACACCCCGCCGTGAAGCAACAGCATGAAGCCGCCAAGCCCCACCAGGCCACCGGCGACCCAGCTCTGTCCGAGGTTGAGCAGGTTGTAATAGAACACGAACGAAAACAGCGTGAAGAACAGGTTGCCACCACGCCCGGCGCGCGGATTGCCGGTGGTGGTGGCCAGGGCAATCAACACGAAGTTGAGCGCGGTGAGTGCCATGCCAATGCGCCAGCCCAGCTCACCGAGGTTGGCCCTGTCGGGCTCGGTGATGAGCAGCAGCGTGCTGCGCGACTTGAGCGCCTGTGCGCCTTGTTCAGCGATCGAGCTGGATCCGATCTGCGTGCCGTAACTCTCGAATTCGCTGACCTTCAAACCGCTCCCGTCAGCGGCCGTTTCAAGCCGTTGGCCGTTGTTCAGCATGAGGAACTGCTGGTCGTTCACCCACTCGATCCGCCCCGATCGTGCGGACGTGACCGTCTCGCGGCCATCGTCCTCTGTGCTCGAAATGAAGATGTTGCGGCCTTCCGTGCCACCAGCCGTGTCCTTGTCGATGAAGAAGACGCGCCGCCCGCTCGACGATTCCTGGAACTGACCGGGCGCCACACGCTCGAGATCACCGCGGCGCTCGAACCGGCTGCGCAGATTGTCGGTTTGCTGGTTTGCCCAAGGCCAGACGAAGAACACCATGAGTGTGATGACCACCAGGATGGGCCAGGAGAAGCGCAACACCGGTCCGAGAAAGCCCCCGAGCGAGCGCCCGCTGGAGAACCAGATGATCATTTCGCTGTCGCGGTACATGCGCGAGAGTGTGAAGACGATGGCCACGAACAAGGCGAGTGTGAGGATGGTGGGCATGCGGCCGATGACCGTGTAGCCCAGCACCAGGGCGATTTCTTGCGGATTCACACTGCCCCGCGAGGCCAGGCCCAGCGTGCGGATCAGCAGCATCGTCAACACGATGGTGAACAGCACGACCAGGGTGGCCCCGAAGCTGCGCGCCAGCTCTCTGCGGATGGAAGAATGAAATAACATCGATTGCTACAAGGAAAACACGATTATGGACTTCGAACTCAAATCCCTCAGCGCTGCACAAGCGGCTCAACTCCCCGTGGACGCGCTGCTGGTGCTGGTCCCCGACACGACCCCGACGATGAAGTCCGCCGACCAGACACTGACTCGCCTGGTGGCGCGGGCCGTCGAACTCAAGGATCTTGAAAATGGCGTGGCCAAGCAGCTGGCTTGCTACCGACCGGAAGGTTTCAAGGCGTCACGCGTGACGCTGGTGCGTGTGGGAGATGGATCGGCCGCCTCGGTGCGCAAGGCCGTTGCCGCCGGCATGGGCTCGCTCAAGCAACCCGGTGTTCAGAAACTCGGCTTGGTGTTCAGCCTGATTGAAGCCACCGGGGACGGCGTGCGCGCAGCCATGCAAGCCTGTGCCGACGCCACCTACTGCTACGCCACCACCAAGCCCAGCGCCAAGGCGCGCACCGTCAAACAAGTGGTGGTGGGCGTGGCGAAAGCGGGCGATGTGCAGCGTGGCTTTGACGTGGGCAAGGCCCAGGTGGTGGGTGTGGAGTTCGCCAAGGAATGGGCGAACCGACCTGCCAACCACGCCACCCCCACCATGCTGGGCGAAGCCGCGCGCAAGCTCGGCCGCAAGCCCGGCATGAAGACCGACGTGCTCGGCCCCAAACAGGTGGAGGCGCTGGGCATGGGTTCCTTCCTGTCGGTCGCGCGCGGCTCGGCGGAGCCGCTGCGCTTCATCGTCATGCATTACAACGGCGGCGCCAAGGACAGCGCACCAGTGGTGCTGGTGGGCAAGGGCATCACGTTCGACACCGGTGGCATCTCCATCAAGCCCGCCGCCGACATGGACGAGATGAAGTTCGACATGGGTGGTGCAGCCAGCGTGCTCGGCACCTTCGCGGCGTTGGCCGAGCTCAAGCCGGCCATCAACGTGGTCGGTCTCATTCCGAGCTGCGAGAACATGCCCGACGGCCTGGCCATCAAGCCCGGCGATGTGGTCACCAGCATGAGCGGGCAGACCATTGAGATACTGAACACCGACGCGGAAGGCCGCCTGATCCTGTGCGACGCCCTGACCTACGCCGCTCGCTTCAAACCTCATAGCGTGGTCGACATCGCTACCCTCACCGGCGCCTGCGTGATCGCTTTGGGTGGTGTGCGCTCCGGTCTTTTTTCGGCCCGTGACGACTTGGCCCAGGCGTTGGTCAGTGCGGGCGAGAAGTCGCTCGACTTGTGCTGGCGCATGCCGCTGGACGACGAATACGCCGAAGGCCTCAAGTCGAACTTTGCCGACATGGGCAACGTGGCTGGGCGCGCCGGCGGAGCCATCACCGCTGCCAAATTCTTGCAGAAGTTCACCAACGAACTGCCCTGGGCCCACCTCGACATCGCCGGTACTGCCTGGAAGAGTGGTGCATCCAAAGGCTCCACCGGGCGGCCCGTGCCACTGCTGCTGCAATACCTGCTGGATCAGGCGGATGTGTCCCCCAAGGCGGCGCCCTCGGCCAAGCCATCGGCTCGCCGAGCCACCAAAGCCTGAGGCCGGTTTGCCCGAAGTTGCTTTCCATTTCAATGCGCCCCATCGGCTGGGCTACGCTTGCCGGCTGTTGCGCAAGGCCTACTTGCGCAATGCCCGCCTATTTGTTTGGGTGGTGGAGGGCGATTTGCCCCGCCTCGATGCTGCTTTGTGGACAATGGGTTCTGGCGAATTCGTCCCGCATTGCCGCGCCGATGACGCCGAACTGCTGAAAAGCCATTCGCCCATCCAACTGGGCCATCAATTGCCTGAAGACCGAGCTGGCTTCATTCTGGTGAATCTACGCCACGACATGCCCGACGACCCCGGGTCGTTCAGCCGGGTGATCGAAGTGGTGACGCTGGATGAAGCAGACCGCGCCCCCGCCCGGGAGCGCTGGCGCCAGTACAAGGCACTCGGACTGGAGCCCCTTCGACACGATCTTCAACTGGCGTCGTCGGATTGAGCGTGCAATCCAGCGGGTCATGACGCTCGCTAATGCCTCATTCATCGCTGTGATGTGGTCTGGGAAAACCCTCGATCCAGCTATCGCCTTGTCACGTATGTGAAATTCATGTCATTTTTAGAGTATCTTTATGAGCGTGATGGCAAAAGTTCCCATCGCTTAACTTTTTAATCCTTTTCGAGGAAAACCATGCAACTGAACCTGAAACTGGCCGTTCTTGCGGCGGCCGTCGCTCTTGCCGCTTGCGGCAAAAAAGAAGAAGCCGCGCCTGCCGCAGCACCCGCGGCGGCTCCTGCACCTGCAGCACAGGTCATCAAGATTGGTCACGTCGGACCCACCAGCGGTGCGATTGCCCACCTCGGCAAGGACAACGAAAACGGCGCCAAGATGGCGATCGAGGAACTCAACGCCGCTGGTCTGACCATTGGCGGTGCGCCAGCCAAGTTCGAATTGCTGGCTGAAGACGACGCTGCTGATCCGAAGCAGGGCACCGCTGCCGCCACCAAGCTGGTGGATGCCAAGGTTGCTGGCGTGATCGGTCACCTGAACTCTGGTACCACCATCCCCGCTTCGCAGATTTACAACGACGCTGGCATTCCCCAGATTTCCCCATCGGCCACCAACCCCAAGTACACCCGCCAGGGTTACGCCGGCGTGTTCCGCATGGTGGCTGACGATGTGCACCTCGGTGGCACGCTGGGCAAGTACGCTGTGGAAACCCTCAAGGCCAAGACCGTGGCCGTGATCGACGACCGCACGGCCTACGGCCAAGGCGTGGCTGACGAGTTCGAAAAAGGTGTCGCCGCTGCTGGCGGTACCGTGGTGGGCCGTGAGTTCACCAACGACAAAGCCACCGACTTCAACGCCATCCTGACCACCCTGAAGGCCAAGAAGCCCGACGTCGTGTTCTTCGGTGGTATGGACGCCGTGGCCGGCCCGATGCTCAAGCAGATGAAGCAGCTCGGCATCAACGCCAAATTCATGGGCGGCGACGGCATCTGCTCCAGCGAGCTGCCCAAGCTGGCCGCTGACGGCATGGCCGATGACCAGGTGTATTGCGCCGAAGCCGGTGGTGTTGAAGGCGAGCAGAAAGAAGGCATGGACAAGTTCCGCGCCGACTTCAAGGCCAAGTTCGGTGCCGATGTTCAGGTGTACGCACCCTACGTGTACGACGCTGTCAAGGTCATGGCAAACGCCATGGTGACCGCCGGCTCCGCAGACCCCAAGGTCTACCTGCCCGCACTCAAGGCCACCAACTACAAAGGCGTGACCGGCAACATCGCGTTTGACGAAAAAGGCGACATCAAGAATGGCGCCCTGACGCTCATGACCTACAAGGCCGGTGCCCGCACCACCTTGGCCGTGATCCGCTGATTCAGCGCTCCGGTTCTTTTGAAAAGCCACCTTCGGGTGGCTTTTTCTTTTTGGGGGGGTGTTATCAAGCTGATGGCCAAAACACAATGGAATCAACCGCTTAGCGTGATTTCAGCGAGATTGAGCAGGAGAATTAGAAGGCTCCTCCCTTCGGCAGCCGAATACGCTGTGTCTGCATGCGGAGTTTTTTTCAGGCCTGCCGCTGTCCGGCAATCTACATCGACACCTCACCCTTTGCGGGTGCCTCGCTCACCCCGCAGGGGGTGACGTAACCACCGACTACTTGGTAGCAGCCGTCTTGGTCGCTCGCATCTTCTTCGACGCTGTTGCGGGGGCATCGGGCAGCTGCTTCACCTTCTTTGGGGCATCAGACCGAAGGTCTTGAAAGTGAACGGAGGGTAGCTGAACGGACCCTAGCGGCATGCGGCCGGTTACGGTTGCAAGTTGCTCCCTCATGGAGGACCAGACCAATGAAGCCCCGTTGACCAGGGCAAGGTCCTCAATGGGCGCAAGCTCGCTGGCCGCGTGAGGTATTTCAACTATGCCCACAGCAAGCATCTTGACCAGGTATGGGCTGTACTTCGACGTCTCCTCCCCTGCAGCGGTCTCGTTGTCCACCTTTAGCTCAATGCTTACACGGAACAGTTCAGTGGAAGACGATTCCGTCGCTCCATTGAGCCTTGCGAATTCAACAACCGTGTTGAGAGCCACGCCCAAGAGGGACGTTGTGAGGGCCTTCCCCTCTGCTGCTGCAGCGGGGAAGTGTCGCCTGTCGACCTCAACGCAGACCCGCTCAAAGGTCAAGTGAACGAGCTGTACGGGACTGGTTCTCATGAGTAGCAGTACTGTGGCTCAAACGAGGGCACGTGCTCGCTTGCGGCAGTGTCAGGCTCTGCCACGTGACGGGTCTCTACCCGGCGCAGGGATGATTCCACGGGACGCAGTTTGGAGACCTTCTTCGCCGCGACTTCTAGACTTCGCTCATTCCAAAGCGGAATCTCTACCCCCGACTCGTCCGCCAACTGCTTCAGGACATCTGGTCTTGAAATGGCGATTCGAAGCAACTTGGTGGTGCTCTCGTCCGGATAGCTCTTTTCGTTCTCGTACCGAGAAAATGCGATGAGCCCTTTGCCGAAAACTTTGGCTACTGCCTGTTGCGTAAGCCCGTACTTGCGACGAAACGCGCAAATAGCTTCCCCCGTCAAATACAGCCCGTACTCCGCTTCGCGCGCCTTCAGCCTTGCCAGATTTTCCTCGTGCTGACTAGCCAAAACTGTCTCCGCGCCGCACTGGTCGCACTTGGTCGCGAGAGTCTTAACTGTCACGGTCTTGCCAGGCGGGTGAAACACGTTGTCTCGTTCAATGGGGTGCAGTGCACCTTTGCGGCATTGACGACACGTGAGGAGATGAGAGCTGTTCATGGTGATGATGAGAGAGATTCAGTAAGGTGCTTCGAGATGACAAGAAATCAAGACCAGGTAGAGGGGAGCCCCTGGGTGATTCATGCCGAACTTGACGTAATACATCGGGGCCCGGGGATTTCGAGTCCAAGTTACATCGTCGACTCGCACCCTGTAGGAGTCGCACAAGTTCCATACGCCACTATCGTCTTCGTCCCACTGGGCATTGATAAGGTCGCCCCCTTTTGAAACGTGCTCAGGGCGAAGAAGCAATATAAGATTTTTGACCTCAGTCTTTACTGTCCACCGAAGAATTTGCAGCTTATCCTCACACCTTCTAGTACCTATCCACACATGCTGGTCGTTCGAGAGGTCTAGTTCTCCAGACTTGATTTGTTCCTGGATAGCAGTCAAATTCCATATCGGGTTCCGTCCCAGCATCCTGCCCGTTGCCTTGGAGCCCTTTCCAACGGGAAGCGGGATGGTTGCGGGGTCCCTTATGTGCAGTGTAGTCACTATTTTATCACCATGATAAATTTCGGCGGAAAAAACAGAAAAGAGCTGTTGGTTGTCACGCACGCCCCCCTTTCTGTGCGAACGCCTGAAACACCATCTTCGCCAGCATTCCCTGCATCGCACCCATGATTCGCTCGTCTTTGAGCAGCTGGTCCGCAATGCTGTTGTGAGCTTCCTGCCCCTCGATGATGATGTCCGTGAGGACTGCTCTGAAGTCACCCATGGCGAACTGCTGCTCTGTGTTGCTCTGTGCTTGTGCGGCTAACGATTCGTTCTCGAGCAACTTGCTCTTGATGGTCGTGACATAGCCCACCAGGTCTCCCTCGGTGAGATTTCCAGAGAACAGGTCGTTCATCTTGGTCACGATTTCGGCTAGGCGGACCTGCTCCTCGGTCGGCGCCTGTCCGGTACCGGCTTCGCTCGCAGGACTGAGCTTCACCAACTCGCCACTAGCCAGGTCCAGCTTCTGCTCGCCCAGCTTCTGAAGGCGGTAGTGCGTCAGGCGCACGTCCGAGTCCAGCTCCAAAATGTTTGACCCACCTTCGCTCACAGCGATACGGGGCATCAGGTTCTTGCCGAACGTGTACAGCTTCTCCAGGTCCTGGTCGTTGTACGCAATGATTTGGCTCAGGAAGTCGTACATGCGCAGGAACGTGCCCAGGTCCTTGCGGAACTGCTCCGCCTTGGACTCGTCGTCCTCTTCCAACGCGGAGAAGCGGTCGGCCGCAGGCTTCAAGAACGAGTGCAGCGCCGATTGCTTGCGCTTGGGGTCAAAGAACGCGTCCGCCAGCTGGTCGACCTCGCTTTGGGTGTAGATGCCCGCCTTGTCCAGCTTGGTCTGGAGCTCGTGCACCATGTTCGGGTCGGTGACCTCCTCGAGCTGGGCGCCGCGGTAGTAGGGCTGGAAAGACGCCAGAATTTCATCGGGCTTGTTGACGAAGTCGAGGACGAAGGTCTCCTCCTTCCCAGCGTGTGTCCGGTTCAGCCTGGACAAGGTCTGGACTGCCAACACGCCAGAGAGGCGCTTGTCCACGTACATGGTGTGCAGCAGCGGTTGGTCAAAACCGGTTTGGTACTTATTGGCCACCAACAGCACACGGTAGAGGTCATCCTTGAACGCATCCGAGGGCTCCTTGCCGTGGATGTCCGGATTCATGTTGGACTCCGTGAATTCGTCTGGGCCGGACTCCACGTCCTCGACCTTGCCTGAGAAAGCAACGAGGGCTCGCATGTCTTTGTCGTACCCGCGCTCCTTCAGGTAGCGGTCCATGGCCAGCTTGTAGCGCACGGCGGCCTTGCGGCTGTCGGTCACCACCATGGCCTTGGCCTTGCCGCCAATCTTCTTGGCCACATGCTCGTGGAAGTGCTCGACGATGACCACCACCTTCTGGGCGATGTTGTAGGGGTGCAGGACCGCGAAACGGGCCAGCGTCTTCTTGGCCTGCATGGCGGGCACCAGCTTTTCGTCTGCAGCAGAGCCGAGCTTGTAGAAGGCCTTGTAGGAGGCGTAGTTCTTCAGGACGTCCAGGATGAAGCCTTCTTCGATGGCCTGGCGCATGGAATAGACGTGGAAGGGCTGGGGCAGGCCGTCGGGACCTGGCCGGCCAAATAGCTCCAGAGTCTTGGCCTTCGGAGTCGCCGTGAAGGCGAAGTAGCTGACGTTCTTCGGGCGTGCCCGCGAGTTCATCACCTGGTTGATGATGTCCTCAGAGGTCACGTCCTCCGGGTCGATTTCGACATCCACGGGTACCTCAACATCCTCGCCATCGAGCACGACAGAAACAGACTTCGGCTTGCCCTCGGTGGTGAGTGCACGGCGTAATTTCTGGGCGGCAGAGCCGGATTGGCTGGAGTGAGCCTCATCCACGATGAGAGCAAACCGGCGGTCCTTCATGCCCTGGACCTTCTCCAGGATGAACGGGAATTTCTGGATGGTGGTGATGACCACCGGGGTCCCGCCGTTGAGGGCCTTCGCAAGCTGGTCGGAGTTCTGGTCAATCTTCTGAACCACCCCCGATTTATGCTCAAACTGGCTGATAGTCTCCTGCAGCTGACGGTCGAGCACCTTGCGGTCGGTGATGACGATGACGGTGTCGAACACCTTCTCGTCGGCCGCGTTGTGGAGGTTGGCCAAGCGGTGGGCCGTCCATGCGATGGAGTTGGACTTACCCGAGCCGGCGGAGTGCTGAATCAAGTAAACCTCGCCTGCCCCCTCAACGGAAGCGGCTTGAACCAATCGCAAGACAGAGTCAAGCTGGTGGTATCGAGGGAATATCAGCGACTCACGCGTCGACTTTTTGCCTGTCTTGACGTCTTCGACCTCTTTCACTTCGAGGTGCAGGAAGTTGCCCAAGATGTCCAGCCAGACATCGCGACTCCAGATGAGCTTCCACAAGTACCAGGTCGGGTAGCCCTTGCGGAAGGTCCTTAACGGCACACAGCACGTTCGCCGTTGCCTTGGCGCCACGTGTTGCTGCGGGCGACCCGCTGTTCTGAAGGTTCAAGTCAATGAAAAATTCGACTGTTCCCCAAACTACACCGGCACGTACCGACCACAGAGAATTGCCAAGCTTTGCCGGGAAATGACCAAAAGCTCCGTGGGAATTGATACGTTGCCCGTAACATTCCTCATACCAGCGATGCGCTTTGGCCATCAGGACTGGCCCATCAAAACCTGGAGCGTTTGCCAGCTCTTTAGGAGGAAGGATGGGGCCTTTCGGCAGCTGCTCCGAGTACGAGACGGGTTACGTCTGCGCCAATTTGGTCCGAACTTGCCGACACGCTGAGATTGACAGCGGCATCGGTATCGAGAAAGTTGAACTTCCCAAAGCTGTCCTGGATGCTGACCTTCTTGAGTTCGGTCTTTGCGTACCAGTTCGCATGGCGTGCTCGGAGACGCGACGCATCCATCGAGGAAGACAGTTTTTCCGCTGTGCCAGCCAGGTCCAGCGTAACGGAGGTCCTGTCAAGCAAGACGGAGGAACGCCGGTTTCGTCCGCAGTATCCGAACTCGATCGCTTCGAGCAGCGAGGTCTTACCCACCCCGTTGCTGCCGACAATCAGATTGACGCGTCCTAGGGGGTGGTCCTTTTGCTCAGGATGAGGACGAAAGCCTGTGATCGTCAGGCGCTTAAGGAAGTGGCTGTCCTACACCACCGATGCCGGGATGCGGCTATGGTCGGGCCTGTTCCCAGAAACCCACCACGGAGATCCACATGGACAACATCTACGAAGCACTGAGGGAGAGTCACGAGGTTCAGCGCAAACTGTGCCGGCAATTGGTTCGCATCAAACCGGAAGACCCGCGCGCGAAGGAAACTTTCAAGACGCTGCGCATCGAACTGGCAGCTCATGCAGCCGCGGAAGAGCGGTTCCTGTATGCCCCCATCTTGCTGGACGACCTGGGCCTCAAGCCATCGCGGCACGCCTTGTCCGAACACCATGAGATTGACGAGTGCGTCGAAGCGTTGAGCGAAGCCCACGACGACCCGCAGGCTTGGCCCGAGCTTGTCAAAAAACTGTCGCATGAGGTGCACCACCACCTCAAGGAAGAGGAGACCAAGTTCTTCCAGCTGTCGGGGAAGATTCTGAGCGATGCGCAAAAGAGCAGCTTGGCCGGCAAGTACCGGCGAGATCTCAAGCGCATGCGGACCGTGGTGGCGGGATGACGGGGCCCCATGAGGCGCAGAAATGAAAAACGGGCCATGAGGCCCGTTTTTGCTTGTTCCCTGGCGAGGGCGTCGTTCCCATCTTGGCCTGAAAGCCGCATAAAGCTTAGTGATAATGGATTTGACTTTCTTCGATACCACCAAAAATACCACCATATCCAACCGGCGACCTTTTCGGCCCTGAGTGAGTGGCTTTATGGACTCCAAATCGAACGCGATTCTAGGCCATGCATCGAACATGCAACGCGGGCAAGGTGCACCGATCCGTTGTCCGTTGCTTGTTCCGGCATGCCACCGTGTCGGGGTGCGGTGACGTGTCAAGCAGTGAACAAGCACGGCCAGCAGCCGGCCCGACCGTCATCGTCCATCCAGGTGTTCACTTGGGTTTGGATGGCTCCTGGACGAAAAGGCCGACTTCCGTCGCTTCCGATGGCGCATGAAAAGGAACACGCCAACGAACAGCACAACGGCGGCGAGGTCCAACATCAGGCTGCCAGTGAACGCCCAGATCAGTCCAAACGCGCCCGCTGCAAAAACGAGGATCGCGACAGGCGATCTCAGGATCAGAGTCCAGAAAGCAACAAGACCTGAAACGAGGGCATTGTTCTCCGCAATCTGCTCGTCTTCTCGGCGAGCGTCTTCCTGGCCCATGCGCGCTTTGGCGGTGCGGGCCGGTCCTGCAAATGCACCGAGCGTGCGATGACGCTGATAGCTGTCCGGGTCATCAGCCATCAGATGGCTCCTTCTCTTGCTGTTGCTGCATAAATCACAGGTTGCCGCCTGCCGCTTCAGAGCTTGGGTGTCGCACCCGCGCCCACCCGGGCCCGCTTCGCTTCCGCCTCCAAGCCCGATACCCATGCGTTGGTGGCCTTCAGTGTGTCCAGCCAAGGACCGGTGTCGGTCATCTCGACGGTGAAGTTGCGCACCGGGTCCGTAGCGGTGACGAACTGGGCGACGGCGCCGCATTGCGACAGGTCGGCTGGAGCGAAGCCCATCTTCTGGCGGTCCTTGAATCCCTGAAGAGCATCAAGCACGGGTGATGCGGGTGTGAACACGGCGACTTGCTTGGCACTGGTGCGCCAGCACTGGGGCTTGCCGGGTTCGGTCCAGATCAGCCGCGTCTCGGGCTTGAGCCGCTCACGTGGCCGGTTCACGGCCGGCGGGCCGTACTTCTGCAACGTGGCCTGCACCATCTGGTCGTGTGTGGGTGGGTTGGGTAAGGAAGCCACGCGGCGCACGCCCACCAGACGTGTCGGCTTGGGCGGCTGGGAGAACAGCAGGGTGATGTTCTCTGTTCCCTGCATGGCTGTGGCCACGATTTCAGCCAACGCGGGCGCGGTCTGGTGCTGCTTCACGCCATCGGAATAGGTGTAGCTCACGGTCTTGGTGTTGAGTTGCAACTGCGGGTTGTGTGCCTTGAGGGCATCGCGGGCCTGTTGCTCGGTCATTCCAAGCCGCAGGCCCACGATGTCGAAGCTGTCCGGCGCTGCAAGCACCGGTGCCAGGGTGGCACACAGCAGCAATGCCAGCAGGCTGGCACGGGGTGGAGCGAAGAGCCTGCGCATGACGAGATTCCTTTCGGTGGATTCAAGCGCAGGATAGCCACGACGCGGCAGATGCGCCTCTGCCAAATGGAAGAGGGGAGGCGGTCGGGAAAGGGCGCGCTTCAGCCGCGCTCGGGGTGGGCTGTGTCGCCCAGCATCGCCACGCTGCGCATGATCAGGGCACCGAGCTCGTTCTGCCGGTGGGTGCCGGTTTTGGTCAGCACCTGGCGCAGGTGCGAACGCACCGTGCCGACGCCGATGGCCATGCGCCGCGCGATCTGTTCGGGCGCCTGCCCTTCGGCGATCGCTGCGGCAACCCTGGCTTCCGTCGCCGTGAGGCCAAACAACTGACAGAGCAGATCGGGTGACGCGACCTGATGCTCAGGGTCGCGCAACAGCACCAGGACCGCAGCGTCGGGCAGCGACGCACCACGCAGCGGCGCGACCAGCGCGGTGAGAGGCGGGCGCCCCGCTCGTTCAAACAGCAAAGAGCCGCCCACGGCACATGCGGCTTGTTGCACCAGCAAGCGCCAGCGAACCCCCAAATGCGGATCCACTGCAACCACTCGACCAGCGCTCAGGGCCAGACTTGAACTCTCGCGCAGCAAGCTCTCGCCCTGGGCGTTGGCATGCAGAAGTCGCCCCTCCGCATCGAGCACCAGAGTTGGCGTCTGAAGGCGGTCGAACGCGGCGGACTGAGCGTCTGCGACAAGCCTTGAGGGCGCCAGGTGGCTGCTGATGCGCATGGCTCGCTGGAGATGTGGCAACAGCTTGGCCAAGCGGTGCCGTTCCCTTGCACCGAATGAGCCACCTGCGCGGGGGCGGTGGATGCCCAACACGCCACTGAGGCCATTGGCAACGGGGAAGACCGAGCCGATCATGTGGTACACGCCAAGGCGGCGGTTCCAGTCCTGGTAGTAGCCACTGCGCTCGAATTCCGCATCGGGTAGCAACTGCTGGCTGGTGACGATGCCCGAGGTGTTGAGCGCCAACGTGCGCTCCACCCACAGGTCGTTGCGGTGCCAGTGATCGGCCCACGCGTCGTCTTTGGAATCGGTATGGAGGTTGTCGGTCAATTCCAGGAGATGCACGCCGCTGTTGCCATGGAGCTTGAAGACGGCGCTGTCAGCGTCGAAGGTGGCGGCCAGCGCCGGTGCCACACCGTCCCATGCCCGTGCGTCCACCGCTGCGTCGTACAGCCACTCGATCAGGACATCGAGCGAGGAGGGTGAACTCGAAGCGCGGGACATGGCCGTTTTATACATCGGTGAGCGTCTGTCCCATGGGCGGTATGGACAGAGGGCATCCGCTCGCATCGCGGCGGGCTCCTTCGGCAAACCGCTCAAGCTGTATCCTCCGTCAGGAAAATGAACACAGCTGATCGCAACATGGGAGTTCCACACCCTGCAGAGGAGCCTGAGGCCAGTTCCTTCGAGGGCTATTTTCGCGATCCCGGATTCGCAGCGGAGTCACCTCTGGCCTGGGCGCTGGGGCAGCGTGTGGATGCGATCGATGCGTTGCGGGGACTGCTTTCCGGCGGTCAGGCCACTGCCCGTCTGCGTCTTTGGGTATTCTTGGAACTGGCTGCCCAGCCGCATGCCCGGTTGCAGCGCGAAGACCTCAACCAGTTGTTCCACGGCCTAAAACCTGAGGCTTTGGACATGGCGCTCAAGCGCTTGCGAGATCTGGGCCTGTTGATCTGGGAGGCCACGGCGCAGGACTACCACCTCTCACCTGCGGCCCTCCAGGTACAAGCCTTGCTGGCTCCACTGGCCCGCACAGCAAGCGAAGATGATGACATGGCGTCTTTGTTGGCGCAGGTGGCAGGTGCCCAGGCATTGGGGCTCTCAGACGCCGGTCAGATACGGCACCTGCACGCGCAGCTGGCCCGCCTGTATGACGACTTTGCCGATGCCATTGCGAGTGGATCCGAAGCGCGTTTGCGTGAGGCGCAGCCCCGCTTTGAGCGGGCTTTGAAACTGGTCGAGCGAGCAGGGGAGGCGCTCACGGCCCTGATCCGCAGCGAGCACGATGATCCTCGCCTGGAGCGAGAAGCGCGAGCACTGGGTTTCGGGCAGGCGAAGCTGCTCGCCATGGCCAGCCAGTTCACGCGTGCCTTGCAGCAGGCCGACCGTCAACGCGTGACGCTGGGCTCCACCGGCGTCACCAGTTCGGACGTGCGCCAGTGGCTGCAGGCTCACCCGGCCTTGCACGGACTGTTGGGAGATGCGTTGTCGATTGGTGTGCGTCCTGTGTTCGTCAGCGGACACGATTTGCTCGATGTCGCCGAGGCCGAACTTGATCGAGACCGCCCGGATCCACATCGGTCACAAGGTTTGCCGCCACCCTCCCAGGCTGGGGTGGGTGAGATGGAGGTGCTCGGCATGCCCGTGGAACTGGCGGACCTGATTGCCCAAATAGGCGTATGGACGGGCGCGAGCGTGGGTCGCGTGCCCGAGGCGCACCCCGTAGCGGACGCTGTGCTCGGTGGCCGCTTTGCCCAGGCGGCTTACCGCATGCAACTGCTTCCTCTGCTGGGTGATGCGCAGGCTCGCACCCTGCGGGGCCAGACTGGCGAACTAGCGCGTCTGCCATGGAGTGTGGAGCTGCAGCCAGTGCTGCAACGCGTGGATGACGAACAGGTGGCCGCCATCAGCGTTGGCCAGCTTCAACCCGATATCGAAAGCGACCCTGATGATTGAAGCCCCCGACGAAGCCGCCTTGCTGGCGGCAGAACTGTTGGCGCGCCGCTGGCTGCCGCGACAACACCCCCGCGTGCGCCGTGCACTGATTGACGCCGACCTCTGGCAATCGGTTCAAGATCGGTTGGCTCAGATCGGACTGCGCCTGATCGACAACATCCATGCCGACCATGTCAGCGTGGCCTTGCTGCGCGGGGTTGAGTCCACCGTGTTCGGCGAGGTAGGCCTCGATGCCAACAACAACGTGGATTTGCCTCGAGACGCGGTTTCCTTGCTGGTGGTTCTGTGGTCCCTGATCATCCTGCCCAAGCGCGAGCGCCAGGCCGCGCGGGCTGCTTCAGCCGAGGGTGATTCGCAGGACGAGATGTTTCGCACCGAGCGACCCATGCCCACTGCTGCGACCGTGAGTCCGTTGGTGTCCTACAAAGCCTTGTTGGCCGATTTCGGAACCCAGCTGGGTCGCAAGACACGCTTGGATGGCAATCTCAAGCGGCTGGAGACGCACGGATTCATCGTTCGACGTGGCGATGACATAGCCGAAGGTCCGTTGCTGGATTTGCTGCTGGACTACGACGCGCTTGCGCCCCGGATTCTTGACGGTGCGCTGGGGGACATTCTGGCTCGCAAGCGCAGCCAGGCGGAAGTTGCGGACAAGGCCATTGATTCCGGTGACACCGCGCAGGAGGCGCAGGACTGATGTTCCATCTGCAATCTATTGAACTCCTCCAGTGGGACTACTGCCAGCGACTGACGCTGCCACTGGACGGCGCCATCATCACCGTGGCCGGTCCCAACGGTTCGGGCAAGACGACGCTGCTCGATGCCATGCGCACGCTGCTGGGGCTGGATTGTTCCGGCGGCCGCAGCTACAAGACCTACGCTCGTCACGCCAACGCCGACACCACCTGGCTGCGCGCCACCGTAGACAACCGCCCGCATAGCCGGCAGACATCGAGCCGACCGTTTGCACGCAACTTGCTTTATGCGGACCAGGTCACGCTGGCATGTCGCATCGATCGCAATGGTGGCGATTGGCAGCGCCGCTACATCATGGCCGAGGGCGATGTGCCGATAGAAACTTTGATTCAGTCGCCCGAAAAGGAGTGGCTGGGCATCGAACACTGGCGCAGACGTCTGGAGGGGGCGGGCTTGTCCCGAGCTATTGCCCGAGTGCTAGCGCTGGAGCAAGGGCAGACCGACCGTTTGTGCGAATACTCGCCCAAAGAGCTGTTGCGTTTGGTGTTCGATGTGTTCGGCGACCAGGAGGTGCTGGACCGTTACGAGGAAGCGCGCAAGCACCAACGCGAACTGGCCGCCGAAGTTGAGACGGCCGAACGCGAGTTGGCCCATGGCCAGGCCCAACTGGCGCAGTTGGAAGCACGGGTCAATCTGTTTCGGCAGTACCAGGCCAAGGTCCGTGAGCGCGAGTTGCTGGCGACCGAGGTCATTCCCGTGCTCGAATGGCACGAGGTGCGCCGAGACACTGCCTCCAAACTGGGCGATATGCATCGGCAACGCGTGAACCATGCGATGCAGAAGCGCCAGCGTGGAGAGGACAGCACCAAGCTACTGCAGTTGCTGGAGGCGAAAAACGCTGCTGCAAAACTGGTCGGTGAACTGGAGCAGCAAAAGACCGACGCCCAGGGCGCCCAACAGCAGGCCCGAGATGCCGAGCGTCCGGCAGAGGACTTGGTTAAGCGTGCCGATGAACTTCAGGCGCTGGCCGCCGTGGAAAACGACGCTGCACAGTTGGCCGAACGTGTGGGTGAGCTGGAAAAGCGCAAGAGCGAGTTGGAAGGGCGTTGGCACGAGGTGAGCGGGCAGCGCCAGGTGGCCCAGGACGCTTTGGATCGGCTGCAGGGCCAGCGCCAGGCACCACCGCCTCCCGAGGTGCAGCGTTTTCTGCGTGTTTTGAGACAAAAGAACATCGCCCACCATGTGATGGCCGATGTGATCGAGATCACTGACGAGCATTGGCGAGTGGCCGCCGAAGGAGTGTTGAAGGCCGCGCGCTGGGTCGTCGTGCTGCAGAACAAGGCTGATGAAGGTCAGGCTATGGCCATGGCCGAGCGCGAGCGCTACAAACACTACCTCGTGTCAGATGCTGCCGAAGCACCGCGCCAACCCGAGCCCAACAGCCTGCTCGCAGTGCTGCGGTTCTCGGCTTCGGCGCCGGTGTGGCTGCTGCGCCAACTGGCTCTTATTCGCCGTGTCGAAAGCACGGAAGAGGGGGCGCGGCACGGCGGGGAGTGGATCACGCCCCAGGCGTACTGGCGAGACGGTCGAGGAGGGCGCAGTGTTTGGATAGATCCCGCAGACCATCAGTATGGTGCGGCTGCCCTGGCATCGCGGAGGACTTCGATCGAGCAGCGTCTGATCACACTCGACAAGGACTTGAGCGGCATTTCGCAGGATCAAAGGGACGTAAAGCGTCAGCTGGACGCAGCCATCGAAGCTGGTAAGGGGCACCGAGCCGCAGAAGAACTGGCACGGCGCAGCGATGAATTCCAGCAGGCGCGTCAGCAGTTGCCAGCGCTGAAACAGATTCGCGTCAACGCCAGCAAGCGCTTGCAGGATCTGGAGCAGGCATACAAGAATGCCGTCGTCGGTGAGACGCATGCCGAGACCAGCTACCGGACCACGCAGCAGCGCATGACCGAGAGCGAGCGTGAGATGGAGCGCTACGAGCGTGAATGGCGTGTTCGCCGAGAGGAGTTGCGAGTAAAGTCGGTCCAGTCGCAAGCGCAGAAGCGCCGTTTTCCGGTGCGCTGGATCACTGAAGCAGCTCTCGCCAAGTTGTGCGCGGATTACGTGAACACGACGCAGGCCAAATTGCGCAGCAGGGATGTGGACCACGCACTGCAGCAGGGCCAGTGGGAGACCGATCCAGCCGTGGAAGAAAAGCACACTCTGATGAATGCCACTGTGGGCGAGCAGTCGCTGCGACTGGACGAATGCAAAAGGCGGAATGTGTCCGCCGCCGACGCAGTTGGCAACGCGCGCGCACGCTATATCGATGTGATGCGAGCAACCGTGCGCCGTTACCGCAAAAACATCGTGGATCTGGGTGTACTGGCTGGCGTGGAGGTACAAGCCGATCTGCCGCACCTGGACAACGACGACACCGTGCTGCGCCAGGCAGAACTCAAGGTCAGCTTCAACTTTGACGGCAAAGGAAACATCGGGCTGAATGACGGAGAGGCGTCGGGTGGGCAGCAGGTGATCAAGTCGTTGATTTTGCTCGTGGGCTTGCTCAAGGACGACGAAACGCCGGGCGGCTTCGTGTTCATTGACGAGCCGTTCGCGCATCTGGATGTGCGCAACATCCAACTGGTCGGACATTTCCTGAAATCAACCCGAGCCCAGTACGTGCTGACCACGCCGATCACGCACAACGTGGAGGTGTTCGAGCCGGCGGACATCACGCTGGTCACGTCCAAGAAAGCGCGCGATGCGCGCTGGGCACCTCCGATCGGCGTGTTGCAACGCCGTGTCGCAACGGCCTGAGGAAGAGGGCGAAGAGCGATGGAATGGGTTGATACGCTACGGGGGCGCGGTGCGCGGGACCGGTGTGCATCTGGACCTTTGCCGGAGGCGTTGCCCATGCTGGATCCGGATCACGGTGCCGTATTGCGACGTTGGGCGCGCAGCGACGGGGCTCGCCGCAGCCGCTCAGCCCTGCTGAAGGACGCTGCGCCTGTGTCCATTGAGACTGCAGAAGCGCTGTGTGATTTGCTGCTGCGCCAAGGGTGGATTGTTCGGCACGATCGACTGGTGGGTGGCGTTTGGCAGTGGGCGTTCATCAGTTGGCGGGATCTGCCTCGGCTGCAAGGGCTACTGGGTGTGTCGAGCCCGCGCTTGCGTGTGGAGGAGCGGCAGGCGCTGATCGAGGATGCGGATGCCTGGTTGCAGTCACGCGCTGAGACGGCAGACGGGTCTGCGCTGGATCCAGATCTTTTGGATGAGCTGGGCAGGGCGTTGATGCAGTTGCGCGAGGACAAATCGCTGCGGCCGGACTTGCTGGCGATTCGCCTTCAACTCATGCGCGCGGTCGCTGCATGGCATGACGAGGACCGACAAGGCTCGCGGCGCGATTTCGCCCTGCACTCAAGAGGTGCCACGAAAGCTGTCGGCGACGCCGACTGGCGCTGGCTGGAGACCGCATTCGATCTGGAGCGGCTGCGCATTGCGCGTTTTGTCGCGGTGGGCTGGCTGGCGGGTAAATTGAACCTGCATTGGGATGACCAGCAGGTTCAGCTGGGGCCCTTGCACTGCATAGGACTGCCGCTGACTGATTTGATGCAGGTGAGTGCGGCGTCGAAGCCGGAGCGCTGGTGGTTGATCGAAAACCGCGCAAGTTTCGAGCGCCAGGCGCTGCAGCTTGAACCGGGGGTGGTTCTGATTTGGATGCCCGGACGTCCGTCGATCGCTTGGCTGGAAGCCATAGCCCATCTTCTGCGACTGGCACCTGCGTCGGCTTGGATTAGTGCCGACGTTGATCCTAGCGGAGTGGACATTGCCTGCACGGTCGGCGCTCTGTGGCAGGCCCAGGACTTGTCCTGGCAGCCTCATTGGATGGGCGTGAAGCAGTTGTCCGAGACCTCGCAAGACTGGCCGCTGAACGACCATGACCGTCGACTAATCGATGCCCTGCTGGCCGGGTCCGCCAGCTTGCCACAGGCGCTGCGCGAACTGTGTCTGGCAATGAAGCGCGAGGGACGCAAGGCGGAGCAAGAAGCATGGATTTAACGAGGCTCGTTTCAGCTTATCTGAACATGCGAGCGTTTTACACCTGAAAGCTCACGTGTGACGCGTCGGCGTAGCTGAAGCCGCCATCGCGTCACTGCTCGTTTGTCGGCATTGCGCTTCGCGCCTTCCCCGTATGATCCTGTTTATCAAGAGGGAGTCGAGAATGAACAATGCTTCAGATGTCGAGATGCGCGTCGCTGTTCTGGTGGACTGTGACAACACCACACCCGAGATTCTCGAATAGGGGCATTTGGGGATCCGTCGAGGCACTGGAGGTCGATACCCCCAGGATGATGCCAAAGTACCCCAACCATACCCCCAAAAAAAACGGGCTGTCAACGGACGTCCCTGGACGCTGGAAAACAAAAAAGCCCCGTAACGCTAGTGTTTACGGGGCTTTTAGGGGGTTGTCCTGGACGCTTGTGGACGTCTGTGGACCGATAACTGGCGGAGAGGGCGGGATTCGAACCCGCGGTGGGTATTAGCCCACACACGCTTTCCAGGCGTGCGACTTAAACCGCTCATCCACCTCTC